>NZ_JBFAFR010000010.1:0-271398 GCF_040639675.1 Actinosynnema sp. NPDC023794 | reverse complement strand
CCGCGGTGCTGGTCCGGGAGATCTTGCTGCGCCGGACGCCGCTGCGGCCGGGGCGGTGGACGTTCTTCCTCGTGTCGGCCACGTGCCTGGCGATCCTTGCCCAGCCCGGCGCCCTTGATCGCGGCGGTGATGGCGAGCATCTCGCGCATCCCCGGCCCGCCCTTGGGGCCCTCGTAGCGGATGACGACCACGTCGCCGGCGGTGATCGTGCCGTCCTCCAGCGCGTCCATGGCCGCGCGCTCGCGGTCGAACACGCGGGCGGTGCCGGTGAACACGTCGGAGTCGAACCCGGCGGACTTGACCACCGCGCCGTCGGGCGCGAGCGAGCCGCGCAGGATCGTGATGCCGCCGGTGCGGTGGATCGGCTCGTTCATCGCGCGCAGCACCGTGCCGTCGGGGTCCGGCGGCGCGATGTCGGCCAGGTTCTCGGCGATCGTGCGGCCGGTGACGGTGAGGCAGTCGCCGTGCAGCAGGCCCGCGTCCAGCAGCGCCTTCATCACCACGGGCACGCCGCCGATGCGGTCGACGTCGGTCATCACGTGCCTGCCGAAGGGCTTGACGTCCGCCAGGTGCGGCACCTTCGCGCCGATCCTCGTGAAGTCGTCCAGGCTCAGCTCCACCTCGGCCTCGTGCGCGATGGCCAGCAGGTGCAGCACGGCGTTGGTCGACCCGCCGAACGCCATCACCACGGCGATCGCGTTCTCGAACGCCTCCCGGGTCATGATCTGCCGCGCGGTGATGCCCTTGCGCAGCATCCCGACCACGGCCTCGCCGGACTTGCGGGCGAACCCGTCGCGCCGCCGGTCCGTGGCGGGCGGCGCGGCGCTGCCCGGCAGGGACATGCCCAGCGCCTCGGCCGCGCTCGCCATCGTGTTCGCGGTGTACATGCCGCCGCACGCGCCCTCGCCGGGGCAGATGGCGCGTTCGATGAGGTCGACGTCCTCGCGGCTCATCAGGCCGCGGGCGCACGCGCCGACGGCCTCGAACGCGTCGATGATCGTGACCTCGCGCTCGCTGCCGTCCGTCAGGGTGACCCGGCCGGGCAGGATCGAGCCCGCGTAGAGGAAGACGGAGGCCAGGTCGAGCCGCGCGGCGGCCATGAGCATGCCCGGCAGCGACTTGTCGCAGCCCGCCAGCAGCACCGAACCGTCCAGCCGCTCGGCCTGCATGACCGTCTCCACGCTGTCCGCGATGACCTCGCGGGACACCAGGGAGAAGTGCATGCCCTCGTGGCCCATCGAGATGCCGTCGGACACCGAGATCGTGCCGAACTCGAGCGGGTAGCCGCCCGCCGCGTGCACGCCGTCCTTGCTCGCCTTCGCGAGCCGGTCCAGCGACAGGTTGCACGGCGTGATCTCGTTCCACGACGAGGCGACGCCGATCTGGGGCTTGACCCAGTCGTCGTCGCCCATCCCGACCGCCCGCAGCATCCCGCGCGCGGCGGTCCTCTCCAGGCCGTCGGTGACGTCGCGACTGCGCGGCTTGATGTCCGGGGTCTCGTTCATGGACGAAACCTAACGTCCCGGCGGGGTCGTCGCACCGGCGACCGGCCGAGCCCGGCCTCGACCGGTCGAAGCGGTCGAGGCCGGGAGCCCGTCACAGCCCGGTGTAGCTCTTGAGGCCGACCAGGGTGGTGAGCTTCATCGAGTTCGCGCCGGAGGGGGAGGGCAGGCCGAACCGCTTGTCCACCAAGCGGTCCAGGCCGCCGCAACCCCGCGCGGGAGGCACCGCGAACGCGTTGTCCTCGATGGTGAACCGGAGCACGGGCGGGTCGGCGGAGATCCGGTCGGGTCCGCTGGTCCGGATGGGTTGGAACACGAGCGGGTCGTCCTCGTCGCCGATCGAGCAGGTCCGCGGCAGCAGCCCGTTGACCACCCGCAGCTTCAGGTGCTGCACGCCCATCCGGTCGCCGTCGGAGAGGAAGTCGGCGAACCCGGCGTACTCGACGCGCAGGTCCGCGCGCAGCACCGGGTGGTGCCCGGGCACGCCGAGCAGGCCGCCCGGCACGTTCGTCGGCTCGGCCCGCAGAGCGCCGAAGACCTGCGCGAACTCGCCGTCCAACCGCCTCTCGGCGAACGTCAGCCGCATCGCGCCGGTGCTCTGCTCGGCCAGGTCGCCGAACTTGATGGTGCCGCTGGACACCAGCACCTCGCAGCGCCACTGCGCGGGGTCCGCGCCGGCGGGGATCGCGGGGCAGTCGGCGAAGTCGAACGCGGGCGTCGGCGCGGGCTGCCCGGCGGCGTGCTGCGGGACCGCGGCGGCCTGCTGGGGCACTGCGCCGGCCTGCTGGGGCGCCACCGCGGCCAGGCCGAACAGCGCCGTGCCGGCCAGTGCCGCGACGGCGGCGCGGCGGGAGGTTCTCGTCATGCGGCGAGCCTCCCGCCTCGCGCCGCGTCCATGATCCGGCAGATCCCCGGTATCACCCCCGGTGTGCGACCCCGAGGCGGGGCCGGGGGTCACCCGAGCAGGAACAGCACCGCGGACAGGCCGAAGCCGACCAGGCTGATCGTGGTCTCCATGACCGTCCACGTCACCAACGTGGTCCGCACGTCCATCCCCATCAGGTTGCCGACCAGCCAGAAGCCCGAGTCGTTGACGTGGCTCGCGATCACGGAGCCCGCCGCCAGGGCGAGCACGATCGCGGCCAGCTCGACCGCGCTGAACCCGCCCGCCTGCACGACGGGCTGCACCAGACCCGCGGCCGTGGTCAACGCGACCGTCGCCGAGCCCTGCGCGATCCGCAACGCGGCGGCGATGACGAACCCGGCCGCGAACACGGGCAGCCCGATGTCGGTGAGCCCGTCCGACAGCGCGTCCCCGATGCCGCCGGCCCGCAGCACGGCGCCGAACATGCCGCCCGCGCCGGTGATGAGGATGACCGCGCACACCGGCCCGAGGGCCGAGTCGGTCAGCTTCTCGACCGCGTCCTTGCGCAGGCCGAGGGCGTAGGAGGCGACGAGCACGGTCACCAGCAGCGCCACCGGCGTCGAGCCGAGCGCGCGGGCGACCTCGAACCAGGACGCCTCGCCGTCGACCCACCCGGCGGCGCGCGCCGCGTCCAGCCCGGTGTTGGTGAAGATCATGACCAGCGGGAGCAGCAGCAGCGCGACGACGGTGCCCGGCCGCGGCGGGTTCTCGTGGTCCTCGGCCTGCGGACCGCCGCTGAGGATCGTCGGCACGGGCAGGACCAGCCTCTTGCCCATCGCCAGCCCGAACAGGTAGCTGGTCGTGTACCAGGTCGGGATCGCGATCAGCAGGCCGAACGCGATCACCAGGCCGACGTCCGCGCCGAGCAGCTCGGTCGCCGCCACCGGACCCGGGTGGGGCGGGACGAACACGTGCATCACGGAGAACGCGCCCGCGGCGGGCAGGCCGTAGCGCAGCACGCCGCCGCCCAGCCGCCGGGCCACCGCGAACACGATCGGCAGCATCACGACGAGGCCGGCGTCGAAGAAGATGGGGAAGCCGAACACCAGCGAGCTGACGCCGAGCGCGAGCGGCGCGCGCTGCTCGCCGAACCGGCGGATCAGCGCGTCGGTCAACGACTGCGCGCCGCCCGTGACCTCCACGAGCCTGCCCAGGATCGCGCCGAGGCCGACGAGCAGCGCGACGCTGCCGAGGGTGGTGCCGAACCCGCCGATGAGGGTGGGGACCACCGACTCGGCCGGGATGCGCGCGGCGAACGCGGTGAGCAGGCTGACCAGCACCAACGCCAGGAACGCGTGCACCCGCAGGTACATGATGAGGAACAGCAGGAGGGCGATCGCGCCCGCGGCGATGCCGAGCAGGGCGCCCGTGCCGAAGGTCTGGACCCAGTCGTCGTCGACAGTCATTGGCAGCTCCGTCGCTCGAGGAGGTTCCGGCGGGTCACGCCGGGTGCCCGGCGGCGAGGTCGAGCCGGGTCACGGCTTCCTCGACGATCAGCTCCGGCGTCCGCGTCACGTCGACCGCGACGCCGTCCTCGTCGGACGTCAGCGGTTCGAGGGCGTCGAACTGCGACCGGAGCAGGGAGGGCGGCATGAAGTGGCCCGACCGGTGCCGCATCCGCTCGCCGATCACGTCGGCCGTGCCGTGCAGGTGGAGGAATCGGACCCGGGCGTCCGCGTCCCGCAGCACGTCGCGGTAGGCGCGCTTGAGCGCCGAGCACGTGACGACCGTGCTCTCGCCCGCGGCGGCGCGTTCGGTGATCCAGTCGCGGATCGCGGCCAGCCAGGGCGCGCGGTCGGCGTCGGTGAGCGGGGTGCCCGCGGACATCTTCCCGATGTTGGCGGCCGGGTGGAACTCGTCGGCCTCGGCCATCGGTCGGCCGAGCCGGTCGGCCAGCATCCGGGCGACCGTGCTCTTGCCCGATCCGGACACGCCCATCACGACCACGCAGGTCGGTTCGGCGCTCGTGGTCATGGGGTGCACCTCTCGGCTGCGACGACGAGACGATCAAAAGTAGTACCTTTGGCGGCGAAAGGTATCACCTTTGAACGGGCTGAGGAAGGCGCGCCGGGGCTACGCTGCTGCCGTGCCGGTACAACGTCGGGGGGTGGCGCCGGGCGGCGACGCCCTGCACACCTCCGTGCTCGACACCCTCGGGCTGCGGATCACCAGCGGCGACCTGGCCGAGGGGCGGGTCCTGACGCTCGACGGCATCCAGGAGCAGTTCGGGGTGTCCCGGACCGTCGCCCGCGAAACCATGCGGGTGCTGGAGTCGATGGGCCTGGTGACGTCACGGCGACGGGTCGGCATCACGGTGCAGCCCCAGTCGTCCTGGCAGGTCTACGACCCGCGGTTGATCTGGTGGCGGCTGGCCGGGCCGCACCGCGACGCCCAGCTGCGCGCGCTCACCGAACTGCGGATCGCGGTCGAGCCGGTGGCCGCGGCGCGGGCGGCGTGGAACGCGTCGGCGAAGGAGCGCGACCGCCTGCTCGACCTCGCCACGCGGATGCGTCGGCTGGGCGAGGCCGGCGAGCTGGAGGAGTTCCTCGAACTGGACGTCGCCTTCCACGCGCTGCTGCTGGAGTCGGGCGGCAACGAGATGTTCGCCGCGCTCCAGGACGTGGTCGCGGTGGTGCTGCGCGGGCGGACGAGCCTGGGGCTGATGCCGGAGAAGCCCGTGCCCGGCGCGTTGGACCTGCACGAAGAGGTGGCGCGGGCGGTCGCGTCCCGACACCCCGAGGCCGCCGAACTGGCCATGCGCGCGTTGGTGACCGAGGTGCGCGACGCCGTGGTGCCCGTGAACGGCCCGCGCGCGGTTCTCTGATCGGGGCCCTTCCGGGTGTCCGCGAACCGACGGTTGTCGGTCGTGGCCGGTCCGCAGTGGACACCGTCCGGCGTGGCGCCCGCGGTGGACGAGCCGGCCGGAGGCCACGGTGCCGGGAACGCGCGGCCCCCGTTCGCCGTCGAAGGCGCGAACCACGAACGGGGAGGCGCCGTGAACTACCCACAGCAACCGCCGAGCGGGCAGGACCCCTACGGGCAGCCCGGCCAGTACGGCGGCTACCAGTACGGCGGGTTCGCGCCGCAGCCCCCTCCCACGCCGAAGAAGCGGACCGGGGCGATCGTCGCCGCAGTCGGGCTGGTCGTGCTGGTGCTGGGCGGTGTGGCGTTCACCGGGTTCGTGCAGCCCGGGTTCTTCCTGGGTGCGGCGGACCCCACCACGACCACGACCGCGCCGCCGACCACCGCGTCGTCCACGACGGCGAAGGGCGGCGACGCGGAGAAGCTGCTGGAGGCGCTGGTCGCCGGGCTGGACTCCCAGGACGCCGCCGCCCTCAAGAAGCTCAAGTGCCCGAAGGCCAAGTCCGGCGTGGACAATGCCATCGAGGACGTGTCCGCGCTCAAGAAGGCCGAGCTCGTCAGCAGCGACGAGGTCACCGACGACAAGGTGGAGGGGACCGTCGAGGTCACCACGTCCGCGCGGACGTCGCAGGTCGAGGTGACGGTCGTCCGCGAGGACGGCGACTGGTGCTGGCAGGACATCGCGCGGGCCAAGGACGGGCCGTCGGCCAGCGGACGCCCGACGGCGACCACCGCGCCGACCACCGACCGCGAGCCCACGGCCGGCGGCAAGCCGGTGCCGCCCGAGGCGCTCGCCGCCATGCGGTCCTTCCTGGACAGCGTGAACGCCGGTGACGCGGCGACCGCGGCCGGCCTGCTGTGCTCGGACGCCATCAACGACGCGGCGGACGTGGAGAAGTTGGTCGGGTACGACCCGGACCTGGCCATCGACCCGGCGATGGACGGCCGGACGGCGGGGGAGGACTCCTTCCAGGCCTACCTCAAGGGCACGGCCAAGGGGCAGAAGGTGGGGGGCTACTCCACGAACCTCTGGGTGACCAGCTACGACGGCCCGTGGTGCGTGCACGCGTTCCGCGTCGTCGTCACCTGATCACCGCCCGGCTCAGCAGGACTTGGTCCAACTGCACTCCAGCCGCTCGTCGGCGACCGGCTCGGGCGCGACCCTGACCGCGGGCGGGGTCGCGCCGTCCCGGTGGCCCGCCAACCGGATCGCGACGGCGTCCTCGAACGGTTTCGCCGACGTGAGGGTGTTGTTGCTGATCATGGCGAACACCAGCGGGGTGCCGTCGGCGGTCGTCACGTAGCCGGACAGGGCGCTGACGCCGGTCAGCGTGCCGGTCTTGGCCCGCACGTTGCCCTCGGCCGGCGTGCCGCGCATCCGGTTGCGCAGGGTGCCGCCGACCATCCGGTCGCTCTTCCCGGCCACGGGCAGCGAGTCGTACCAGGGCTGGAACCACGGTTCGCGCTGGGCGGCGATCAGCAGCGCGGCCACCTGGTCGGGCGAGACCTGGTCCATCCTGGACAGTCCGGAGCCGTCCCGCAGCGACAGCTCGGCCGGGTCCACGCCCAGCTCGCCGAGCTTCGCCGTCATCGCGCGCAGCCCCGCGTCCCAGCTGCCCTCGCCGTGCACGGCCCGGCCGGCGGTCTTGACCAGGATCTCGGCGTGCATGTTGTTGCTGAGCTTCATGAACGGGACCATCAGCTGCGACAGCGGCATCGACCGGTGCTCGCCGAGCACCCGTGCGTCGGCCGGGGTCGCACCCGTGCCCGTGCCGCCGAGGACGTGGACGCCGTGCCGGGCCAGGGCGTCGTGGAACAGGGACGTGACCAGCCCGGTCGGTTCCCAGACTGTGCTCCACTCGCTCTCGACGGCGCCGCCGGCGGGGATGCTGCCGCGCACGGCGATCACGTTGGCGCCGTGCTGCCGTTCGACCGACACGCTCGACGCCGAGCCGGGCGCGCCGGTGACGGCGGTGTTGGCGATGGTGACGTAATCCGTCGGTGGGTCGGTGGTGACCGTGGCGGGTTGGCCCGCCGCGCCGGGTGAGACCCGGACGATGACGGTCCCGGCGTCGTAGTCGGTGTCCGGTGAGACGGTCAGCGCCGAGATCTGGGCGTTGTAGTAGTACGGCTCGTCGTCCCAGGCCCAGCCGGTGCCCAGGCGCACGGAGTCGAACCAGGTGTCGTCGGCGACCAGCTTGCCGCGGACCAGCCTGACGCCGCTCCGGGCGACCTCGGCGGCCAGGGCGTCGTAGTCGGCGGCGAGCACGGTCGGGTCGCCCGTGCCACGCAGGTGCAGGTCGCCGGTCAGCACCCCGGCGCGCTCGCGGCCGGTCGCGGCCACGGTGGTGCGGAACCGGTGGTCGGGGCCGAGGATGTCGAGCGCCGCGGCGGAGCTGAGCAGCTTGCCGTTGGACGCGGGCTGGCCGCGCTTGTCGCCCTCCCTGGCGAACACCACGGCGCCGGTGTGGGCGTGGCGGACCACGAGCCCGACGTCCGCGCCGTCCAGGGCCGTGCCGGTGATGATCGCGTCGAGGTCCCGGCTGAGCGCGTCGTCGGCCCGCGCGGACGCGGACGTCACCAGGTCGGCGGCCGGCGCCGCGGCGAACGCGACGGCGGCCAGGACGAGCGCGAACGACCGTGATCTGGGCATGGGAGCTCCTCCTGGGGACGCCGGTGCGACTGCTGGTCAAAGATTGTCCACGTATCCGAATGGCTTGTGAAGTTCTGACACTCCATGGCCGGGTCGCGTGGGCGCCAGGTTGCGAACCGCGATAGGGGCTCTCGTGGCGGGTCGCCCGTTGTAGCGTGCAGCGGAGCAATCACGGTCTGTGGTGAACCGAGGAGTGGCAGCGTGCAAAGACCATCGTGGGTCGGCCCCGACATCGACCTCTCGCGACCGAGCCCGGCGCGGGTCTACGACGTGCACCTCGGCGGCGCGCACAACTTCCAGGTGGACCGGGAGGCGGCGCAGCGCATCGTCGAGGTCATGCCCGGGTTGCCGCGGATCCTGCGGGCCAACCGCGCGTTCCTGCGCCGTGCCGTGCGCTACCTGGTCGGCCAGGGCGTCACCCAGTTCCTGGACCTCGGGTCGGGCATCCCCACGGCCGGCAACGTGCACGAGGTCGCGTGGAGCGTCGACCCGAACTGCCGGATCGTCTACGTGGACGTGGACCCGGTCGCGGTCGCGCACAGCCGGGCGATCCTCGGCGACCACGACAACGCGACGGCGGTGCACGCCGACCTGCGTCGGCCGCGGGACGTGCTGGCCCACCCGGAGACGGTGCGGACGCTGGACTTCACCCGGCCGGTCGGCGTGCTGATGTTCGCGGTGCTGCACTTCGTGCCGGACTCCGACAAGCCCGCCGAGATCGTCCAGGAGTACCTCGACGCCACCGTGCCGGGCAGCTACCTCGCCCTCTCGCACGCCAGCCTGGAGGGCGAGGCCGACCGGGCGGAGGAGGCGACGGAGCAGTTCCGGAACCGGGTCACGGACTTCTCGATGCGCACCCGGGCCGAGATCGCCGACCTGCTCGCGGGCGTGGAACTGGTCGATCCCGGCGTGGTCTACCTGACCGAGTGGCGTCCGGAACCCGGCGACGAGGACCCGGACCCGAAGCAGATGTCGACGTTCGCCGCCGTCGGTCGCAAGGTTGGCTGAGCGCACTCCGAAGGGCGAGGCGTCCGGACGTCGTCGTGCGCACGAGTCGCGCGTTGGTGGCCGGGATAGGATCGTGGTGATGTCGCCACGGGTGTGGCGCGTGCTGCTGGTAAGGGGTTGCGGTGGTGGTGAAGGGCAAGGTCGTCCGGTTCGACGAGGTGCGCGGGTACGGGTTCGTGTCGCCCGAGGAGGGTGGCGAGGACGTGTTCATCCACGTCAACGACATCGACTTCGACAAGAGGTTGATGGCGCCCGGCGCGCTGGTCGAGTTCCTGGTGGAGATGGGCGACCGGGGGCCGAAGGCCTCCCGGGTGAGCCTGGTGCGGGAAGCGTCCGTGCGGGCCGGGACGCCGTCGTACCACTCGGGTGACGACGTCAACGGCAACGACATGTTCTGCGAGGTCGTGTCGACCAAGCGCTACTTGCAGGAGGTCACCGAGACGCTGCTGGCCTCGGCGCCCGGCATGACGGCCGAGCAGATCCTGAACGTGCGCAAGAGCCTGGTCGGGATGGCGCGCAAGTACAACTGGCTCGAGGACTGAGCGCCGGTCGCCCGATCCCGGGACCTCGTGGCGGCCCGGACCTCGCACCGGTCACCCGGCCGGCGTCGTTCCGCGCGCCCTGGTGAGGTCCCGGGCCAGGGCGGTGAAGTTGGCGGCCACGGCGGAGCGGGTCGGCACGGGCAGCGCGATCGCCAGGTCGACCAGCCGCACGGTGGGGCTCAGCGACAGGAACGCGACCTCCGGCCGTGGCTGCGCGGCGGACGAGCCGGGCACGATGCTCACCCCGCAGCCCGCCGCGACCAGGCCGACGATGGTCGGCATCTGCACGGCCTCCTGCGCGACCTCGGGGGTGAACCCGCCGCGTCGGCACAGCGCGGTGATCTCGTCGTGCAGCCCGGGCCCGAGGTGGCGCGGGAACAGCACGAACGGCTCCCCGGCCAGGGAGCGGACGTGCACGCGCCGCCGGCGGGCCAGGCGGTGGTCGTTCGGCACCACGGCGACCAGCGGCTCGCGCGACACCGGCACCAGCTCCAGGTCGTCGGCCGGGCCGGGCAGCGGCGGGCGGAGCAGGCCGACGTCCAGCGCGGCCGCGCGCAGCCGCTCGACCTGCGGCACCGTCGGCAGCACGGAGAACGACAGGGTGACGGCGGGGTAGCGCGCCCGGAACTCGCGGATGATCATCGGCAGCGGGTGCAGCACGGATGAGCCGACCATCCCGATCGACAACGAGCCCTCCTCGCCCCGCCCCGCCGCACGCGCCCGCCGCGCCGCCGTGTCCACCATGGACAGCGCGGCGCGCGCGTCCGCGACGAAAGCCTCACCGGCCCGCGTGACGTGGACGTTCCTGGTGTCGCGGTGGAACAGCGACACCCCGAGCTCGGTCTCCAGCGCCTTCACGCTCTGGCTCAACGGCGGCTGCGCCATGCCGAGCGCGGCGGCGGCCCGGCCGAAGTGCAGGTGGTCGGCGACCGCGACGACGGCCCGCAGGTGCCTGAGATCCATATCCGCCCCGCATCAATCGCACCGATCCTGTGCACGATCAGATTGGGTGACCGATCCGGCGGCATCCTGGCCGCATGCTGAAGACGATCCTCACGCTCGCGATGGCCGCGACGATCACGCAGGCGCCGCCGTCCGACCAGGTGGTGCGCAAGGACTGGAAGGTGCGTGGCGAAGCCGGGCACCTGGGTGTCCGCGAGGTGCGGCCGGCCCGGTCGGCGCGCGGCCGGCCGGTGCTGCTGCTGCACGGCGCGCGCGTGCCGGGCGTCGCGTCGTTCGACCTGCCCGTGCCCGGCGGGTCGCTGGCGGCCGACCTCGCGCGCGAGGGCCACCGGGTGTTCATCGTGGACGCGCGCGGCTACGGCGCCTCCGACCGCCCCGAAGCGCTCGACGCGCCACCGTCGGCCAACCCGCCCGCGGTGACCGGCGAGCAGGTGGTGCGCGACATCGCCTCGGTCGTCGACCGGCTGCGCGCGACGACCCGCCACGACCGCGTCGACCTCGTCGGCTGGGCGACCGGCGGGCACTGGGCCGCCTGGTACGCGAGCGAGCACCCGGACCGGGTCGAGCACCTCGTGATCTACAACAGCCTGTACGGCGCGCTCGACGGGCACCCCGTGCTCGGCCGCGGCTCGGACTACGAGGACCCGGCCCGGCCCGGCCACTTCGACGACGCGCGCCACGGCGCGTACCGGCTCTCGACCGGGCCGGGCCTGCTCGGGAGTTGGGACTCCGGCATCCCGGTGGACGACAAGTCCGCGTGGCGCGATCCCCGCGTCGCGGCGGCCTACGTCGAGCACGCGTTGGCGAGCGACCCGACGTCGGCCGACCGCGAGCCGCCCAGCTTCCGCGCGCCGACCGGCGCGATGAAGGACAGCTTCCACCTCGCGACCGGCCGACGCCTCTGGCACGCGGGCACGATCACCGCACGGACGCTGGTCCTGCGGAGCGAGCACGACTTCTGGTCCCGCGAGGGCGACGTGACCACGCTGGCCGCCGACCTCGACCGGGCGGCGGACGTGCGGGCGACGCGCCTGGACGGCGCGACGCACTTCGCCCACCTGGACCGGGCCGGGCACGGCCGGGACCGGTTGCTCGACGAGGTGGTGCGGTGGCTCCGCTAGCGCCGGTCGTCACGACCGCCGGGCGATCAGGCGGACGCGGAGCCGTTGCAGCGGCGGCATGAGCCCGTAGATGACGATCGGCACCGCGATCGTCGCCAGGACCAGGGTCCGCAGCACGGTCGGCGCGCCGTCGAGCAGGTCGCCGAGGAGCAGTTGCAGAACGGTGAGCGTCGGGAAGACGGCCAGCCAGATCATCAGGGCCAAGTGGTGCCTCGGCGGTGGCCCTACCCGGGTCACCGCCGGCTTGTCGTTCTCGGTCATGGAGCCAGGTTCGGCCTGCCCGGCCGGGAACGACAACTCCTGTTGCCGTTTCCGGGACACCGCTCAACACCGTCGGGGCGAGATCGCGAGGAGGTCGAGAGACGTCGAGGCGCCCCCGAAACGCCGTCGCCACGCGCCCCACACGGCCGCGACCACCACCGCCCTCGCAGGTCGGACCGACCGACCTGCGAGGCGATGTGCCTGATCGTCCGAAGAGGACCCGCTCGACGAGCGGTGTCAGAACGTCGACCGCGGGCCCGACCAGGTCATCGGGCGGCGGCGGTCCGTGTCGTGGTCACCGCCTCGATCACGTGCGGGGACTCGGCGGCGGCGGAGCGGTAGACGTCCTCGTACCGGGCGGCCATCAGCTCGACGTCGAACCGGCGGGCCGCCTCGGCCCGGCACCGCTCGGCCGACAACCGGTCGACCCGGCGCAGCGCCGCGACCAACGACGCGTGGTCGTCGCACACGAAACCGGTCTCACCGTGTGCGACGACCTCCGGGACGGAGCCGCGGCGGGTGGCGACCACGGGCGTGCCGCACGCCATCGCCTCCACCATCACCAACCCGAACGGCTCGTCCCAGCTGATCGGGAACAGCAGGCAACGCGCGGCGGTCAGCAGGTCGAGCTTCTCCTCGCGGCCCACCTCGCCGAGCCACTCGACCCCCGGGCCGAGCAACGGCCGGATCTCCCGCCGGAAGTACTCCTGCTCCGCCGGCTCACGGCACTTGGCCGCGACGCGCAGCCGGACGCCGGCCTCCGCCGCGGCGGCGATCGCCTCGGGGATCCCCTTGAACGGCGCGGTCCGGCCCAGGAACAGCGCGTAGTCCTCCTTGTCCCGCCGGAACGGGAAGAGGCCGACGTCGATCCCGTTGTGCACGGTGCCCGCCCAGTCGAGGTCCGGCGCGAGCCGGCGTTGCGCGTTCGACACGGCCACGAGGTGCACGCTGCCGTTCAGACCCCGGTAGTAGCGGCCCATCTCCCCGGTCACGGGCGAGTGCGTGGTGACCACGGTGGGCACCGAACGGCCGCGCGCCAGCAGCGGTCCGGCCAGGCTGTGGTCGTGCACGACGTCCACGTCCAGGTCGGACAGGATGGCGGGCAGCGCGGCGGCGTGCACCACCTCCGGTATGCCCTGCCCCATCCGGTCGGACTGCGGGCGGTCCCAGGTGGCCCGGAAGTCGGCGGCCGTGCCGTTGCGCCCGACCCCGACGAGGACGACGTGGTTGCCGCGGGCGACCAACCGGTCCGCCAGGTCGGCGCACATCGCCTCGGTGCCGCCGTAGCCCGAGGGCGGCAGTTCGAACCAGGGCGGGGCGATCATCGCGACGCGCAGCGGGTTCACCGGGCTCACCCCCTGTCCAATCCCGGGTGCACCCCTACCGGCGCCCGGACCAGTTCGACGTCGTCGGGCAGGCCGCGCACCCGGACCTCGTCGCCGTCGACCTCCAGGTCGACGCGGGCGCCCAGCATCGGCACGCCGTCGAGGGCCAGGGGCTGGAACGACTCGGGCACCACGGGCGCGAGCCACACCTTGCGGCGCGGCGCGTACGGCTCCACCCGCAGGAGCACGCGCAGCAGGTGCACGGGCGTGGCCGACGCCCACGCCTGCGGCGAGCACGACGTCGGGTACGGGATCGGGTCCGGGTACTCGGCGCGGTCGAAGCCGCACAGCAACTCGGGCAGCCTGCCGCCGAACGCCTCGGCGGCCTCCAGGACCGCGATCGTCACCCGCTGCGCGGCCTCCACGAAGCCGTACCGCATGAGCCCGTGCACGATGAGGGCGTTGTCGTGCGGCCACACCGATCCGTTGTGGTAGCTCATCGGGTTGTACGCGCCCATGCCGGACGCGAGGGTCCGCACGCCCCACCCGGTGAACATCTCCGGCGACAGCAGGTGCTCGACGACCCGCTCGGCCTTGTCCTCGTCCACGATGCCGCTCCACAGGCAGTGCCCGATGTTCGACGTGAGCGCGTCCACGGGCCGCTTGTCCCCGTCCAGGGCGACCGCGTAGTAACCGCGGTCGGGCAGCCAGAAGCGGTCGTTGAACTGCTCCTTGAGCCGCGCCGCGCGCTCACGCCAGCGCCGCGCGCCGTCCGGGTCCTCGAAGTCCTCGCTGATGCAGGCACGTGCCAGGAAGGCGTGGTAGACGTACCCCTGGACCTCGCACAACGCGATCGGGGGCTGCGCGATCGTCCCGTCGGCGAAGTTCACCCCGTCCCACGAGTCCTTCCACCCCTGGTTGACCAGTCCGCCCGGGGTCGCGCGCTGGTACTCCACGAAGCCGTCGCCGTCGCGGTCCCCGAAGTGCTCGATCCACTCCAGCGCGCGGTCGACGTGCGGGATCATCGCCTCGACCTGGCCCCGGTCGATGCCCCACCGGGACAGCTCGCCCAGCAGCATCACGAACAGCGGTGTGGCGTCCGCCGTGCCGTAGTAGACGTTGCTGCCGCCCAGCGCCAGCGAGGCGTCCGCGCCGAACCTCATCTCGTGCAGGATGCGGCCCGGTTCCTCCTCGCTGTTCGGCTCGACGCGCGTGCCCTGGTGGTGGGCGAGGGTCCGGGCCGTGCCGAGGGCGAGGTTGGGGTCGATGGGCAGCGACATCAGCGAGGCGAGGATCGAGTCGCGGCCGAACAGCGTCATGAACCAGGGCGCGCCGGCGGCGACCGCGATGTCCGAGGGCCGGTCCGGGTCGAAGATCCTCAGCGCGCCCAGGTCCTGCCTGCTGCGCAGCAGCGTCGCGCCCAGTGCCGGACTGCCCGTGTACCGCAGGACGGGCACGTCCTCGCGCCACCGGAGGGCGCGCAGCACCGGGACGGACTCGTCGATCGGGCGTTCCGGCGGGAACATCGTCTCGGTCGTCCGACCGTCCACGACGGGCTGCACGGTCACGCACGTCGACCACTCGCCCTTGGGCGGGATGACGGCGCGGAAGGTCAGGGTGGACGGTGAGTAGTCGGCGCCGCCCGCCCGCACCCGCACGCCGCGGCTCTGGCCGTCCAGGCGCCGGGTCAGGCGCAGCTCGTCCGGCTCGACGTCGCACTGGTGCCGCCCGCGTGCGCGGACCCGGCTCTCCTTGACCTCGAACAGGTCGGCGAAGTCGGCCTCCACGTGCACCGAGACGACGTGCGCGACGGCCTCCCGGCCGAAGTTGCGCAGCGTGATGTCCTCGCGCATGCCCGCGCCGACGTACCGCTCGCGACGCACCAGCAGGGTGCTCTCGGCCTCGTGCCCGCGGGACCGGCCGCGGCCGACGAACGTCATCCGGAACGGGTCGCGGGTGAGCGTGGTGATGTGCTCGACGGTCGCGCCGTCCACCCGCAACGCCCAGCCGGACACGATCCGCGTGTCCTGGAAGAACACGCCCTGGGCGGCGGCGCCGTCCACGTTGCCGTCGCTGCCGCAGACGCAGAAGGACGTGCCGTGGACGAGCGTCACGGTGTCGGGTGACAGCGCGACGGGCTCACCGTCGTAGGCCCAACCACCCTCGGTCATCGTCCGCCTCCTCCGTCGGGTGTTCCCTCGCACCGACCGGGTCCACCACGGGTGCCACCCCTCGGGGTGGGCAAACAACACCCATCCCACCGGGGGACGCCGGTGGCCGGGCCCGCATGCGGGTCGCGCGCGGGGGTAGCCCACGACCATGCGCGCGCTCACGCTCGACCCGAAGACGGCGGATTCGCTGCAGGTCACCGACGTGCCGGAGCCCGAGCCGCGGCCCGGTGACCTGCTGGTCGAGGGACTGGCCGTCGGCGTCTGCGGCACGGACAAGGAGATCGCCCGCGCCGAGTACGGCTGGGCGCCACCGGGACGCGACCGGTTGGTGCTCGGCCACGAGTCGCTCGGCAGGGTGACGACGGCCCCTCCGGAGAGTGGTTTCACGGCCGGTGACCTCGTGGTGGGCGTCGTCCGGCGACCCGACCCGGCGCCGTGCGGGGCGTGCGCCCATGGCGAGTTCGACAACTGCCGCAACGGCGGCTACACCGAGCGCGGCATCAAGGAGCTGGACGGGTACGCGTCCGAGCGGTGGTCCGTCGAGCCCGACTACGCGGTGGCGCTGGACCCGGGGCTGGCGCACGCCGGCGTGCTGATGGAGCCGACGTCCGTGGTCGCGAAGGCCTGGGAGCAGGTCGGTCGGGTGGGGGAGCGGGCGTGGTACGAGCCGGAACGCGCGCTGGTGACGGGCGCCGGGCCGATCGGGCTGCTGGCCGCGATGATCGGCGTGCAGCAGGGGTTGGACGTGCACGTGCTCGACCGCGTCGCGGACGGCCCGAAGCCCCGGCTGGTGCGGCGGCTCGGCGCGACCTACCACCACGGCGACGTGGACGAGGTCGCCTCCCGGCTGCGGCCCGACGTGGTGATCGAGGCCACCGGCGTGGGCAGCGTGGTGATCTCCGTCGTGCGCAACACCGCGCCGTACGGCGTGGTGTGCCTGACCGGCATCTCGTCGGGCGGCCACGCGGTGGACGTGGACGTCGCGGGCGCGAACCGGGTGATGGTGCTGGAGAACGACGTGGTGGTCGGCTCGGTCAACGCCAACCTGCGCCACTACCGCCAGGCGGCCGACGCGCTGGCGAAGGCCGACCGGGACTGGCTGGACGGACTGATCAGCCGCCGCGTGCCGCTGGCGAAGTTCGCCGACGCGTTCACCGCCCGCCCGGACGACGTCAAAGTGGTCATCGCCCTCTGAGGTCGTCGCCCTCTGGATCGGCACGGCAGGTGGTCTCACCGATGCGGACGTGATCACGTGCGCCCATGCTGTCGGCATGGCTGTCGACCCGCGTGGCGCCGACCTGGAGCGACTGCTCGCCGAGGACCCCGGTGGACCGGTCGTCATGCTCAACCTGCTGCGGTTCGCCGAGGGCGGTGCGGCGTCGTACGAGGAGTACGCGCGGCACCTGCGCGAGACGTTCCTGCCCCGCTACGGCGCGGAGGTCCTCTACGCGGGCGCGGGCTCCACCGCGCTGGTGGCCGAGGACGGGCAGGGCTGGGACGCGGTGGTGATCGTCCGCTACCCCGACCGGGCCGCGTTCGGCCGCATGGTCGCCGACCCGGAGTACCAGCGGGTCACGCACCTGCGCACGCGAGCGCTGACCGAGGCGGTGCTCCAGGCGACGATCCCGTGGGCCTGAGCGTTCAGGAGCCGCTCGCGCTGGGCAGCATGGGCGGGCAGCCGGCGGTCGCGTACGCGGGGTCGTGCTCGAAGTGCCACTCCTCGTTGAGGTAGCGGCGGCACCAGCCGAGCGCGGACCCGTTGCCCTCGACCCAGGCGGCCGACTCCAGCGGCTGCACGTCCACCGCGATCCCCTTGACGTGCATCGACTTATCCGGCGGCAGGACGTACCGCGCGGCGAGCTCCGCGGTGCCGAACCGCCGCACCGCGTCCTCGAACTCCCGCCGCTGCTGCCCGGTGCTCCGCTTGCCGTCGTTCAGGCACAGCCCGACCCCTTGCGCGTCGGCGGCGGCCTTCAGCCGGTGCCACGCCCGCAGCACGTCCGGGCGCAGGCCGTCGGGCCGTTCGTCGACATAACGCCCGTCCAGCGGGCAGACCTGCCCGGTCTCCGGGCCCGGGACCTCCTCCACGATCGCCACCGGACGTCCGGCGACCGGGTGGTGGACCAGCACGACCCGGCCGGTCGCGCCGAGCGCGCCCAACGAGGCCACGGCCGACAGCAGTGCCAGCAGCAGACCGATCACGACGCGTCGCATCAGGTCAGCGACTCCACGGCGTACGCGGCGGCTTCCGCCAGCAGCGCCTGGTCGTGCTTGGCGTCGGCGGTCGCCTTGCTGGACATGATCGAGATCACGAGCGGCGGGGCGTCCGGCGGCCACACCACGGCGATGTCGTTGACCGTGCCGTAGTCGCCGGTGCCGGTCTTGTCGGCCACGGTCCACCCCTGCGGCACGCCGGCGCGGACGCGGTGCGCGCCGGCCTTGGTGGCGTTGCGTTCGAGCAGGTCGCAGAGGAACGCGCGCTTGTCGTGCTCGAGGGCGTCGCCGAGCACGATCCGCTGGTAGTCGGCGCCGATGGCACGGGGCGAGGTCGTGTCGCGGAGGTCCCCCGGCGTCGCGGTGGTGAGGTCCGGTTCGAACCGGTCCGACCGGGTGACGGTGTCGCCGAGGGCGCGCGTGTAGTCGGTCAGCCCGGCCGGGCCGCCGAGCTCGCGCAGCAGCAGGTTGCCCGCAGTGCCGTCGCTGTGGCGGACCGCCGCGTCGCAGACCTGGCGGATGGTCATGCCGGTGGCCACGTGCTGCCGGGTGATGGCGGAACTCGCCATCAGGTCGTCCTCGGAGTACATGACGACAGTGTCCAGGTGGGACAGCGGGTTGCGGTGCAGGACCGCGGCCGCCGCCAACCCCTTGAACGTCGAGCAGAACGCGAACCGCTCGTCCGCCCGGTGCGCGAGGGTCGTGCCCGTGCCCGTGGCCAGGGCGTACACGCCCAGTCTCGCGTCGAACCGCCGTTCCAGTTCGACCAGGTGATCGGTCGGCGCGGAGGAGGGCGCGGACGTCGTGCCGGGCGGCGTGGAGGACGGTGCGGACGGCGGTGTCGGTTCCCGGGCGCAGCCGGCCAGCGGGAGCAGCGCGGCGGCGCCCAGGAACGCGCGGCGGCTGATGGTGCGGTGCGGCGGTGTCACGCCGAGGAGCTTCACAGGCGATCGTGGATGCTGTCCAAGACACCGAGGCGGGCATCGATGCCGATCTGGCATAGTCGCGGCCTGTGGACGTGGTCGAGGCGTGCAAGGCGTTCGTGGCCGTGAGCGGGCACGGCAGCTTCACCGTCGGCGCCGCCGCGGCGCGGATACCGCAGTCCGTGGCCAGTCGGCGCGTCGCGGCGCTCGAGAAGCACTTCGGCGCGAGGCTGTTCACCCGGACCTCGCGGAGCGTGGCGCTGACGCCGTTCGGCCGGGAGATGCTGCCGTCGGCGCGGCGGCTCGTCGACCTCGCCGAGGCGATGGAGCACGACGCCGAGCGCGCCAAGCTGCGTCCTTTCCGGCTGGCCGTCCCGGAGGTGTGCGCGCCGCGCCCGCTGGCCCGCCTGGTCTCCGACGCCCGCCGCCACGACCTCGAGCTGGACCCGCGCCCGGCCGGTCCGGCCGAACGCGTGGAACTGGTCCGCACGCTGGACGTCCGGGCCGCGCTGGTCGCCGTGCCGCCCGACGAGGGCGCCTGGCGGGTGCCGCTCGGCCTCGCCGGTCACGCCGACCCCGGCGCGATCTCGGCGGTCTACGTGGAGACCCTGCGCGCCGGCCGTGCCGAGCGGAACACCCGCCGGCGGCGGATCCGGCTCCAGCCGGAGGACGACGTGCCGCACGTCCGCGACCGCCTGACGCGCCTGCGCGACGCCGTCGGCCTGCAACCGGCCCAGGTGGTCGTGGCGGCCTCGCTGGTCGCGGCCACCGCCGACGTGCTCGGCTCGAGCGACCTCCTGCTCTGCTCACCGAGCCAGGCCGACGTGCTCGGTCTGCACTGGCGGCCGGTGGGCGAGCTGGACCTGGCGCGCGGCTACGCCGTCACGGCCGGGCTGCGCGAGGACGGCCGGCGGATCCGCGACCTGCCGCCCGCCGTGATCGGGCACTGCCTCGGCATCCCGGGCGGAGAGGCGTGAGGGATGGGGACGACCAGAATCCTGCGTGACGCGCGGGAAGCGCTGCACGACGCCGGCCTGCGCGGCTCGTTCCTCGTGCGCGACCTCGACACCGGCGACGAGCTCGGCCTCGACGCCGACGTGGAGTACCCGATCGCGTCGCTGGTCAAGGTGCCGCTCGCGATCGCCACGCTGGAACGCGTCGACCGGGGCGAGCTCGACGCCGCCACCCCGGTCGTGGTGCCACCGGGCCGGGTCACCGCTCGCGGGCCGATCGGGCTGCCCAAGTTCCGCCACCCCGCCACGATCGCGCTGGACGACCTGCTCTACCTGAGCGTCGCGATCAGCGACAGCGCCGCCGCCGACGCCCTGTTCGCGCTGACCCCGCCCCACGCGGTCGCCACCGAGCTGCGCCGGCTCGGCCACGACGGCATCGCCGTCCGCCACCTCATGCGCGACCTGATCGACACACCCGCCGAGCGGTTCACCCCGGCGGAGGGCCACCTCGCCCACTCGCTGGCCATCGCGTCGGCGACCGAGGGCCGCGGCCACCCGGTGACGCAGCTGGACATCAGCCGCGCGAACGCCGGTTCCGCCCGCGCGTTCGTTGACCTCCTGCACGGCGTGTGGCGGCCGACGACGATCCGGCCCGCTGTCGCCGAACGGGTCCGGGAACTGATGGGGGACAACGCGTTGCGCCACCGGCTCGCACCCGACTTCAGCTCCGACGCGTCACGGTGGTCGTCCAAGACCGGCACGCTGCTCAACCTGCGGCACGAGGTCGGTGTGGTCGAGCACGCCGACGGCCAGGCGTTCGCCGTCGCCGCGCTCACCGAGTCGCGCGTGCCCGCCGTGGTGCAACCCGGCGCGGAGGCGTTGATGGCGCACGTCGCCCGCACGCTGCGCGACGAGCTGCGGGCGTCGTGAGTCAGCGAGAGGAACCCGGCGGTCCGGGCGGCCGTCGCGATCCCCGGTTCCACGGCCGTCATCGACCGTTCCAGCACGACGACCCCGAGCGCGGACGGCGGCCTCCGCGTAGGACGGTCCCAGCACCTGGGTGAGCACCAAGGCCTCGCGGCGATCGGGGGCCGGCGCGTCCAGCAGCAGGTTCAGCCCGACGGTGACCGCGCCATCCGGACCTGGTCGATCACCACCCGGCGGGCGATCGACAGCAGCCAGGTGCGGGCCGACGAACGCCCGGCGAACCGGCGAAGGCTCACCGCCCGGTGGTGGCGGCCATCGTGTGCTGGAAGTCCAGCCGGCGCGCAGATGCCGCTGGAGCTGCCGACCAGGACCTGTCCTCTGTGGACCGGTTCCCGGCAACCGCCGGTCGGGACGTTCAGGCCCGCCAGACGGTGCCGCGCCGTTCGTACTCCAGCACCGTCTCCACCCGCTGGGCGAGCTTCGCACCGAGGAACCGCTCCACCAGCCACAGCGCCACGTCCAGCCCGGAGGTGATGCCGCCCCCCGTGATCAGGTCGCCGTCGTCCACCACGCGGGCGTTGACGACGGTGGCGCCCTGCGCGGCCAGGTCGGCTTTCGCGCCGGTGTGCGTGGTCGCGTTGCGGCCCCTGGTCAACCCCGCGGCGGACAGCACCATCGTGCCGGTGCAGATGCCGACCCGCAGCGCGTCGGCGGCGGCCAGGCGGCGCAGGAAGCCCTGGTCGGCGGCGAGCCGGTTGACCCCCGGACCGGCCTTGTCGTTGTACCCGCCACCCGGCACCACCAGCACGTCCGCCTTCTCCGGCGACCAGCCCCCTGGCACCCGGACCTCGGTGCCGTACGTGCAGGTGACCGTGCCGGGACGACCGGTGGCCACCAAGGTCGTCGTCAACGCGCCCCCGCTCATCCGCCCGGCGAGCCCCAGCACGTCCACCGGTGCGATGAAGTCCTGCTCCTCCACCCCGTCGAACAGCAGCACCTGCACCCGCAGCGGCGCCGCCGCCGACGCGGTGGCCGCACCACCCGACGTCGCTCCCACTGCTCCCATCGTGCCGACGGACAGCGCCGACGCGCGCAAGAACGCACGACGTTCCACGGTGACCTCCCCGGTTCGCGGTTCACCACAGTGGTCGGTCGAAACCCCCGTCCGGTTCCCGGCGGTCGGCGAGTCGTCACCGGGCGGCGGCGCGGACGAGTGCCGCGGCGGCCGTCGAGCGGGACTGCTGGGGCGAGGCGATCGAGAGGGTCGCGGGCGGCGCGTCCGGCACGTCGAGGTAGGCGATCCCGGCTCGTGGGTAGCGGTCGACGACGGACTCCGGCAGCAGGGCGACGAACTCGCCGAGTTCGACCAGCTTGAGCAGTTGGGGCAGGTCGTGGACGTCGTGCCGGGCGACGATCCCGTCGAGGTGGCGGTGGAGTTGGTCCAGCCGCGTCGCGTCGTCGATCGGCAGCCCGAGCTCGGCGAGGGTGGCGTGCCCGCGTGCCGCGAGCGGGTGGTCGGTGGGGACGGCGGCGACGCGCCGTTCGACGGTCACGGTCTCGGCGTCGAGGCCGGTGCGGTCGAACGGCTCGTAGATCAGGGCGGCGTCGGCTTCGCCCTGGCGGAGGAGCGCCGGTTGCTCGCCCCACCGGCACAGGCGGACCGCGACCGGCGGGGACGACGCCGGATCGGCCGCGTACCCGGCCAGGATGGTCTCCAGCAGTCCCGCGTCGCCGTCGGCCTTGACCGCCAGGACGAGCTTCGGCTCCGCGGCGCGTTGCGCTCGCCGTCCGGCCGCCCGCAACGCGTCCAGGGCGATCCGGGCCTGGTCGAGGAGCACGGGGCCGGCGGGGGTCAGCGCGACGCTGTGGGTGGACCGCTCGAACAGCGTGACGCCCAACCCCGCTTCCAGCTTGCGGATCGTGCGGGACAGCGGAGGGGGCGAGATGCCCAGCCGCTCGGCCGCGCGGGCGAAGTTGAGCTCTTCGGCGACCGCGACGAAGTAGCGCAGGGGGCGTGACTCCAAGCGGCACCCACCTCCGATCGGTATGTCCCTGAGGGTGACAACCCGGTGCTCGGTGATCCTTCCGGCACGGCGGTGTCGCGGCAGGGTTTGTCGCATGATCGTTGTCAGTGGTGTCAACGGGAAACTCGGTCGAGCGGTGGTGGAACGGCTGCTTCGTCGGGTCGGGCCCGACCGGGTCGGTGTGCGTCCGTGATCCGGAGCGGGCTCGGGGGTTGGCGGAGCGGGGCGTTCGGGTCAGGCAGGGCGACTTCGCCGACGAGGGGAGCCTGGCGCACGCGTTCGAGGGCGCGTCACGGGTGTTGGTCGTGTCGGTGGACGCTAGCGGTCAGGCGGCGGTGCGCCTGCACGAGACCGCGATCAACGCCGCCGGGAAGGCCGGGGCCGAGCGCGTCGTCTACACCAGCCACATGGCCTCGAACCCGTCGTCGCCCTTCGCGCCGATGGTCGACCACGCCGCCACGGAGGTGGTGCTGCGGGAGTCGGGCCTCGCCTTCACGTCGCTGCGCAACGGTTTCTACGCGTCGACGGTGGTCATGCTGCTCGCCGGCGCGGTGGAGACGGGTGAGCTGGCCGCGCCGGCGGACGGTCCGGTGTCCTGGACGTCCCACGACGACTTGGCCGAGGCGGCGGCACTCGCGTTGACCGAGGACGTCTTCGCCGGGGTGACGCCGGCCCTCACCGGTCCGGCGGCCGTGGACCTGGTCGACGTCGCGGCGATCGCGTCGGAGGTGACGGGCCGGCCGATCCGCCGGGTCGTCGTGTCGGACGACGACTACCGGGCCGGGCTCGTCGCCCGTGGTCTGTCCGAGCACGTCGCGGACTTGCTGCTGGGGATGTTCGCGGCCAGTCGTCAAGGTGCGTTCGCAAGGGTCGACCCGGCTCTCGCCGGTCTGATCGGACGGCCTACCGCGCCGCTGCGCGACGTCCTGGAAGTCCACTATCGGGCCACCAGGCTTCCCTAATCGCTCTATAGCTTCAGTGTTCACTGATTCCTATCACCGGACGGGTGGCCGGCGCAGCTTGGACAACCAGCCCTGACGTGGTGCCGGCTACACGGCCGGCCGGGCGGCCGGCGTGGGCGAAGTGGTTGGAGTCCGAGGTGAACGAGCCGGGCACGACGACGGACGTCTCGACGCCCCAGCGGTGAGTTCGCCCGCGTGGCTCACGGTCGGCGAGTCCATGCCCGCCTTCGCCGCGAAGTACGGCGCGAGGTAGGGCGGGCGCCGCCCTTGACGCTGGAGCTGGACACCCAGATCGCCAGGCCGTGGCCGCGGGTGCGCACCCCGGGCGGCGCGGCGCGGTTGACCCGCTGGGTGCGCAGCACGTTCACGTCGTACAGCTCGGCCGGCTGTTCGGGGGTGAACGCCTCGGCGGGCTGCCGCGCGTGGTCGGCGGCGGCTCGGACCTGAGGCGCGTTGCGGCCGGTGGTCTCGCGCGTCCCGGCGCAGACGGTGTTGCCGGTGTCGGCGGGGGAACGGGGGTGAGGGCGCCGAAGCCGCTGGACGCGCCGGTGATGACGATGACGTTGCTCATGGTGGGTCCTTCCGGTGTGGACGGAGGTGTCGGGATCAGGCGAGGCCGCCGTTGGCGAAGAGGACCTGGCCGTTGACCCAGCGGGCGGTGCCGGCGAGGAACGAGACGGCGTCGGCGATGTCCTCGGGCCTGCCGAGCCGTTCGAGCGGGGTGGCCCCGGCGAAGTGGGCGATCAGGGCGTCGTCCTTGCCCTGCAGGAACAACGGGGTCGCGGTGGGGCCGGGTGCGACCGCGTTGACGGTGATGTCCTTGCCGCGCAGTTCGCGGGCGAGGATCAGGGTGATGCTCTCGACGGCGGCCTTGCCGGCGACGTAGGCGCCGTAGGTGGGCAGCTGGGTGCGGGTGACCGAGGTGGAGAAGTTGACGATCGCGCCACCCCGGCGGACGCGGCGGGCGGCCTGCTGCGCGACGACGAACGTGCCGCGGACGTTGGTGCGGTGCATGCGGTCCAGGTCGTCCAGGTCCAGCTCGGCGATCGGCGCCAGGACCATGATCCCGGCGGTGTGCACGACCACGTCGATGCCGCCGAACGCGGCCTCGACGGCGTCGAACGCGGCGCTCATGTCGCGCTCGTCGGCGACGTCCCCACCCACCGCGATGGCCTGCCCGCCTCGGGCGGTGATGTCGGCGACGATCGCGTCGGCCTTGCCCTTGTTGCCGGCGTAGTGCACGCCCACGGCGAAACCGTCGGCGACGAGCCGCTCGGCGACCGCCCGCCCGATCCCCCCACTGCCGCCGGTGACGAGGGCGACCCGGGTGGTGGGAGTGGAGGTGATGTCGGTGGTGGCGGGTTCGGTGGCGGTGTGCTCGGACATGACATTTCCTTTCGGGTGCGGGGGATGCGCAGTGTGTGCCGGATACGGCGACGGTGAGGCCGGGCGATGGGGTCGCGCTGCGGGGCCGGCGGCCACGGGCCGCGCGCGGTGCGAGGGCAGTGGGGTAGTGGCAAGCCGCTCGACTGGGGCTGGGTGTGCGGCTGGGCTGGGTGTGCCGGCGGGCGTTGGCCGCGTGGATGGCCAGGGCATGGCGGCTGTGCGGGCGGGCCGTGCGGTGGCGGCGCTGGTGGGGTCGGGTCGTGGGGTAGTTGGCGTGCGGGTGCAGGTGGGTTGGGGTGGCGTCAGGGCTTGGTGGGGGTTGCGAGGTGGGTCAGCCATTCGGTGAGGAGTGCGAACTCCGCCGGGCTGAACGACTCCGGCCGGTTCGAGCGCAGCAGCGCGCCGAGGGTGGTCGCCGCCTGTGCCACCGCCTGTGCCACCGACGGCGGGGTGTCCGCGGAGTCCGCCTCCGGCTCCGGGGTCAGGATGCCGGGCAGCACGATCTCCCTCACCCGCACCGAGAGCTCGGGGTCGCGGTCCGCCTCGGGTCGGTTGAGCAGGGACAGGGCGACGCCCGTGTTGGCGGCCATCACGACGTCGGCGGCGCGGTCGGGTTCGACGGCGAGGCGGCCGACCTGGGCGATCCGTTCGAGCACGCCGCGCAGCAGCTCGTTCGCCTCGCGGACCGCCTGCGGCGGGGACGACAGGCGGGGTGTGTACATCAGGCGGTACACGTTCGGGTGGTCGAGGGCGAAGCGCGTGTGCCCGTCCCACCCGCGCCGCAGGTCCGCCACGGGGTCCTCGGTCGGCACGGCGGCGCGCTTGGCCGCGAGGTACTGCGCGAACCCGTGATCGACGACCGCGGCGAGCAGGGTGTCCTTGTCGCCGAAGAGCCGGTAGATCACCGGCTGCTGCACCCCGGCCTTCTCCCCGACGCCGCGCGTGGAGATGTCGCCGTTCGGCGACGTCTCCAGCAGCTCGGTGGCTGCCGCCAGGATCGCTGATCTGTTGTCCATGTTAGCAACGATAACACCTCGACGGATCGATGCCAACACTTCGTTGTTAGCGATGATACGGCCTGGTCGGGGTCACCGGGACGGGCGGTGGTCGAGCCAGGTTCGCAGCGCCCACCAGTGGCGCAGGGTGCCCAGCACGGTCGACGGGTCGTCCGCGCCGCTGTCGTCCCGCGGCGCGCCGGTGATCTCGGCCAGCCGGTCGAGCCGGTACCGGACGGTGTTGGGGTGCACGTGCAGCGCGGCGGCGGCGTGACCGAGGCGTTGGCCGTGGTCGAGGTAGACCAGGGCGGTGCCGACCAGTTCGCGGTGGAAGTCGTCGTCGTGGTCGAGGCCGTCGAGCGAGCCGCGCAGGAGGTCGGCGAGGACCGGTTGCGCGGCCAGCGCCACCTCGCCCGCCAGGTCGGTGAGGTCGTGCACCCCGCGCAGCCCCGCCCGACCGGCGATCCGCAGCGCCGCCACGCACAACGGGTGGACGTCACGCATGACCGCGAGCCCCGTCGCGGGCGCCACCACCAGCAGCACGTCCGGCCCGAGGTCGGCCGGCGGTCGGGCGGCCAACCCGGCCAGTCGGCCCTCCACCGACCCGTAGACGCCGCCGCAGCCCAGCAGTCGCTGTTCCAGCGCACGCGCCTCGCCCGGCAGGGTCACGTCGGAGGCCAGGCAGTGGTACTGCCCGTCGGACGACAAACCCGCGCGCCGCAGCTCCGCGGGTTCCGGCGGCGTGCCGTCGCCGTGCACGAGCAGCCGCCGCAGCAGGTGCGTGTTCGCGTCCCGGTTCGTGCGCGACAGTTCGAGCTCGGCCGTGTGGTAGCCGTTGATGACGTGCCGCTCCAACGCCCCGGTGTAGCGGTCGAGGTCGACCAACCCCTCCAGCAGCACTTCGTCGGGCACGCCGGCCGCCCGGCTGCGGGCGATGGCGATGTTCATCGCCGTCGTGCGGCCCGCCTGGACCCCGCGCAGCAGGCCGTCGATGGAGATCCCCTGCGCCGCGCGGTCCGCGCCCAACGCCTCGGCCGCCTCGAAGTCCTGCGCCTCCGGCTCGTCGGACCGCTCGAAGAAGTCGAGCCCGGTCGCCAGCAGGACCTCGACGTGCCGGCGGTTCTCCGCTTCGGGCAACCGCGCGACCTCCGGCGACTGGCCGCGCGCGGCCCGGACGAGCTCCTCGACCACACCGCGATCGGTCGCCATGCCCCTGAGCACCTGCCCGAGCAGGCGACCGCGATCGTGCGCTGCCGACACCGGCCACATCCTCCCGCCGCGACGTTGTGGCAGTGGCATAACGAGCACCCGGCTCGTTGGGCGCCGGCCCCTACCGCGGACCCGCGGCGAGCCGGTATCTATTGCCTACTGAACGGTAACAGTCCGGCCGGACTCGGGGGCCACGGGTTCGGGAACTGGCGTGGACGAATCGAAAACCCTGCACGGATGTGACAACTCGCGCATCCGGTTTGGAGCTCTCGTGGACAAGAAATCCGGGTCGGGAGGACGGAAGCGCGTGCCCCGCACGCGCCTGCTCGGCCTCCTGGCCACCTGCGTGCTGGCCGCGACCACCGCACCCGCCGTGGCCGCCCCTCCCGCGGGCACGGCGCTGCGCGAGGTGATGTTCGTCGGGAACAACTGGGACGGCACCGCCGACGTGATCGCCTCCAGCGGCGATTTCGCGAAGATCGGCCGGGTGAACATCATCCCCGACCGCCAGGAGCGGTTGTGGGAGATCTACCTCAACCCGATCAAGCTCGCGTTCTTCCTCGGCATCAGGTCCGGCCCGGGTGAGGGCCACGACCAGTTCGTCGACGACATGTACACGACTCCGGACGGCCGAGCCGTCGTCGCCTCCCGGCCGAGCTTCGCCGACGTGGTGTCCATCGACCTGGCCACCGGCCGGGTGAACTGGCGCTTCCCGGTCTCGGGCTTCCGCTCCGACCACATGGCCGTCTCGCCCGACGGCCGCCGGGTCGCGGTGTCCGCCTCGACGTCCAACACCGTGCACGTGCTCGACATCGAGACCGGTCGCCAGGTCGGCTCGTTCGCGACCGGCGACAAGCCGCACGAGAACGTGTTCACCGACGGCGGCCGGTACCTGTGGAACATGTCCATCGGCGAGGTCAACACCGCCCTGGACGACCCGGCGTTCGACTTCACCAAGGGGGACCGGCGCGTCACCGTGGTGGACGCGGCGACGTTCCAGCAGGTCAAGGTGATCGACATGAGGCCGCGGCTGGACGCGTTCGGCCGCTCCGACCTGTCCGACTCGGTGCGGCCGGTGGCGTTCACGCCCGACGAGTCGAAGCTGTACTTCCAGGTGTCGTTCTTCAACGGCTTCCTGGAGTACGACGTCGCCACCGACCGCGTCACCCGCCTCAAGGAACTGCCCAAGAACCCGAACACCAGCGAGGACCGCACGACGTGGGTCAACGACTCGCGCCACCACGGCATGTCGGTGAGCCCACGGGGCGACAAGCTGTGCATCGCCGGGACCATGGACGACTACGCCGTGATCGTCGACCGGGCGACCCTGCGCGAAGGCGCGCTCGTGCCCGCCTCCAAGCCCTACTGGGCGACCGTCAGCGGTGACGGGCGCAGCTGCGTGATCTCGGAGAGCGGCTCCGACCAGGTGACCGCGATCGACTTCGCCACCGGGCGCAAGCTGGTCTCGGTGCCGGTCGGCGACCACCCGCAGCGGGTGCGCGTCGGCCACGTGCCGACCGGTTGGACCGGCCCTTCGACCAGCTGAAACGGGCCAGGGGAGCGGTGGTCGGCGCGGTTGCCGGCCACCGCTTTCGGCATGGTCGGGCGCGGTGGTGGGGCTGGTGGTCGGTCCGGGCCTGATCCTGCTGTTCGGCGGCGATCGGACGATCCCGCGCACGGACACCGTGTTCCTGGTGGCGTTCGTGACCACCGTGGTCCTGATCGGTGTCACGGTGGCGTTGCGCTCGCCCGCCGTCGGTCGTGCGGCCACAGTGGACGGTGAGCCGGAGGGCGTGCGCGACCTGGTGCGGCGACCGGGTCCGGTGCGGACGCTCGCGGTCAGCTGCGTGGTGATCGCGGCGGTCGACATCACGCTGGTGTACCTGCCCGCGCTGGGCGCCGAGCGCGGCATCCCGCCCCGGTGTGGTCGGTGTGCTGCTCGCGGTGCGCGCGGCGGGGTTGCTCGCGGCGGGCACGGGCGCCGCCGGCGTCCTCGTCCTGACGGCCGCGAGCCTCACCGCCGCCGGTGTCGTGGCCGGACGACGCCCGCCGACGTGACCGCCGCGGGTGTGTCAGTCGGCGAGACCGGCCTCGTAGCCCGCGATCACCAGTTGTGCCCGGTCGCGGGCGGCCAGCTTCGCCATGAGGTGCCCGATGTGCGTCTTGACCGTGTGGCGGCTCAGGTGCAGGGCCTGCTCGATCTCGGTGTTGGACAGCCCTCGCGTGATCAGGTGGAGCACTTCCCGTTCCCGAGGGGTCACGCGGTCGAGCGACCGTCGGGCGCGGGGCTGCGCGGGGGCGCGGAGGAAGTCCGCGATGAGCCTGCGGGTGACGGTCGGCGCGAGCAGCGCTTCACCCGCCGCGACCGTCCGGATCGCGTCGAGCAGCCGGTGCGGCGGGACGTCCTTGAGCAGGAACCCGCTGGCGCCTGCCCGCAACGTCTCGTGCACGACGCCGTCGAGGTCGAACGTGGTGAGGATGAGGACCTTGGGCGCGTCGGGCAGCGCGGTGAGGCGCCGGGTGGCGGCGATGCCGTCCAGGTCGGGCATCCGGACGTCGACGACCGCGACGTCCGGCCGGTGCCGGGCGGCCAGGTCGCACGCTTCCCGGCCGGTGCCCGCCTCCGCGACCACCTCCACCCCCGGGGCCGCGTCGACCAGCAACCGGATCGTCTCGAGGAACATCGGCTCGTCGTCGGCCAGCAGCACGCGGATCGGCTCAACCACGGTGGGCGCCGGTGTCGAACGGGAGCGTGGCGCGGACCGCGAACCCGCCGCCGGGAGCGGGGCCCGCGTCCAGCGTGCCGCCGTGGAGCGCGACCCGTTCCCGCATGCCCAGCAGCCCGTGCCCGTCGGCGCCGGGCGCGGCCGTGCCCTCGTCGACCACCGAGATGACGAGCCTGCCCGGCTCGACGGCCGTGACCAGGTGGCAACGCGGCGGGTGGCCGTGCCGCCGCACGTTGGTCAACGCCTCCTGCACGATGCGGTAGGCCGAGATCCGCACCGCCGCCGGTGTCCCGGAGAGGTCGACCTGCTCGGCGGTCACCGTGACGCCGGCCGATCGCGCGTCGTCCACCAGCCGGTCCAGCCCGGCGGCGCCCGCCGGGGCCGACGGCTCGCGCAGCCCGCCGAGCACGGTCCGGACGTCCGCGAGGGCCGACCGGCTGACCTGTTCGATGTTCCTCAGCGCCGCCTCCCGCTCGTCGGGGCGCGTGCCCGCCACGTGGTTGGCGACGGCGGCCTTCATGGCGATCAGGCTGAGGTTGTGCCCGACCACGTCGTGGATGTCCCGGGCGATGCGCAGCCGTTCCTCGGCCACCGCCCGCGCGGTGCGCGACTCGGCCAGCTCGGCGCCGTGCCGCCGGCGCGTGCGGACGGCGGCGGCCACCGCCCAGGACCCGATGACGACCACCGCGCTGAACAGCAAGGTGGACAAGGGGTTGGTGGCGAACGACTCCGCGCCCGCCGGCGCCGGGACGAGCGGCAGACCCGGCACGGTCGCCACCACGACACCCGCCGCCGCCACGCACGCCAGCGACGCGACCGCGCCCACCACACCCGACCGGGACGACGACAACACGACCGGGTAGAGCGCCAACGCGATGGCGGCCAGCGTCGACTCGTTCCCGGTGCCGACCACGATCGCCGCCGCGCCGACCGGCAGAACGGTGGACAGCACCGCGGTGGGCCGGAGCCTGCGGACGGCGAGCGGAACCCCGAGCGCGACGGCGGCGACCACGGCGAGCACGTCCACCGCCGGCGCGCGCAGAACCGCCCACGCCACGACCACGCCCGCGGCCACCACGTCCACCACCAGCAGCCCTTTCGGGCCGAGTCGCACCATGGTGGCACCGTAGCCGGGCGTCGACCCGTGGAACTCGGACCACGGTCCGATGGCACGCGACCGGAACGCTCGGAGACTGCTCGGCGTGTTCACCTCGATCCTGTCCGCCTTGATCATCTCCGCCACGTCCCTCACGGTTCCACCCACCGTCGACGGCGCCGCCATCGACGCGGTCGTGCGGCAGTACCGGGAGCAGACCGCGCTGCCGGGTGTCGCGGTGGCCGTCACCCGCGGCGCCACCGTCGTGCACACCGCCGGGTACGGCCGCACGCCCGGCGGCGACGCCGTGACCGAGCACACCACCATGGCCGCCGCGTCGGTGAGCAAGTCCTTCACGGCGGTGGCGGTGATGCGGCTCGTGGAGAGCGGCCGGATCAGGCTCGACGACCCGGTGCGCGCGCACCTGCCCGAGTTCACGATGGCCGACCCCCGCGCCGCCGACATCACGGTGCGCCACCTGCTCGACCAGACCTCCGGCATGTCCGACACGACCCACCGGTCGTTCAGCGGCCCACCGGTGCGCACCCTGGCGGTGGCGGTGGCGGCGATGCGCGACTCGACGCTGGCCGCCGCACCCGGCACGCGCTGGGAGTACCACAACCCGAACTTCCAGGTGGCCGCCCGGCTGGTCGAGGTCGTCGGCGGCCTGCCGTTCGCCGACCACCTGCGCCGCGAGGTGTTCGACCCGCTCGGCATGGCCGACAGCCGCACCGCCGACACCGAGCGCGACCTGCCGCCGAGCGCCGAGGGGCACGTCACGGTCCTCGGCCTGCCCGTGGCGCTGCCCGAACCGCCGGCGTTCGGCAACGGCTCCGGCGGTGTGCTGACCTCCGCCCACGACCTGGCGGCGTGGCTGATCGCGCAGAACAACGGCGGACGCGGACGCGACGGCACGTCGATCGCCACCCCGCGGAGCATCACCGAGACGCACACGCCGACCGCCGTGTCGAAGTCGTACGGCCTCGGCTGGTTCGTGGGCGTCACGGCTTCCGGCGCGCCGCTGGTCGACCACGGCGGCGACCTGTTCACCTCGACCGCCTACCAGGCGCTGCTGCCCGGGTCCGGCCACGGCATCGCGGTCCTGGCCAACACCGGGATGCGGCACGGCGACGCCCAGGCGATCGGCGCGCGCCTGGTCGCCCTGGTCGAAGGCAGGCAACTGCCGCCCGCGGACGACCCGCACACCGTCGTCGACGCGGTGCTGCTCGGCCTCGCCCTGGTGTTCGCGGCGCTGAACGGTCGCGGTGTGGTCCGGTCGCGACGGTGGGCCGCCCGCCGCCGGTCGACCGCGTGGACGGTGGCGCGCCTGGTCCCGCTGGTGCTGCCGCTCCTGCTCCTGCTCACGGTCCACCGGGTCGTCGGCTACCTGTACCGGGGACGTGACGTGGCGTGGCTCCAGGTGCCGTACCTGTACCCGACGTTCATGGTCGCGCTGGCGGTGACGGCCCTGGGCTGCGTCGCCGTGCTCGCGGCCAGGGCCATCGCGCTGGTCGGCCGTCGGAGGTCCGCCGGTTGACGCCGACCCGGGCGTTCCGCGGCGGGGAACGCCCGGGTCCACCCCGGACCGGGCTCGTGCCGACCAGCCACGACGGAAGGGCACGGTGACGGGACCCGACCCGACGGGCGGGACCACACGCGGTGGCAGCCGACGCCGGAGCAGGCGAAGATCGTCGCGTGACGGACAGCCTGTGGGAACTGAGCCTGGCCGACCTGCGCGCGCGGACGGCCAGTGCGAGCCCGACGCCCGGCGGCGGGTCGGTGGCCGCGGTGACGGCCGCGTTCGGCTGCGCGCTGGTGCTCATGGCCTTGGAGATCACCGCCCGGCGCGACCCCTCGGTCGCCGACGCGATCACGGCGGGCAAGTCGCTGCTCGACCGCCTCGGTCCCGCCGCCGACCGTGACGTGGAGCTGTTCGAGGACTACCTCCGGGCACGGCGGCTGCCGCGCTCCACGGACGAGGAACGGGCCGCCCGGGAGGCCGCGGTCGCGTCGGCGTCGGCAGCGGCCACGGAAGGCCCGCTGACCGCCGCCGCGGACGCGGTGGAAGCCTTGGAGTGGGCGCACTCGGTGCTGCCCGTCGTCAGCGGCACGGTCGTCAGCGACGTCCGCGCGGGCGCCGACCTGCTGCTCGGGTCCGTCCTGGCCACCCTGCGCGGAGCCGAGGTCAACGTGGCGGGGCTCGGCGCCGACGCGGCGGCGTTCACCGCACGACTGGACGCCGTGCGCCGCGCCGCCGTGGCCGCGCACACCCGCATCGAGAGCACCACCCCGGAGGAGTCCCGATGACCGCCCGCACCATCGACCCGGCCGACCTCGCCGAATCCATCCGCGACGGGATCCGCGCCGACCTGGCGACGATCCCGGAACGCCTCACCGTCGTCGGCTTCCTGGTCGACGGCGACCGGCCGGCCCGGACCTACGCCGAGTACACCCGGCGGGCGTGCGCCGAGGTCGGCATCGACTTCGACCTCCGCACGCCACGCGCCGAGGACGTCGAGGCGGCCGTCCGCGACGCCGGCGCGGACGACGGCGTGCACGGCGTGTTCGTCTACTACCCGGTCCGCGACCCCGAACGCGACCGCTGGCTGCGCGAGCTGGTCGACCCGCGCAAGGACGTCGAGGGCCTGCACTCGTTCTGGAGCCGTTGCCTCTACGAGAACCGGCGGTTCATCGACGACGCCGGCACCCGCCGGGCCGTCCTGCCCTGCACCCCGCTGGCCGTGATGAAGCTGCTGGGTGAGGCGGGCGCGTTCCGCGGTGACGGCGACACCCCGCTGGCGTCGGTGAAGGCGTGCGTCTTCAACCGCAGCGAGATCGTCGGACGCCCGCTGGCCGCCATGCTGGCCAACGACGGCGCGGACGTCACGTCGTTCGACATCTCGGGCTCGCTGGCGTTCCGGCACGCGGCGGGCATCCAGGGCCACCACGTGGACGCCGTGGCCACCGACCGGGCCACCGCCCTCGCCGAGGCGGACGTGGTGGTCACCGGTGTGCCGTCACGCGACTTCCCGCTGGTCCGGGCAGACGAGATCAAACCGGGCGCGGTGTGCCTCAACTTCTCCACCATGAAGAACTTCGCCGACGACGTGGTGGAACGCGCCTCGGTCTTCGTGCCCCGGGTCGGCTCGATGACCGTGACCATGGCGATGCGCAACGCCGTCCGCCTCTACCGCAACGCCCACTCGTCGTGAGCGGTGGGCAGCGGCGTCCAGACCACGGGCCGGTTGGTGCTGTCCGTGCCGGTGGTGTGGCCGACGACGACGCCGTGGTTGTTGATCGCGACGGGCAGGCTGTGGTGGCCGGTCGGCGGGTCGAGGTAGGTGACCCGGCCGTCGCGCCAGAGGAACCCGCGGGCCGAGGACCACTCGTTGGCCGCGGTCCACCCGATGACGTCGCCGCGTTCGTTGATCGCCACGGCCTCGGCCGGCGCGGGCACGCCGAGGTCGACCTGCTTGCCGCCCGCGGGCCACAGCACCGCGTGGGGCACGCCGTCGTCCTCGGCCGCCCACCCGACCGCGTCGCCGCGGTCGTTGAGCGACTGGTCGCCGTGCGCGACCCGGCCGTTCTCGGACAGCACGGTCGCTTCGTCGCCCTCCCAGCGCAACGCGACCGTGCCGCGGTTGCCGACGACGACCCCGGTCTCGTTGACCGCCTCCGGGACGTAGGGGCCGTAACCCGACGAGCCGCCCAGCCGCGTGCACGCGCCGTCGACGCAGCGGACGGCGGCGAAGTCCTGGTCGGCGGCGGACGCGTAGCTGCCGACCACGACACCGGCGTCGTTGATCCCGTGCACCCACAGGTCGGGCCCGGACAGCGACAGCTCGGTGTGCCGACCGCCCTTCCAGACGGCGGCGCGGTTGTGCTGCCGGCGCATCAGGGACGTCGAGTAGTTCACCGGCACGACGCCGTTGCCGTTGATCGCCGGCGCGGTCGCCCACGCCGCGTAGGTGTGCATGACGGTCGTCCGCACGCCGCCGGAGAAGATCCACGGCTTGTGCTGGTACGGCGCGGTGGCGGCGCGGGCCTCCAACCCGAGCACCTGGCCGCGCTGGTTGATCCCCACCAGCAGGCCGGGACCGAGGTCGCTCGCCCCGCCGCGCGGCGACCACAGCACGGCGTGCGTCGGCGTCCCGTGACCCTGGGCGCTGCCGACCACCTGGCCGAGGTCGTTGATCCCGGTGACGTGGTGGTCGGGGTGACCGGGCAGGCGGCCCAGCTCGGTGACGACCATCGTGGGCTCGGCGACCGCCGACGGCGCGGCGACGAACGGCAGGGCGGTCGCGAGCGCCAAGGCGGCCAGCGACGCGCGCAAGTCGGGCATGATCGCTCCGTTGCGAGGATGTCCTGGATCGATCGAACGGTAACCCCTGGCGGCCCGCCGCGGTGTCGGCCGGACAGCGCAACCACCCGCGAAACCCTTGCGCGCCGAGCGGGGCGGACGCCGCCGGGCAGGTTCGCGCCGTCCTGGACCAGCGTGGGTCAGCGGAAGGTGGCGGCCACCCACGCGGCCAGTTCCGCCCGTGCGGCGGTCACCGATCCGGCGGACGCGCCGTTCGCCACGAGCGCGAAGTGCAGGCCGGTGTCCTCTGTGGACAGCAGCAGCCGGTTCACGCCGGGCACGCCCGGCTCCGGCGCGACGGACACCGGTCCGGCACCGGTGTGGGCGGGCAGTCCGGTGAGCGCGCCGAGATCGCTCACCACCGTGGTCGACGCGGGCGGGAACGACGACGGCAGGTGCAGCTCCGTCGGCGCGGCGACACCGTTGCCACGCCACACGAGCACGCCGAACTGCCCGGTCCCGACGAGCGCGCGCACCGCGGGCATCGTGTCGGGGACCCGGTTCCACGACAGCACCGCGCCGCCGTCCCGTGCGCGGTCCTCGTAGGCGAACGCCGCCGTCCGGCCCGCGACGGCACGCGGGAACAGCCGGTCGACGACCCGGCCCTCCACCGTCAGCACGTGGTTGCCGCCGTCGTCGACGCGCACCGCCGAGAAGTGCTCGTCGTTCATCGCGTCACCCTCGGTGCGGACCTTGTCCGGGTTGTCGTTCATCAACTCGTGGTGCCGGCCGTAGTTGACGTCCCAGTGCCACTGGCTGCCCGACAACACCGGCCCGGACGCCGCCGCGCCCGCCCACCACCGCGCGCCGGGCAGCCGGGAGTCCAGCGCCTGGTACATCGCCTTCAGCACGGTCGGGTTCTTGTCGGAGGTGAAACCGGCGACCGGGTGCCCGAACTCCGACACGATCCCGGCCGTGCCGAGCGCCCCCGCCCGGTCCCGGATCCGGTTGAAGTCCGCGGTGTACTCGCCGTCGGCCGCCTTGCCCGGCTTGAGCAGACCGGACTGCGCCTTGCCGTCGTAGAAGTGCGAGTTGAACACGAAGCGGTCGCCGAGCGTCGGCACCGCCGGGAAACCGCCCGGCTCCGCGAAGAAGTCCACGTTCTGGTTCCAGAACACCAGCGGCTCGACGAACGCGGGCTTGTCGGCCCACCCGGCGTCGTCCATCCGCTGCCGGAACTGCCGGTAGAACGGCATGAGCAGGTCGCGTTCCCAGGCCACGCCGTCCTGGCCCTGGTCGTACCGCCCGGCGTAGGGCTCGTTGAGCGGGTTGACGCCGAGCACGAGCCGGAACGCCTCGGCCGGCAGCGTCGACTTCAGGCGCCGCATCGCCTCGCCCGCCTGGTGCAGGAACTCGTCGCGGATCCGGATCGGCCCGGCGGACGTGGCGATCTCCCGGTTGTGCCAGAAGTCGCGCGTCGCGGCGGTGACCGCGTTGTTGCTCTTCATGTTCTGGCCCCAGTGCACGCAGATCCCGCACGACTCCTTCGGGTAGCCGCCCGCGCGCACGACCCACTCCGGCGCGCCGTCGCCGGTGTACCAGCTGTCGCGGTTGAAGAGGTGGCGCGAGTACAGGTCCTGGTGGAAGTCGAGGTAGACCCGGATGCCCTGGTCGGTGAACGCGCCGATCTGCTCGCCCACGCGGTCGAGGTAGGCGAGGTCGATCCGGCGCGGCTCCGGCTCGACCCACGCCCAGGTGACGAGGAAGCGCACCGCGTTCGCGCCGGTCATCCGCCGCATCGCCGCTGCGGACGACCGCGCGTCCGCCGTGCTCGCGAACGGCAGGCCCCGGTGCTCGGCGAGCTTGGCCGTGCCGGACGCGTTGAACCCCCGCAACACCACCTCGCGGCCGTGCTCGTCGCGGAACGCGCCGTCGGCGACGGTCACGGCGGAGCCGTCGAACCACAGCTCGTCCGGCGCGGCGACGCCGGGGGCCGTGGACGTGGTAAGCACCAGCGCCAGCAGGAACGCGATCCGCTTCACCGCGACCGCCCTTCACTCGACCCGAAGATGAAGGTGTTTCATGTTGAGGGTAGCGGATCGGCCGGGTCGCACAAGGGCGCGGAGCCGGGGTTACGCTCGCCCGGTGATCCCGCACGACGACCCGCAGGTCCGTGAGCAGGAGGCATCGGTCCGGCCGCAGTCGCTGATGCTCAGCTTCCTCGGCATCCACGTGCTGAACCGGGGCGTCGCGGTCTTCTCCGGCAGCGTCATCGACGTGTTCGCCCGGGTCGGGGTGTCGGAGGACGCCGTGCGCTCGACGTTGACCCGCATGGTCAAGCGGGACCTGCTGGCGCGGCACCGCGTCGGCAGGCGCACGTACTTCGGGCTGACCGCGCGCTCGACGGCCGTGCTGGAGGACGGCGAGCACCGGGTCTGGCGCAGCGGCGCGATCAACAGCGACTGGGACGGCGCCTGGACGGTGGTGGGGTTCTCCGTGCCCGAGTCGTGGCGCAGCCAGCGGCACGACCTGCGCTCACGGCTGATCTGGGGCGGGTTCGGCCCGCTGCAGAACGGCCTGTGGGTCGCGCCGGGCGTCGTGGACGTGCCCGCCCTGGTCGAGGAGCTCGACCTGGACGACCACCTCAAGGTGTTCACCGCGCACACGGCCAAGCCGACCGAGGCCGTGCAGATCGCGCGCACCGCGTTCGACGTGCCCGCGATCGCCGAGCGCTACCAGGTGTTCCTGCGCCGCTGGGACCACGACCGCCCGCTGGCCGACGCGCCGGACGACCTGGCCAGGCAGCTGCTGCTGCACACCGAGTGGCTGCAACTCGTCCGCCAGGACCCCCGGCTGCCCGCCGAGCACCTGCCGGAGGACTGGCCCGCGATCCGCGCCGAGCAGCTCTTCCACACCCTCGCCGGCGCGTACGCGGAACCGGCCGCGTCGATCGCCGCGTCGGTCCTCGACACGATCCCGGTCGACGGCCCCTGAAAACCCGTTCCGGATCGGTTCCCGGATCGGTTTCCAACCCGTCGCGTGGCGTGGCGTTGACGTCCCGGAAACGAAGCCCTACCTTCGCCGCAAGGATTCGAAGCACTTTCGAGAGCGTGCCGCCAACCGCCGCCTCCGTTTGTCGGCAGCCGTCGCCCGAACGCGTCCACACCTACGTTCACCAGCGTGAACGCATTCACCACCGTGAACGCCGAAGGGTCGGCGGAATCGGGCGCAGAACGCCCGGTCCAGCACAGGAGGCTTTTTTGAGCAAGCACGGCAGATTAGCGTCGCTCGCCGCCGTGGCGAGCGCGTTCGTGGTCGCGGTGGCGGTTTTGCTGGTGCCTTCGGCATCGGCCGCGACGTTGTTCGACGACGACTTCGAGGACGGCAACGCGACCGGCTGGAGCTCCAGCGGCGGCAGCTGGGCGGTGGTCGCAGACGGGTCGCGCGCCTGGCGCCAGTCCGGCACCAGCGCCGACGCCAGGGCGGTGGCGGGCACGGTGTGGTCCGGCCAGTCGGTGCGGGCACGGGTCAAGCCGACCGCGTTCAACGGCTCGAACCGGCACGTCGCCGTGACGGCCCGGGTTCAGAACACCGGCAACTACTACTACCTGGCCCTGTCCAACGCCGGCGCCGCGGTGCTCGGCAAGCGGGTCGGCGGCGGGCACACCGCCCTGGCCACCGCGCCGGTGGCCGTGGTGGTCGGGAGCTGGCGCACGGTGAGGCTGGAGGTGTTCGGCAGCACGCTGCGCGGTTTCGTGGACGGCGCTCAGGTCGTCACGGCGACCGACGCCACGTTCGGCAGCGGCCGGATCGGCGTGGCGACCTACTACGCGGCGGCGACGTTCGACGACGTGCTGGTGACCGACGTGGCCGGACCGGGCGGGCCGACGAGCACCACCACCACCACGACCACCACCTCGCACCAACCCGGCACGTGCGCCACGTCCGGGCGTCCCCAGGGGTTCGCCTCCGTCACCGCGTGGGGTCAGAGCGGCACGTCCGGCGGTGCCGGTGGTCCCACGGTCGAGGTCGACACGGCGGCGGAGTTCCTGGCCGCGATCGCCCAGGCCGGACCGCTGAACATCTGCGTGCGCGGCATGATCGCGCTGCCCGGGCCGATGCACGACGTCACGTCGGACAAGACGATCGTCGGCATCGGGTCGGCCTCCGGTCTCACCGGCGGCGGGCTGAACATCGGGCTGCCGGTCTCGGCCGTCACCTCGCCGCCCGCCGACGCGGTGCGCAACGTCATCGTCCGCAACCTCGTGTTCCGCGACTGGGCCGACGACGCGATCAACGTGCAGATGTTCTCCCACCACGTGTGGATCGACCACAACGACCTGTCGAACGGCTACGACGGCGCGATCGACATCAAGCGCGGCTCCAGCTACGTCACCGTCTCGTGGAACCACACCCACAACCACAGCAAGAACATGCTGCTGGGCCACGACGACGGCAACGGCGCGCAGGACGTCGGCCGGCTCAAGGTGACCTACCACCACAACTGGTTCGACAAGACGCCGCAGCGCAACCCCCGGGTCCGGTTCGGCGAGCCGGTGCACGTGTTCAACAACTACTACCTCTACAACACCGACGTCGGCGTGGCGTGCCAGGCGGACTCGGGCTGCGTCGTCGAGGGCAACCACTTCGAGGACGTCGAGGAGCCGGTGAGCAACAACTACGCCGGTCCGGGCGGGCGGTGCGTGGCGCGGAACAACGTGTTCGTCGGCGAGTCGGGCACGCCCGACTGCAGCGGCAGCGTGCAGGAGCCGCGCGACTACTACTCCTACACGCTGGACGACCCGAACACGGTGAAGGCCGCCGTCATGGCCGGGGCGGGCGTCGGCAAGGTCGGCTGATCCCGATGGCGTGGCCGGCTTCCGGGTCGGCCACGCCGTTTCTTGGCGGAACCCTTGCTCGGCGTTGTCGTTCTCCTGTGCTGTCGCTTCCGCTCGTCACACGAAAGTGGAACGCGACATCCGCACCACCCGCAGGAGATGACGATGAGCAACGTTGGCCGCACCCGTTCCGGAGCGATCACCGCGGTGGCCCTGGCCGTCACGCTGACCGCGTGCGGCACGGCCTCAGGCAACGAGCAACCGGCCACCGCCACCACCGCCGTCGCCGAGCCGTCCGCGCAGGAGGTCGCGGCGTTGTTCGGCGCCTGGAACCGCGCGCTGGCCACCGGCGACGCGCGGCAGGTCGCCGACCTCTACGCGCCGGACGCCGTGCTGCTGCCGACGTTGTCGGACAACGTCCGGTCCGATCGCGCCGAGATCGTGGACTACTTCGAGCACTTCCTGGCCAACAAGCCCAGCGGCGAGATCCTGGAGTCGCACGTGGCGGTGCTCGGCCCGGACACCGCGATCGACGCCGGCGTCTACCGCTTCACCCTGGCCGCGAACGGCACGCAGGTCGACGCCCGCTACACGTTCGCCTACGAGCGCCTCGACGGCAAGTGGCTGATCGTCAACCACCACTCGTCGGCCATGCCCGAAGCGCACTGACCGGGCGCACTGACCGGGCGCACTGACCGGGCACTCCGGCTCAGGGCACTGCGGCTCAGGCGGCTCGCAGCGCGATCCGCACGCACAGCCCGCCGTGCTCGCTCTCGTGCAGGCTCGCCGAGCCGCCGTCGTCGGCCACCAGTTGCTTGACGATCGCGAGCCCGAGGCCCGAGCCGGAGCGGCCGGTCAGCCCGGGACCGCGCCAGAACCGGTCGAACGCGCGCTCGCGGTCGGCGGCCGGCAGGCCCGGACCCCGGTCGACCACCTCGATCACCGCCTTGCGGCCTTCCCGCCTGCTCGCCACGGTGATCGCGGCGTGGTCCGGTGAGACGGCGAGCGCGTTGGACAGCACGTTGTCGAGCACCTGCTCCAGGTGACCGTGCCCGGCGAGGGCGCGCAGGTCGGGGTCGGCGGCGTCGTGCCGGAGCCGGATCCCGCGCTCCTCGGCGGCGGCCCGCCAGGTGTCGAACCGGCCGGCCACCACGTCGACGATCCGGACGGGTTCCGGCGCGGCCACCGTGGACTCGGCCCTGGCGAGCGTGAGCAGGCCGTTGACCAGCCTGCTCATCCGCACCACCTCGGCGGTGGCGTGGTCGACGTCCTCGCGCACGTACGGGTCGTCCACGCCGTCGGCGATGTTGTCCAGCGACAGGCGCAGCGCGGTGAGGGGAGTGCGGAGCTGGTGGGAGGCGTCGCCGATGAACGCGCGCTGCGAGCCGACGAGGGTGCCGATGGTCTCCGTCGCGGTGTTGAGGGTGCCGGCGAGGGTCCGGGTCTCCGGCGGGCCGGTCTCCTCGACCCGTGCGGTGAGGTCGCCGTCGCGCAACCTGCCCGCCATCCGGTTGAGCTCGCGCAGCGGGCGGGTCAGCCGGCGGGCGAGCAGGAAGCCGACCACGGCCGCCGCGATCAGCACCGTGACGGCCAGGGCCGCGCGGAAACCCCAGATCTGCCACAGCCGCGTGCTCAGCGGACCGGACGGGTAACTGATCCGGACCGCGCCGACGACCGCGCCGTCCGGCGACTTTGCAGGCACGGCCAGCACGAGACCTTCGGCGCCCAGCGCCTCGGCGTCGCCCCACCGCAGGGACTCGCGGCCGTTCAACGCCTCGGTGAACGCGGGGTCGTCGGTGGCGGTGGGCAGCGGCAGCGGGTCGACGGCGGTGCGTGCGGCGGTCAGCACGTCCAACCGGCCCGGCGTCTGCCGCTCGTAGGCGTCGACCAGGCGGGCCAGCGCCTGGCGGGACGGCGCGTCGTCGGGCGCGAGGAGCAGCGCGGCCGTCTCCGCCTCCCGGCGTGCGGAGTTCTCCTCGTCGCGGTAGAGCTGGTCGGTGAGCGTGAACGCCACCGGGACGGTGAACGCGGCGATCGCCACCAGCACCAGCAGCACGTAGCTCGCGACCAGCTGGCGGATCACGTCAGCACCAACCGGAACCCGACCCCGCGCACGGTCTCCACGGCGACCGCGTCACCGAGCTTGCGGCGCAGCGCGCCCACGTGCACGTCGAGGGTCTTGGTCGGGCCGAACCAGTTGGCGTCCCACACCGCCTCCATGATCTGCTCGCGGGTGAACACCGCGCCGGGCGCTTCGGCGAGGAACGCCAGCAGGTCGTACTCCTTGGGCGTCAGGGTGATCTCGATGCCGTCGACGTGCACCCGTCGTGCCCGGCGGTCGATCGTGAGCCTGGTCGGCTGGGCGTCGGGCGACCGGGTGGCGTCGGGTTGGGGCAGCGCGGGCCGGACCCGCCGCAGCACCGCGCGCATCCGGGCGATCACCTCGCGGACGCCGAACGGCTTGGACACGTAGTCGTCCGCGCCGATCTCCAGGCCCACCACGCGGTCGGTCTCGTCGGCCCGCGCGCTGATCACGATGATCGGCACGTCGCCGCGGGCGCGCAGCTCGCGGCACACGTCCAGCCCGTCCATGTCCGGCAGGCCGAGGTCGACCAGGACGATGTCGGTCGGCTCCGCCGCCAGCGCCTCGGCCCCGGTGCGCACCCACTCGACGTCGAACCCGTACCTGCCCAACCCCCGCGTGAGGGACTCGGCGATCGGCTCGTCGTCCTCAACCAGCAGCACCCGCATACCCGGAATCCTTCCACCACCGCGCGTGTCGAACGCTCGCGTCCCGCGTGTCGAACCTTCAGACCCCGAGTGTCGTCCACTCAGGACCCCCGAATTCCACGTTCAGGACACGGCCGAGCGGTCCGGGGCGAACGTGAGCGTAGAACTCGGGGGTCCTGGAGGTTCGACACGCCGGGCGTGGAGGTTCGACACGCGCGAGGGGTTAGGAGATGGCGCTGACGGCGGCGAGGATCTGGTCGGCCACCTCGGTCGGGCGGGAGAGGGCGATGGCGTGCGAGGCCTCCACCTCGACGGTGGTCGAGCCGAGCCGGTCCGCGGCGGCGCGCTGCGAGTCCGGGTGGATGGCGTTGTCCGCCGTCGCCACCACGAACCACGACGGCAGGGTCTTCCACGCGGGCTCGACGGACAGCGGCTCGCCGAGGGCACGGGCCGCGATCGGGCGCTGGCTGACCGCGGCGGTGGCGGTGACCGAGTCCGGCAGGTCGGCGGCGAACACGCTCGCGAACGCGTCACGGCGGATCGTGAACTCCGTGTCGCTGCTGTCGCCGTCCGGGAACTGCTGCGGCACCAGCGACGTGTTCAGCGCCACGGGCGGGAAGCCCTCGACCGAGCTCAACGCGCTGTCGCCCTTGTCCACGCCGAACGACGCCACGTACACCAGCGCCTTGGCGTTCGGCGTCTTGGTGGCCGCGTGCGTGATCACCGGGCCGCCGTACGAGTGGCCGACCAGCACGACCGGCCCGTCGACCTGCCCGGCGACGCTCGCCACGTAGTCGCCGTCGTGCGCCAGCCCGCGCAACGGGTTGCTCACCGCGAGCGCCTCCACGCCACGCGCCCGCAGCAGGTCGATCACCTCGGCCCAGCTGGACCCGTCGGCGAACGCGCCGTGTACCAGGACGACGGTGGGGTTCTGGCCGGTCATCGTGTGCTCCTCGGTTCGTCTTGCGGGGTGATGCCATAAAGCTAGTGCACGATTAAGTTGCGCACAAGGTATACCCGACGTGACGATCTTCACGGTCGCTCGTTGGACCCACTGCGCGATCGACGCGCCCTGATCGACCGGAGGAACCCGATGCGCCTGGTGATCGCACTCGTCGTCGCGGCCGTCGCCGTGACCCCTCCCGCCGCCGCGAGCGCCGATCACCCCGCGCCGGACCACGTCTGCCTCGCGAGCGTGCCGGAGGCCGATCCGCTGGAGCCCGGACCGGTGAGCATCTGCGTCAGCGTCTTCAAGCCCGCCGCCGCCTCCCGCGACAACCGGGCGCCGGTGCTCCTGCACAGCCACGGCTGGGGCGGCGGCCGCACGTCCGCGCCCGGCTCGTTCCGGCGGTACCTGGACGCGGGTTTCGGCGTGGTCAGCATCGACCAGCGCGGTTTCGGCGAGAGCGGCGGCAAGGCGCACGTGGAGGACCCCGCGTTCGAGGGCGAGGACGTCATCCGGGTGATCGACCACGTCGCCTCGCTGGACTGGGTGCGCACGAACGGTCCGGGCGACCCGGTCCTGGGTGCCGTCGGCGGCTCCTACGGCGGCGGCTTCCAGTTCGCGGGCGCGTTCACGGAGGTCATGAAGACCGGCCGCACCCGGTTCGACGCGCTCGCGCCCCAGATCACCTGGCACTCCCTGAACGACAGCCTCGCCCCGCGCGAAGTCGTCCGCACCACGTGGGTCACCGCCCTGTACGCCGCCGCGCTCGACGCGCACACCTCGACGCTGCACGCGGGCTACGCCGAGGGCCTGCTCACCGGCGACTGGCCCACCACCATGGACGAGTTCTTCCGCGACAACGGCCCGGCGCACCACGCCGCCGCCGGTCGCCGGCTGGACATCCCGGTGCTGCTGCGCCAGGGCATCAGCGACAACCTGTTCCCGCTCGACCAGGCGATCGACAACTTCGACCGCGCCCTGACCCCGCGTGCCCGCGCGAACAGCCTGCTCATCGGCTACAACGGCGGGCACGCGCTGCCCAACGCCATCCCCGCCGGGCACGCCGTCGCGGGTGACGCGTGCTCCGCCGCGCACGGCGGCTACGACGACCTCGAACTGCGGTTCCTGGCCGAGAACCTGCAGGGCGCGCCGCGCACGACCACCGGCCACGGTCGGTACCAGCTCATGACCGCCGAGGGTGGCTGCGTCACCGTGGACTCCGTCGCGCCGACCACCACCGCCGCCCTGCCGGACATCGTCACCACGGCCGGCGTCGGCCTGCCCCAGGCGATCAGGATCGCGGACGGCCCGCTCACCGTCGCCGGGTCGCCGACGCTCGACGCGGTCGTCAGCACGCTCGGCCTCGACAGCCGCGCGTTCTTCGCCCTCAGCGTCGGCACGTCGCCGTTGACCGCCAAGGTGATCCAGAACAACGTGCTGCCGCACCGGGAGAATAGCCTGAACCTGGGCGCCCGCCGCACGATCGAGCTGCCGGCGGTCGCCGCGACGGTCCCGGCCGGCCAGTCGCTGTTCCTCACCGTCACCCCGCTCTCGGACATGTTCCTCCTGCACGGCAGCCGCACGCCGAGCGCGATGGTGCTGCGGGACGTCACCGTGCGCCTGCCCGTCCGCGGCTAGTGCCGTGCCCGCCCGGTCACGGCGCCAGGTTCGAGGCCATGGACTTCGAGGAGATCGTGATCGAGACCGATCGGCTCGACTTCCCCGCGCTCGCGGCGGGCGACGGGCCGGTGGTCGTGTGCTGGCACGGGTTCCCCGACCACCCGGCCACGTTCGGGCCGCTCGCCGAGCACCTGGTCGCCGCCGGCCGTCGGGTGGTGGCGCCGTTCCTGCGCGGCCACCACCCGACGACCGCGGACCGGATGACCTACGCCGACGGCATCACGCTCGCCGCCGACGCGGAGGCGGTCGCGCGGGCCCTGTCCCCGGACGCCGGGATCGACCTGATCGGGCACGACATCGGCGCGGGCGTGGTGGGCAGGCTGGCGGCGGCGTGGCCGCAACGGGTGCGGCACGCGGTCACGATGGCCGTGCCGCCGCCGAAGACGCTGGGCCCCGTGCTCCGGGATCCCGCGCAACAGCAACGGTTCTTCTACCTGTGGCTGTTCCAGGTGCCCGGTGTCGCCGAGTCGGTGCTCGAAACCGACCGCGGCCTGGTCGACTACCTGTGGTCCACCTGGTCACCCGGCCTCGACCCCGGCGGACACCGCGCACGCGTGCACGGGATGTACGGCGACCCGGCCGTGCTGCGCAACGTGCTGCGGATCTACCGCGGCAACTTCGACCGGTCGCTGCACGACCCGGACCTCGCCGCCCTGGCCGCCAGGACCGAGGCGCCGGCCGCCGTCCCGATGCTCGTCCTCGCCGGCGAGGACGACGGCTGCATCGCGCCGGAGCACTTCGCCGACGCCGCCACCGGCCTCGCGGAAGGCTCGTCGGTGCGGGTCCTGGCCGACGCCGGCCACTTCATGCACCTCGACCGGCCGGACGAGGTCGCGAGGCTCGTGCTCGACTGGTTCAGCCGCCACCGCTGAGTCGCGGCTGCCGCGAACGACCCCTCGACGTGCGACGGCGCAGGGCGGCACCGCCCGACGTGGTTTTGACGTGGTCGTCGGAGGCGATCACGATGACGGGGTGACAGGACGATCTCCCGGCGTGCCTGCTCGGAAGCGCGGGCGGGAGGCCGTGCCCAGCATCCGTGACGTGGCGGCGGCCGCGGGCGTCTCGTACCAGACCGTGTCACGCGTGCTCAACGAGTCGCCCAACGTCAACCCCGACACCCGCCGGCAGGTGCTCGACGTGATCGAGCGGCTCGGGTACCGGCCCAACCGGGCCGCCCGCGCGCTGGGCTCGGGCCGGGCCGGCGCGGTGACGGTGGTCATCGCCGACACCACGCTCTACGGGTACGCCGCCACGTTGCGGGGCATCGAGGAGGCCGCGCGCCTGAAAGGCCTCGCGGTCGGCGTCAGGGTGGTCGAGTCGGACCGCCCCGCGGACGTCCGGCACGCGGTCGAGTACGTGAGCGACCCCAACGCGGGCGGCATCGTCGTGATCGCCTTCGACGCCGCCGGCGCGGGCGTCCTGCGTGCGCTGCCCGCGGCCGTGCCCGCCGTGGCCGCGACCGAGGCGGGAGGTCTGGCAGGCACCGGGCGGGCCATGATCTACCTGGACGAACGGCAGGCCGCCGCCGACGCGACCGGGTACCTGTTGTCCCTGGGCCACCGCACGGTGCACCACGTCGCGATCCCGTCGGAGACCGGCACGAGCGCCCGTCAGAGCGGGTGGCGCGACGCGCTCCGGGAGGTGGGCGCGCCGGCGCCGCCGGTCGTGCCCGTCGAGTGGGACGTGCGGTCGGCCTACCTCGCGGGACGGCGGCTGGCGGCCGACCCGGACGTCACCGCGATCCTGTGCGGCAACGACGACACGGCCATGGCGGTCCGCCGCGCCCTGCACGAAGCCGGCCGGGACGTCCCGGGCGACGTCAGCATCATCGGCTTCGACGACGTGCCCGGCGCGGCCTACTGGACGCCCGCGCTCACCACGGTCCGGATGGACTTCGTGGCGCTGGGCCGCGCCTGCCTGGCGGCGCTGGTGGCCGAGGTGGCGGGCGTGCCGCGGCCCGCCGTCGACCTCGCCGCGCCGTCCCTCGTGGTCCGCGAGTCGACCGCCCCGCCGCGCGGTCGTTGAGAACTCGTCCACCGCGATGTTGGTAACAACAAGGTAACGCGGTCTGTCCACCTGTTCGTGTGACCGGTCACACTCGGCGTCGGTATGTGACCGATCACATGGCCTCGATCAGCACGAATGCGAACCCGTCGCCGAACGCACGACAGGAGCACCGTGATCTCATCGGAGTCCGCCACGAGCGTGGTCTGGGGCCATTCGGCGTTGGAACTCGTCGTGGACGTGTCACCGGACGGCCCGGTCGGCGTCCGCACGCTGGCCGCCGGGCCGCGGTCCGACCACCCCAGGGCGACGCAACCGCTGGTGGAGCTGATGGTCGCCGGCGAGGGTCGGGCCCGCGCCTCGCACCGGTTCTCGGACACCGCGCTCGGCGGGCGCATGGTCTACGCTGGCTCCGCCCGCACGCGTGACGGCAAGTGGAGCGAGCTGCACGTGGACGTGCGCGACGAGCGGACCGGGCTGCTTGCGCGGACGACGTTCCGGTCGGTCGGCGGCGTCGCGGCCTGCCAGGTCCGCACCACCGTGACCAACCGGGGTGACGTCCCGGTGCTGCTGCACGGCGTCACGTCGTTCGCCGCGGGCTTCCCCGGCGCCCGGGTCGGGGACCTCGAGCTGCTGCGCGGCGAGAGCGAGTGGCTGGGCGAGGGCCGGTGGGCGCGCCACCCGTTGCGCGACGGCGTGACCCCCGACCTCAACCTCCGGCTGCACGGCCAGCACGGTCGGGGACGGTTCGCCGCCGTGAGCACGGGCACCTGGTCCACCGGCACGCACCTGCCCACGGCCGGGCTCGCGGACCGCCGGACCGGTCAGGCGTGGCTGTGGCAGGTGGAGCACAACGGCGCGTGGCGGTGGGAGGTCGGCGAACGGCTGGACGGCGCGTACGTGGCGTTGCTCGGGCCGACGGACGTCGACCACCAGTGGCAGCACTTCCTGCTGCCCGGCGAGGCGTTCACCACCGTGCCCGTGTCGGTGGCCGTGTCGGAGTCCGGTGTGGACGGCGCGGTCGCCGCGCTGACCGCCCACCGGCGCGAGCTCGTCCGCCCGCACCGCGACCGGTCCGCACTGCCGGTGGTGTTCAACGACTACATGAACACGCTGATGGGCGATCCGACCACGGCGAAGCTGCTGCCGCTGGTCGACGCCGCCGCCGACGTCGGGGCGGAGGTGTTCTGCGTCGACGCGGGCTGGTACGACAACGGCTCGAGCTGGTGGGACGCCGTCGGCGAGTGGCGGCCGTCGGAGACCAGGTTCCCACGCGGCATCGCCGAGGTGCTCACCCGCATCCGGGAGCGTGGCATGGTGCCCGGCCTGTGGCTCGAGCCGGAGGTGATCGGGGTGCGCAGCCCGATGGCCGACAAGCTCCCGGCTGCCGCGTTCCTCCAACGCGGCGGTGTCCGGCTGGTCGAGCACGACCGGTACGTGCTCGACCTTCGCCACCCGAGCGCGGTCGCGCACCTGGACGACGTGGTCGACCGGCTGGTCGAGGACCTCGGCGTCGGCTACTTCAAGCTCGACTACAACGTCGACCCGGGCACGGGCACGGACTTCGCCGCCGACAGCGCGGGCGCGGGCCTGCTCGCGCACAACCGGGCGCACCTGGAGTGGCTGGACCGGCTCCTGGACCGGCACCCCGACCTGGTCCTGGAGAACTGCGCGTCCGGCGCGATGCGCATGGACTACGCGCTGCTGTCCCGGATGCAGTTGCAGTCCACCAGCGACCAGCAGGACCCCCTGCGCTACCCGCCGATCGCGGTGTCGGCGCCGATGTCGGTCCTCCCGGAGCAGTCGGCGAGCTGGGCCTACCCCCAACCGGACATGGCGGACGAGCTGTTCGCCTACACCGTGTGCACGGGGATGCTCGGCCGGCTCTACCTGTCGGGGCGGCTGGACCTCATGAACGCCGACCAGCTGCGGTCCGTGCGCGACGCGGTGCGGGTGTTCCGGGAGATCCGCGCGGACCTGGCGGTGTCGGCGCCGGTGTGGCCGCTGGGGCTGCCCGGGTGGAGCGATCCGTGGCTCAGCCTGGGCCTCAGGTCTGGTGACGTCACGCACGTGGCCGTGTGGCGGCGCGACGGCACGGGCCCGGACGTGACGCTGTCCCTGCCGCACCTGCGCGGCCGATCGGTCGACGTCGACGTGCTCTACCCGCGCGAGCTGCCCGCGTGGAGCCACTCCTGGGACCAGGGCACGGGTTCGCTGACCCTGGCGCCCGCCCACCACGACACCGCCTCCGCGCGGCTCTTCCGGATCGCCCCCGGCGGAGAGCGAGGACCGGCCACCCCACCCACCGGAGGAACAGCACGATGAACCGATGGCTCCGCGTCGCCTCCGCCGCGGCGCTCGCGCTCGGCCTCGCGGCGTGCAGCGACCCGTCCGCGCAGGACGCGCCCGCCGGCGGGGCGGTGAGCTGGGCCGACCCCACCGCGCCGCTCGACGGCGTGCGGCTGACCGTCTGGGCGGCGCAGAACAGCAACACCGTGCCGGAACGGGTGGTGGCCGCGTTCGAGCAGGCCACCGGCGCGACGGTGGACGTCGTGACCATCCCCGACCCCTACGAGCAGGGCATCCAGACCAAGGTGGCCACCGGCGACAGGGCAGCGCGGTCGGCATGATCGGGGTCTACCTCGGCATCTACCTGTCCACGGTGATCTTCATCGTCACCGGGTTCGTGCGGACGATCCCGGTGTCGCTGGAGGAGGCCGCCCAGCTCGACGGCGCGGGCCCGGTCACGGTGTTCCGCCGCGTCGTCCTGCCGATGCTGCGGCCCGTGCTGGCCACCGCCACCATCCTCATCTGCCTCTACGTGTGGAACGACGTCTTCTACGCGTTCTTCGTGGTCGGCGGGCGGCTCGACACGTTGCCGCTCGACCTGTTCCGGGTCGCCGGCGCCGGCCTGCACCTCGACAACTGGCACCTGATCTTCGCCTACGTGATCTTGATGAGCCTGCCGCTGGTCGCCGTCCTGGCGGTCGCGCAGCGACGGATCCTCTCCGGCATCACCAGCGGCGCCGTCAAGTGACAAAAGGAGCGTTGATGCGACCCCCCTTCCTGGCGTGCACGACAGCCGCCGTGATGGTCCTCGCCACCTCGACCGCGGTCTCGGCGCGGAAGTCGTCGGCCGAGACGCTGCGCGTCGACCTGGGCTCGCCCACGGGCGCGTTCCACGGCGGCGCCACCGGCATCCTCTACGGCCTCGGCGACCCCGGCGTCCCGTCGCACGACCTCATCGCCGGCATGCGCCCGCGCACGGTCTCGCAGAAGGCGCCGGACGGCGAGCAGCACCCCAACGGCGACGCGTTGAAGGTCGCGGACGGGTACTTCGCGGCCGGCGGTGCCGACGTGCACATCTACGCGCAGGACGTCTACAGCGCGTGGCCGTACCAGGACCTGGGGATCGACGACTACATCGCGCGGTTGCGGCCCCAGTTGGAGAAGGTCGCCGCGCGACCGGACCGCGACCGGTTCGTCTGGACGATCTTCAACGAGCCGGACTGGATCTGGTACGGCGACTGGGCCGCCAAGAAGGACGAGTTCCTCGCCGACTGGACCAGGGTCTACCGGCTGGTGAAGTCCGTGCTGCCCGATGCCCGCATCACCGGCCCCGGCGAGACGCGGTACCGACCGGACCACCTGCGCGACCTGCTCACCCACGCCAAGGCCAACGACGTGCTGCCCGACATCGTCACCTGGCACGAGCTGGGCCCCGACTCCCTGACCACCTACCGCGAGCACTACGAGGACTACCGGGACCTGGAACGGGAACTCGGCATCGCGCCGCGGCCGATCAACATCAACGAGTACTCCAACCGGCGTGACACCTCCGTGCCCGGCCAACTGGTCCAGTGGATCGCCATGCTGGAGGAGACCAAGGTCGACGGCCAGATGGCGTTCTGGACGATGGCGGGCAACCTCAGCGACCACGCCGTGCGCGCGGGCCGCGCCAACGGCGGCTGGTGGCTGACGAAGTGGTACGCCGACCTGTCCGGCGACACGGTCCGCGTCACGCCGCCGCGGCCGAGCACTAGGGACACGTTGCGGGGCCTGGCCGCCTACGACCGGGGCGACGCCAAGGCGACCGTCCTGCTCGGCGGCACGGCGAACCCGGTGGACGTCGCCGTGACGGGCCTGGACCGGCGGGTGTTCGGCGACCGGGTCGACGTGCGGGTCGCCAAGACCACCTGGTCGGGCTACGAGGGTGACGCCGGGCAGCCGCCCGTCGTCAGCGCGGCCAGGGTCCGCGTGGACGACGGCAGGGCGACGGTCGCGGTGCCCGGCGGCGACCCGCTGGCCGCCTACCAGGTCGTGATCACCAGGGCGGGCCTCGGCGCGCCGCCCGCCGCCGACGCGCCGTGGCAGGCGAGCCACGAGGCCGAGTCCGGCACGGTGGAGCACGCCGTCGTCGTCACCCAGGACGACGGCTCGGGCTCGCACGACATGGCCCAGCGCTACACCACGTCGGGCCGCGAGGACGTCGGCTTCATGAAGGACCCCGCCTCACGCGTCACGGTCGACGTGGACGTGCCGCGTGACGGCACGTACCGGCTCGGGGTGTTCTACGGCACCGGCGGGTTCGTCGGCCGGCAGGCGCTGTACGTCGACGACGCGCACGTGGGCGACCTGACCTTCCCGGCGACGCTGAACTGGGTCTACCGCGGCCGGCTCGACACGCCGATCACGCTCACCGCGGGCCGGCACCGCGTTTCGTTGCGCACCAGCGGCCCCGACGGCTTCCTCGGCGGCCCGTCCGACATCACGCTGGACCGGTTCGACCTGACCGAGGTCACCGGTCCGGAGAGGACGGTCTACCCGCTCACCGAGTCGCGCCGGTCCGGCGGCACGGTCGACCGCGGCGCCCGCGCGCTCCAGGTGGCCGCACCCGGCGCGGTCGTCCTCGGCCCCGGTGACACCGTGACCACGTACGTGTCCGCCGCCGAGGACGGCTACTACGAGCTGTCCACCACGTGGCTCGGCGCCGACCGCAGCGCGCTCGGCCTCGCCCTGTCCGGGCGACGGGTGCGCGACCTGACCGCCGACCGGGCCGGCGCGTGGTCGGGCCGCGTCACGGCGCACCTCAAGGCGGGCATCACCGAGGTCGTGCTGTCGAACGAGAGCCGCACACCGCTCGTGCTCGGCACGCTGACCTCCGTGCGCGACGCCGGGTCCGACGGTCGTGCGGTCCGCGTCGAAGCCGAGTCCGGCCGGCTCGCCGGGGGAGCGGTGGTGACCACCGGACCGTGGGCCTCCGGCGGCTCGTACGTCGGCCGGCTGGGCAACGGCGGCACGCTGACCGTCGAGCGCCCGGCCGCGTTCGGGGCCGGCCGGTACAACCTGACCGTCGCCTACGCGCAGGCCGAGAAGAACACCGGGCACCCGTACAACACCGACACCATCACCCGGACGCTCGTCGCCACCGAGGAAGGCGGCCACGCCACGAGCGCGCCGTACCGCCACAACTACACCTGGGACGGCTTCTGGCCGGAGACCTCGCCGATCGACCTGGTCACCGACGACGGCGCGCTCACGTTCGGCAACCCCGCCGCCTGGGGCCCGAACGTCGACTGGGTCCAGCTCGCACCGCTCGTCGTGGCGTCCTCGGTGGAGCCACGGCGTTGAGGCTCAGCCGAGCGCGACGGCGATCCCGGTGAGGACCGGCACCGAGAGGACGGTGGTGAGCAGCACGACGTCCCGGGCGAGTTCCGCGCCCCGGTCGTAGGCCGTGGCGTAGACGAACACGTTCTGCGCGGTGGGCAGCGCCGAGGCGATGGTGACGGCCGGCAGTGCCGGGTCGTCCAGGCGGACCACCCAGCGGCCGAGGGCGTAGGCCAACGCGGGCTGCACCACCGTCTTCAGCGCCACGACCAGCCACACCTGACCGGCCGTGCCGCCGGACGCCGGGCGTGGCGCGCCGTGCAGGCTCGCGCCGTAGGCGAGCAGGGCGGCCGGCACGGCGAGGTCGGCGAGGAGCTCGATCGGCCGCAGCACCGGCGCGGGCGGCAGCCGGCCGACCGCGGCGAGCGCCAGGCCGAGGGCGCAGCCGATCACCAGGGGCGTGCGCAGCGGCTGGGTCAGCAGTCGCGTGCGGGTCGGGGCGCCCTGGCCGGGATCGCGTGACGCGGCCGGCACGGTCAGGCCGATCGGCGCCAGGACCAGCACCTGGAACAGCAGGACCGGGGCCACGAGCGAGGCGTCGCCGAGCACGTACACGGCGATGGCGACGCCGAGGTTGCCCGCGTTGACGTAGGACGAGGCCAGCGCGCCGGTGGCGAGGTGACCTGCGCCCAGCCGCCACCGCCACCGCGCGATGGCGAGGTAGAGCAGGGCGCACGCCACCGCGCTGCCCGCCGTGGCGACCAGCGTGGTCGACAGCAGCACGGCCGTGTCCGCCTCGGCGAGGGTGAGCAGCAGCAGCGCCGGCGTCGCGATGAAGTAGGACAGCCGGGACAGCACGCCGGCCGCGCCCTCGCCGAGCACGCGGGCGCGGCCGGCGATCCAGCCGACCGCGATCACCGCGACGAGGGTGGCGAAACCGGCCAGGACCGCGTTCACCCGGTGTGCGCGCGCGTCACCGCGGCGCGTCGACGGTGGCCGTCTCGACGGTCCAGGCGCGGGCCTGGTCGGCGAGGGTGATGCCGAGGCCGGGCCGGTCGGACAGGTGCATCCGCCCGTCCCGGGTCTCCAGCCGTTCGTCGAACAGCGGGTGCAGCCAGTCGAAGTGCTCGACCCACGGCTCGCGCGGGTAGGCGGCGGCGAGGTGGACGTGGATCTCCATGGCGAAGTGGGGCGCGAGTTGGAGGTGGTGGTGGTCGGCGAGGGTGGCGAGCGTGAGGAACTGGGTGATCCCGCCGACGCGGGGCGCGTCCGGTTGCAGCACGTCCACGGCGCCGGCCCGGATCAGCTCGTAGTGCTCGGCGACGCTGGTGAGCATCTCGCCGGAGGCGACGGCCGTGGTCAGCGACCGCGCCAGCTCCGCGTGCCCCTCGACGTCGTAGGCGTCCAGCGGCTCCTCGATCCAGACCAGGTCGAACTCCTCCAGCGCCCGGCCGACCCGCATGGCGGTGGGGCGGTCCCACTGCTGGTTGGCGTCGACCATCAACGGCACGCCGTCGCCGAGGTGCTCGCGGACGGCGGCGACCCGGCGCAGGTCCTCCGACCGGTCCGGGAGGCCCACCTTGATCTTGATCCCGCCGACGCCGGAGTCGAGCGTGCGGTCGGCGTTGTCCTTGATCTGCTCGACGGTCTCGTGCAGGAAGCCGCCGGAGGTGTTGTAGCAGCGCACGGAGTCGCGGTGCGCGCCGAGCAACTTCGCCAACGGCAGGTTCGCGCGCTTGGCCTTGAGGTCCCACAGCGCGATGTCGAACGCGGCCAGCGCCTGCGTGGCCGCGCCGCTGCGCCCGACCGACGCGCCCGCCCACACCAGCTTGGTCCACAGCCGGCCGATGTCGTTGGGGTCCTCGCCGATCAGGTCGGGCGCGACCTCGCGGGCGTGCGCGAACTGGGCGGGCCCGCCGGCGCGCTTGCTGTAGCCGAACCCGATGCCCTCCAGCCCGGCCTCGGTGCGGATCTCGGCGAACAGCACCGCGACCTCGGTCATCGGCCGCTGCCTGCCGGTGAACACCTTGGCGTCGCTGATCGGAGTCGGCAGGGGCAGCCTCACCGAGGACAGCGTCACCGAGCTGATCCGGTCGGAACTGGTGGACATCGGGCTCCTTCTCCTCGGGCGCGTGCGGTCGGGCGAGCCGCTGGACCAGGGCGGTCAGGCGAGCCGCTGGACCAGGGCGGTGAGGCGGGCGCGCTCGTCGTCGGTCAGGTCGGTCAACGGCGGGCGCACCGGGCCGCCGTCCCGGCCCACGGCCGTCAGCCCGGCCTTGACGATCGACACCGCGTACCCGCGCTCCCGGTCGCGGAGGTCCAGGTAGGGGATCACGAAGTCGCGCAGCATCCCGTACACGGCGGTCCGGTCCTGCGCGCGGACGGCGGCGTAGAACTTCAGCGCGAACTCGGGCACGAAGTTGAACAGCGCCGAGGAGTACGTCGTGACGCCGAGCTGCAGCAGCGGCAGGGCGAACGTCTCCGCGGTCGGCAGGCCGCCGATGTAGATCAGCCGGTCGCCGACGCGGGCGTAGGTGCGGGTCAGCTGCTCGACGTCGCCGACGCCGTCCTTGAGCCCGATCAGGTTGGGGTTGCGGTCGGCCAGCTCGGCGAGCGTCGCGTCGGTCAGCACGGCGTTGGCCCGGCTGTAGACGATCACGCCGAGCCCGGTGGCCCGGCACACCGCGGAGACGTGCTCGACCAGGCCGCGTTGGCCGGCCTCGGTGAGGTACGGCGGGAACAGCAGCACCCCGGACGCTCCAGCGGCCTCGGCGGCCCGCGCCTGCGCCACCGACACGGCGGTGGCGCCGGTCGCCGGTGCGACGACGGGCACCTCGCCGCCCACCTCGTCCACGGCGACGCGGACCACCCGGTCCAGCTCGGCGGGAGTCAGCGAGAACCCCTCGCCCGTGCCGCCCGCGGCGAACAGGCCGGCCACGTCGAAGCTCGCCTGCCAGGCCAGGTGCTCGCGGTAGCGGCGCTCGTCGAACCGCAGGTCGGCATCGAAGTGGGTGACCGGGAAGGAGAGCAGCCCGGAGGCGAGTCGGTCGGCGAGAGCGGCTGGGTTCGTCACGGCTCCACCGTATGGAGCAGGAGTGATGCTTGTCCAAGAGCTGTTCAGCATTGCGCAATACCCGGAGAGCATCACTCGAACGGCGTGCGGCCCTCCAGGACGCTCAACGTCCGCCACAACGCCGGGTTGGCCGAAGCTTTCAACCACAGCAGGTGCAGCTCCACCGGCTCGGCCACCGCGGTCTCCAGGCGGGCGAACCCGACGCCGTCGATGCGCAGCCGCGCCGCCGATTCCGGCACGAACGCGACACCCCGACCAGCCGCGACCAGCCACAGCATGGTGAGCACCTGGCTGACCGTGTGCACCGTGTTCTCCGGCGCGATCGGCACCGTGCGCACGACGAGGTCGTAGAAGTACCGCGCGTCGGTGGGCGAGTGCATGATGACCGGCTCGCGGACCACGTCGGCGGCCGTCGCGTCACGTCCCAGAGCCGCCAGGGGATGGCCTGCGGGCACGGCGACCAGCAGCCCTTCCCGGTGCAGCAGCCGTGAGCCGAAGGTCGAGTCGTCGAACGGCGGCCGGCCCAGCCCCAGGTCGATCTCCTCGTTGACCAGCGCGGACACCTGCTCCCGGGTGACCAGTTCGACCAGTTCCACGTCCACGTCCGGCAGCTGCGCGGCGAGTTCGTCCAGCAGCCGGCCGAGGATGCCGTAGGTGGCCGCCGCCGTGAACCCGACCCGCACCACGCCGCTCGACCCGGACGACACCCGCCGGGCCAGCTCCGGCGCGGTCTCGGCCAGCGACAGCAGCCGCCGTGCCTCGACCAGGAACACCTCGCCCGCCGCGGTGAGCGTGACCCGCCGGTTGTCCCGGATCAGCAGTTGCGCGCCGACCGACCGCTCCAGCTTCTGGATCTGCCTGCTCAGCGGCGGCTGCGTCATCGCCAGCCGGGAGGCGGCACGGCTGAAGTGCAACTCCTCGGCGACGGCTACGAATCCCCGTAGCTGCTCCAGCGTGAACGCCATGCGGGGAAGGTATCAATCCTGGTCACCGCGCGTTCGGCGTGTGAGCATGGTCCACATGGGCCTCCCACGCCGCACCGCCGGTCTCGTCCTGGCCGTGTTCCTGCTCGGCGGGCTGGTGACGGCGCCCGCCGCCGCCGCGACCGCGTTCAAGGTGTTGCAGCTGAACCTGTGCAACAGCGGGGTCGCCGGGTGCTACCAGGACGGGTTGGCCGTGGGCGAGGGCGTGACGATGATCCAGCGCCGCGTGCCGGACGTCGTGTCGGTGAACGAGGTGTGCCTGTCCGACCTGCCCCGGCTGGCCACCGCCGTCGGCGCGACGGCCGAGTACCAGTTCGCCTTCGCGCGCCGGAAGACCACGAACGCGAACATCGAGTGCACCGACGGCAGGGGCGCGTACGGCAGCGCGATCATCGTCAAGGAAGGCATCAGGACCAGCGGCCAGAACACCTATACGGCGCAGGACAGCGGCAACGAGGTCCGCGCGTGGGCTTGCGCGCTGAGCGAGGTGCGCGGCTTCACCGCCTGCACCACCCACCTGAGCACGACCGGCACCGTGGCGCTGGCGCAGTGCAAGGAACTGGTGCCGGCGACGGTGCTGTCCTACGACCCGACCGGCTCCGCCACGACCAGGCACGTGGTCGTGGGCGACCTGAACCTGAAGTACAGCCCGGGTTCGGCGACGAACGCCCAGAACTGCGTGCCGTCGGGCTGGTTCCGCAAGGGCGACGGCGACGTGCAGCACGTCATCGCCCGGACGCTGACGTTCGTGTCGACCCAGGAGTACGCCATGTACCGCACCGACCACCCGGCGTTCGTGGTGAACTACACGTTCTGAGGCCGTTCAGCGTTCGAGCGCCGCGCGGAGCACCCGGACCGCCTTCGGGCCGACGCCGTGCACGGCCAGCAGTTCGGCGTCGCTCAGGCGGGCGACCTGGGCGAGCGTGGTGACGCCGATGGCGGTGAGCGCCCGCGTGGCGGGTCGTCCGATGCCCTCGGGCAGGTCGCCGACCTCGCCCGGCTCGGCGGTCTCGGCCGCGGCGGCCCGCGCGGACAGCTCCGCCGGCGCCCGCCACAGCCACGCCCGCCGCACCCAGTGGTTGAGCTGCTGACCGTCGACGTCGCCGAGCGGGACGCGCACGCCCGGGGCCAGCCGTTCAGCGGTCGGGTGGGCCGCGAGGACCGCCTCCACCTCCGCGGCCGGGAGGTGGAGGTCGACGCGGTCGTGCTCGTGCACCCAGGCGAACCGCTTGCCCCGCACGGTGAACGCTCGGTCGTGCGCGGCCACCTCGGGCAGGGACAGCGCGGTCTTGCGCAGCTGGGCGATCGTCGTCACGCGGAGATTCCACCACGCCGGCAGCAGCCGCCACAGGTGGTCGGGCGCCTGTCCGGCCACGTCCGGGTGGCGCCACCCGGACGGTGATGGTTGTCGCCGAACGGGTACGCGGTGTCCTCCGTGATGGTGACCGGGGTGCCGTCGGCGACCTTCACCGTGACCGTCGAGGGCCCGCGCAACGCCGCCGCCACACCGCCGTCGTTCGTGGCCGGCCACATCTCCTCCACGAAGTACGGCCGGCCCCGGCCATCTGCTGCCATAAGATGGCAACAATGACGACGAGTTCGACCTCCACGGGCGCGAGCCTCACCGACCTGGTCCGCCGCTGGGGGCGGGGGTGGAGCGTGTGCCGCGGCTGGGACCGGCCGCGGGAAGCCGGCGACGCCCTGCACCTGCTCCTACACCGCCCGGGACGCCACCGGGAGATCATCGCGCTGCGCCCGGACGACGTGACCGGTCTTCGCGCCCTCGCCGACGAGGCCGCCGCCGCCGAGGGCGCGACCTGGCTGACCGTCCCCACCACCCGGCCCGACGACGTCGAAGTCGTGCTGCGCCACGCCGGTCTCCACCTCAAGACCGCCCGCGAGTGGCTCATGACCCGTCCCCTGGCCGACCACCCGCGCCGCACGGTCCCCGCGCCCTACCGGATCGCCACCTCGGCGGCGGAGGTCGTCGTGGTCGACGTCCGGCACGAGTCCGACGAGCAGGCCGCGAGCGGTCAGGTGGCCGTCACCGACGGGGACGCGGTCTTCGACCGGATCGAGACCGCCCCGGCCCACCGCCGCCGGGGCCTGGGCAGCGTGGTGATGGCGACCCTGGCCGAGGAGGCGGTCGCCCGCGGCGCGCGCCACGGCGTCCTCCTCGCCAGCGCGGAAGGGCAGGCGCTCTACGCGTCCTTGGGTTGGGACACGCGGGCGGCGGTGGTGATCGCCACCGACCAGCCCGGGTGAGCCCGTCGCGGTCGTGCCGGATTCCTGTTGCGGCGCAAGCCAGTTGAGACTCGAAACTTCCGCGAAACGTCTGGTAGGTGGGTTGATCCCGACCTGATAGTGACAGCGCTCGTCCGACGGAAGGGGTTTCGCGATGCGGTGGAGAACGGTGCTGTTGACCACTGGCCTGGTGCTCGGCCTGAGCTCGGCGCCGGCGAGCGCGGCCGAACCGGTGATCGTCGACTCCACCAAGCACGGTGGCCGCACGGTCGCGTTCACCTTCGACGACGGCCCGAACCCGGCCGACACGCCGCGCCTGCTCGAAGTGCTGCGCCGCCACCACGTCAAGGCCGTGTTCTGCCTCTGGGGCGACTACGTCGAGGCCAACCCGCAGCTGGTGCGCAAGATCGTCGCGGGCGGGCACATCCTCTGCAACCACAGCATGCACCACGACAACATGGGCGAGTGGACGCCCGAGCAGATCGAGGCCGACCTGAGGCAGACCAGCGCCGCGATCCACCGCGCCGCGCCGGGCGTGCCGATCCGCTACTTCCGCGCGCCCTACGGCAGCTGGGGGCAGAGCCCGCAGGTCGCGGCCAAGCTCGGCATGACCTCGCTCGGCTGGAAGCTCGCCATCGGCGACTGGGAGCCGCCGGGCGTCGACGAGCTGGTGCGCCGGGTGAAGGACGGCCTCACCGACGGCGCCGTCGTCCTGATGCACGACGGCCCGAACGAGCGCGGCCAGACCGTGGACGCGGTGGCCAGGCTCATCCCCGAACTGCGCGCCGACGGCTGGCGCTTCGACCGTCCCGCCCGCCGCTGATGGGGTCGACCGTGAAGCGCGCCACGACGGCGGCGGTGGCCGCGCTGCTGCTCCTGCTGCCGACCGCGGCCGTCGCGTCGCCGCGGCCCACCTGGGTGGGCGCGTGGGCGACCTCGCCCACCACCGTGCCCGCCTCGGACACCACGACCTTCGAGGACCAGACGTTGCGCCAGGTAGTGCACCTGAGCGTCGGCGGCGGCACGGTCCGCGTGCGGCTGTCCAACGAGTTCGGGACCGAACCGCTGGTGATCGGCGAGGCGCACGTCGCACGGCGGGCCGGCACGGGGTCGGCGGTCCAGCCCGGCAGCGACCGGCGGCTGACGTTCGGCGGACGCCCGTCCGCGACCCTGCCACCCGGCACGCCGCTGCTCAGCGACCCGGTGGCGCTGACCGTCGCGGCCGACTCCGACCTCGTGATCAGCATCCACCTGCCGCGGCGCACGGCCGGGAACACCGTGCACGCGTTCCCGTACCAGGACGGGTACGTCGCGGCGGGCAACGTCACCGGCCGCACGGAGATCACGCCGACCGCCGTGCTCGGCAAGTGGCACTTCCTCACCGGCGTCAGCGTCACGGGTGGCAAGCGCGGTTCGACCGTGGTGGCGCTCGGCGACTCGATCACCGACGGCGCCGAGACCACGCGCGGCGCGAACCGCCGCTGGCCCGACGTCCTCGCCCGCCGGTTCTCCGAAGACCGGGGCCTGCGGCACCTCGGCGTGGTCAACGCGGGCATCAGCGGCAACCGGCTGCTGCACGACCCCAACCCGCCCGTCGGTCACCCGGCTGAGGGCTACGCGGCGTACTTCGGGCAGGCCGCGCTGCGCCGTTTCGACCGGGACGTGCTGGCCCAGCCCGGTGTCGGGCACGTCGTCGTGCTGCTCGGCGTCAACGACCTCGGCCATCCCGGCACGAGCGCGCCGCTGTCGGAGAAGGTGACCGCGCAGGACATCATCGGCGCGCACCGGCAGCTCATCGCCCGTGCGCACGCGCAAGGCCTGCGCATCCACGGCGGCACCATCACGCCGTTCCGCGACGACACGCTCGGCTTCTACAGCCCCGAGAACGAGGCCGCGCGGCAGACCGTGAACCACTGGATCCGCACCAGCGGCGAGTACGACGGCGTGATCGACTTCGACCGGGCCGTCCGCGACCCGGCCCAACCCGACCGCCTGCTGCCCGCGTACGACAGCGGCGACCACCTCCACCCGAACGACGCCGGCATGGCCGCGATGGCGGAGGCCGTGCCACTGCGCCTGTTCCGGTGACGCCCGCGGGGCCGCCTACGACACCGGGCGGCCCCGCACCCCACGTCCGACGACCGGCTCAACCGGGGTTCGCTCCGGAGCGTCCGTCGACCGCGTGAGTGGGTATCCAGAGGTCTCCGAGGCTTTCCCGGAGGGCGAAGTCGACCACGTCGGCGAACGGGACGCCGTGCGCGGACTCCATGATGGATGGGTCGTCGTCCGCGTCGGGGTGTGACTTGATGAACCATTTCAGCGACTGCTCGAGCAGGGCGAGGTCGCCCGCCGATGCGATCACCGCGACGTCGTGGACCGTGACGCCGTAGTTCTGGCAGTGCTTGAAGTGCGTCGACAATCGCTTGCCCGCAGAGTTCGTTCGGCCGACCATGACCATGCCGGTGCTGAGGCCGAAGGCGTACCCGCCGCGCACCCCGAACCACAGGCGTTCGGCGTAACCGCGTCCACCTGGCGACGTCCATTCGACGTGGGGTTCGTAGAGGATCATCCGTGGACGGCCAGGGTCCACCTCGTGTCCGAGTCGCGCGGAGGCTTCCTTCTCCTTCTCCCTGGCCCGCTTGAGAGCGCGCTTGAGCCGCTCGTTGCACGGCGGACCGCAGACGTGGCGAATCCGCTGCGTGGGGTGCGCGGTCCGGGAGATTGGCCCGCCGCAGACGCGGCAGGGCTCGCCGCCCCGCGCCGGTCCCGACGGATGGGCGAGGTCGGGATGCATGTCACGGTTTCCGGACGAGTCGACGGCGGCGTCGGCGGTCATAGATCGCGGTGGTGGGAACAGTTGTCGATCACGGCCGCTGGATCGTTCTCGCAGGGAGCTTCGTTACCCCCCGTTCACGTCGTGGCCAACCTCGGGTGGTTACGATTTTTCGCGATCGTGGCTATGTTGGGTTGGAAGTTTCGACCCGAGCCGGGGGAGTGCCCAGGTGTCGCTGTTGCGGATTTGCGGTGTCGTCGTCGCGTTGTCGGTCGCCACCGCGGCACCTGTGTCGGGCCAGCAGGCCGCGGCGGCGCAGTCGCACTCCGAGAAGATCATCTTCGACGGCGGCGGCGACGACGTGCTCAACGGGATCAGGTACCACTCGTTCCGCATCCCGTCGTTGATCCGCACGAACACCGACCGGCTCATCGCGTTCGTCGAGGGGCGTGCGGCGAACAACGCCGACTTCGGCAACATCAACCTGGTCTACAAGGTGTCCGACGACAACGGCGCGACCTGGTCGAGCCTGCGCGAGGTCGTGGGCGCCGGCCAGGGCACGTGGGGCAACCCGACCGCCGTGGTCGACCGCGCCAACAACAAGATCTGGCTGTTCCTCAACCACCAGCCCGAGGGCCACTCGCCCGTCGACTCGTGGGACGACCGGCAGGTGTGGCTGACCTCCAGCAGCGACAACGGCAACACCTGGGCGTCACCGACGAACATGTCCGCCACCCTCAAGCCCCGGACCCTGGCCGACGGCCGGAGCTGGAACTGGGACGCGGTCGGCCCCGGCGTCGGCGTCCAGACCACCTACCGCAACGCCGGTCGCCTGGTGATCCCCGCCCAGCACCGCAACCTCTACAGCGACGACCACGGCGTGACGTGGAAGTCGGCGCCGCTGCGCACCACGGCGGGCGCGGCGATGGAGCAGACCGGCGAGTCCACCGTGCTGGAGCTGGCCAACGGCGAGCTCTACCGCAACGACCGGCCGACGTCGGCGACCGCGGAGATCCAGGAGCGGCGCTGGGTCACCCGCGGCACGATCGAGAACGGCTTCCGGCCGTTCGCCGCAGCGAGCTGCCTGCTCGACCCGGTGAACGAGGGCTCGACCATGCGCTACAACGCCGACGCGCCCGCCCGGCTGGCGTTCGTGAACTCCGCCAGCACCGAGACCCGCACCAAGATGCGGATCCGGATGAGCGAGGACGAGGGCCGCACCTGGGCCTACAGCCGACCGTTCTCGGACGCGCCGCTGCCGAACGAGGGCGGCAGCTACCGCGAGGGCGGTTACTCCAGCATCGTCAAGACCGCCGACTACCACGTCGGCGCGTTGATCGAGGTCAACGAGAACACCTCGGCGAGCTCGACCTCGCACCGCTCGATCGCGTTCCGGAAGGTGAACCTGCCCTGGATCCAGGGCGGCGTCAGGGACGCGGGCTGCGGCGGCGGCATCTCCTGACGTCGGACACCGCCGGGCGCGCCTCTCACAGTCGTCCGCGACGGAGGATGAACCGCACGGGCGCGCTCCCCGGCGAGGTGCAGCCGCCTGTCCCTAGACCGACATCGACGGCACGAGCGGTCGGCGGGTCGGCTCGGCGTCGAAGGCGCGCCACGCGGCGGCCAACGCGGCGACGGCGGCGCTGATCACCGGTCGTTCGGCGGCGAACGGCAGCCGCAGCCGGTCGGCGCTGCCACCCGTCGGGTCGAGCGATCCCCCGGGCAGCACGGCCACCCCGTGCCGCAACGCCACTTGGGCGTAGGAGGCGGCGTCCGCCTCGGGCAGCCGCACCCACAGCGTCTGGCCGCCCTCGGCGGGCGTGAACTCCCAGCCCGGCAACTCCTCGCGCAACCGCGCGCACAGGTGGTCGTGCTGCCGCCGCAACGCCGTGACGCGTTCCGACCGCACGGCCGCGAAGTCCGCCAGCAACTCCACCGCCGCCCACTGGTCCAGCACCGCGCTGCCCAGGTCGTGCACCGCCTTGAACCGGGCCAGCCGGGCGACGAGCGCCGCGTCGGCCCGCACCCAGCCGACCCGCAGCCCGCCCCACACCACCTTGCTCAGCGACCCCACCGTGATCGCGCCGGGAGCGGGCGGCGGCGCCGGCGCGCCGCTCAGGTCCAGGTCGGCCAGCACCTCGTCGAACACCAGCGGCACGTCCCCGGCCGACCGCGTCAGGCGCGCGCGTGCCAACGGGCTCATGGACGAGCCGGTGGGGTTGCGGAACGCGGGCATCGCGTACACCAGCGCCGGCGTGAACCGCGCCAGCGCGCCCGCGAGGTCGTCGTCCGCGCGGACCACCGCGCCGACCTCCCGGAACAGGTCCAGCGCGCCGGGGTACGTCGGCGCCTCCACCAGCACCCCGTCACCCGGCCGCACGAGCGCGCGCGTCAGCAGCGCCAACGCCTGCTGAGCCCCCGTCGTCACCAGGATCTGGCCCGGGCTCGTCGGCACGCCGAGATCCCGGTACCGGTCGGCGAGCGCCGCGCGCAACGCCGGGAGCCCGGACGGGTGGTAGCCCAGGTCCTCGCCCGTCAACCGGTCCACCGCCCGCCGTTGGGCCTCGACCAGCCGGCGGGGCGGCGTCATCGGCCCGGCGCAGGCGAACTGGAGCACGCCGTCGGGCGGCTCCAGCAGGTTCACGAACATCGGGTTCGCGGTCTCCTCGCGGGCCGCCGCACGGCCACCCGACGACACCCACGTGCCGCTGCCGCGCCGCCGGGTCAACCGGCCCTCCTCCCGGAGCAGGTCGTACGCCGCGATCACGGTCGTCCGCCCGACCGCGAGACCCGAGGCCAACGACCGGTCCGGCGGCAGCACGGTCCCCGGAGGGAGCAGGCCCTCGTCGACCAGCTCGCGCAGGCGCGCCGCCAGCAGCAGGTACAGCGAGCCCCGGCCGGCGGACCAGCGCCCGAGCCTGCCCGCGAGGTCGTCGACGGAAATTGGCTTCATGGTGATACCAATCTAGGTGAATTGGCTCTAAAGGCAAACCTCTTCCTGAACCATGCTCGTCTCATGCAAGCCGACACCCGCGTTGCCCGCACCTCGGTCCCCGCCTTGACCAGCACGCCCCTGTCCGTGCCGCTCTACCAGACCTCCAGCTTCGCGTTCGACGACCTCGAAGCCCTCGCCGACGGGATGAACCGGCCCGACGGCGCGTTCGTCTACACGAGGTTCGGCAACCCGACCGTCCGGGCGCTGGAGAACGCCGTGGCGTCGCTGGAAGGCGGCACGGCGGCGTTGGCCACCGCGTCGGGGATGGGCGCGATCAACGCGGTGCTGCTCGCGAACCTCAAGTCGGGCGACCACATGATCGCCCAGAGCGCGCTCTACGGCGGCACGCTCGCCCTGCTGCGCGACCTGGAGGAACGCTGGGGCGTCGCGGTCACGTACGTCGGCGGCCACGACCCGGACGAGGTGCGCGCGGCGCTGCGGCCCGAGACGAAGGTCCTCTACCTGGAGACCATCGCCAACCCCACCGGTCACGTCAGCGATCTGCCCGCGCTCGCCGCCGCCGTGCCGGACGACGTCCTGGTGGTCGTGGACAACACGTTCGCGTCACCGCTGCTGTGCCGCCCGGTCGAGCACGGCGCGGACGTGGTCGTCCACTCGACCACCAAGTACCTCGGCGGGCACAGCGACGTGACCGGCGGCGTGGCGGTGTTCGCCGACGACGCCCGGTACCGCTCGACCTGGCGGCACTCGGTCGAGCTGGGCGTCACCCCGGACCCGTTCGCGGCCTGGCTCACGATCCGCGGCCTGCGGACCCTGGCGCTGCGCGTCCGCAAGCACGAGGAGAACGCCGCCGTCCTGGCCCGCCGCCTGGCCGAGCACCCGGCGGTGCGCGTGGTGCACTGGCCCGGCCTCGACACCCACCCCAGCCACGCCGTCGCGACCCGCTTCCTCGACGGCTTCGGCAGCTCGTTCTCGTTCGACCTGGCCGACGTGGAGGCGGGCCGGACGTTCGTCACCGGCGTCGAGCTGGTCCGGCTCGCGCCGTCGCTCGGCGGCACGGAAACACTGGTCCTGCACCCCGCCAGCACGTCGCACCGGCAGCTGGACGAGGAGCAGCTGAACGCGAGCGGCATCACCGGCGGCACGATCCGGCTGTCGGTGGGCATCGAGGACGCCGACGACCTGTGGCAGGACCTCGCCCAAGCCCTGGACCGCTGACGGGGCGGCCCTGTCCGCCGCCGGAACTGCTCGTGCGGCCTCGGCGCGCCGAGGCCGGCCGGCGCGATCACCCGTGACGGGCGCGATCAGCAGGTGGAGTTGGTCTGGGTCAGCAGACCGAGCCGCCAGGGCAGCCGGTTGTAGTCACCGCCGGCGTTGGGATCCATGCCCTGGTACAGGAAGCGCAGGTTGCAGGGGCTGATCTCCATCATCTGGTCGGTGCCCGAGCGGAGCATCTCGCCGTGGCTGATGTCCCGGGTCCAGGCGCCGTTCGGGAAGGTGACGTTGTTGGCGCGGGCGAACGGGTTGGCCTCGGTGTCGGCCAGCGACGTCCACGGCCCGGTGATGGCCGGCGCGGTCCAGGAGCGGAAGTAGCGCCTGCCGTCCGTGCCGATGGCCTCGTGCACCAACAGGTACTGGTTCTTGCCCGCGATCTTGTAGACGTTGGCCGCCTCGAACAGCCGGTTCTTGTTCGCGTCCTGCATGGCGATCACGGTGTTGGTGAAACCGTTGGGGTAGTTCGCGACCGTGGTCTCCGACCGGTACAGGTGGCCGTTGTCGTCGGACGAGAACAGGTAGCACTTGGCGTTGTCGCAGATGACCCAGAAGTCGACCCAGTAGCCGCTGCCGATGTTGTCGCGGATGATCTGCGGCATCCCGTTGGCGTAGAACTTCTTGGGCGCGCTCCACGACTGCGGGTTGGCGATGTCCGCCGTGGTGGAGTAGGACGCGTTGTCACCGGTCTGGTAGACGAGGTACCACAGCTTCTGCGGCGCGAAGAAGAACACGTGCGGCGCCGCCTTGTACCCGGTGCCGATCGCGGTCCGGTCCAGGTAGGTGTGCGGCGCCGAGGACGCCTGCGACCAGTCGCTGAAGCTGGTGTGCATCAGGTTGTAGCCGGTGGTGTAGGTCGAGGCGAACACGTGCCACTTGCCGTTGTGGTAGACCACGCTCGGGTCCTTGACCGCCACGTTGGCGTGGGTCGAGTCCGGCTTCGGGCTGATGATCGCGCCGGTGGAGGACCAGCGGAAGCTCGACGGCAGGCTGCCCGTCGGCGCGGTCGTGGTGGTCGTCGGGCCGGTGGTGGTGCTGGTGGTCGTGCTCGTGCTGGTGGGCGTGGTCGTCGTGGGGTCGACGTTCCCGGTGCAGGCCGTGCCGTTCAGGGAGAACGCGGTCGGCGCCGGGTTGCTGCCGGTCCACGAGCCGTTGAACCCGAACGCGACGCTCGCGCCCGTGGCGATGCCGCCGTTGTAGCTCACGTTCCTGGCGCTGACCTGGGCGCCGCTCTGCGACACGGTGGCGTTCCACGCCTGCGTGACGGTCTGGCCTGCCGGGTAGGACCAGGTGAGCGTCCAGCCGGTGACGGGGTCGCCGAGGTTGGTGACGGAGACGTTCGCGCCGAACCCGCCGGACCACTGCGAGGTCACCGAGTACTCGACCGAGCAGCCCGCCGCCTCGGCGGCTTGCGCGGACAGCGCGACGGTCGTCCCGGCCAGGGTCAACCCGGCGATGGCGATGGCGGACAGGTGGGTGCGAAGTCGTGCGGGATGCCGCATCCCGGACTCCTCTCCGGTGGGTGAGTGGCTGCACGAGCTGTGTTAGCGCTAACAATCCGGGGCGCGCCGAACCGTCGGCCCCCGGAACGCGGGGCCACGGGCTCAGGCGGGGGTCGGTTCCTCCGGAACGAGGTTCGGTTCAATCGGGCACCGGAGGATTCCTCCGCGCCCGCGTGGTGTTCCGGCCCGAAACATTTAGGAGTATTGAGCGAAACAGTTCGGAAGACAAGACCCGGAGGGACGCAGGCGACCGCGGTGACGCCCTGTGGGGTCAGGCGGGCGGCGCGGTGCTCTCGCGCACGACGAGCGTGGTGGCCAGCTCGACCCGGGGCTGGACGACGGTTCCGCCCGTGGCGAGGGTGAGCAGCATCCGGGCGGCCGTCGCGCCCATCTCCGCAAGCGGCTGCCGGACGGTCGTCATCGGCGGGCAGCACCAGCGGGTGTTGTCGATGTCGTCGAAGCCGACCACGCTGAGGTCGTGCGGCACGCGCAGCCCGAGCTGCCACGCCGCGGCGTAGACGCCGAGCGCCTGCAGGTCGTTGCCGCACAGCACGGCGGTCGGCCGGTCGGGCAGTCCCAGCAGCTCACGGCCCAGTGCGAGGCCTTGTTCGAAGGTGAACTCGCCGGTGCGCACGAGCCGGTCGTCGAGCCGCGTGCCCGCGGCGTCCATCGCGGCCCGGCAGCCCTCCAGGCGGGCGCGGGCGCCCAGGGAGTCGGTCGGTCCGCCGACCACGCCGACCCGCCGGTGGCCGAGGTCGAGCAGGTGCCGCGCGGCGGCGATGCCGCCGCTCCAGTTCGTCGCGCCGACCGACGGGGTGGCGTGCAGCGGTTCGCCGGACGGGTCGAGCGCCACCAGCGGGATCGCGCTCGCGGCCAGCAGGGCGTGCTGCTCCGACGTGAACGCCGAGTACACCGCGATCACCCCGATCGGGTGCCTGGCCAGCAACTTCTCGGCCCAGGACCGGCCGGGCGACGTCGGCTCGGCCACCTCGGTGAACGCGACGGCCAGGTCGTGCTCCCGTGCCACCGGTTCGACCCCGCGCATGATCTCGACCGCCATGTGGCGTTCGAGCCCGTAGAACACGACCTCGAGGATGGCCGAGGGCGCGATGGCGTCCGGGCGCCGGTAGCCGTGCTCGCGCAGCAGGGCCTCGACCCGTTGCCGCGTCTCCGAAGCCACGCCGGCCCGGCCGTTCAGCACCTTCGACACGGTCGGCTTGGACACCCCGGCGAGCCGGGCGATCGTCTCGACCGTCAGCTCGCCACGTCGTCGTCCACGCCGCCGGCCGTCCGCGATGCCTCCCGCCACGGGCGAAGTGTACGTAGACCGCGACCACCGGCCGTTCATGATCGCCGGACGACCGCGCGCGCCGACTGTTCGGAGTGCCGAAGTGCCGTGCGGGTCGCCGACGGTGCGCCGGTCACCCGGGGCGCCGGTCCTGGACGGCGCAGAAGACGCAGGCCGCTCCTCGGCCGCCAGGAACTCCTTGTAGGCCGTGGCGTGCCGGGGGTTGGCGGCCAGGAGCACCGGCCCGTGGTCGGGGTCCAACTCGTCCAGCCGCGGCACGCCACCGGGCTTGACGGAGCGGACGAGCTTGCGCGGCACGTCCCAGCAGCACGGTGACGTGCGCCGACCGTCGATCCGGGAAACCTCCGCTCTTCCCGGTCAACTGCGCGCACGTGGTGTTGACCGCGCCGGCGTGAACACGGGCATCCCGCGTCGGAGGCGGTGGGACGAATCCTGTGGTGGGTTGGATAAGGTCCGGGCTGAATCGCTCACCTACCGTGCTGGGAGGTAGACGTCCGGTGATCGGGCATCCCGACGAGCGCGAGCTGGAGCGGTGGGCGCGCGCGGACCTCGCCGCGCTGCGCGACGACCTGGACCACGCGCTCAACGCCGACGCGAGCTCGACGTCCGGCTCGTCGGGCGTGCCGCGATCGTCCCGGCCGCCGTCGGACGCCGAGCTGATCGACGCCGTGCGCGGCGGGGAGATCCAGGCGTACGGGGAGCTGTTCCAACGGCACGTGCCCGCGGCCCGCAACCTGGCCCGGCACCTGGCCCGGTCGAGCGCGGAGGCCGACGACCTGGTGTCGGACGCGTTCGCCAAGGTGCTCGACACGTTGCGCGCGGGCGGGGGACCGGACTCGGCGTTCCGCGCCTACCTGCTGACCGCGTTGCGCCACACCGCTTACGACAAGACGCGGCGGGACAAGAAGCTCAAGCTGGCCGACGACGTCGAAGCCGTCTCGGGCGTGGAGAAGGTCACCACGGTGCCGTTCCACGACCCGGCCGTGGCGACGCTGGAACGGGCGCTGGCCACGAGGGCGTTCGCCAGCCTGCCCGAACGGTGGCAGACGGTGTTGTGGCAGACCGAGATCGAAGGTCAGTCGGCCTCCGAGTTGGCGAAGTTGCTGGGGTTGACCGCGAACGGCGCGTCGGCGTTGGCCTACCGGGCCCGCGAAGGGCTCAAGACCGCTTACCTGCAAGCGCACCTCGAGCACAGCCCCACGAACCGCTGCCGCGCCACCGTCGCGAAGCTGGCCGCGTGGACCAGAGGGGGCCTCACCAAACGGGAAGCTGCCCAGGTGGAGGCGCACCTGGACGAGTGCCCGACCTGTCCCGCGATGGCCGCCGAACTGGCCGACGTCAACGGCACGTTGCGCGCCGTCGTCGCGCCGCTGGTGCTCGGCTCCGGTGTCGCGGGCTACCTGGCCACGACCGCCGGCGCGGCGAAGGCGAGCGCGGCGGCGGGAGCGGCGGGAGCGGGGGCGGGGGCGGCGGCCAACTCGGTCACGACCGCGCAGTGGCTCGGCATGACGGCCTCGGCCACCGCGATGGTCGCGGCCGTGGCGCTGGGGCTGAGTGCCGGGCAGCCGGTGGCGGTGCCCGAGGTGCAGGAGCAACAGCCCGCGCCGACTGCGGACCGGGAGGTGTCCTCGGTCGTCTCGGGGACGTCCGCGCCCGTCACGGCGTCATCCGGCCCGCCGGCGACCACGACCGGACCGTCCGACCCGCCGTCCACGTCGGTCACGGCCGGTGTCACCACCACCACGACCACGAACGCCGCCGAACCCGGGGCGCAACCGCTGGTCACGGTCGTGCCGGACGGTTTCACCCTGCCCACCGGCGGACCACCCGTCGAGCTGCCCGTCACCATCCGCAACGCCGGTCCGACGCCCCTGGCGCCCCCCACCCTGGTGCTGTCGCTGCCCGAGGGCGTCCAAGTGGTCGGTCCGGGCAACAACCTGGTGGGCCGGCGGCTCGTGGGGTTGGACGGCGCGGCGCGGAGGACGGTCGGGTGCCCGGCGGGCAAGGGCGCCGTCACCTGCACGGCCGAGGGCGAGCTGGCCGCCGGCGCCTCGGTGACGTTCGTCCTGCGGTTGCTCGCCGGCCCGAAGGCCGTCGGCGGCCCGATCAGCGGCACGGTCACGGCGGGTCCAGGGCTGTCCGCGCCGGTAGAGGTGTCCGTCCTGGTCACGCCGAGGTGATCGGCGCGTTTGGCCCGTCGGACCAGCGGGTACCACACGCGTTGTTCATGCCTTGAAAAAACAGGGCATCGGAGGGTGGACCATGAGCACTGTCGAACTCCCCCGGGACGGCGTCGAACTCGGCCTCCCGGACACCCCTCCCGCGCCCGACGAGCTGTTCGACCTGGTCGTCCGCACGTTCCCGGGCATCGGCGGTGGCCGACTCGTGGACATCCAGGTGGTCGCCGCGCAGCTGGTCGGCAACGCCTACCGCCATGCCGCCGGGCCACGACGGCTGCGCCTGCGCCGAGGGCCCGGACCCGGTCTGGTGCGGGTCGAGGTCGAGGACGGCAGCCCGAGCCGGTTCCCGGTCCTGGGGCGGGTGGACACCCCGGCGCACGGTCGCGGCCTGGTCATGGTCAACCGGCTGTCGGTCAACTGGGGTCATCAGCCACGCGGCGACCACAAGACGGTGTGGGCCGACGTCCGACTGGCCTGAATCGTTCCCGTACGCGGGGTCGAAGACGGAGCGCGACACGGGAGGCGATCGGTGGCGCCCGACTCGGGTAGGCGTGGTTCACGTGAGGCCTTCTCCTGCGATTTCCGGACAGGTGGGGGCACCACGGTGATCACGGTGTCCGGCGAGGTGGACATCGTGGCGGCGGACCGGATCCAGGACCACCTCGTGCGCGGAGGGCTGGGACCGGACGGGATCAGGCTCGACCTGGGCGGTGTGACGTTCCTGGGTGTCGCGGGCCTGGCCGTGCTGCTGCACGCGGCGGACCTGTGCCGCGACCACGGCGTGGACCTGACGCTGGTGGCGTCACCGGCGGTCACGCGGGTGGTCAAGCTGATCGACGCGACCGCCGGGCTGGTCGACCACCTGATTCCCGCGCCGGCATCCGCCGCGACGGACCCGCGATGAGGTCGGTGTCACTGTTTGCGGGAGCGGGTGCGGGGAACCCGCCACCTACGTCCCTCGGCCAATGGGGAGTGTCGATTGCTGGAAGGCTCGTGTTGTGGACGTCGTCGAACGGTCCGCTGACCACGTCGACTTCGATCTGGAGGATCACGTTCCACCGGTGCGCCGTGCGCGGAGGTGGATAACCGAGAACGTCCCGGAACTGGACCGGTCCGCGCTGCTCGACCTGCTGTTGATCGCCGACGCGTTGCTGACCAACGCGTTCGAGCACGCCGAGGCGCCGCGCCGGTTGCGGCTGAGCCGCAGGCCCGACGCGCACGTGGTGCGCGTGGAGGTGCACGACGGCAGCCCCGAACTGCTGCCCGTGCTGGGCAAACCGGGCGGCGTGGAACCGCACCACCGGGGGCTCCTGCTGGTCAACCGGGTGGCTTCGCGGTGGGGCGTGGATCCGCAGGCCGATCACAAGGCGGTGTGGGGCGAGGTCGCCGCGTAACCGGCCCTCAGCCCTCACCGCTCCTGCCGCCGCCGCGCTTCTTGTCGTTCTCCTTCTTGTCCTCGTCCTCGTCGTCGCCCGGTTTGCCGATGCGCTGGGAGGACAGGACTTCGACCGAGTCGATCAGCGGCGTCCCGTCCTGGACGACGAGCCGCAGGCGGTGCGACTCGCGGAACCTCTTGCCGTCCGGGCCCGTGAAGTCGATGCCGACGGTGACGGTGTCGGGTCCGGCGGCGGTGGGCGGTGCGCTGACGGTGAGGTCCTTGACGTCGCGCCATGACTTCTCGTACTGCTGGCGGCCCTGCGCGCGCAGGGCGGGCCCGAGCCGTTCCCAGGCCTGGGCGGTGTTCTGCGGCAACAACGCGTAGTACTCCGCGACTGCCTGTGCCAGTTGGGCGGGAGCGGGCGTGCTGCTGGACGACGACGTGGGCGTGACCGCACCGGCCGCGTTGTCGGCGGGCCGCTTTCCGTTCGCCAGCACCACGACCAGCACGACGAGTCCGACGACGGCCGCCGCTGCCACCGCGATGAGCCCCGCGCGCCCACCACGCGCGGGCCGGGGCGCGAGGGCGGTCGGGTGCGGCGCCGAAGAGGTCGGGTGCGGACCCGCCGAACCTGCCTCGTGCGGGCCGGTCGGCCACGGGGTCGGACCGGCGTGGGCAGCGGGGTCCCGGTTGCCGGGCTGCGGTGTCGGGTCCGCTCGATGCGGCCCAGTCGACCACGAGCCTTCCGGGTGAGGGCCGGTCGGTGGCAGGTCCGCCGGGTTCAGGTCCAGTCGCGTCGCCGGCGGCCCCGTCACGGTCGGCGCGCGCAGCCGTTCGGCGGCCTGCGCCATCGTCGGCCTGGTGGCCGGATCGGTGCGCAGCAGGTCCATCAGCACGTCGGTCAGCGGTCCGGCCTGCGTCGGCGGCGCGAAGCGGCCCGCGGCGACGGCGTGCAGCAAGACGATCGCGTTGTCACCGTCCCCGAACGGCGGACGTCCCTCCACCGCCGCGTACAACGTGCCGCCGAGGGCGAACACGTCGGAGGCCGGCCCCGGCTCGCCGCCGCGCGCGACCTCCGGCGAGAGGAACGCGGGCGTGCCGGCGAGCAGCCCGGTCCTGGTGACGGTGACGTCCCCGACCGCGCGGGCGATGCCGAAGTCGGTGATCTTCGCGGTGCCGTCGTCGGTCAGCAGGACGTTGCCCGGCTTGACGTCCCGGTGCACGATGCCCGCCGCGTGCGCCGCCGCCAGCGCGCCGGCGATCTGCGCACCGATGAGCGTCACCCGCTCGGCGGGCAACGGGCCGTGCGCGATCAGCTCGGCCAGGGTCCGCGCCCGCAGGTACTCCATGACGAGCACCGGCTTGCCGTCGTCCTCCACGACGTCGTGCACCGTCACGGCGTTCGGGTGCTGCAACCGGGCGGCGATCCGCCCTTCCCGCGCCGCGCGGCCCACCGCCGCGACCGGGTCGGACCCCTCGGGCACCACGAGCTGCTTGAGCGCCACCACGCGGTCCAGGCGCTCGTCCAGCGCCTCCCACACGACGCCCATCGCACCCGCGCCCACACGCCGGCGCAGCCGGTACCGCCCGGCCACCAAGCGCCCCACGTCCATCACCAGCGAACCCCGCCCTTCCCGGCCTCAACCGGACAACCTTACGTCCGGTGCCCCGGCCGTGGAGGTCAGTGGCCGCCCGCGGTCCTCGCGAGGTAGACGGTGGCGGTCGCCTCACGTTGTTGCAACGGGTTTTGGAAGCGGACGACCTCCGCACCGACCTCGGCGAACCGGTCGGCGAGCGCCGCGGTGTAGTCGTCGTCCGGCGGGTCGTTGGACCACAAGGCGAACACCCCGCCGGGGTGCAGCCGGGCGGCGAGGCGGCGCAGGCCGTCGGGCTCGTAGAAGTCGGCGTTGTCCGGGTGAAGCAGGTGCCTGGGGGAGTGGTCGATGTCGACGATGATCGCGTGGAACAGGCGGTCGGGGTCGGCGGGGTCGAGGCCGCCGTCGGAGCGCGAGAGCGCGAAGAAGTCGCCGTGCACCAGTCGACAGCGCGGGTCGGAGGCCAGCTCCTGCCCACCGGGCAGCAGGCCGCGCTGGTGCCACTCGATGACCTCGCCGAGCGCGTCGATGACGATCACCGACCGCACGGCCGGGTTCTCCAACACGGTCCGCGCGGTGTAGCCGAGGCCGAGACCACCCACCACGACGTCCAGCGGCGCGGGCAGGTCGGCGAGCGCCAGGCGCGCCAGCTCCACCTCCGACACGGTGAACAGGCTCGACATCAGGAACTCGTCGTTGAGCTTGATCTCGTGGACCTCGCGGTCGAACACGGGATCCCAACGGCGACGCAGGACGAGTTCGCCCAGCGGGGTCCGACGCCAGTCGAGTTCCTGGAAACGCGCGCTCATCAGGTGTTACCTCCGGGTCGGTCCTCGACGGTGGTGGTCCGGGACCACAGTGGACCGCGGGCGTGCGGTGGGCGCACGGCGACGTCCATCGTCGCAGCACGTCTCCGACCCGGGTGAGGGCGGGGCCCGGGACAGGGCGGCTGCGCCCAGGCCCCGGTGGCTCAGGCCGGCGCGTCGAGCAGTTCGGCGAGCAGCCCGCGAACGCGGCGGTCGATGTCGTCGCGGATGGGGCGGACGGCGTCGATGCCTTGGCCGGCGGGGTCTTGGAGTTCCCAGTCGAGGTAGCGCTTGCCGGGGAAGACGGGGCAGGTGTCGCCGCAGCCCATGGTGATGACGACGTCGGAGGCTTCGACGTCTTCGGTGGTGAGCTTGGACGGGATCTCGGCGGTGATGTCGAGGCCGAGTTCGGCGAGTGCCTCGGCGGCGGCGGGGTTGACTTCGTCGGCGGGTGCGGAGCCGGCGGAGCGGACGGTGACGCGGCCCATCGCGTAGTGCTGCAGGAGCGCGGCGGCCATCTGGGAGCGGCCCGCGTTGTGGACGCAGACGAACAGGACTTCGGGCTTGGGGTTCAACGGACTTGCCCTTCGGTGACGGGTGCGGCGTTCTCGGCGGTGGTCCGGGTGGGGTAGAGCAGCCGCAGCAACGGAACCGCCACGGCGACGCCGACGAGTTGGGCCGCCACGTAGACCGGGACCGAACTCGGTGCGATGCCGGCGAAGGTGTCGCTGAACACGCGGCCGACCGTGATGGCGGGGTTGGCGAAGCTGGTGGAGCTGGTGAAGAAGTACGCCGCGCCGATGTAGGCGCCCACGGCGGACGGCGCGAGGGCGGCCCGACCGGACCGGACGAGCGCGAAGATGACCAGCAGCAGGCCTGCGGTCGCCACGACCTCCGACACGCCGTGTGCGACCGAGGCGCGTTCGGTGGTGCTGATGCTGACGGGCGATGCCTCGAACATGGTGTTGGCCAGCACCGCGCCGGTGACGCAGCCGAGGACCTGGGCGAGGGCGTAGGCGGGGACGTCACGCCAGGCCAGGTTGCCGAACACAGCGTCGGCGATGGTCACGGCGGGGTTGAAGTGGCCGCCGCTGACGGGGCCGAAGATGAGGATGATGGCGTAGAGGCCGACGGCCGTGGCGGCGGCGTTCTCCAGCAGCTGCAGGCCGGTGTCGCCGGGGGAGAGGCGCTGGGCGGCGATGCCGGAGCCGATCACCAGGGCGGCGAGCAGCAGGCTGCCGAGGTACTCGGCGAGCAGTCGGTGGGGGAGCGGGCGGGGCATTCAGGAGTCCTCGGTGGCGGGGCGGACGGCGGGCACGAGGCGGTCGATCCGGTCGGCGAGGTCGCGGTAAGCCGTGTCGAACGCGGCCGGTGTGCCGACGGCGGCCGGGTCGGGCACGGACCAGTGCAGCCGGTCGTCGTGCGCGGTGAGCTCTTCGTGGGCGTTGTCGCACACGGCGACCACGAGGTCGTCCGGACGCAGCACGTCGTCCAGGTGGTGCGGGCGGGCCCGGGTCAAGGAGAGTCCGTGGGTGCGGGCGGTGGCGACGGCCAGCGGGTGCACGCGCTCGGCGGGACGGGTGCCCGCACTGGTGGTGGGCACCGGGCTGCGCTTCTTCCACAGGGCGGCGGCCAGCTGGGAGCGGGCGGAGTTGTGGCTGCACACGAACACCACCCGCGGCGCCTGCCGCAGACCGCTGGGCACGAGGTCAGCGAGTGCGGACGCACGTAGCCGCAGGTAGGTGCGCCGGTGGTCGCCCTCCGACCGCGACCGCTCCACGACACCGGCCTGCTCCAGCAGCTTCACGTGGTGGGCGAGCAGGTTGCTGGGCAGCCCGAGCTTGCGGCCGACCTCGCCGGGCGAGGCGTCCCCGAGCACGAGCAGGTCCACAACGGCGAGCCGCGCGGGCTCACCCAACGCCGCGTGCACGCGTGCACGCGCCACCACGTCCGAAGGCCAGTCAGTGCTCATTGACTCAATGATGCTTGAGCAGTCGGCCGCGAGTCAACCGGACGGCCGCTCGGTCAGCGGGAGCCGGAGACCTGTCCGGTGAGCTTGCTGTGCGGCTGCTCGCCGTTGAGGTCGACGATCCCGGCGTCGACGCCCCGTGCGGCGACCTTCGCGGTGACGCTGTCGAGGGTGGCCACGGCGGACTGGGCGACGCGGCGGGCGAAGAACCCCGCTGCGAGCAGGGCTCCGGCCACGACGCCCGGGGTCGGCGATGATGCCGGGATCGGGTTCGTGACGGGCTGCGGCTTCTCCGGCGCGACCTCGCGGGACTCTACTGTGACGTCACGGTAGAGTTCGAGCGAGTGGGCTGATCGTGAGCAAGCTCTCCGCGCACCCGGGCCCGGCTGGTCGCCGGGCCCGACCCTGGAGAACCTCGGCCCCCGCACGCCGCCGCGTGGGGGCGGCGGCGACAGGCGGCTGACGCCTCAGGCCTCGACGACCACGGGGATCACCACGGGACGACGGCGGTGGGTCCGGTACGCCCAGTTCTGCACCTCGCGTGCGATCAGCCGTTCGAGTTCCTCGAAGTCGGTGACACCGCGTTCGTTCGCGCCGACCAGCGCCTTCTCGATGGCGGGGATCGCGGGGGCGAAGGTGGAGGCGTCGTGCTCGAAGCCGTGGGCGATGAAGTCCGGCGGTTCGGCCAGCCGGCGGGAGTCGATGTCGACGATGGCGACGACGGTGATGACGCCTTCCTCGCCGAGGGTCCGGCGCTGGGCCAGCGAGGCCTCGGTGACGCCGCCGACGGTCTGCCCGTCGACGTAGATGTTGTGGATCTCGACCTTGCCGGTGATGCGGGCCCGGCCGTCCTGGAGGTCGACGACGTGGCCGTTGGCCGCGATCGGCACGCGGTCGCGGTCCACACCGGTGCGCACGGCGAGCTCGGCGTTGGCGCGCAGGTGTCGTGCCTCGCCGTGCACCGGCAGCACATTGGACGGCTGCACGATGTTGTAGCAGTAGACGAGCTCGCCCGCGCTGGCGTGGCCGGAGACGTGGACCTTCGCGTTGCCCTTGTGCACGACGTTCGCGCCGCGGTCGGTCAGGCCGTTGATGACCCGGTAGATGGCGTTCTCGTTGCCGGGGATCAGCGAGCTGGCCAGCAGGACGGTGTCGCCCTCCTCGACCTGGATCGAGTGGTCGCCGCCCGCCATGCGCGACAGCGCCGCCATCGGCTCGCCCTGGGAGCCGGTGCAGACCAGGGTCACCAGGTGGGGCGGCATCCGGTCCATGCGCTTGATGTCCACGACCAGGCCGTCGGGCACCTTGAGGTAGCCCAGCTCGGTGGCCACGCCCATGTTGCGGACCATGGAACGCCCCACGAACGCGACCTTGCGGCCGTGGGCGTGGGCCGCGTCGAGGACCTGCTGGATGCGGTGCACGTGGCTGGCGAAGCTGGACACGATGACCCGGCGCGGCGTGGTGCGGAACACCTCGTCGATCGCGGGGGCCAGGTCGCGTTCGGAGGTGGTGAAGCCGGGCACGTCGGCGTTGGTGGAGTCGACCAGGAACAGGTCGACGCCCTCCTCGCCGAGGCGGGCGAAGCCGCGCAGGTCGGTGATCCGGCCGTCCAGCGGGAACTGGTCCATCTTGAAGTCGCCGGTGTGCAGCACGAGGCCGGCGGCGGTGCGGATGGCGACGGCCAGGCTGTCGGGGATGGAGTGGTTGACCGCGAGGAACTCCAGGTCGAACGGGCCGCGCGCGAGCCGCTGCCCCTCCTTGACCTCCACCGTGACCGGCGTGATGCGGTGCTCGACGAGCTTGGCGGCGAGCAGGCTCAACGTCAGGCGCGAGCCGATGACGGGGATGTCCCCCCGTTCGCGCAGCAGGTAGGGCACACCGCCGATGTGGTCCTCGTGCCCGTGCGTCAGCACGACCGCGACCACGTCGTCCAGCCGGTCGCGCATCCAGGTCCAGTCCGGCAGGATCACGTCCACCCCGGGCTGGTGCTCCTCGGGGAACAGCACACCGCAGTCGACGACGAGCAGCTTGCCCTCGTGCTCGAACACGGTCATGTTCCGGCCGATCTCACCCAGCCCGCCGAGGGCGACGACGCGCAGCGCGCCGGGGGTGAGGGTCGGTGGCGGGGTGGAGGTTCGAGCCATGGTCACACCCTCACGTTACGTGAGGGTGTTCGGGCGCGAACATCGGGCCCCGTGTTCGGGGGTGCTCAGGCGTGGGGCAGGTGGGCCCGGAGGCTGCCGGCGAAGTCCTCGGCGATCCGCAACTGGGCGCGGAGTTCCTCGCAGCGCTGTTCGGCCGTCGTGTGGAACTGCGCGAGGCGGTCGAGGTGCTTGTCGCGGTCGTCGTCGTCGTCGAGGGCGGAGAGGGCGTCGAGGATGGTCAGCAGTTCGCGCATCTCCTCGAGCTGGAAGCCGAGCGGCTTCATGCGCTTGACCACCTGGAGGCGGTCGACGTCGGGCTCGGTGTAGAGGCGGAACCCGCCCTGGCTGCGGGCGCTGGGCACGACCAGGCCGACTTCCTCGTAGTAGCGGATCGTGCGCAGCGACAGGCCGGTCCGGTCGGCCACCTCGCCGATCTGCATGTGCCCGCCCACAAGATCCCTTCCGACGCCTCATACGTTCGACCATTGTGGCACCGGTGCGGCGCGGCCGGAGGCTACCGTAACGTGAGGGTAGGTTCGGTGGGTTTCCGCCGAGCCGGTGACACCCGTCGAGTCCAGGAGAAGAGCGAATGACCACCGCAGGTTCGGTGACGGCCTCACCCGCCGACGTGCTGCGGGAGGCGGATCGGCGGCGTACGTTCGCGGTGATCAGCCACCCGGACGCGGGCAAGTCCACGTTGACCGAGGCGCTCGCGCTGCACGCGCGGGTGATCTCCGAGGCGGGCGCGGTGCACGGCAAGGCCGGTCGGCGCGGCGTGGTGTCGGACTGGATGGAGATGGAGAAGGCACGGGGGATCTCCATCACGTCGGCGGCGTTGCAGTTCGCCTACGGCGACACGGTGGTCAACCTCCTCGACACGCCCGGTCACGCGGACTTCTCCGAGGACACCTACCGGGTGCTCGCGGCCGTCGACTCGGCGGTGATGCTGCTGGACGCGGCCAAGGGCCTGGAGCCGCAGACGCTCAAGCTGTTCGACGTGTGCCGGCACCGGGGCATCCCGGTGATCACGTTCGTCAACAAGTGGGACCGGCCCGGCCGCGACGCGCTGGAGCTGTGCGACGAGCTGGTGGAGCGCATCGGGTTGCAACCCATGCCGCTGACCTGGCCGGTCGGCGAGGCGGGTCACTTCCGGGGCGTGCTGGACCGCCGTGACGGGCAGTTCATCCGCTATTCGCGCACGGCGGGCGGCGCGACGGCCGCCGGCCAGGAACGCCTCGACCCCGCCCGGGCGGAGGCCGAGGAAGGCCCGGGGTGGACGCGCGCGGTGGAGGAGCTGGACCTGCTGGCCGCCTCGGGCGGGAACTTCGACCTGGAGCGCTTCCTGGACGCGTCGGCCACGCCGGTGCTGTTCGGCTCGGCCGTGCTCAACTTCGGCGTGCGGCACCTGCTCGACCTGCTGGTCGACCTCGCGCCGCGGCCGACACCGCGCCCGGACGTCGACGCGCGGCCACGCGGGCTGGACGCGCCGTTCTCGGCGTTCGTGTTCAAGGTCCAGACCGGCATGGACCCCTCGCACCGCGACCAGGTCGCGTTCGCCCGCGTCTGCTCGGGCGTGTTCGAACGCGGCATGGTGGTCACCAACGCCACCACCGGCAAGCCGTTCGCCACCAAGTACGTCCAACAGGTCTTCGGGCAGCAACGCTCCACACTGGACACCGCGTACCCGGGCGACGTGATCGGGCTCGTCAACGCCAACTCGCTGCGGGTGGGCGACACGCTCTACACCGACAAGCCCGCGGTGCGGTTCCCCGGCCTGCCCAGCTTCGCGCCCGTGCACTTCGCGGTGGTCCGCCCGGCGGACCTGAGCCGGGCCAAGCAGTTCCGCAAGGGCATCGAGCAGCTCGGATCCGAAGGGGTCGTGCAGATCCTGCGCTCGGCGCGACGCGGTGACGGCTCGCCGGTGTTCGCGGCCGTCGGACCGATGCAGTTCGAGGTCGCCGCCCACCGCCTGGACGCGGAGTTCAAGTCGCCGGTACGCCTGGAACGGCTGCCCTACACGGTGGTGCGGCGACTGCCCGACCTCGCGCACCGGACCGCGGTCGACAACAACCGCGGCGAGGTCCTCACCCGGGACGACGGCACCCACCTGGCCCTGTTCCCGGACTCCACGGCGCTCGGCGTGCTGAAGCGCCTGCACCCCGAGGTGGTGCTGGAACCACTCGTCGCGGGCACCGACTGAGCCGGAGATCGGCCGGACGCGCCTGACCGACGCCGAACCGTCGGTTGCGCGCCCGGCCGACGCCCGAACGTCAGCGGCGCGCCTGCCGTGCCGGGTCGGGCACCCGGGCGAGCAGGTCCTCGGGCGCGGACAGGCGCCAGGCCTCGAAGACCAGCTCGGCCAGCTCGTCGGCCTCGATGCCGGCCAGGTACACCACCACCCAGCCGAAACCGCCGGACGTGAACTGCTCCTCGAACACGTCCGGCCGTTCGGCCACCAGCGCGTGCTGCTCGGACAGCAGCTGCTTCAAGCCGACCGTCTGCGTGCGCGGCCAGTAGTAGCCGAACCGCTTGCCGCGCACGCTGAACGAGCTGTAGTCCCTGCCTTCCGCGCGCTCGACGTCGACGAGCGCGTTCACGATCCGGATGAACCCGTCACTGCTCACTGCCACTGCGGCCCCCACGGAAGTCCTGGTCCACAGTGTAGGGCGGCACGGACTTGAGGGAGACCAGCGCCGCGACCACGCCCAGCGCGGCGAGCACGGCGAACACCGCCGGGTAGCCGCCCAGCGTCCCGGCGAGCGCGGTCGCGGCCCACGGGGCCACGGCGGCGGTGACGGTCAGCGGCGCGTGCAGGACGCCGCTGAGCTGCCCGTAGTGGGCGGTGCCCCAGCGGTCGGTGACGGCGGTGGCCTGGATGAGCGTGAAGATGCCCCGGACGACGCCCGCCAGCACGGCGGCGGCGATCAGGGCGATCGCCGGTCCGGGTACCAGTCCCAAGAGGAGGGTGGTGGCCGCCGCCGCCAGCAGGGCGCCCGCGGTCCTGGCCTTCACGCCGGATCGCGCGACCAGCCGTCCGTATCCGAGCCGTCCGAGGACCTGCCCGACGCCGCCCAGGCCGAGCGCCCAGGCCGCGGTGGTCGTCGAGAGACCGCGTTCGGCGAACAACGGCACCATGGCCACCACGATCGCGTACACGGCCAACGCGCCGATGCTCATCGACACGACGAGCAGCACGAACGGGCGGCTGCGGGCGATCGTGGTCGGCCGACGGGTGTCCGAGGCGGCCGGGTGCGCGGGCCACGGCAGCCGGAGGCCGAACAGGTGCGCGGGCACCGTCACCGCGGCCAGCACCACCGCGAGCACCAGGTAGGTCTGCCGCCAGTCCAGGTGCGCGGCCAGCGCGGCGGTGAGCGGGGCGAACACCGTGCTGGCCAGCCCGCCCGCCACCGTGACGACCGTCAGCGCGGCCACCCGGCGTTCCGGGTCGTGCCAGCGGGTCAGGGCGGCGAACGCCGGCTGGTACAGCACGCCGGCCATGGCCACGCCGACCAGCACCCAGCCCGCGTAGAACCACGGCAGCGACCGCGCCGACGCGACCACCGCCAGCGCGCCGACGGCCAGCAGCGACCCGGTCGTCATCACCACGCGAGGCCCGCGCCGGTCGAGCAGCCTGCCGACCGGCACCCCGACCACCGCGCTGACCAGCTGCGCCACCGAGAACGCGCCGATGACCGCGGTGTCGGACCAGCCCGCGTCCGCCGCGATGGCCGGCGCGAGCACCGGGAAGCCGTAGAACAGGATGCCCCAGCTGGTGATCTGGGTCAGGCACAGCACCACCAGCACGCGGCGCGGCCCGGCGTGTCCCCTGAGCACGCCGGGCCGCGCGAGTTCAGACCCGGGCACCCGGTGCGGTGAGCGTCAGGTCCGCCACCTGCGGCGCGGCGCAGCACCCGCCGGAGGACGCCGGCTCGACGTCGAACACGCCGGACCCGCCGCAGACGCCGGTCTCCGGCAGCGTCAGCTCGACGGTGGCCGCGGACTCGTGGTCGCCCGCGATCTCGGCGGCCACGCTGCGGACCTGCTCGTAGCCGGTCAACGCGAGGAACGTGGGCGCGCGCCCGTAACTCTTCATACCCACGAGGTACACGCCGGGCTCCGGGTGCCGCAATTCATTTGCGCCGTGCGGGTAGACGGTGCCGCAGGAGTGGACGTTCGGGTCGACGAGCGGCGCGAGCCTGGTCGGAGCTTGCAGCACCGGGTCGAGGTCGAGCCGCACCTCCGACAGCCACGAGTGGTCCGGCCGGAACCCGGTCAGCGACACGACCTCGTCCACCGGCTCGAGGCGGTGCCCGTCCTCCGACACCAGCACCAGGCGCTCGCCGTCACGCTCGACGGACGCGGTGCGGAAGCCGGTGACCACCTCGACGTGCCCGGCCTTCACCGCGGCCCGCGCCCGCAGGCCCAGCGCGCCGCGCGCCGGCAGCTGGTCGGCCTCGCCGCCGCCGAACACGGCGCCCACCGCGCCGCGGCGCAGCAGCCACGTCACGCGCGTGCCGGGGTGCCGTTCGGCCAGGTCCGCCAGCGCGACCAGGGCGGTGAGCGCGGAGTGCCCGCTGCCCGCCACGGCGATCCGCCTGCCCGCGTACCGGGCCTGCTCGCCGACGACGTCCGGCACGCGGTAGCCGATCCGGTCCGCCGCCTCCGGCTCGCCCGCGGCCGGCAGCCCGTCGCCACCCAGCGGGTTCGGCGCGCCCCACGTGCCCGAGGCGTCGACGACGGCCCGTGCGGTGATCCGCTCACCGCCCTCGACGTGCACGGTCAGCGGCTCGCTGTCCCGGCCCGCGTCGACGACGCGGTCACGTCCGCGGCGGGCGACGCCGACCACGCGGGCGTTCACCCGGACGTGGTCACCCAACGCCTCGGCCAGCGGCACCAGGTACTCGGCCGCCCACTGCTCGCCGGTCGGGTAGCCGTCGGGGTCGGGCGACCGCCACCCGGTGGGCTCCAGCAGCCTGCGCGCGGCCGGGTCGACGAGTTCGGACCACTGCGAGAACAGCCGCACGTGCCGCCACTGCGCCACCGCCGCGCCCGCCTGCGGGCCCGCTTCCAGCACCAACGGTCGCAGCCCGCGCTCCAGCAGGTGGGCCGCCGCCGCCAACCCGACCGGCCCCGCCCCGACCACGACCACGGAGAGCTCGTCCACCAGAAACCTCTTTCATCGGCGTTCCTCGATCGAACAGGGGCTAATGTATCGAGTAGGCTCGATGGATGCAACCATCGACTCAAATCGATAGACTGGACTCATGACGACGACGCTGCCCGCGGTGGGCCTCGCGCCCGAGGACGCCTCCACCTACGCCGAGTGGTTCGCCTGCCTGGCCGACCCGACCCGCGTGCGCCTGCTGCACACCGTCGCCACCCACTCCGGCGAGATCACCGTGGGCGCGCTGACCGAGGCCGTCGGGGTCAGCCAGTCGACCTGCTCGCACCACCTGCGCAAGCTCGCCGACGTGGGGTTCGTGCGGCTGCGCAAGGAGGGCACCGCGACCCTGGTGTCGGTCAACCCGGCGTGCTGCACGGGCCTGCCGCACGCCGCCGACGCCGTCATGGGCACGATCGTCACCCGGCCGTGCTGCCCGACCGACCTGCCCGCCGACGTCACCGTCCGCCGCCTGACCGAGGACGACTGGTCCGACGTGCGCCGCATCTACGGCGAGGGCATCGCCACCGGCAACGCCACCTTCGAGACCGAGACGCCCAGCCGGCGCACGCTGGAGTCGAAGTGGCTGCCCGGGCACCGCTGGGTCGCCGTCGTCGACGGCCGGGTCGCCGGCTGGGCCGCCGCCACCCCCGTCTCGACCCGTGAGTGCTACTCCGGCGTCGCCGAGACGTCCGTCTACGTCGGCGACGGCTTCCGCGGCCGGGGCGTGGGCAAGGCGCTGCTGCACAAGCAGGTCACCGCCGCCGACGAAGCCGGCCTCTGGACGCTGCAGACCTCCATCTTCCCGGAGAACCGCGCCAGCATCGCCCTGCACCACTCGGCCGGCTACCGCACCGTGGGCGTCCGCGAGCGCATCGCCCAGCACCACGGCGTCTGGCGCGACACCGTCATGCTCGAACGCCGCGCCACCACCACCCCAACCTGCTGACCCCCGCGTGTCCTACGTTCAGCCCGCGAGAGTCCTACGTTCAGAGCGCGTGTGTCCTACGTTCAGGACCCCTGAATTCAACGCTCAGAACAGCCCGGCGGCCACGATCGTGTCCACCGATGTGCGGCTTCGGACCGGGCGGGTGACACTGGGCGCGACGTGATCCGTCTACAAGGGACGGTCGCATGCCGTTGCGCGCCGAATCGGGGTTCCCCGAGCTGATCCGACCCATGCTGGCCTCACCGGGGCAACTCCCGCCGGGGCCCGGGTGGGCGTTCGAGTTCAAGTGGGACGGTGTCCGCACGGTCACCTACGCGCGCGGTGGGCGGGTGCGTGCGATGACCCGGAACGACCTGGAGGTGTCCGCGACCTACCCGGAGGTACGGGCGCTGTCCGCCATCCTGGGTGATCACGAGGCCGTGCTGGACGGTGAGATCGTCGCTCTGGGCGCACGCAAGCAGCCGGACTTCGGCCGGCTCCAGTCCCGGATGCACGTGGCCCGACCGGGCGACGAGCTGCTGGCCCGCGTGCCGGTCGTGTACTACGTGTTCGACCTGCTGCACCTGGACGGCCGGTCGCTGCTCGGCGCGCCGTACGCGGAACGGCGGCAGGAGTTGGCCGCGCTGGGACTGGGCGGTCGGGCAGAGGTCCGCGTGCCCCCGTCGTTCAGCGAGGTGCACGGCGAGGACGTGCTCGCGGTGGCCGAGGACTACGGACTCGAAGGCGTGGTTGCGAAACGGGTCACCTCGCGCTACGAGCCGGGACGGCGTTCGGCGGCGTGGGTGAAGGTGCCGTTGCTGCGCACGCAGGAGGTGCTGATCGGCGGTTGGCAGCCCGGTGACGGTCGCCGTGCGGGCACGATCGGGTCACTGCTGCTCGGTGTGCGGTGCGACGACGGGGTGCACTACGTGGGCAAGGTCGGCACCGGGTTCACCCACTCGGCGTTGCTCGACCTCCAGCAGCGACTGCGGCCGTTGGAGCGCGCGGAGTCGCCGTTCATCGACGCGGTGCCCGCCGATCACGCCCGCCGCGCGCACTGGGTGCGGCCGGAACTGGTCGGCGAGGTCGAGTACCGGACCTGGACCACCGACCGGCGGCTGCGGCACTCGTCGTGGCGCGGGTTGCGGCCGGACAAGGATCCCGACGACGTCCGGATGTCGACGCCGTGAATTGTCGGTGCCCCCTGTTAACGTCCGCGCCGACCGATCGACAGGGGGGAAGGACCGGTGGACGACGACGAGAAGTCGGCGCTGTCGACGTTCTTGGACGCGCAGCGGGGCGCCGTGCTGGCGATCCTCGACGGCCTCGACGAGGAAGCGCTGACGACCGCGGTGCTGCCGTCCGGGTGGACACCGCTCGCCCTGGTCGAACACCTCGGTTACGCCGAGCGGCACTGGTTCCAGGAGATCCTCCGGGGCCACGCCGACGCGTTGCCGTGGCCGGACGACCCCGCGCCGTTCACCACGCCCCGGTCGTCGGCTGAGGTCTTCGCCTTCTACCAGGACCAGCGCGAGCGGTCGAACGCCATCCTCGCCACCACACCGCTGAACACACGCCCGGTCGTGCGGCACCCCGACCAGCTCGGCGACGAGACCACCGACCTGCGCCGGATCGTCCTGCACATGATCGAGGAGACCGCACGCCACGCCGGTCACCTCGACATCTGGCGGGAGCTGCTCGACGGCAAGACAGGGCTGGGCCCGCGCTGACGCCGTACGACGACGGCCCGCCGGCGAGACGGATCGCGCGATGGGTGAGTTGCGACCGATGAGGTGGGGAGGAGGCGGGTGACTGTTGGTGGCTTCTCGGTGAAACGGCCGGCTCGGGTGCGGGAGTTGCTGGAGCGTCACGTCGCCTTCGCCTCGGCCCTGCTGTCCGGCGGAGCCCACCGCGGCGAGCGAGTGCTGTCCCGGCCGCAGTGACGCCGATGACCAGCGATCACCTCGATCCGGCGCAGCAGGCAGTCTCCGGGTTCAGGCCCGGCGTACTTCGACACCATGGCGGACATGGCGACGATCTTCGCCCCGCACGCGCTCCGAGGCGCGGGCGTGCCGTCACGCGGCAAGGTGACGTTGGAGATCACGGTGGCGGAACTGGACGGCTGTGCCGGTCAGGCGGAGGATGCCCGCGGTGTGGGCCCAGTCCAGGAACCGCCCGAGCCGCCAGGGCAGCAGGTCACGGCGACGGAACGCGATCAGGCCGGTGATGTGGTGTGGCCACGGCGAAGTGGCCGCGCTCCAGCACAACGCCACCATCACGGCAACGGGGATGGCGAAGCCGCCCGGAATGCCCACCACCAGTCCGGCGGTCAGGACCAGGACCACGTAGATGTCACGGTGCAGTGCATCGCGCATCAAGGCGCTGGGACGCGCCACCACGTCCTGAGCCTTGACAGGACTCATCACCAACCAGATGGACAGCGTCGGCAACAGAGCGCGGGCCGCACGTTCGTCGAACGCGCCGCCAACGGCGGGCAGGAGCCCGGGAAGCCCGTGCCGAATGACATCCTCGACCGAGAGAACGGCCGTGTACGTCATCCCGGCAACAACGCACAGGAGGAAGTACTGCGGTAGCACGCGGGGGAGCCTGCGCGGGGTGATCCGGGTCGGCGGATCACCGGCGTGGACCGTGCTCCACCAGGCGACGAACACGATCGCCGAGAGCGCCACCAGCAGGTCTGCCCAGTCCACCCAGGTCAGCGGCAGGTGCAACCCCTCCCGCGACAAGTAGCAGATGGCGGTCAGGGCGCTCATCCCGACGAGGAGCAGGGTGGCCGTGAGGCGAGCACGCGTCCCGGTGAGGTCCGTCGCGGAACGCCACAGTTCGTGCACGTGGAAGTCGGTGGCGGAACGTCCCTGTGCCGCAGTGGAAGCCAGGTGCCGTGTCAAGGTGTGCAACCAGCGGTGAACGTCGTCGGGATCGTAGTGGCCCCCACCCGGCCGTGCGTGGTGCGCGGCGACCGAGGGCACGAGCCGGCGCATCAGGTGGGCGTCGAGCTCGTCGGCGTCGAGGCGGGTGAGGTCCCCGGGCGTGCTCGCACGGTCGCGGTAGACGGTGACAGCCAGGTAGAGCCGCAACGGGTTGCCCAGGCACCGTGCCAGCCGACCCCCCGGATGACGGCGAAGGCGTTGCACGACAGGCCGCCATCGGCGTTCGACCTCGGAGGGCCGCGTCCCGTCCGGAAACCGATGGCGCAGCCAACCGACGACGTCCTCGGCGCCCAACGGCCGCATCACGACCGCGGTAGCGTCCTCCAGCGGTTCTTCCTCAGCCAAGGCGTGGTACCGGGCCGTTCGGCAAGTGATCACCACCGCGTCCGGAACCAGCCCCATCGGGAGGTTGAGCGCCGCGAGCACCTGTCCCGCCCTGGACGGCGGGCCGTCATCGGGGTCCATCTCGTCCAAGCCGTCCAGGATGGGCAGGATCCACCGATCCGAGATCAAGGCCTTGGCCGCGCTCGACGGCACTCCGTAGACCCGGGTCAGATGCCCCGCCATCCAGTCGACGAGCCGACGGCGCACCACCTCCGGGTCATCATCGTCCGCGCGGGTGAACCCGGACAGGTTCATCCGGACCGGAACCCGGATACGGCCGGCGGGATCCCGGTCGAGCGCCGTCCTCGCGGCAGCGGCGAGGTCGAGGAGCAAGGTCAGCACGAGCACGGTCTTGCCGGCTCCCGCCTCGCCGAGCACGACCAACCGTCCCTGCGTGAGCCCCCGGTAGTAGGCAGAGATCGTGGCTGCCGAACCGCTGTGTCCGCCACCGTCACCACGCCACCGCACGAGCTCCGCGTCCACCTGCTCGAATCCCGCGTCGGCTGCCTTCAACGCACCAGTGTCACCCAACAAACGCGCCAGCACCCGAGCCTCGTCCTCGCTGATGGCGTCGAGCAGCCGCCGAGCACTCACCGCCGGAGTCCGACCGCTTTCAACGCCGCGGCGCAACGCGACCATCCCCGCCACCGCACCCAGCACCCCGGGAGCCAAAGCCAGGACGTTCGCGATACCCGCCCCGTCGTCGACAGCCGTCTTGCCCAACAACCACCACGTCAACCACACCAGCACGAGCACCGACGCCACCACACCGAGCACGATCGACATCCGCAGCCGCACCCACCCACCCCTTCCGCCCCACCCGTCCATCGCCCGAACGCACCTGGATGTTCCTCCATGGTGGATGGGCCGCTCCGCACGGGCGATGCCTGACACGGTGCGCCCGGCCGGTGGACGTCGCGGAGGACCGGTGATCGAGGTGACCAACCCGGTCGAACCCCGTGCAGCACGGTCGTCAACGACGCGAGGGCGGGCCGGTCAACCAGACCGGCCCGCCCGCGCATCGGGGTTAGCGGACGTAGATGTTCGGTTGGGGCGGGGTGCTCATGCCGCCACCGAGGAAGAAGCTCGGGTGCGGCGGCTGGTTGTAGGCGGTGTTCTGCCACGCGATGGCCACGCGGTACTGGGCGTCGTGCATGAGGGTGTGGATCCGCCGGTCGGTCTGGGTGGTGGTGGCGTAGATGCGCAGCGCGGCGTTGTCGTCGCGCGGCAGGATGACCTCCTCGCGCCAGTCGCCGAACAGGTCACCGGACAGCGACGGCGTGGACTTGGTGCCGTTGACGGAGTGGGCTCCGGTGCCGGTGAGCAGGCGGGTGTCCGCGGAGGTGCCGTACTTGTCGACGTGGTTCCCGTCCAGCAGTTCCCGCACCGGGTCGGCGTCCCACCAGGCGAGGAAGTTCGCGCTGCCCGGCGCACGGCCGACGTTGCCGCCGGAGCCGTTGAACAGGCTGGTCAGCCCGGTGCCCCTGCCCCAGAACTCGGCGCCGGCGTTCCCGGCGTACACGTCGCCGGCCACGCCGCGAGCAGGGCCCTCACAGCTGCAGGTGTTGTTCTTCTGCATGATGGTGGCGCCACTGTTGGCGTCGCGCAGGGTCGCGGCGGCTCCGGAGCTCTGCTCGTGGATCTGCCAGATCTCCTGGCCGGGACGGCTGGGCAGGAAGTCGCTGACGTGCAGGGCGTCGCCGTGGGCGTAGAAGTTGGTGGTGTACCGGCCGGTGCCGTTGGAGTTGATGGTCATGCCACCGTAGATGATCTCGTCGGTGCCGTTGCCGTCGACGTCCGCGATGGACAGCGAGTGGGTGCCGCGGCCGGTCCACTGCCTTCCGGCGGAGCCGGAGTCGAACTTCCAGCGCCGGGTGAGCTGCCCGTCGCGGAAGTCCCACGCCGCGATCGTGCTCTTCTCGTAGTAGCCGCGGCCCATGATGATGCTGGGGCGCTGCCCGTCCAGGTACGCGGTGCCGGCCAGGAACCGGTCGCCTCGGTTGCCGTTGCAGTCGCCCCAGTCGCAGATGTTGCCGCGGGCGGGCTCGAAGGGCACCGTGGACATGGCGGCGCCGGTGAGGCCGTTGAACACGGTCAGGTACTCGGGTCCGGTGATGATGTAGCCGGAGGAGTTGCGGTGGTCGGCACTGCCGTTGCCGATCACCTGACCCGTGCCGGACACCGTGCCGTCGCCCGTCTTGACCGCCAGCTCGGCCCGGCCGTCACCGTCGTAGTCGTACACCTGGAACTGGGTGTAGTGCGCGCCGGCGCGGATGTTGCGGCCCAGGTTGACCCGCCACAGCCGCTGTCCGTTGAGCTTGTAGGCGTCGATGTAGACGTTGCTGGTGACGCCGGACTGGGAGTTGTCCTTCTGGTCGCTGGGATCCCACTTGAGGAAGATCTCGTACTGGCCGTCGCCGTCCGCGTCGCCGACGCTCGCGTCACCGGCCGTGTAGGTGCTCCCCGGCCGGGAGATCGGCACGTCCAGGTAGTTGCCGCCGGTGAAGCGCAGTGACGGCGTGGACGGCTCCTTCTCGACCCCGTCCTCGACCGCGCGGACCGTGTACGAGGCGTCTCCCGCTGCCCCGGAGTCCAGGTAGTTGGTGGAGTTGGTGATGGGGGAGGCGTTCAGCTTCGTCGTGCCCCGGTAGACGTTGAACCCGGTCGAGGCCGACTCGGTCCCGAGCAGCCGCCACGAGACCAGGTTGCCGGTCCCGGAGCGCACGCTCACCAGACCCCGGTCGAGGTCCTCCATCTGCTTGCCGGTGGGCGGGTTGCCCGTGACGTCGGTTTCGAGGTAGTCGACGTTCGCCAGGCCGGCCGCGGTGGTCGGGCTCAACCGGATCGTGTTCGTGCCGGCGACCACCGCCACGGTGAGCGTCTTCGTGACCCACGTGGTCCAGGCGCCGGTCGGGTCGAACGCGGTGCCGGAGTGGACGACCGCACCGTTGACCAGCACGTCCGCCGGGCGGTTGGTGGTCGCTCCGTTGGCGTACCGGACGCCGATGGTCACCGAGCCCGCCGCGGACGCCGTGACGGTGAACTGCGATGACGCCCCGACCGCGTTGTCCGCGTTGCAGAACCCGCTGCCGGAGTAGCCAGCGTGGTTGGACTCGATGACGCCGGCACAGGTGGCCGGTGCGGTTTCCGCCTCGTAGCGGGTCGGAGCCGCCGAAGCCGGGGAGGTGACGACACCGCCCCCGGCAACGGTCAGGGCGACGCCGACAGCGAGCAGCGCGGCGCGCCGCCTGTTTCTGGGCATGACGAACCTCCAGTAGGGAGTCGAACGAGATGGGGTGCCGGTGCGCAGAACGGTGACGGTGACGGCGATGTGCTCGGGCCGACCACGGGCGCCAGGCGGAAGCGCGGTCACCGGGCCGCTGCGGCGCTACCAGCAGACTCGGGGGTCCCTGCGGCGCGAGGTCGTCACGGCGGTGGTTCGCACTCTGACAAAGATGGTGAGCACCGTTGCTCCTTCGTCGGTTCCGGGAACGCTCCCAGACGTGGCCGTGCTGATCCTGCAGCGAGGCTGCAGGGGGTGGATCCTGGTGTTGCTTGAAACGATTCAATTAGCGACGTACTCGTGCTGGAAAGCGCTATCCACGTGGTGGTCACTGCGGCGGCGTGATCACTCGGGCGGCTTTGGTCGTGGTCTGGATCTGTTGGCACCCTGGGAGGTTCGAGCGCCAACGGTGCCGAGGAAGACCGTACGAACGCCACCGTCCCGGTGTCAACAGCCTCGCCGAAAGTTTTCGCTCCGGTGCGAGGACCACCCGGCTGCCACGCCCGGGCGGGATCACGGCTCGCCCCGCGTCTCGGAAGGTCGTCCTCGGGTAGCCCGCGGGTTGGCCACCGGTCCGGGAGGCGGCGTCCTGCCGATCCACCGCGGGTGACGTGGTCGGGGCCCGAGGCCACTGCGGATCAGCCGGGTCGACACGGCGCTTTCGCTGTGCCCGTCAGCGCGGGCGTGACGGTGCGGTTCCGTCCATTGAGGAGGGTCATGGACCTTCTCCTTCCTCACGACGGCCACCGCGCAACGCCTCCGCGAATCCATAGTGGACCGCACTCCGGTTCACCGGCCACGGCCCCGGCGGGATGGTCGCGTCCGACAACCAATCCCGCGACTGCAGTGGCTCGGTGCCGCGGAGCGCGGTCATGATCATCGTCGGGCCCGCCATCCGAGCGTCACCGCCCGCCGCGCCGGATCATCGCCGTCGGCGCGATCGGGCCCAGCAGGTGCAGCACGGTGGACAACCGCGGTAGGTGGTCGCCTGGCTCGCGGACCCACCGCACCGGGCCGTCCGCGGTCGCGCTGGGTGGCAGCGGCAGGTACTGGCCGCTGTTCATCAGCCGCACGTGAGGCTGCAGCACGGGGGAGCCGGCGTCGGCGGTGTCGACCAGGAACGCCCACAAGTCGGCCGACAGCGCCAACGCGGGCAGCGTCGCCTGGACCTGCCCGCCGACCCGGGCGCTCACCAGCAGACCGCCGATGCCGCGCCCGGTGGGCAGGTGCACGTTGCCGTCCGACAGCACCAGCGGCCAACGGCGGCCGATGGCCAAGCGTTCCACGGTCGCGTGCACCTGGTTGGCGTAACGGGTGGCGGCGCACGCCGCTGAGTCGTCCATGGATCCCCCATCCTCGGTGGCAGCTCTCGACAGGGGTTCGGCGGTGGGCCCGAGTCGGTTCGACCACTCGATCAGGTGACTGGCGGGCGGGTTCCGGAGGCGCGGCCTAGCGTGGCCGCCGTGTCGGTGCGGCTGAGCGAGTCGATCATCACGCTGGTGTTGTTCGCGCTGCTGGTGCCGGTGGCGGTGCTGCCGTGGGTGCACTGGCAGTACCGGCGCCACGGTCGGCTGCGCGGGTGGTCGGCGGTCGTGGCGGCGGCCAGTGCGTTGTACGGGTGCGCGCTCGTGGCGTTCACGCTGTTCCCGCTGCCGGTCGTGGCCGACGGGTTCTGCACGAGCCGGTCGCTGCGCGCCTACTGGCAGCCACGCCCGTTCGCGTCGCTGGACGACATCGCCGCCGCCGGCTACTCGCCGACGAGCCCCGCGTTCCTCCAGGTGGCGTTGAACGTGGCGCTGTTCGTGCCGCTGGGTTTCCTGCTGTGCTACCGGTTCCGGCGCGGTGCGGTGGCGGCGACCGCGATCGGGCTGCTGGTGTCGCTCGCGGTGGAGGCGACGCAGGGCACGGCGGTGTTCGGCCTCTACCCGTGCCCGTACCGGATCGCGGACGTGGACGACCTCATGACCAACACCGCGGGCACGGTCGTGGGGTGGTTGCTCGCGCGGTGGGTCGGGCGGCGGCTGCCCGCGGCCGTGCCGGAGCCCGTCGCCGACACCGGGCCGCCGGGTCTGGTGCGGCGGGGGTTGGCGTTCGCGGGCGACCTGCTCACCTTGTCGCTGGCGCAGTTCGCGTGCCGGGCGGTGCTCGTGCTCGTCGGCGAGGGGACCGGGACACCCGGGTTGACCCGGCTCGCGGTCTCGGAATGGTTCGGAGCCGCGCTCGGCGTGCTGGTGCCGGTGGTCGCCACGGTCGTCGTGCCGCTGCTGCGCGCCGACCGGGCCACGCCGGGCCAGGTCGCGTTCAACCTGGCGCCGGCCGACGCGCGCACGGGTGGCACGGCGCCGGCGCGAGCGGTCGTGCTGCGGTTCGCGTTCTGGTGGCTGCCGGTCCTGCTGCTGATCTCCGCCGGGCACAGCGGGATCGTGTTCTTCGCCGCCGTCGTGGTCGGCCTCGCCGCCCGCTCCCGCGCCGACCGCCGCAGTCTGCTGGGCCTGATCTCGACCACCACCACTACCACCGCGCGTGTCGACCGCTCAGGACAACCGTGTCCCACGCCCAGGACCACCGAGTTCAACGCTCAGAACAAGCCGGAGCCCTGAAGCGGCGTTCCGCAGGCAGCACGGCGACAGGCCCGTGGGCCGGAAATCGGCTCACGGGCCTGTCTTTCGCTCACGTCGGATCAGAACGCCTGGTTCGCGAAGCCCTTCCGAGCCGCCGCGGACAGGAACGACTGCCACGCCGCGCTGCTGGTGTGCGGGTCACCGGTGGTGCCCAGTCGCGACTTGGCGGTGGTGAACGCGCTCTGCGTCTTCGGACCCCAGATGCCGTCCACCACCAATCCGGAGCTCATGAAGTTGTTGCACAGCGCCTGCACGAACTTCGTGTCGCTCTCCGACCCCGTCACGCACCGCACCGGCAGGCCGCCGAAGTCGGAGTGGATGTGGTCCTCGTGGGCGGCGTTGTACCAGCCGTCCAGCGCGAACCGGAACCGACGACGGCACACCGCGTCCACCGCCAGGTAACGGCGACGTGTGGCGAGCGTGCCGGAGGCGTGGTCGCGGTCCAGCGGCGACGACACCTGACCGCCGCTCCACCGCACGTGATCGAGGTCCATCGCGGTGCCCGCGCCGTGCTCGCCGGGCTTGTTCACGTAGAAGCCCGCCGACACCAGGTAGGTGATGCTGCCGTACGCCGACGACAGCGACCGCAGGTCCCGGATCCACAGCACCAGGGAGTCGTAGAACGCCTGCGTGGCCTGCCAGTTGCGCAACGTCGTGTTGCCGCGGCCGGACCGCCAGTAGTAGACGGGGGTGCCGTCGATCCGCTGGAACGTGATCATCGGGTCGCCTCCGCGGTGATCAGCCGGCCGCCGGTGAGCCAGCCGGAACGGGTGCCCGCGACACCCAGCGCCTTCGCGTCCGCCGGCACGGCCGGACGGGTCCGGTCCGCGTCGAGCACGCCGGTGAGCGGGGTGGCGTCGACCATCTCGTTGCCGACCCAGTGCACGCGGCCGTCCACCGAGGCGAGGCCGCGCACGGCGACACCGTCCAGGCGGGGGCGGGTCGTCCAGGTGACGCCGTCGCGCGAGGTGTGCAGGACCGTGCCCGAGACGTCGACGGCCGCCACGACCCAGCCGCCGGACGTCGCGGCGACGGCGGTGGCCGACAGGTCGTCGGTCCACTCCAATCCCCGCACGGGCACGGTGTTCCAGCCCGACGCGGTCCGGCGGGCGGCGATGCGGACGACCGAAGCGCGCTCGTGCTTGAGCACCGAGCCGAACGCCAGGCCACCGCCGACGGCGGTGAACTCCGAGCGCACGCCGTGCAGTCGGCGGGCCTCGCGCCACGTGACGCCGTCGGTGGACTCCCAGATCGTCGCGATCGGGTCGCCGCGCAGCGCGCCGACCGCGTGGAAGGTGGAGCCGTCACGGGAGACGTCGACCAGGTCCGCGCCGGCGAGGCCGGTGGTGATGCGCACCGAACCGCCTTCGTCGACGACGACCCACTGGCCGTTCTCCTCGGTCACCATGAGAGGGGTGCCGTCGGACGCGAGGAACACGCCCGCGGCTTTTCGGGGATTGTCCGCGGCGCTCGACGCGGGTGCCGCAGCAGCCGCGTGGGCCGTCAGCGTGCTGGTGAGGGCCGCGGTGGCGGCGGCTCCCAGCACGAACGTTCGCCGATCGAGCACGTCAGTCCTTTCGAGGCAGGGGGAAGTGCTGACGTGGCACAGGGCCGGTTGGAAGTTTTCCAACCCACAAAGTATGGGTGACCCGCCGTTGCGGCAATGGCCCGTTCCGCCCAAACGCTGCCCACCGGCGCACGGAAAGCCACCGGGCGGCGACGACGGCTGGGGTAGGATTCCGGTGTTCGCGACTGGCGTGCCGAGGGTGGGAACGACCACCGGGGAGCGTTGAGCCGAGATGCACCGCGCGCCTGGGTGCTGCGGCAGCGCCCCCGCGCGCGTGGAGGTCGTCATGCACGAACCCGCGATCCCGTCGTTGACCGGAGCGGACCCCGAGGTCGCCCGCCTGGTCCAGGCCGAGGCACGCCGCCAGTTCGAGAAGGTCCGCCTGATCGCCTCGGAGAACTACGTCTCGACCGCCGTCCTCGAAGCCACCGGCTCCGTGCTGACGAACAAGTACTCCGAGGGCTACGCCGGCCGCCGCTACTACGAGGGCCAGCAAGTCGTCGACCCGGTCGAGGAACTGGCCGTCGGGCGGGCCAAGGCGCTGTTCGGCGTCGACCACGCCAACGTCCAGCCCTACTCGGGCTCACCGGCCAACCTCGCCGTCTACCTGGCGTTCCTCGACCCCGGCGACACGGTCATGGGCATGGCCCTGCCCGCCGGCGGGCACCTCACCCACGGCTGGGGCGTGTCGGCCACCGGCAAGTGGTTCCGCAGCGTCCAGTACGGCGTGGCCAAGGAGACCGGCGTGGTCGACCTGGACCAGGTCCGCGACCTGGCCCGCGCCGAACGCCCCAAGGTGATCTTCTGCGGCGGCACGGCCATCCCGCGCACCATCGACTTCCCCGCGTTCGCCGAGATCGCGAACGAGGTCGGCGCCGTCCTCGCGGCCGACATCGCGCACATCGCGGGCCTCGTCGCCGGCGGCGCGCACCCGTCACCGGTCGGGCACGCCCAGGTGATCACCACGACCACCCACAAGACGTTGCGCGGACCGCGCGGCGCGATGATCCTCACCGACGCCGAGCACGCCAAGGCGATCGACAAGGCCGTGTTCCCCGGCCTGCAAGGCGGTCCGCACAACCACACCACGGCGGCCATCGCGGTCGCGCTCGGCGAGGCGTCGGAGCCGTCGTTCGGCCTCTACGCGCACGCCGTCGTGCAGAACGCACGCGCGCTGGCCGCCGCACTGCTCGACCGCGGCTTCGACCTGGTCTCCGGCGGCACCGACAACCACCTGATCCTGGTCGACCTGACCAGCAAGGGCATCGGCGGCAAGCCCGCCGCCAAGGCCTTGGACCGGGCGGGCGTCGAGGCCAACTACAACACCGTCCCGTTCGACCCGCGCAAGCCGTTCGACCCGTCCGGCGTCCGCCTCGGCACGGCCGCCATCACCACCCGCGGCCTCACCGAGGACCACATGCCGCAGGTCGCGGAGTGGATCGACCAGGCCGTCCGGGCCGCGGACGACCCGCGGGTGCTCGACCGCATCGCCGCCGAGGTCGCCGACCTGATGGCGGGCTACCCGATGCCCGGTTGGGCGTAGCGGACCACGTCGGCCAACCGCGCCACGTCCGCCCGGAACGTCTCGTGCCGGACCGTGACGTGGTCGGCGACGCGACCGGTTCCCGGCAGCTGGTCGACGGGCAGCACCGCCCCGTCGACCAGCACCGGGATCACCGGCACCGCGCGTTGCGCCGCACGTTCCACCTCGGCGCGCATCAGGTCGGTCGGCGTCCAGTCCGGCCCGACGACGGCGAGCAGCACGTCGCACTCGCCGACGTCGCCCACCACCGACCGGCCGAAGTCGTCCAGTCGGTCCGCGATGCGCCCGGCGAGGTGCACGTCGTCCGGACGGCGGTAGCTGAGGAACAGCCGCGCCGCCCGCGGCGCCGGGGACAGGTCGATCCCGGCCAACGCGGCGAACGCCCGGTCGCGCACCTCGTCGAGGTCGACGCCGCACCGGGCCAGCACGTCCAGCGCCACGCCCTCGTCCTCCGCGAGCACGCCCAGCAGCAGGTGCTCGGTGCCGACGTGCCGGTGCCCCAACGCCAGCGACTCCCGCACGGCCGACGCCAACGCCCGCTTCGCGCCGGGCGTGAACGGCAGGCGGCCGGGCACCGGCACGACACCCCGCCGCGACACCTCGAGCACCCGCGCCCGACACCCGGCCGGCGACACCCCGACCGCCGCCAGCACCGACGCCGCCGCGCCGCCCTCGCCGACCAACCCGAGCAACAGGTGCTCGGTGCCGATGGCGGTGTGGGCGAACCTCCGCGCTTCCTGGAGGGCGATCACGGAGACCCGGCGCGCGCTCTCGGTGAACCGTTCCAACATCAATTCCTTCGCCACCGGTCGACCAGCCCCGGGATCAGGCTGTCCTCAGTCCATCGCACCGAGTTTCCGGGTGTTACCGGAATTTGTCAGTAGCCGCGCGCCTGCTCTCGGTCATCGCGTCGCTCCCGCCGTGTGCGGTGTGGAGGACGAGGATCAGCTCCGCGTCCGGCCACGCGTGCGCGAGGTCGAACGGCGTGCCGATCAGATTTCCCAGGTCGAGCGTTCCTTGAACGATCACGCCCGGGATGCCCGCGAGCTTCCACGCCTCCTCCAGCACGATCCCCTCGGGCAGCCACGACCCGTGCGCCCAGTAGTGCGTGACGAGCCGGGCGAACGCCAGCCCGTGCTCCGGGTTCTCGAAGCGCAGCCCGCCGGTGGACAACGGTTGCAACGCGTCCTCCCACGTGCACCACTCCAGCGCCGCACGGCGGTGCACGGCCGGGTCCGGGTCCAGGAGCAGCTCCAGGTACCCGGCCGCCGGGTCGCCGGACGGCACGAGTGCGCGGAACCGGGCGTGGGCCTCCGGGAACATCGGTCCCAAGCCCGTGGTCAGCAGGTCGGTTTCCGCCCGCCGGCCGGTGGCCACGCCCGCGTGCACCATCTCCGACACCCGGTGCGGGAACCGCTCGGCGTACACGAGGCCGAGCACCGAGCCCCACGACGCGGCGAACACCAGCCACCGGTCGACGCCCAGGTGCTCGCGCAGCTTCTCCATGTCGCCGATGAGGTGGTCGGTGGTGTTGGTGGACAGGTCCACGACCGGCTGGCCGGCGTGCGGTGTGCTCCGACCGCAGCCGCGCTGGTCGAACAGCACGACCCGGTACGCCGACGGGTCGAAGTACTGCCGGGCGCGGGGCGTGCAGCCCGAGCCCGGCCCGCCGTGCAGCACCACCGCCGGTTTGCCGTCCGGGTTGCCGCACACCTCCCAGTACACGCGGTGCCCGTCGCCGACGTCGAGCATGCCGTGGTCGTACGGCTCGATCTCCGGGTACAGCACGGTTCCTCCCTCACCGATACAACAGTGCTGTTATATTAGTGCTTACGGAATCGGTGGGAACATCGACCGCACGTCCGCGCCACCGACCCAGAGCCCGATCGCGAACGCGGTCGTCGCCTCCAGCAACTCGGCCCGCTCCAACGGCCCGCCGTCCACCGGCACGCACCCGGTCGACCGCACCAGCTCCCGCACGACGTCCAGCGCGTCGGCCGAATCGCCGCACAGCGGCACCCCGAGCGGCCGTCCCCCGAACGTCAACGACGGCTGCCGCCAGACGTCCACGTGGCAGAGGTTGAACGCCTTCACCACCCGCGCCTTCGAGGCGGTCGCGAGCCGTGCGGCGGCACGCGGCTCGTCCAGCACGAACCGGCCCGGCACCACCGAGTTGGTGCAGTCGATCACCACCCGGTCCGGCGCGTGCCCGAGCACCTCGGCCGCCACCGCCGCCGGCACGGCCAGCAGCACCGCGTCCCCGAACGCCACCGCGTCCGCCGGTGATCCCGCGACCGCTCCGATCCTGGCCGCCAACGCCTTCGAGCGCTCCGGTGACCGCCCGCCGATCACCACCTCGTGCCCCGCCCCGACCCAACGGCCACCCAGCGCGGCGGCCATCCCGCCCGACCCCAGCACACCGATCCGCACGATCTCTCCCTCAGTTCGAAGTGATTGGCTTGGTCCGACGCTAAAGAGCCCGACGGGCACCGAATGGTGTCCACGACACAGGGGACCGCTCGTGGACTTCCTCGCCGACTGCCGCGCCAGGCAGGCGTTCGACCTGCTGGCCAACACCTGGAACCCGGTGGTGCTGCACGCGTTGCGGCACGGCCCGCGCCGGCCCGCCGAGCTGCGTCGCGCGATCGGCGGCATCCGGCCGAAGGTGCTCACCGAGACCGTTCGCCGGTTGGAGGGCGCCGGGCTGGTGGTTCGGACGGTGTCGCGCGACCGGGTCGAGTACGGGCTCACCGACCTCGGGCGCAGCCTGCTCGAACCGATCGACGCGCTCGGCCGGTGGGCGCACGAGCGGGGTGACGAGGTCCGGCTTGACGGCTGAAGTAAAACAGTGTTTTATAACATTGTTGTGTAACAGTGTTCTATGAAGGAGGGTCGTGATGGGCGTGCGGGCCGGGTTCGAGAGCCTCGACCGGGAAGTCGTCGTCGACCTGGAGGTGCGCGGCGAGCTGCCGCCCTGGCTGGCCGGCACGTTGGTGCGCAACGGTCCCGCCAAGTTCGAGACCGGCAAGGGGTCGTTCCGCCACTGGTTCGACGGCCTGGCGATGCTGCACCGCTTCGGCTTCGCCGACGGGGCCGTCACCTACCGCAACCGGTACCTGGAGACGCCCAGCTTCCGCTCGGCGCGCGACGACGGCCACATCGCGTTCGGCGAGTTCGCCACGGACCCGTGCCGCTCGATCTTCAACCGCTTCTTCACCCACCCCGCGCTGCGCCGCACGTCGAACGCCAACGTGAACGTGACGTCCGACGGCGACCGGGACTTCGCGCTCACCGAGACGCCCATCGCGGTGGAGTTCGACCGCGAGACCCTGGCGACCGTCGGCCTGGCCGACCACGACGACGCGATCTCCGGCCACGTCACCACCGCGCACCCGCACCGGGCGCCGCTCACCGGCGACCTGGTCAACTACGTGCTGAAGTTCGGCCGGCGCAGCGTCTACCGGGTCTACCGGCAACGCGGCCTCGTTCGGGAACCGATCGCCTCCCTCCCCGCCGATCGTCCGGGCTACCTGCACAGCTTCGCCGTCACCGAGCGGCACGTCGTGCTGGCCGTGTTCCCGTTCGTGGTCAACCCGCTGGCGCTGCTGCTGCGCGCCAGGCCGTTCATCGAGAACTACCGGTGGCGGCCGGAACTGGGCACCCGGTTCGTGGTGTTCGACCAGCGGGACGGCTCGGTGGTCGCCGACGAGCGCGCCGAAGCGTTCTTCGCGTTCCACCACATCAACGCCTACGACGAGGACGGCCGGGTCGTCGTGGACATCGCCGCGTACCCGGATGCCACGGTGGTCGACGCGCTGTACCTGGACAAGGTGCGCGGTGAGGGGGAGTTGCCGCTGTCGTTCCCGACGCGGTACGAGGTCGACCTCTCGGGCGGCGGCATCCGGTCGCGGCGGCTCGCGTCAGACTCGTTGGAGCTCCCGCGCATCGCGTACGGGTCGCACAACGGTCGCGACTACCGGTACGCCTACGGCGTCGGCTCCCACGACAACGGCACGCGCGACTTCCTCAACCAGCTGGTCAAGGTGGATGTCCTCAGTGGACGGACGAGTCGCTGGCACGAGCCCGGCCGCTACCCGGGCGAGCCGGTGTTCGTGCCCGCGCCCGGTGCTCGCGCCGAGGACGACGGTGTGCTGCTGTCGGTGGTGCTCGACGCCTCGGCCGGGCGGTCCGGTCTGCTGGTGCTCGACGCGGCCACGTTCACGGAGATCGCGCGGGCCGAAGTGCCGCACGCCATCCCGTTCGGCTTCCACGGTCAGTTCACGTCTCGTCGGGTCACGTCGCGTCGATCGTGAGCACGCAGCCGTCGGGGTCGACGTCGGGCACGTCGGGCTCGTCGAACCAGAGGCCGTTGTCGCCGAGGTAGCGGAACCGGTGCGTGCCGGGGGAGAGGATCACGGTGACCGTGCGGGTGCCGTCGCGGCGGGGCAGCAGCTCGTGGACGCCGGGGGTCCAGTCGTTGAACGTGCCGACCACGCTCACCGGCCCGCGCGGCTGGTCGAGGGGCAGTGAGAAGGTCACGCGGCGCTTCGGGCCGAACAGGCGAGTGCTGCGGAGCATCGTTCTCCCTCGCGAGTCGATCTTGCCATGCCTTCGGGGCCACCAGCGTCGCGGTGCGGTGGCAACCTTTCAAGCCGGCGCGCCTGTTCGAAGTGGACGGTCACCCATCGGTGTGACGTCGTCGCGCACTCCCTCTGCGACCCCTTGGGGCCAGTGCCTCGCCCGCCACACTTGCGCACCTCCGCCCCCACTGCCGAACCCGCGCATTGTGGACCGGCATGGTGGAGCGCGCCCGGCAACCGCAGCTCTGACCGCCCTACCCGGAACCCTTGCGGCTCTTGTGGCGACAAACGCTCCAACCAGGCACAATGGACCGAAGGCACCGTCACCTCAGCCGCCGCACCAGCTTCGGCGATCACTCCAACGGGCGAATGAAGTGTCAACGGGCAACTTGTCGAGCCCGAGCCGCGTTGCCGGGAAAGAAGGGAGGCGGCACAGCGCGGCGGACCCGTCTGCACGGCGGACGGGCGAGGTCGAGTCGGTAGCGCGAGTGGACGGTAGCGAGGTCGAGTCGGTAGGAGAGCGGACGGTAGGAGGATGGACGGTTGGCGGACGAGGCGAGATCGGCCGGTGGCACTCCCGCCCCGCACCCACCGGCCTCCGATCGCGCCAGGGCCTCCGACCGCGCCAGAGCCCCCGACCACACCGGACCGGGCCCGCCGCCGACAGCTCCGCGACGAGTACAAGCGCGCGGAACGTGAGGCCCGCGCGGCGTCGCTGCCGATGAGCCGCGAGCAGCTCACCGCGCTCGTCGAGTTCGTGGACGCGCTCGTGGTCTCGGAGGGCTGCGACCACACCCTGCGCCACACCCGGACGTGGGTCGAGGGCCGGGGGCACGAGTACGGGCACGCGCACGGGCGCGTCGGGTGCCGGGGCCTCGAATCGGGTCAGCTCGACTGGGGGCCGGTCGCCGAGGGGTTGGCCGAGCTCGGCGGTTATTGCGATTGCGAGGTCGTCATGAACTGCGACCCGGAGGATGTGTTCGGGTAACCCGATCGACGCACCCCCGCCCAGTTCGCGGCCTGCCGGCGACTCACCCGCGACCAGCCCACCCGCTTGGGCTCGTGAGGGCGTTGGGGCGCTTGCGGTGTACGCGGTGCCGCTGCCGGGGGTGAGCGGGCGATGAGGTGCTCGCCGGGTGTGGTTCGCGGGATGCGGGCTCAGGCTCAGGGGTGGGCGGTGGTTGCGCCGTGTCGCCGGAGGCGCCTGATCGGGAAGAGGAGAGCGGGAAGGAGGAGTGTTCACTCCTTTCCACTTCAACTTATAGCGCACAGGGGGGCTTGCGGCAAGACCCGGGGAGTGCCGCAGAATCGCTCGCCGTAGGGAATGAGCTGCGGTGATGGGGGTGCGGCATGGGTCGGTCCGGAGTGGGTCGGGGGCGAAGTCGGGGTGGGAGAGCGGGATCACAAACGGTGCACGGGCTGCAAAGTTGCAGTGAGTGCAGGTTTTTCCTTACCCTGATCGAGTGACCAATCAGGCGGCCGAAGGGCTTCGCGACCGCAAGAAGCGGCAGACCCGCAGGGCTTTGGGGCACGCGGCCGTCCGCCTGGTCGCCGAGCACGGCCTCGACCACGTGACCGTCGAGGACATCAGCGCCGCCGCCGGGGTCTCACCCCGCACGTTCTTCAACTACTTCGCCGGCAAGGAGGACGCCGTCCTCGGCCCCGACCCGGACGCCGGTCCGCGCATGCGCGCCCGCGTGCTCGCCCAACCGGCGGACCTGTCCGCCGCCGCGGCGGTGCGCGAGGCACTGCTGGCCGAGGTCGCGGCGGAGTTGGCGGACGACCGCGAGCTGTGGCTGCAACGGATGCGGGTGGTCCAGCAGCACCCCGTGCTGCTGGCCAGGCTGTTCTTCGGCGGCGAAGCCCTGGAGCGCGACCTGGTCGCCGGCATCGCCGAACGGGTCGGCCTGCCCGCCGACGACACCTACCCGCTGCTGCTCGGCGCGGCGGCGGGCGCGGCGTTCCGGGTGGCGGTGGCCCGCTGGTCCAGCACCGCCGCACCGCTGCACGACCTGCTCGCCGAAACGCTCGACCTGATCGCCGCGGGGCTCGCCGACCCGCCCCGCAACCACCGCGGCTGAACCACCGCCGAAGTACCGCCGAACCCACGGCCGAACCACGGTTCTGCACCACCGCGTCACCGTCAAAGACAACACTGGGGGATCCGATGTCCACCGAAACCGGCACGACTTCGCGCCGGGACGTCGTGCAAGCGATGTCCGGCCTCATGCTGGGCATGTTCATGGCCATCCTCGCGTCGACCATCGTGTCGAACGCGTTGCCGCGCATCATCGCGGACCTGCACGGTTCGCAGTCCGTCTACACCTGGGTCGTCACGACCGAACTGCTGGCCATGACGGCGACCGTGCCGCTGTGGGGCAAGCTCGCCGACCTCTACAGCCGCAAGCTGCTGATCCAGCTCTCGCTCGGCCTGTTCGTGGTGGGCTCGCTCATCGCGGGCTTCGCCCCGAACGTCGAGGTGCTCATCGCGAGCCGCATCGTGCAGGGCCTCGGCGCGGGCGGCATGACGGCGTTGGCCACGATCGTGATGGCGGCGATGATCCCGCCGCGCGAGATGGGCCGCTACGCCGGCATCTTCGGCGCCGTGTTCGGCGTCGGCACGGTCGCCGGCCCGCTCATCGGCGGCGTCATGGTGGACACCTCGTGGCTGGGCTGGCGCTGGTGCTTCTTCATCGGCGTCCCGTTCACCCTCGCCTCGATCTTCCTGCTCCAGCGCACGCTGCACCTGCCGGTCGTGCGCAAGGAAGTCAAGATCGACTACCTGGGCGCGGTGCTGATCGTCGGCGGTGTCTCCACGCTGCTGGTGTGGTCGACGCTGGCGGGCCACCAGTTCGAGTGGGCCTCGGCGTGGACCGCGCTGCTCGTGACGGTCGGCGTGGTACTGCTGGGACTGGCCGTGTGGGTCGAGTCGCGGGCGGCCGACCCGATCGTGCCGCTGACGATCTTCGCCAACCGGACGGTGGCGCTGACCACGTTGGCCAGCGCGCTGGTCGGTGTGGCGATGTTCGGCGGCACGGTGTTCCTGTCGCAGTACTTCCAGATCGGCATGGGCAAGACGCCCACGCAGGCGGGCCTGATGAGCCTGCCGATGATCTTCGGCCTGCTGGTGTCGTCGACGGTCGCCGGTCAGCTGATCACCAAGTGGGGCAAGTGGAAGGCCTTCCTGATCGCCGGTGGCGTGATCATGGTCGGCGGGATGCTGCTGCTGGCCACGATCGACGCGAACACCAGCGTGTTCGTGGTCAGCGTGCACATGGCCGTGCTGGGGATCGGCGTCGGCATGCTCATGCAGAACCTGGTGCTGGCCGCGCAGAACGACGTGCCCGCCCGCGACCTCGGCAGCACGACCTCGACCCTCACGTTCTTCCGCAGCCTCGGCGGCGCGATCGGCGTGAGCGCGTTGGGCGCGGTGCTGGCGAACCGGGTGACCGCGTTGAGCGAGGAGAAGTTCGGCCCGGCGCCCACCGGCGGCGAGGCGACGGTGCCCGACCTGGCGCTGCTGCCGGAGCCGGTGCGGGTGATCGTGCGCGAGATCTACGCCACGGCCACCGCCGAGCTGTTCCTGATCGGCGCTCCGATCGCCGTGCTGGCGCTGGTGGCGGTGCTGTTCATCAAGGAGAAGCCGCTCAAGACGCTCAGCGGTGACGAGCGGTTGGCGGCGGAGATGGCCGCCGGTCACTAGCGGGCCACTGGCGGCCACCAGCCGCCCTGCGGCTCGACGGCGGGAAGACACGGTGTCGCACTTGTCCGGCTCACGGTCGGACAAGTGCGACACTTTCGCGCGTGTCAGGACTGCGCGAACGCAAGAAGCTCGCCACCCGGACGGCGTTGGCCGACGCCGCCCTGCGGCTGTGCGTGGAGCACGGGCTCGACGGGGTGACCGTCGAACAGGTGGCCAACGAGGCGGGCGTCTCGCTGCGCACGTTCTTCAACTACTTCTCCTCCAAAGAGGAGGCCGTGGTCGCGGGTGACGTCGCCACGGCCGCCGCGTTCGTCCACGCCTTCGCCGCCAGGCCCGAGGAGGAGCCGGTGCTGCCGGCGTTGCAGGCGGCTTTGGTGGACGTCGTGCCCGACCGCATCGACCCGGAACGGGTGGCGCAGCTGCGCGCGTTGCGCCGCACGCCCGCCCTGCTGCCGCACCAGATCGCCGCGTTCGCCGTGCAGGAACGGGAGCTCGCCGCCGTCGTCGCCGCACGGGTCGGCGTCGACCCGGCCACCGACCTCTACCCGGCGATGTTCGCGGCCACCGTGATGGCGACCCTGCGGGTGGTCGTCGGCTGGTGGCTGGACGCCACCGAACGCCCCGAGCTGTCGGAGCTGATCGGCGTGATGATCGACCGGCTGGACGCGGGTTTCGCCGCCGTCCACCCGAGCGGGGACTAGGACTCCCGTATCGCTCCTACCGGGGACGCAGTAGCCGCCACCCCGCCGTCGTACTCGGCGTGGGCGTCGGCGACCGCCTGCTGGGCTGAGCGCAACACACGCCAACCGGCGGGTGGGGGGCGTTCGTCCCCACCAGCCGGGACGCGCGTGGTCAGTCGCCGATGGTGATGGGCTTGGCGTCGACCGGGTCGATCGTGGTGACGTCCGCCGCGCCGCAGGCGCTCAGCAGTTCGGCGCGCTTGTCCGCGTCCGCGTACTCCTGGCCGAAGTGGAACGGCAGCGCGAACTTCGGCCGGGTGGCCGCCACCAGTTCGCCGAGGTCCTCGGCCGTCATGTGGCCGCGGCGGTGGATGCTCTCGCCCACGTCGCGCGTCAAGCCGAACGCCTCACCGATCAGGACGTCGCAGCCGGCGAAGTCGTGCTGGTGCGAGGGCACCGGGCCGGTGTCGGCGGTGAACCCGATCTTCGCCCGATCGGTTTCGACCACGACGCCGTAGCACGGCACCGGGTGGTCCGTCGGCACGAGGCGCATCGTCAGCTGCCCGCCCAGCGCCACGGCCTCCTCGGCGCACTCGACCCACGCGAGGTCGAACGCCCGTTCGGGGTATTGGACCTGCAGCAGCTCCTTGAGCCCGGCCAGGACCGACGGGTGTCCCACGACCGTGAGCTTGAGCAGCGGGACGTCACCCTCCCGGTTGAGCAGGCTGCGGGTGAACACGAAGTTGGCGAACCCGCCGGCGTGGTCGGAGTGCAGGTGCGACACGTACACGTGGGTGACGTCGGTAGGTGACAACCCGGCGGCCTGGAGCCTGCCGACAGGGTCGACGCCGACGTCGAGCATCACCTCGGCGTCGTCCACGGCTAAGTGGAACGACGTGGTCGGGCCGGCGCTCGAATTCGACCAATGGCCCAGGGTGGTCACGTGGATGTCGGTCGTCACGGATGACCTCGATTCAGGGGGGATGGCGGTCGTGGCTCCGCAGGCCCTCTCGGGCAGGGCGGAGCGACGACCCGGGATGTCCTTTGTGGTCACCGCCCGGATTTCCGGCCCCAGCGGCGGGTGAAGTCGAAACCGGCGGTCAGCCCATCTCGGAGTGCCCGTGGCGAAAGTCGGCCAAACGCCGCCGATCGGGGCGCGGTCGGCGTGCTCACCGACCGTCGGCTCGTGGGGCTCAGGCGTCCCAGGTGATCGGGAGCGCGTGCACGCCGTAGACCAGCATGTCGTCGCGCATCGGGACCTCCGCCGCCGGCACGGCCAGCCGCAGGCCGGGCAGCCTGGTCAGCAGTCCGGTGAACCCGACCGCCATCTCCACCCGCGCCAACTGCTGGCCTAGGCACTGGTGCACGCCGTGCCCGAACGCCAGGTGCGGCCCGCGTGCGCGGGTCACGTCCAGCACGTCCGGCCGGGGGTAGTGGTACGGGTCGCGGTTGCCCGCGGGCACGGAGACCAGCACCGTCGAGTCGGCCGGGACGACCTCGCCCGCGATCTCCACCTCCGCCAGCGTGGTGCGCACGACGCCGAGGTGGACGATCGACAGGTAGCGCAGCAGCTCCTCGACCGCGCCGGGGATCAACGTCGGGTCGTCGTGCAGGGCGGCGAGCTGCTCGGGGTGCTCCAGCAGCGCGAACGTGCCCAGTGCCAGCATGTTGGCCGTCGTCTCGTGGCCCGCGACCAGCAGCAGATTCGCCATGCCGATCAGCTCGTCGTCGGTGAGCGTCGGGTCGGCCTCGATCAGGCCGGACAGCATGTCGTCGGTCGGCGTGGCCCGCTTGGCGCGCACGAGGTCGTGCATGAACGCGCGCAGTCCGTCGGCGAGCCGCATCATCTCGGCCACGGGCAGGTCCAGGCGCAGCAGCTTCCCGGTGCGCTCCTGGAACTCGCCGCGGTCGGCGTACTCGACGCCGAGCAGCTCGCAGATCACCAGTGACGGCACCGGCAGCGCGAAGGCCTGTACCAGGTCGGCGCCCGGTCCGGCGGCGATCATCGCGTCGAGGTGGTCGTCGACGATCCGCTTGATGCGCGGTTCGAGCTGACGCATCCGCCGCACGGTGAACTGGCCGGTGAGGAGCTTGCGGTAGCGGGTGTGCTCGGGCGGGTCCATGGTGATGAAGCTGCCCGCCCGAGCCCGCTTGTCGGTCAACCGCGCGCGGACCGGCTGGGGCAGCTTCTCCAGGACGCGGCGGCTGCGGAACCGGTCCGAGCTCAGCCGCGGGTCGCCGAGCAGGGTGCGTGCCAGCTCGTGGCTGGTGACGATCCACACCGGGTCGCCGTCGAGCATGGTCATCCGGTGGACGGGCCCCCGCTCGCCGAGGCGGGTCAAGGCCTCCGGCGGGTTGAACGGGCCGGCGTCACGTCGGGTCAGCTCGGGCGGCAAGGGGACGGTCGGCCGGCCGGCGGAGGGGCGTTTCTCCTGGGAAGCGGTGGTCATCGACGGTCCGTTCCCGACCCGGCGTGACCGGGCCGCTGCTCGGCGTGGTGGGCGTAACCCACGGTACCAAAACGTGCACTCTGTGCAGCTTTTCCGTGTAACTCACTGCACAACGCGAAAACTTGCACGTCGTGCAAGATTGGGTGATAGTTGTATGTGGCAAGCAATGCGGAGAGACGGGGGGACGGCATGGACGCCGTCGCGCGGGAGCTGGAAGACCGGGTGCGTGACCTGCTGAGGGTCGTGCGGATGGTCAAACAGCGACACCACGCGCTGCCTCCCGGCCTGATCGGCACGCTCGGCCTGATCGCCCGCGCCGGCGCGGAACCCACCGGGTGCCACGCCAAGCAGTTGGCCGTCAGCGCCGGGCTCGACCCGTCCACGGTGAGCCGGGCGGTGGCCGCGCTGGTCGCGAACGGCCTCGTCGAACGGCGTGCCGACCCCGACGACGGCCGCGCCAGCATCCTCGTGGTGACCGAACGCGGTCACGCCGAGCTGGCAGCCGCCCGCGACTGGTACGACCGGCTGCTCGGCCGCGCGCTCGCCGACTGGAGCCCTGAAGAGGTCGAGGCGCTGACCACCTCCCTGGGCCGCCTGACCACCGACGTCGAAGGAGCCCTCGGCTCCACCTTGGAGGCCGCGCGATGAGCGCACCCGCCACCGCCAACGGCACGATGAGCCACCGCCAGGTCCTGGAGGCTCTGAGCGGTCTGCTGTTGGTGCTGTTCGTCGCGATGCTCAGCGGCACCGTCGTCTCGACGGCGTTGCCGCAGATCATCGGCGCGCTCAACGGTTCGCAGACCCAGTACACCTGGGTGGTCACCGCCACCCTGCTCACCGCGACCGCCACCACCCCGATCTGGGGCAAGCTCGCGGACCTGTTCGACAAGAAGACCCTGGTCCAGGTCGCCATCGTGATCTTCGTGGTCGGCTCGGTGGTCAGCGGCTTCGCGCAGAGCGCGGGCCAGCTCATCGCGGCACGCGCGTTCCAGGGCATCGGCGTCGGCGGCCTGCAGGCGCTGGTGCAGGTGGTGATCGCGGCGATGATCCCGCCCCGCGAGCGCGGCCGGTACAACGGCTACCTCGGCGGCGTGATGGCGTTGGCCACGGTCGGCGGGCCGCTGCTCGGCGGTCTCGTCGTGGACACCTCCTGGCTGGGCTGGCGCTGGTGCTTCTTCATCGGCGTGCCGGTCGCGGTGATCGCGTTGTTCGTGCTCCAGGCCACGTTGAGGGTGAAGACGGGCCGGCGCGACGACGTGAAGATCGACTACTGGGGCGCGAGCCTGATCGCGGTCGGCGTGAGCGTTCTGCTGGTGTGGATCTCGTTCGTGGACGGCTCGTTCGCGTGGCTGTCGTGGCAGAGCTTCGCCATGGTCGGCGCGTCGGTGGCGCTGCTGGGCGGAGCGGTCGCGGTCGAGGCGCGTGCGGCGGATCCGGTGGTGCCGCTGGGGATCGTGAAGCAGCGCACGACGGCGTTGGCGATCCTGGCCAGCGTGGCGGTGGGCATGGCGATGTTCGGCGGCGCGGTGTTCCTCGGCCAGTACTTCCAGATCGGCCGCGGCTACAGCCCGACCGAGGCCGGCCTGCTGACCATCCCGATGATGGTCGGCGTGCTCGGCGCGTCCATCGTGTCGGGGCGGCTGATCACCAAGACCGGCCGGGTCAAGCCCTACATCGTGGCGGGCGCGGCCACGCTGGTGCTCGGGTTCCTGGCGCTGGGCCAGATCGACCACGACACGTCGCTGGTGCTGGTCGGCGGCGCGATGCTGCTGGTCGGCACGGGTGTCGGCCTGAGCATGCAGAACCTGGTGCTCGCGGTGCAGAACACGGTGCCGTTGAAGGACATCGGCGCGGCCAGCTCCACCATCGCGTTCTTCCGGTCGCTCGGCGGCACGATCGGCGTGTCGGTGCTGGGCGCGGTGCTGGCCCGGCGGGTGGAGGACCACATCACCCGCGACCTGACCGCGGCGGGCATCCCGGTCGGCGGCGCGGGCGGCAACCTCAACCTGAACGTGCTGCCGGACGCGGTGCAGCACATCGTCCGCAACGCTTACGGTGACGCCACCGGCCACATCTTCCTGATCTCGTCGGCCATCGCGGTGATCGGCGTGGTCGCGGCACTGCTGCTCAAGCCGATCACCCTGCGCTCCAGCCTGGACCTGGCGGACGAGAAGCCCGAGGTCGCGGCGAGCGCCTAGCACCGGGACAAGGGCGGGGGCGCGTTCGGTGCCACCGGCCCTGGCCACATGCGGCCGCAGGTTCTGGCGAGAACCCGTTGGGGTGTGGCACTCCGGCCACTGCCACGCCGGCCGCGGCGCTCCTAACGTCCAGGGCGCAACGTTTCCCCTGCGACGACAAGGACCGCCAACCATGGTCGTGGTCTCGGCACTGCTCATCGGCGTGCTGTACGTGCTCCTGAACTCCTTCGTCCCCGACCGGCACCGCCGACCGTTCAACGCGATCATGGTCGGTGGCGCCGGCGCGGCGTACCTCAGCGGCGGCGGGTTGGGGGCGTGGGAGTTCGCCATCACCGCCGTGATCACCTTCTGCGCCTACCGCGGGCTGACGTCGTGGACGTGGATCGGCATCGGGTGGCTCGTGCACACGGCCGCCGACGTGGCGCACCACGTGCACGGCAACCCGATCGTGCCGTTCGCCGAGCACTCGTCGCTCGGTTGCGCGATCTGCGACCCGGTGATCGCCCTGTGGGCGTTCGCGGGCGGTCCGGGCATCCGGTCAATGACCCCCGCAGCACTCGTGCGGGCTTTCCGCCTCCGCCGGGCGCAGCACGCCACCGACGGCGGGCTCCACCAGTAGCAGCAGTTCGCCGTCCCGGCACACCGGGCGCACGAAGCCCAGCGTCTGCACCGGGTCGGTCGGCGCGACCTCGACGCCGATGCCGACCACCCGGTCGATCGCCGACCCCGCCACCACCTCGGCCGCGGGGTGCGTGCCGGTGAGCGCCGACTGGCCGGGGAACCGGACGCACCGCCCGTCGACGCGGTCGCGGCCCGCCCGGGCGGCGCGTGCGGCAGGGGTGTCGGAGTCGTCGAGCACGGCCACCGGCCCGCCCAACGCCGCCGCCAGCCGGTCCACGTCCACCTCGCCGGTCACGTGCGTGGACAGCGTGGTGACGGCCACCGGCCCCGACCGGTCGGTGTGAGTGCACACGAAGTCCGCCGCCACGCCGTCGAACGCCGCCAGCAGCAGCGCGTCCACGTGCGCCGCGCCGTGCTCGCCGGGCAGGGCGGGCACGGCGCCGAGCCAGGTCATCAGATGACGTCCACGAAGACCGGGTTCGCGTAGAACCACAGGTCCGCCCACGGGTCGGCGTCACCGATCACGTCCATCACCGGGTTGCCGTCGGAGGTCAGCCGGTTGCCGTCCGAACCGCGCAGCCGCAGGTAGAACGCGCCTTCCACGCGGCGGAACGCGTGCGTGAACTTCACCGTGCCGCGCGCGGTGCGAGAGACCTCGAACGACTTCACCACCTGCGTGGCCGGCGCGGAGAACGCGTCGCGGTCCGCCACCGGGCCGGTGATCGGGCCGGCGATCAGGTCCACCTTCGCCAACCGCGGCACCACGCCCGCGAAGTTCGCGCCACGCGCCAGGTCGACCTCGATCACCACTTCGACGTCGTGGCCGCGCCGGACGAACGTGCGACCGCCGGTCGTGACGCCCCGGTTGTCGCCCTCGCCGAGCGACCGCACCCGCAGGTTCAGCCCGTCGATGATCCGCCCGTGCACCGCGACGACCTTGCCGCCCTGCATGCCGCGCATCACGTCCACGTAGGACTTCGAGTCCGCGCCGACCAGCGTGGAGCTGTAGAAGCCGGGCCAGTAGTCGCTCTCGACCTGCGGCACGCCCGTGTCGATGGGCGCGCCGCGGCTGCCGGTCGTGTTGTGGTCGCCGGAGCCCTGCTTGTGCGTGTCCAGGTGCACCCGGTGCGAGTCGGACGTGGCGGTGACCCACCACGGCCTGCCCTCGGCCAGCAGCGAGTCCCACAGGCCGCCGACCTTCGCGGTCATCCAGTCGAACCCGCCGTAGGTGCGGTAGGGGTTCTCCGTCGCGGTCGGCGCGAAGCCGGGGAAGCTGTCCTGGTTGGGCGAGGCGTCGTAGAGCCCGCGCGCGGCGCCGCGACCGCCGTTCGCGGTCGGGATGCCCGCCGCCTGGTGGCCGGGCGCGCCCTCCATGCCCACGGCCACGCCGGGCGCCGCGTCACGCCAGCCGCGGAACTCGTGCGGGCTGTCCACGCCGCGCCGGGCCGGGTGGTTGGCGAACATCAGCGCGATCTCCGTGCGGCCGGCGAGCACCTGCGCCTCCAGGTACCGCAGGGCCGCCAACGCGTACGGCTCGCCGTCGGCCGAGGTGGAGCGGGTGATCAGACCCTTGCCGCCGTTCGCGACCGGCGTGGACAGGACACCGCCGTCGTAGGCGGCCTCGAACGCGCGCAGGATGTCGACGGTGGACCGGCCGGGCGGCAGGAACACGGTGGCGTGCTCGGCGCCCGGGATGTTCCACTCCAGGCCCTGGTAGACCAGCACGTCCCGGTGCGACCTGCGGGCGCGCTCGATGTCCGGCGCGACCTGGTCGATGGAGAACTTCTGGTGCGCGACGCCGCCGTGGTCGGTGATCACGACCCAGTCCAGGCCGTGCTCGCGAGCCTTGGCGACCTGCTGCGCGACCTCGTACTGGGCGTCGTTGGAGTACTTGGTGTGGATGTGGTGGTCGCCGGCGAACCAGCGCCCGCGCCCGCCCCACGGGTTCACCGGCGTGGCCGGCCGGTCAGCGTGCGCGTGGGCGGGCAGCGCGCCCATCGTGGTCGCCACGCCGGCCGCGCCCAGGCCGGCCAGGAACCGGCGTCGCGCCACCGAGAGCGGCCGGTCGTCCCGGGCGTCGCGCCAGCTGCCCTCCACTTCCTCGTGGTGGTGCTCGTGGGTGTGGCCGTGGTGGTGGTCGTGCGACATGCGGAACTCCGATCATGACCCGAACGGCGGCAGGCCGAAGTATCGTTTTGCGGCCATGCGTCGGGTGGTGCGCGGAGTCGAACTCCGGGTGAACACTTCGACGCGGCGCCGGTGCGACCGCCCGACCGTCAAGACGGCGTAAAGGACCGGGGTTGCGCCGCGCCGGGAAACGGGCGCGCGCAGACTGGGGCCGTGGACGGCAAGCGCAAGCGCGGTGAGCTGAGGATCTACCTCGGCGCGGCGCCGGGTGTCGGCAAGACGTTCGCCATGCTCGGCGAGGCGCACCGGCGCCGGGCCAGGGGCACGGACGTGGTGGTCGGCCTGGTGGAGACCCACGGCCGCGAGAACACCGCCGCCCTGCTCGACGGCCTCGAACAACTGCCCCGCCGCCGGCTCGACCACCGACCCCGCGAGGTCGCGACCGGCTCCCGGGCGACCTCGCCGCCGTCTGCGGAGCAGCGGCCACTCGACACCGAGCTCGATGTCGACGGCCTCCTGGCGCGCAAGCCCGAGGTGGCGGTCGTCGACGAGCTCGCGCACACCAACGTGACCGGATCGCGCAACGCCAAGCGGTGGCAGGACGTCGAAGAGCTGCTCGAAGCGGGCATCGACGTGTTGTCCACGGTCAACGTGCAGCACCTCGAATCCCTCAACGACGTGGTCGAGCGCATCACCGGCGTGCGGCAGCGCGAGACCGTGCCCGACGAGGTCGTGCGGCGCGCCGAGCAGGTCGAGCTGGTCGACCTCACGCCGGAGGCGCTGCGCCGCCGCCTCGCGCACGGCAACGTCTACGCCGCCCACAAGATCGACGCGGCGCTGGGCAACTACTTCCGGGTCGGCAACCTCACCGCGCTGCGCGAACTGGCGCTGCTGTGGGTGGCCGACCAGGTCGACGTGGCGTTGCAGCGCTACCGCTCGGAGCAGAGCATCACCGACACCTGGGAGACCAGGGAACGGGTCGTGGTCGCGATCAGCGGCGGCCCGGAGAGCGAGACGCTGATCCGCCGCGCCCGGCGCATCGCGGCACGCGCGGGCGCGGAGCTGCTGGTCGTGCACATCATGCGCGGTGACGGGCTGGAGGGCGTGTCGCCGCAACTGGTGGCGGGGTTCCGGCGGGTGGCCGAGGACGTCGGCGCGTCGTTCCACACCGTGGTCGGCGACGACGTGCCGACCGCGCTGCTCGACTTCGCCCGCGGCGTGAACGCCACGCAGCTCGTGCTGGGCACGTCCCGCCGGTCGCGGCTGGCCAGGGTGTTCGACGAGGGGATCGGCGCGGCGACGGTCCAGGAGTCCGGGCCGATCGACGTGCACATGGTCACCCACGACGAGGCCCGTCGTGGCCCGCGCCGTCGCTGGACGGCCGCCGCGCACCCCCGTTACCGCAAGCTGCTCGGCTGGGTGCTGGCGGTCCTGCTGCCCGGCGCGGTGACCGGGATCGGGCTGCTGCTGGGCGAGAGCCTGACGTTCTCCACCGACCTGGTCGGGTTCTTCCTGGCCACGGTGGTGGTCGCGCTGGTCGGCGGGCACGGTCCGGCGCTGGCGACGGCGTTCCTCGGCGCCGGGCTGCTGAACTTCTTCTTCACCCCGCCCTACTACACCCTGGCCATCGCGACGGCGGCGAACCTGGTCACGCTCGTGGCGATGCTGGTGGTGGCGGTGCTGGTCGCGCTGGTGGTGGACCGGGCGGCGCGGCTGGCCGAGCAGGGCGCGCGGGCCCGCACCGAGGCCGCGCTGCTCGCCTCCTACGCGCGCACGGTCCTGACCAGCCCGTTCCCGCTGGCCCGGCTGTTGGAGAAGGTGCGGGAGAACTTCGCGCTGGAGTCGGTGGCGTTGCTGGAGCGGCGCGAGGGGGAGTGGGAACGGGTGGCGTGCGTCGGGCCGCGGCCCTGCGCCGAGCCGGACGAGGCGGACGTGGACGTGCCCGTGACGGCGGACGTGCACCTGGCGCTGCGCGGCCGGACGCTGCCGGCGGCGGACCAGCGGGCGCTGGAGGCGGCGGCCGGTCAGGCGTTGATGGCGTTGCGGCAGCAGCGGATGGCCGCCGAGACGGCCGAGGCGCAGCGCCGCGCGGAGACCACGGAGCTGCGCACCGCGTTGCTGTCCGCCGTCGGCCACGACCTGCGCACGCCGCTGACGTCCATCAAGGCCGCGATCGGCAGCCTGCGCGACGTCGACCTGCGGCTGTCCGATGAGGACACCTCCGAGCTGCTGGAGACCGTCGAGGTGTCCGCGGACCGGCTGACCGGCCTGATCGACAACCTGCTCGACTCGTCACGGCTGGCCACCGGCGCGGTCGTGCCGCAACTGCGCGCGGTGACGTACGACGAGGTGGTGGCGCGCGCTCTGGCCGGCATCGACGAACGCCGCACGGTGTCGGTGGACGTGGCCGAGCACCTGCCGCCCGTGCTCGCCGACCTCGGCCTGCTCGAACGCGTGGTGGCCAACGTGATCGACAACGCCCTGCGGCACGGCAGGCTCACCCCGCGCCGCGTGGTCGACGTGGACGGCGACGGCCGGATCCAGGCCGACGAGCCGGAGGTCGCGGTGCGCGCCAGCGCCTACGGCGACCGGGTGGAGCTGCGGGTCGTCGACCACGGGCAGGGGCTGCCGAAGAACACGGCGAGCGCGGTGTTCGCGCCGTTCCAACGCCTCGGCGACCGCGACGCCACGCCGGGCATCGGCCTCGGGCTGAGCGTGGCGAAGGGGTTCGTGGACGCCATGGGCGGCGCCATCACGGCCGAGGACACGCCCGGCGGTGGCCTGACGATCGTCATCTCGCTGCCGATCGCCGCGGTGACGACGGCATGACCTCGGTCCTGCTGGTGGACGACGACCCGGAGATCGTGCGCGCGCTGCGGATCAACCTGAACGCCCACGGCTACCGGGTCCTCACGGCGGCGGACGGCGCGTCGGCGTTACGCGCGGTCGAGGAGTTGCGGGCGGCCGAGGACGGACCCGACGTGGTCGTGCTGGACCTCGGCCTGCCGGACCTGGACGGCCTCGACGTGATCACCGGCCTGCGCCGCGTCACGACCGCGCCGATCGTCGTGCTGTCCGCCCGGCTCGACTCGGCGGACAAGGTCCGCGCGCTGGACGCGGGCGCCGACGACTACGTGACCAAGCCGTTCGGCGTGGACGAGTTCCTGGCCCGGCTGCGCGCGGCCGTGCGCCGGTCGAGCGGGCGCCGGGCCAGGGCCGACGAGCCGCCGGTGCGCGCGGCGTCGTTCACCGTCGACCTGACCGCGAAGAAGATCCACCGCGACGGCGCCGAGGTGCACCTGACGCCGACCGAGTGGGGCCTGCTGGAGACCCTGGTGCGGGCGGGCGGCGAGGTGCTCAGCCCGCGACGGCTGCTCACGGAGGTGTGGGGGCCGGCCCACACGTCGGCCACCCACTACCTGCGCGTCTACCTGGTCCAGTTGCGCCGCAAGCTCGAACCGGACCCCGCCCACCCGCGGCACCTGATCACCGAACCGGGCCGGGGCTACCGCTTCCAGCCGTGATCAGCGCTGGGGCGTCGCGGTGATCAGGGTCCACTTCACGGCCTTCACCGTGCCGTCGGCCGCGGTGCTGTCGCCGACGATCACGCCGCGTTCGTTCAACGCCGTCGGCCGGCTGTGCGTGCCGCGCGGCGAACCCAGGTACAGGAGCTTCCCGGCGCGCCACACGAACGCGCGCGGCGCGTTGGCGTTGTCCGCCGTCGTCCAGCCGATCACGTCGCCGCGGTCGTTGATCGCGACCGCCTGGGAAGGCCCGGGCACGCCCAGGTCCACCGACCCGCCGCCGGCGGGCCACAGCGTCGCCCGTCGAACGCCGGACTCCGTGCTCCAGCCCACGACGTCGCCGCGCTCGTTGATCGCCTGGGTGCCGGGCGCCACCCCGCCCGACGTGGACAGCACCGTCACGGCGTCGCCCTCCCAGCGCAGGGCCAGCGTGTCCCGGCTGCCGGCGACCACCCCCGCCTCGTTGATCGCCCTGACGGAGTACCAGCCGGAGCCCGGCGCGGCGGCCAGCCGTGCGCAGTTCCCGGCGGCGTCGCAGCGGAAGGCGTAGTTGTCGGGGGGACCGAACATGGGCGCCTTCGACCCCACGACCACCCCGGCGTCGTTGATCGCGCTCAGCGACAGGTGCGCTCCACCGCCCACCGACAGCCCTTCGTGCTTCGTGCCACGCCAGACCGTCGCGCCTTCCTGGTGGTAGCCGTACGGCGAGGTGGAGTACGTCATCGGCACCTCGCCGCGGTTGTTGATCGCCGACGCGCCCACCCAGCCGGAGCCGCCGGGCGTGATGTCGGTGACCTCGCCCTCGTGCCAGATCCACGGCTGCTGCACGTAGGGGCCGAGCTCCGGGACCTGCACCACGCCGAGCACCTGGCCGACCTGGTTCAGCCCGGTGGGGTAGCCCTCGCCCAGATCGGTGGCGGTGTTGTCGCGCGCCCACCGCACGGCGTGCGACGTGCCGTTGCCGTAGGCGGCGCCGACGACCTGTCCGAGGTCGTTGACCGCGGTGACGTAGTGGTTGGGGTAGCCGGACAGACCGGGCAGTTCGGTGACGAGGGCGGCTGCCCGCGCGGCGGGCGCGGTCACCAGCGGCAGGGCCACGGCCAGCGCGAGTACGGCCGCGGGCGTGCGTAACTTGGGCATGGTCGCTCCAGTGCGAGATGTCCGCTGAATCGATCCGACGGTAGTCTCGGCGCGAGACCGCCGGCGTCGGCCGGACAGCGGAATCAGGGGGACCGTTGACTGCGGACGAAGTCCTGGCCCGGTTGAGCGAGAACGCCGAGGTCGTCCGGCTGACCGGCGGCGTGGTCAACACGGTGTGGCACGTCCGCGGCCCGGACCGCGAAGTCGTGCTCAAGACCTCCGAGGACGCGCCGCCGTCGTTGTTCCAGGTCGAGGCCGAGGGGCTGGCGGTGCTGCGGCGGCACGGCCTGCGCACGCCGGAGGTGCTCGACGTCGGCGCGGACTGGCTGCTGCTGGAGGCGCTGACCCCGAGGCCGCTGGAGACGGACGCGTTCTGGGAGAGCGCCGGGCGCGCGATCGCCGCGTTGCACGACGTGCGCGGGACCCGGTTCGGCTGGGACCACGACGGGTGGCTGGGCGTGCTGCCGCAGCGCAACGGCCGGCACGACGACGGGCACGCGTTCTTCGCCGAGCACCGGCTCCTGCGCTACCTGGACGAGCCGAAGGTCGACGCCGTGCTGACGGCGGAGGACCGGGACGCGGTCGAACGGCTGTGCGCGCGGCTGCCGGAGATCGTGCCCGCCGCGCCGCCCGCGTTGACCCACGGCGACCTGTGGCACAACAACGTGGTGTCCACCGCGGCGGGCGAGCCGGTGTTCATCGACCCGGCGGTGTCGTGGACGTGGCCGGACGTGGACCTGAGCATGATGTTCTGCGGCGCCGACTCGCCGGCCCGGTTCTTCGACGCCTACCACGAGGTCCGGCCGCTGGACCGCGACTGGCGCGACCGGATGCCCGTGGTGTTCCTCCGGGAGGTCCTGAGCACGTTGGCGCACGGGGGCGACCGCTGGGGCTCCCTCGACTACCTCCGCGAGGTGCTGCGACCGTTCCGCCGCGTGCCTGCCGGCTCGCCGGAAGCGGGCCCGATCGCGTGATCGCCGGCCCCGAGGGACGTCACGCCGCGAGTCGATCGGGGTGAGGTCGGACCGGGGAGTTTGCCGGGCAAGTGTCAGGGTTACCCCAAGATTTTCCCCCCTGACGTGGCCCACCCGCGGGGACGCGCACACGATGTGCGCCGTGGCGCGACGAAGCGCCGCCGCTCCTCGGAGGAGGTCGTCCGTGAACCGCTTCGGCTGGTGCGCGTCGCTCGCCGTGACGCTGACCGCGGTGCTCGCCGCGCCCGCGACCGCCGACACCGGGCAGGTCCCGTGTCCCGGGCGGCTGCCGGTGGACGCGACCTGCTACGGCGGGCAGGACGCCAACGGCGTGTTCTACGCGTTCGCGATCCCGGAGGACTGGAACGGCTCGCTGGTCGTGCACTCGCACGGCGGCCCCGACCTGGCCGCGCCGACCGCGGACCGCCCGACCGAGGACCTGGACCGCTGGGCGGTGATGGTGCGCGAGGGCTACGCGCTGGCGGGCTCGTCCTACCGGCGCGGCGGCTACGGCACCCGGATGGGCGCCGAGGACACCGAGAACGCGCGGAAGCTGTTCGTGCGGCGGTTCGGCGAGACCCGCATGACGGTCCTGCACGGCCAGTCGTGGGGCGGGAACGTGGCCGCGAAGGCCATCGAGGCCTACGACTCGTACGACGCCGCCCTGCTCACCAGCGGCGTGCTCGCGGGCGGGTCGCGCGGCTACGACCACCGCGTCGACCTGCGCGTGGTCTACCAGTACTACTGCGGCAACCACCCTCGGCCGGACGAACCTCAGTACCCGTTGTGGATGGGGCTGCGCGTCGACTCGACCATGACCGCCGCCGATCTGCGCGCGCGGCTCCAGGAGTGCACGGGCTACCAGTCGCCGTCCGCCGAACGCAGCGCGCGGCAACAACGCAACCTGGACGACATCCTCGCCGTCATCAGGATCCCGGAGAGCGCGCTCGTGTCGCACCTCGCCTTCGCCACGTTCACGTTCCGCGACATCGTGCACCACCGGCTCGGCGGGCGGAACCCGTTCGGCAACAGGGGGGTGCGGTACACGGGATCGCACGACGACGCGGCGTTGAACGCGGGCGTCGAGCGGTTCAGCGCCACGCCGTCGGCCGCGCGCGACCTGTCCTACGACAGCGATCCGACCGGCGCGGTGTCGATCCCGGTGATCACCCTGCACGGGATCGGCGACGCCACGGCGTTCGTGGAGCACGAGTCGGCCTACCTGGCGAGCCGGGTCGGCGCGGGGACGGAGGAGAACCTCGTGCAGGCGTTCACCACGGAAACCGAGCACAGCGCGCTCAGCGACGCGGAGTACGCCAGCGCCCTGCGGGCGCTCGTGACGTGGGAGAGCACCGGCCGGAAGCCCACGCCCGCGTCGATCGCCGCCGACTGCCCTGCCGCCGACGCGAAGTACGGCACGGGCTGCTACTTCGACCCCTCCTACCAGCCCGCGCCCTTCTCTGCACACGTGTACCCGCGTCCCGGCGGCACGCGCTGGCCGGCGATGACGGCCCGGCAGGAATGGCTGTGGGCGCGGCTCGGCCAAGTGGGTATCGCGCCCTGAATGCGCTTTCCCGAAGCAACGCGTGGCTCTCTGCGGTGTCCTACTCACTGAGGGCAGTGGCGGTCGGTGAGGTACCGCCACGGTGAGGGGAGTCCACATGACCCGGAGAACCAGGGGACCACTCGCGTCCGGGCTGTTCGCGGCGGCCGTGATGATCGCCGCGAGCGTCCCGGCCGCGGCCGAGCCACCGGAGCGGACCGGCGCGCCGCCGGTGGGCGCGCAACCGGACGGCACGGTCACGCTGCTGACCGGTGACGTCGTCACCGTCCACGGGGACCGCGCTCAGGTGCGCCCCGGTCGTGGCCGCGCCGACGTGCGGTTCGTGCAGCGACTGGACGAGGACGGCGACCTGCACGTGCTGCCGACCGACGTGCTGGGCGACGTTCGGTCCGGCGTGCTGGACGAGCGGCTGTTCGACGTCACCGGCCTGATCCGGGCCGGCTACGACGACCGCTCGACCCGCGTCACGCCGCTGATCGTGACGTCGACCGGCCCGGCCGTGGCCGGCGAGCCGCTGCCCAGCATCGGCGGGTACGCGGTCAAGGCGCCGAAGGACACCGCGTTCTGGTCCGGCGCGCGGGCCGCGGGCGTGGCGAAGGTGTGGTTGGACGGCCCGGTCCGCGCCACGCTCGACCGCAGCGTCCCGCAGATCGGCGCGCCGGGGGCGTGGCAGGCCGGGCACACCGGCGTCGGCGCGAAGGTCGCGGTCCTGGACACCGGTGTCGACCCGACGCACCCGGACCTCGAGGGCGCCGTCGTGGAGTCGCGCAACTTCAGCGACAGCCCCGACACCGACGACCGCGTCGGTCACGGCACGCACGTCGCCGCCACCATCACCGGCTCCGGCCGCTACCAGGGCGTGGCGCCGGACAGCGCGGTGCTCAACGGCAAGGTGCTCGGCGACTACGGCGGCGGCTACGAGTCGGACATCATCGCGGGCATGGAGTGGGCCGTGGCGGCGGGCGCCGACGTGGTCAACATGAGCCTGGGCAGCTCCATGCGCACCGACGGCACCGACCCGATGTCGCTGGCCGTCAACCGGCTCACGAGCGAAGGCGGTGCGCTGTTCGTGGTCTCGGCGGGCAACAGCGGTCCGTCCGAGCAGACGATCGGCAGCCCGGCCGCGGCCGACCTGGCGCTCACCGTCGGCGCGGTGGACCGGTCGGACGGGCTCGCGCAGTTCTCCTCGCGCGGCCCGCGCTGGGACGACGACGCGATCAAGCCGGACATCACCGCGCCGGGCGTGGACATCGTCGCGGCCAAGGCGAAGAACGGCCGCATCGGCACCCCCGTCGGCGAGGCGCACGTCGCGCTGTCCGGCACGTCGATGAGCGCACCGCACGTCGCGGGGGCGGCGGCGATCCTCGCCGCGCAGCACCCGGACTGGACGCCCGCGCAGGTCAAGGGCGCGCTCATGGCGAGCGCGAAGCCGAACGCCGACCTGACCGTGCACGAGCAGGGCGCGGGCCGGGTCGACGTGGCCGCGGCCGTCACGCAGTCGCTGGCGGCGGAGCCCGCGTCGCTGAGCATGGGCGTGGCGCAGTGGCCGCACGCCGACGACCAGCCGATCGAGCGCAAGATCACCTACCGCAACTCCGGCGCCACCCCGGTCACGCTGACGCCGACCGCCGACCTGCGCGACCCGACCGGCAACCCGGCGCCGGCGGGCATGGTCACGTTCGCGCCGTCGTCGCTCACCGTCCCGGCGGGCGGTGAGGCGGCCGTCGTCGTCACGGTCGACACCTCGCTGGACTCGCCGGACGGCCGGTACGGCGGCGCGGTCGTGGCCACCGGCGGCGCGACGCCGCTGCGCACGCCGATCGGCGTGACCAAGGAGGTCGAGAGCTACGACGTGAAGATGACGTTCCTCGACCACGCCGGCGCGCCGACGTCGGACTACTTCTTCCGGTTCGTGGACATGAATCACAGCAAGGCGTACCTGGACCACGACCCGTCCGGCACGGTCGTCGCCCGCGTGCCCAAGGGCACCTACTACGCCGACGCGTTCATCCAGACCCGGGAGACGCGGCAGGCCACCCAGGTGCTGGAGCCCAGCGTCACCATCACCGGACCCGCCGAGTTCGTGTTCGACGCCCGCGCGGGCAAGCCGATCGCGTTGTCCGTGGACGAGAAGGACGCGGAGGTCGGCTACACCGAAGTGTTCTTCAGCCGCACGGCGTCCTGGGGCGACACGGGCACCGGCTTCATCGGGTTCCCGCCGGGGGCCGTGCTGTTCGTGCCGTCCAAGACGTCCGCGCCCGGTGCGGCGAGCTTCGACGTCGCGGGGCGGCTGGCGAAGCCGGACGGCAACGGCTCGTACCTCGGCAGCCCTTACCAGTACAACGTCGCGTGGCGGCACGATGGCGCGGTGCCCGAGCGGCTCGACCGGTCGTTCCAGCGCCGCGACCTGGTGAAGGTCAAGTCGCTGGTCTCCTCGTCCGGATCCGGCACGACCGGGTTCCGCGACCAGATGGCGGGCGGACCGCTGCCGCTGGAGCTCACCGAGTACTACTCGCCGGGCGTCGACTGGTACGGCAGCTTCATGCAGATGCCGGAGCCCCAGGCGTTCCCGCCGCAGAGCTCGCAGTCGACCGCGTTGTCGCGCCGGTTCACCGCCGGTCGCACGGTGACCGAGAAGTGGAACGCGGCCGTGTTCGGACCGGCGTTCCCGACCTCGACCGCCGTGCACGAGTGGGCCGAGCGACTCGGCGACGAGGTCGTCGTCTCGCTGCCGATGTTCACCGACCAGGACCCGAACCACGCCGGGTTCTCGGAGGTCTCGGCGGCGAGGACGACGTTGCACCGTGACGGCGTGCTGCTCGCCGAGTCGCCCGACGACGGGTACGTGGCGGGCGTCGTGCCGCCGGGCAAGGGCGTCTACCAGCTGCACGCCGAGGCGGAGCGGTCCGGTGTGGCCGAGCTGTCCACGCGGGTGGTGGCGGACTGGTCGTTCACCTCGGAGCACGTGGCCGGCGAGGAGCCGGCGGCGTTGCCGTTGCTCGCGGTGCGGTTCGCGCCGTCGCTGGACGCGGAGAACCGGGCGGCGGCCGGACGGCCGTTCGCGATCCCGGTGTACGTGCAGCGCAACGGGGTGACCGGCGCCCAGGGCGTGGCGAAGCCCGCCGTGCAGGTGTCGTTCGACGACGGCACGACGTGGCGGCCCGCGCCGCTGGTCAAGGTCGGGCAGCGCTGGCTCGCGGCGGTCGTGCACCCGGCCGGCGCGAAGTTCGTCTCGCTCAAGGCCCAGGCGCGTGACGCCGCGGGCAACGCGGTCGACCAGACGATCATCCGGGCCTACGGGCTGAGGTGATCGACCCCCGGACGCGCCCGGTCACCGGCCGGGCGCGTCCAACGGGTTGGCCGCCACCCGCTGCGCCCAGCCGTCGCGCATCAGCTCGGCGGCGGCGCAGCGCGGTTTGCGCTCGGCCTGGTCCTCGGCCCTGGCCAGGAACGCGTCGACGAACCCGAGCCGCGGGTAGCGGGTCAGGACGTCGTCCTTGATCCGCTCGGCGAACCGGTCCAGCCCGCGTCCCGACACGTCGGCGCCCACCGCGACCTGCAACAGGTGGCTCTCCGGGTCCTCGTCGGCCGGCACGTCGTCGCGCATGTGCCGCACGATCACCTCCGCCAACCGGTCGCGCCGCACCCGTCCCCACCCGGCGCCGGCCGCGAACACCCACGCCACGTGCCCGCTCGCCTCCTCGAACGGCAGCGTGTGGCTGTCGAACGACGGTGTGAGCGCGAGGTCGTGCAGCAGGGCGGCGACGTACAGCAGCTCGCCGTCGTGGGCGATGTCCACGTCGGCCGCGTGGGCGGCGGCCAGCGAGTAGGCGCGCAGCGAGTGGTTCAGCAGCCACGGCTCGGCGTACTCGTGGCAGACCTCGAGCGCCGCTGCCGCGGCCTTCGAGTCGGGTCGGGTGAAGATGAAGTCCACGCCGTGCAGCCTAGGGGTGGTCGACCGGTTCGCTACCGCACGACGCCGTCGGCCACCAGGCCCGCCAGGACCGCCTCGCCGACCGCCGCCAGCGCCGACTGGGGCCGGATCATCACGGTGAAGGTCCCGATCCGGCCGTCCCCGTCCAGCTCGATCAGGTCGATGCCCTCGACCTGCTTGCCGCCCACCACGGTGCGGAAGTGCAGGACGTGGCCGTCCGGCCCGTCGTACTGTCCGACGTACCGGAAGTCCTCGAACGTCCGCTGGAGCACGCCGAACAGGGCGCGCACGGCGTCGATTCCCTCGAACGGGTGGAACTTCACCGGACTGTGCAACGTGATGTCGTCGCTGAAGAACTCCGTCGCGCCGAGGACGTCGCCCGCCTCGACCGCCGCCTTGAACCGCAGTGCCGCGTTCATCCGTGCCTCCCTGGTCAGATCGTGGCCGCGAGTCGCGTGCCCTGGTCGATGGCGCGCTTGGCGTCGAGCTCGGCGGCGACGTCCGCGCCGCCGATGACGTGCGTGACGACACCGCGTCCGGTGAGCGCGTCCACGAGGTCGCGCACGGATTCCTGGCCCGCGCACACGACGACCGTGTCGACGTCCAGCACCTGCGGCCGTTCGCGCTTGGGCCCGAAGGTGATGTGCAGGCCGGCGTCGTCGATCCGCTCGTAGTTCACCCCGGTCAGCTGCTCGACGCCCTTGGCCGCCAGCGCCGCCCGGTGCACCCAGCCCGTGGTCTTGCCGAGGCCCTTGCCGATCCGGGACGCCTTGCGCTGCAAGAGGTACACCTGCCGCGCGGGCTCGGCGGGCTTCGGCTCGGTGACGCCGCCGCGCACCAGCTCGGGGTCCGTGACGCCCCACTCGGCACGCCACTCGTCCACGTCGAGCGCGGGGGAGGAGGCGTGGGTCAGGAACTCGGTCACGTCCACCCCGATCCCGCCCGCGCCGATCACCGCGACCCGGTCGCCGACGGGCGCGCCGTGGCGGACGACGTCCACGTAGGACAGAGCGCGCTCCACGCCGGGGATGGCGGGCACGCGTGGCGCGACGCCGGTGGCGATCACGACCTCGTCGAAGCCGGCCACGTCGTCGGCGGTGACCCTGGCGCCGAGGTGCAGCGTCACGCCGGTCAGCTCGATCCGCCGCCGGTAGTAGCGGATCGTCTCGGCGAACTCCTCCTTGCCCGGGATGCGGCGGGCGATGGCGAACTGGCCGCCGATGTCGTCGTCGGCCTCGAACAGCTCCACCTCGTGGCCCCGCTCGGCCAGGGAGGTCGCCGCCGCGAGCCCCGCCGGACCCGCGCCCACCACCGCGACCCGCTTGGCGCGGCGGGTCGGCAGCAGCCGGAGCGTGGTCTCGTTGCCCGCCCGCGGGTTGACCATGCAGGTCGCCTTCTTCAACGAGAACGTGTGGTCCAGGCACGCCTGGTTGCACGCGACGCACGTGTTGATCTCGTCGGCGCGGCCGGTCTCGGCCTTGCGCACCCAGTCCGGGTCGGCGAGGAACGGGCGCGCCATCGACACCATGTCCGCGTCACCGCGCGCCAGCACCTCCTCGGCGACCTCCGGCATGTTGATCCGGTTCGACGTGACCACCGGGATGCCGACGTGCGGGCGCAGCTTGGCGGTGACGTTCGTGAACGCCGCGCGCGGCACGGACGTGACGATCGTCGGCACCCGTGCCTCGTGCCAGCCGATGCCGGTGTTGATGATCGTCGCGCCGGCCGCCTCGACCTCCTGGCCGAGCGCGACGACCTCGTCCCAGGTCTGGCCGTTCTCGACGAGGTCGATCATCGACAGCCGGTAGACGATGACGAAGTCCGGACCCGCGGCGTCACGGCAGCGGCGCACGACCTCGACCGCGAGGCGACGCCGGTTCTCCGAGCTGCCGCCCCAGCGGTCGGCGCGCTTGTTCGTGCGCGGCGCGAGGAACTGGTTGATGAAGTAGCCCTCGGAGCCCATGATCTCGATGCCGTCGTAGCCCGCCTCCCGGGCCAGCGCCGTGGCCCGGGCGAACGCGTCGATCTGCGCGCGCACGCCCCGGTCGGACAGGGCACGCGGGCGGAACTTGGCGATCGGGGCCTTGAGCGCGGACGCGGAGACGCTGAACGGGTGGTACGCGTACCGGCCGGCGTGCAGCAGTTGGAGCGCGATCTTGCCGTCGTGCTCGTGCACGGCCTGCGTGATCACGCGGTGGTGGCGCGCCTCGCGGTGCGTGGTGAGCTTGGAGGCGAAGGGGTAGAGCGAGCCGGCCAGGTTGGGCGAGAAGCCCCCGGTGACGATGAGGCCGACGCCGCCGCGCGCCCGTTCGGCGAAGTACGCGGCCAGGGCGTCGAAGTCCTTGGCCCGGTCCTCGTTGCCCGTGTGCATCGAGCCCATGAGGACGCGGTTGCGCAGGGTCGTGAAGCCCAGGTCCAAGGGCTTGAGCAGGGTGGGGTAGGCGGTCATCGCCGGTCGTCCTCTCGCATCGCGGCCAGCACCTCGTCGCACCACTCGACCAGCGCCTGCTCGGCCCGGATGCCGCCGCGCAGGACCAGGTACTGGTGCAGCCGCCGACCGGACAGGGCCGACGGGTCCGGGAAGTCCTTCTTCTCGATGGCGAGGTAGACGTCGAGGCGTTCGGCGTGCAGGTCGCGGTGCCGCGCGACCTCGCCGGTCAACGCCTCCGCGTCGCCCAGCGACGCGCCGCGGACCTTGACCGACAGGTCGTGCCGGATCGTCTCCGGCTCGCCCGGCGAGGCCAGCCAGCGGGCGAGCTCCTCGCGGCCGGGTCCGGCGACCTCGTACACCTTCTTGTCCGGGCGGCCGTCCTGGGCGACCTCGTGGCACGACACCCAGCCCAGCTCCACCATGCGCTTGAGCGTGCGGTAGATCTGCTGGTGGGTGGCGGCCCAGAAGAAGCCGATGGACTTCTCGAACCGCTGGGCCAACTCGTAGCCCGAGCCCGAGCGCTCGTCCAGCGACACGAGGATCGCGTGCTCCAACGCCATGGCGGTGACGGTAGCCGTGCAACGGGGTGCAGTGCAACAAGTTGCATAGGTGCCCGCGAAGATCCCGGCAGCCCGGGCGCGTCGACGGCGCCAGGGCTGCCGGGAGGCCCGTTGCTCGGCTAGAAGGCGTCCACGACGCAGGTGCTCGCCACGAAGCCGTCGATCGCGCCGTCGTTCTCCAGGTCGACCGCGATCCAGCCGTTGGCGTTGGTGACGCCGCACGCGCTGTACCGCCCGCCGGCCTCCAGCCACCCGCAGGCCAGCAGATCGCCCCGGTACACCGTGGCGACGATGCCGTAGTTGGTGCCGGGGCCGCTCCGGACGTTGAGCCTCTCGGTGTCGACCTCCACCCAGCCGGTGCTGCAGGTGGCGGCGGGCCGCGGGGCCTGCCGGTCGGACCCCGCGGTCGGCGCCGCGCCGGCGACGCCGCCGAAGGCCAAGCAGCCGAACAGCGTCGCGCCGACGGCGATCACGGACTTTGCCTTGTTCATCACTACCGCCTCGTTCGATCGGTGTCTGGGCCGGCGGGGACCGGTGCGCGGGTCGACCAGGACGGAGGCGTTGCCGAACGTGGTGGTCGCCGCGCCGGGCCCACGATGGCGTACCCATGGTGTGAACCTCTTGCAGAGTTCCTGCACGGCGCTGGTGCAGGCGCTATGCCTGGTGTCGGGGAGAGAGGTCTCGGCGCACGGGGGGTGAGGGCGTGGCGGTCGTGTTGCGCTTGCTGGGGGAGGTGGCCGCCGAGGTCGACGGGCGGCCGGTGGACCTGGGCGCGCCCAGGCAGCGGTGCGTGCTGGCCGCGTTGGCGGTCGACGTCGGCCGGGCGGTGCCGGTGGACCGGCTGGTCGAACGGGTCTGGGGCGCGGAGGTCGCCAGACGCGCGCCGGCCACCTTGCACAGCTACATCTCCCGGCTGCGGCGGGCGCTGGCCCGCGCGGACGGTGAGGCCATCGTGCGCCGGTCCGGCGGCTACGCCCTGGTCGCCGACGCGGTGGTGGACCTGCACCGGTTCCGCCGGCTGTGCGGTCGCGCCCGCGACGACGGCGCCGTGCGGTCGTTGACGGAGGCGCTCGCGTTGTGGCGCGGCGAGGCGCTGACCGGGCTGGCCGGCGAGTGGGTGCAGGCCGTGCGCGACCGGTTGCGGCAGGAGCGGTCGGCCGCCGAGCACGACCTGGTGGACGCCCGGCTGCACGCGGGGGAGGGCGCGGAGCTGGTGGCCGAGCTGTCCGCGCGTGCCGCGCGGCACCCGTTGGACGAGCGGGTGGCGGGCCAGTACCTGCTGGCCCTGCACCGGGCCGGGCGGACCCCCGACGCGCTGGCGCACTACCGGCAGGTCCGCACGCGATTGGTCGAGGAGCTGGGCGCCGAGCCGCGGGTGGCGCTGCGGGAGCTGCACCGGCGGATCCTCGCCGCCGACCCGGCCCTCACCGCGTCGCACCCGCGTGCCGGGGCGGTGGTGCCTCGTCAGCTGCCGGCCGCGCCCGTGCCGTTCGTCGGCCGTCGCGACGAACTGGACCGGCTCGACGTCGTGAGCACGGGCATCACCGCCGTCGTCGGCGCGGCAGGCATCGGCAAGACCTGGCTGGCGCTGCACTGGGCGCACCGGCGGCTCGACCGGTTCCCCGATGGCCAGCTGTACGTCGACCTCGGCGGGGCCGGCGCGCCGATGGACCCGGTGGTGGCGGTGCGCGGGTTCCTCGACGCGCACGGCGTCGACCGGAAGCCGACGGACCCGCACGCCCGAGCCGCCCTGTTCCGCAGCCTGGTCGCGCAGCGGCGGATGCTGCTGGTGCTGGACAACGCCGCCGACACCGCCCAGGTCACCCCGCTGCTGCCGGGCGGCCGGTCGTGCGCGGTGATCGTGACCAGCCGCGACAGCCTGCCGGGGTTGGTCGTCGGGCACGGGGCCGCGCACGTGCCGTTGGACGTGCTGTCGAGGGCCGAGGCCCACGCGTTCCTGACCGCGCGACTCGGCGCGGCCCGGGTGCGGGACGAACCCCGCGCGGTCGAGGAGTTGGCGGGGCTGTGCGGCGGGTTCCCGTTGGCGCTGGGCATCGCGGCGGGCTACGCCTGCACCCGTCCGCGCCTGCCGCTGAGCGCGCTGGTCGCCGAGCTGCGGGGGGTCGACCTGACCTCGTGGGAGGGCGGCGACTTCGCGGTGGGCTCGTGCGCCGTCCATCCCTGGCTCCATCGCCGGACGTTCCGCGACCAGGGCCGCGTGGCGGCGCTGCCGGTCTTGAAGTCGGCATCGGCCTGCCCAGCGGACTACCGCTTCGGTTCGACGGGGGACCGCTGCGCGGTCTGGCGCGAACAACGCTGGGACGGACCACGGGTTCGCTGACCCCGCCGCTTCCTCCGCCCGCCACCCTGCCCGGCGCCGGAGCTGACCTGTCAGGTTGGCGACTCGTGGTGTCGGCGCAGTCGGGGCGGTTGCCCGGGCAGCCGATCGGGGCGACTCGGCGCGGCCGTGGCCGTTGCCGGGTCAGTCGGTCGGGTCCGGGTGTCGCGCGGCGATCAGCACTTCCAGTCCGTCCAGGATCCGGTTCAGGCCGAACGTCCAGCCGTTGTCCCGGGGCGCGCCGTTGATCGATCGCGCCGCCTCGTGCAGCGCCGGGAAGCGGTCGCCGTGCTCGTGCAGGATCGTCCGCAGCTGCTTCTGCTCCGTCCACGGCTGCGTACCCGCCGTCGCGCCCGACTGCGTGTTGCGGATGTGCCCGCTGAGCAGGAACACCGCGTCCATCCGCTCGCCGCCGTCGAGCCCGGTGCCGTCGAGCGCGGCCACCGCGGACTCCGTCCAGCCCACCTCGCGCGGACCGGTCATGCGCTCACCGGTCGTCGCGGCGGGCAGCCACGGGTGGCGTCGCCAGGTCTCCCGCATCAGGTCGGCCCACCTGACCAGGCGCGGTCGCCACCCGCCCGGCACGCCGCTCAGGTCCGGCGGCTCGCCGACGGCCGACTCGATCATCACGGCGACCAGCTCGGCCTTGCTCGCCACGTGCCGGTACAGCGCCATCTTCGTGACGTCCAACTTGGCGGCGACCTGCTGCATCGACACCGACGCCATCCCCTCCGCGTCGGCGACCCCGATCGCCGCGGCGGCGATGCGGTCGACGGTGAGCGCCACCCTGGGTGGCCGTGCGGGCTTGTCTCGCGAACCCCACAGCAAGTCCACGCCCTGGTCCTCGCTCGCCATCCGCTCACCGGCTTCCGAAATCGGGGTTGCTCACGTTGTCGATCTGTGTCTATCGTACACCGAGTGTCCGACGGACACACAAGTATCCGCAGGACACAGCCGTGTCCGCCTGTGCCAATGGGGGCTTCAGACCATGTCCGTGAAGATCTTCGTGAACCTGCCGGTGACCGACCTGACCAAGTCGATCGAGTTCTTCGCCGCGCTCGGCTTCGCGCACAACCCGCAGTTCACCGACGAGAACGCGTCCTGCGTCGTGTTCAGCGACACCGTCTACGCGATGCTCGTGACGAAGCCGTTCTTCCAGACGTTCACCACCAAGGAGATCGCCGACGCCACCACGACCACGGAGGTGATCGTGGCGCTGTCCCTGGACAGCCGCGAGCAGGTCGACGAGGTGGCGGACAAGGCGCTGGCCGCGGGCGGCGGGTTCGTCAAGGACGCCGAGGACCACGGCTTCATGTACGGCCGCAGCTTCGAGGACCTCGACGGCCACGTGTGGAACCCGTTCTGGATGGACGAGGCCGCGGCGCAGGGCTGAATCCCGGCCGGGACGCGGACGCCCGGCTGATCACCCGAGCCCGAGGGACCGGGCCGGGTGATCAGCCGGTGACCGGCTGGCGTCAGCCGATCTGCCAGTGCTGGTCGGCCGCGCCGACGCAGTCCCACATCACGACCGCGGCGCCGTTGCCCCGGTTGGCGGCGGGGATCGTCAGGCACTTGTTGTTCGAGTTCCGCAGCTCGCTGCCGTTGAACCGCCACTGCTGCCCCTGGCAGTCCCACTGGTTGAGGCCCGCTCCGTTGGCGCCGTTGCTGTCGTTGACGTCGAGGCACCTGCCGCTGAACACGTTGCGGTACTCGCTGCCGTTGCTCTCCCACCTCTGGCCGTCGCCACCGGTGCAGGTCCACATGGCCACGGCGCCGCCGTTGGCCGTGTTGCCGCCCCGGACTTCAAGGCACAACCCGCTCAGCCTCGAGACGATCTGGACGCCGACCTCCGCCTGCTCGGACCGCGGCTGCGGCGCGGTGCCCGCCGAGGCCGACGCGCTGACGAGACCGCCGACCGCCAGCGCCGCGGCGGCCACGCCCGTGAGAAGCCCTTTCGAACCGGACCGGATCATGGTGTCCTCCCCTTGAACCTCTGGTGCAGGTCCGCGCTGCCACGCGACCTGCGCTGAACCCTCCGCCGCGTGGCGGCTCGGCGGGTATCCCGAAACTTGGGGGTGCCGGGCGGGCGACCGCGGCGTTGCGGGGTGGTCGCGAACGGCTCACACTGCGCGGTGTGGACCGTTCGGGGGAGCGGTTGCTGCGCGAGCTGACCGCGGTGACCGGACAGGGTGCGAGCTGGGCCGAGTCCGGCGCGGAACTCTCGCGGGCCGTCGCGTCCGTGGTGCCGCACGACGGGGCGCGCTTGACGGGTCTGGGGCCGGCGACCGGGTTCGGACCGGCTTCGTTCAGCTTCTGGCACGGTTACGAAGCGGACTTCGGCCAGGGGTTGCTGCGCGGTTGCCACACGGGCCAGGACCCGTGCCTGCGCGAGGACCTCGCGCGGCGACCCGTCCCGGTCGACGTGGTGGCGGGCGCGGGCGACGGCCCGCGGCACCGCGCGGTGCGGCGGCTGTTCGCCGATCACGGCGTCCAGAGCGAGCTGCGGCTGCTGCTGCGCGACGCCCGCGGCGTGTGGGGGACGCTCGGCCTGATCCGGGCGCGCGGCGCCCGGCCGTTCAGCGACGATGACCTCGGCAACGCCGCGCGGCTCGGACCGACGTTGGTGGCGTTCCTCCGCCGGTACGTGACCGCGGGCCCGCTGGTGCCCACCACGGCGAGCCCGCCGCCGGGCGTGATCATCCTCGGCCCGGACCACGAGATCAGAGCGGCCACTCCGGCGGCGCTCGCCTGGCGGGAGCGGCTGGACCGCCGCCTGCGCGCTCCGGAGTGGACCGGCAGGTCCTTCTTCGCCGGGATGTCCGCCCTGGCCCGCACCCCGGCGGGCGCGCCGCTGGTGCTGGGCCCGGCGGCGAGCTACGGGCGGTGGATCGCGTGCCAGGCGGAGCGGCTGGACGCCGACGGCGCGGGCGACGTGGCGGTCGTCATCCAGGCGGCCACGGCCGCGCAGCTGCTCCCGTCCTTCTGCTCCTGGTACGGCATCACGGCCCGCGAACGCCAGGTCGTCGAGCAGTTGCAGGCGGGTGCGGCGCCCAAGCACATCGCCCGCAGGCTCGACCTGTCGGTGCACACGGTCAACGACCACCTGAAGGCGATCTTCCGCAAGACCGGCGCCCAGGGCCGCGACGAGCTCATCGCCGCGATCAGCTGACGGTGCCGGCGGTGGCTCGCCGGCGGTGGCCGGACGTGGCGGCGCGGGCGCAGGAACCCACGCCGCCGCCCGGCACCGGTCAGAACTGCAAGGACCAGCCGTTGATCCGGCCCGTGTCCGCGGACGCGACGTCCTGCACGCGCAGCTTCCACGTGCCGTTGGCGACCTCCGAGGACGCGTTCACCGTGTACGTGGTGACGACGTTGTCCGCGCTGTCGTTGCTCGACGTCTTCACCCGGTACGCCGAGCCGTCCGGCGCGATCAGGTCGATCACCAGGTCACCCCGGTAGGTGTGGGTGATGTCCACGCCGACCGCCAGCGCCGACGGCGCGTTGCCCGCGACACCGGAGACGGTGATCGGGCTCTCGACCGTGGTCAGGTCGGGGATGGTCACGTCGGCCGGGTTCTCGAACCGCGGCCCGGGCGGGTTGCCGCCGGAGCCGGCCAACGTCCACAGGGCGTGGGCGATGGCGTCGGTGTTGCGGTCCAACGCGGTGGCGTCGACGTTGGAGAGGGTGTCGCACGAGCGGTGGTAGCAGCGGTCGAAGGCGACGCCCGCCGTGCCGCCCCACTTCTGCGCCTGCGCGGAGGTCTTGGTGACCTCGGCGCCGGTGAACGTGCCGCCGACCGGGATGCCCGCCCTGGCGAACGCCGCGTGGTCGGACCGCCCGCCGACCGACGTCAACTCGGTCGGCACGCTGAACGCCGCCTGCAACGTCTGCTGCAGCAGCAACGACCCGGACGGCTGGCCCGAGGCGCTGTACACGAAGTAGCCCGGGTTCGGCGAGCCGATCATGTCGAAGTTCAGGTACGCCTTGATCCTCGACCGCTCGGTCGTCGGCAGGTTGTTCACGTAGTACGTGGAGCCGATCAGGCCGAGCTCCTCCGCGCCCCACCAGCCGAACCGGACGTGCCTGGTCGGGGCCAGGCCCTGCCGCGCCACGGTCAGCGCGACCTCCAGCAGGCCCGCCGAGCCGGTGCCGTTGTCGTTGATGCCCGGACCGGCGCTCACGCTGTCCAGGTGGCCGCCGAGCATCAGCACGTCGTTCGGGTCGCCGCCCGGCCAGTCCGCGATCAGGTTGTAGCCGGTCGCGCCGTTGCTGGTGAACTGCTGCACGGACGTCTGGTACCCGGCCGCGTCCAGCTTCGCCTTGACGTGGTTGACCGACGCCAGGTAGCCGGGCCTGCCGTGCGCCCGGTTGCCGCCGTTGTTGGTGGCGATGGTCTGCAGGTCGTTCAGGTGCGCCTGGACGTTGGCCACCGGGATGTCCGGCACGGCCGCCGCGCTCACCGGGGCCGCGGTGGCGACGGGTGGGCTCAACAGGGCCGCGGCGAGCAACAGGGCGCTCGCCACAGGGGTCGTCCTTCTCAAGGACATGGCTGCCTCCGCAGGGTTTAGGGATAGCCACGCACGAGCGTGGGGGCTGTGCCACCCCTGCGGTAGCGACTTTCGTCGTGGCACGTTCGGACGCAGACCAGGCGATTCCGTCTGCGCGATAGCTTCAGCGCATACCAAATCCGACCACGCGCGGCACGCCGGGACGGGGCTCTACTGCTGGGCGCGCTGAGCGCGGGCCCTCCGCTTGCCCTCGTGCATGGCCTGGACGCGGGCCACCGGGATGGTGTGCCCCTCGGCGACCAGGTCGTCCGGGAGCTTCTGGGACGCGGGCATCCGAGAGTGCCACGGGTCGTCGTCTCCGAGCAGCGCCGGCGCGGTCTTCACGGTGAAGTCGGCGGGCGTCACGGAGTCGAGGTCGTCCCAGTCCACCGGGAACGACACCGTGGCCCCCGGCCGGATGCGAGGGCTGTACGCGGCGGCCACGGTCGAGCCGTAGGCCCGCGTCGAGTCGAGGAACACCCGCCCGCCCCGGTCGTCCTTGATGAACGCCGTGGTCGCCAGTTCCGGGTCCAGCCGTTCGGCCCGCGCCGCCAGCGCCCGGGTCGCGGCGGCCACGTCGTGGTCGACGCCCTGCACGGGCACGAACACGTGCACGCCCTTGGACCCGCTGGTCTTCACCACGCCGGACAGCCCGTCGTCGGCCAACGCCCGCCGCACGAGCTTCGCCGCCGCCACGACCACGTCGAAGCCCGAGCCCTCCGGCGGGTCGAGGTCGAGCACGAGGTAGTCGGGCCGGTCGAACGCGTCGGCGGGCGCCGGCGTCACGTGGTACTCGACCGCGCGCTGGTTGGCGAACCACAGCAGCGTGCGCCGGTCCTCGCACAACGCGTACCGGATCTCCCGCTTGGACGTCTCCGCCCACAGGGGCACGGTCCGCACCCACGGCGGCGTGTACTTCGGCAGGTTCTTCTGGGTGAACGGCTCCTGGCCCGGCCGCACGCGCACCACCGACAGCGGTCGCCCGGCCAGCGCGGGGATGATCCGGTCGCGCACCGCGTCGAGGTAGTCGACGAGGTCGCCCTTGGTCGCGTCGGCGCCGTCGAACAACGGCTGGTCGAGGTTGGTCAGCGCCACGCCGTCCCGCTCTTCACCCATCGCACCACCCTTGCGGTTGACCGTGCCGCAGGCAAGCGGGACACGGCCCGCGCCGCGGGGGAACGGGCCGTGTCCGGGTTCCGATCAGGCGGGGAGGCGCCAGACCTGGTTGGAGGCCGCGAAGCAGTCCCAGATCTGCAGCCGGGTGCCGTCGGCCGAACTGGGGCCGGTGGCGTCGAGGCAGCGGCCCGAGGCCGGGTTGCGCAGCGTGCCGTCGGAGCCTGCCTGCCACTTCTGCGCGCCGGTGCCGTTGCAGTCCCACAGCTGGATCGCGGTGCCGTTGGCGGTGCCCGCGCCCGCCACGTCCAGGCACTTGCCGAGGGCGCGCAGCGAGCCGTCGCCGGAGACGGTCCAGCTCTGCGCGTTGGTGCCGTTGCACGTCCAGAGCTGGATGGCGGTGCCGTTGGCGGACGACGCGCCGGCCACGTCGACGCACTTGCCCGCGATGCCGGTGATGGGACCGGTGCGGCCGGGCGGGGTGGTGCCGCCCATGACGGTGTCGTAGATGGCGCTGAGCAGGGAGGTGCTGCCGGTGGTGTCCTGCGACAGCTCCCAGTTCATCACGCCGCCGGCGTTGGCCATGGCCCACTGGGTCTTGCGCTTGATGGTGGGCACGCCGTTGTAGCACTGCTGCACGCCGCTGACGGTGACGCAATCGCGGTTGGCGTTGGCCGGGTCCATGGCGACCAGTTGCGCGTAGGTGTAGTAGTTCGGCCTGCTGTAGAACGGCACGCCGAGCACGGCCTTGGCGGCGGGCAGGCCGCGCGACTTCCAGTAGTTGACGGTGCCGATCGACCAGTCGTAGTTGGCGTGCGGGCTGCCGCCGTCGTAGGCCATGATGTTGAGCCAGTCGACCTGGCCGAACACGGCGGTCTGGACGCCTTCCGCGGTGCCGCCGCCGGAGACGACCGCGGCGGTGAGGAGCTTGCCGCGGCTGTGCATGGCGGTGCTGAGCTGTCCCATGAGGGCGGTGAAGTTGGTCGCCGACGCGCCCGGGTCCGGGTACTCCCAGTCGATGTCGACGCCGTCGAGGTTGTACTGGTTGACCGCGTTGACCACGGCGTTGACGAACGTGGTGCGGCTGGTGGCGTTGGCGGCCAGGGCCTCGAACGCCGAGTCGTTGCCGTCGTTCCAGCCGCCGATGGCGAGCGAGACGCGCACGCCGTTGGCGTGGGCCAGGGAGACCAGGGACGAGAGCTTGCCCGGGTCGGGGATGGCCTGGAGCGTGCCGTTGGCGTTGGGCAGGGCGAACGCGTAGTTGACGTGGGTGAGCTTGGTGTACTGGACGGCGTTGACGCTGCCCGCCCAGGACGGCAGGTAGCCGACGCTCTTGAAGCCGTTGGGCAGGACGGTGGCCTGTGCCGCCGGGGCGGTGGCGACGGCCACCGCGAGGCCGGCCGCCGCCGTGGCGAGGGCGAGGCCCGCGGCGCCCCACCGGGTCGATGCGCGCCGTGATGGTGCAGGGGACTGCATGGACGTGGTCCTTTCACAGGGGTGCCCACGGCCGTCGTTCGCGCGGGTGGCGGCGGATCCGCGCGGTCGCCGGCAGGGGACTGGCAGCCGCGCCCGACCTTACTGGCGTACTTGATTCAAGTCACGATAAAAGTCGGCCGGTACCGCGATGACGAGTCCTCGCAGGCGGGAGGGATCGGCGATGACGTCGTAGGCGGCGATCCGGTCGTCCCGGACCGTGACGGTGAGGGCGAGCCGGAGCCGTCCGCGCGGTGCGACGACGATGCCGACGCGTCCGTCCACGAGGGCCGGTTCGGCGTGGCGCGCGTTCGCGGCGAGGACGACGGTCTCGGCGGCGACGGCACGCGCGCCGCGGACCTCGGCCGCCGCGCCGGGTGGCAGCACGGCGGGGTCGGCGCGGCGGACGACGTCGGGATCGAGCACGGCGAGCAGCGCGTCGAAGTCCCCCTCGCGGGCGGCGGCGAGGAACGCGCCCACGACCTGCCGGTGGCGGGTGAGCTCGGCTTCGGGGAGCGCGGTGATGCCGCGGACCTTGTGCCGGGCACGGCTGGCGAGCTTCTTCGTGGTGGCCGTGCTTCGGCCGACGATCGGCGCGATCCGCTCGAACGGGACGGCGAACGCGTCGTGCAGGACGAACGCGACGCGTTCGGCGGGCCCGAGCGCGTCGAGGACGACGAGCAGCGCCCGTCCGATCGAGCCGGCCAGCACCGCTTCGGTCTCCGGGTCGTCGTCGGCGGGCAGGTCGGGCACCGGGTCGACGACGTCCTCGCGGCGGGCCCGGCGGTGGCGGAGCACGTCCAGGCACACGCGGGAGACCACGGTGCGCAGCCAGGCGGCGAGGTTGTCGATCCCGTCGGCGTCGACCCGGCGCAGCCGCAACCAGGTCTCCTGGACGGCGTCCTCGGCTTCGGGCAGGGAGCCCAGCATCCGGTGGGCGATCGCGCGCAGGTGCCCGCGGTGCGCCTCGAATCGGTCCGCCAGGTCGTCTCGCATCGGTCCCCTCCCGGTCGTCTACCGGGTGGACGAGCCGCGGCGGTGGAAGGTGACGGGCTCGACCGCCCGGGCGTCGACGTGGTAGCCAGGGATGGACTCAGGGCCGCCGCCGCAGAGCGAGGAGAGCGATCGCATGGGGAAGCGCCTGATGGCGGTGGGCGTCGCGCTCACCTGCCTCGTCGCGGCGCACGTCGGCTCGGCGCGGGCGGTGGCGGCGGAGCTGTCCGCCGGGTTCAGCCAGTCGTCGGTGTGGAGCACCGGGTACGGCGGGCGGGTCGTGCTGACCAACACCGGTGACGCGGAGAGCACCGGCTGGGTGGTGGAGTTCGACCTGCCGCCGGGGTCGTCGGTGAGCAACGCGTGGAACTCCGTGCTCACCCGGGACGGGCAGCGCCACCGGTTCGCCGACGCGGGGTTCAACGGCCGCGTCCGGCCCGGCGGCACGGCGAGCTTCGGGTTCACCGTCACCGGCCTCGGCCTGCCGACCGGCTGCACGGTCGACGGCACGCCGTGCGACGGGGGCGGTCCGGATCCCGACACGTCCGCGCCCTCCGTTCCCGCGAGTCCTCGGGTGACGGGTGTGACGGCGGGTTCGGTGTCGTTGGCGTGGGGCGCGTCGAGCGACGACGTCGGCGTCACCGACTACCAGGTGCTGCGCGGCACGGCGGTGGTCGCGTCGGCGACGTCCACCGCCGTGACCGTCGGCGGTCTGCTGCCGGGCACGGCGTACGCGTTCACCGTGCGGGCGCGTGACGCGGCCGGCAACGTCTCCGGCGCGAGCGCCGGGGTGACCGCCACGACCGGCGGGGGCTCGGGGTCCACCGTGGACGTCTCCACGGCGGCGCAGCTCCAGGCGGCCCTGGCCGCCGCCCTCCCGGGGCAGACGATCCGGCTGGCCGCCGGGGTGTACCGGGGTTCGTTCGTGATCACGCGGCCGGGCGCCGCCACCGCTCCCGCCACGCTCACCGGCCCGGCGGACGCGGTGCTGGTCAACGACGGGCCGTCGGGTCCCGCGCCGAGCTGCCCGACGCCGACCCCGGGCTGGGATCCCGGCTACGGGCTGTGGCTGCACGACGCGCCGCACTGGAACCTGACCGGGTTCACCGTGCGGGAGTCGAAGAAGGGGATCGTCGCGGACAACTCGCACCACACCGTGGTCGACCGCGTGCACGTGCACCACGTGGACGAGGAAGCCGTGCACTTCCGGCGCTCGTCGGCGGACAGCGTGCTGCGCGATTCCACGATCAGCCACACGGGACTGGTGCAGCAGGGGTACGGCGAGGCCGTCTACATCGGGTCGGCCAATTCGAACTGGGCCTGCCACGGCAATTCCGGTGGCGTGGACCGCAGCGACCGGGTGCACGTGCTCGGCAATCGGATCGGACCGGGTGTCGCGGCGGAGCACGTCGACGTCAAGGAAGGCACGTTCGACGGCGTGATCCGGGGCAACGCGTTCGACGGCGCCGGCATCTCGGGGCAGAACTCGGCGGACTCGTGGGTCGACGTGAAGGGCATCGGCTACGCGATCGAGGGCAACACCGGCACGTTCGCCGGACCGGGGACGTTCGCCAACGGCTACGAGACGCACCACCCGGCCACCGCGCCGTCGTTCGCCAACGGGTGCGGGAACGTCTGGCGGGACAACCGCTCGGACCTCGGCGGCGTCGGCCAGTACGCGATCCGGATCACGTCCGCGTCGAAGTGCGCGGGCGCGCCGAACGCGGTGCACGCGTCGAACGCGGTGACGCGGGCGGTGATCGGCCTGACCAACATCGCGATCTCCCCGTGACGCCGAGTCGAGCGGGGGACGGCGCGGATCGCCGCCGCGCAAACCGCGGGAAACACAATTCCGGAGGCCGATCCGAATCGCCGCGCGGGCTTTAGGTTAGCCTCCCCTTAATGATTTCGTGTTGCGGTACCCGGTGGTCGGTGGCAGCGTCCCGGGCAGGAACCTGCTGTCCAGAGGAGCGGTCATGACCACCACGGAAATGCCGGCCGTCAACTCGTGCACGGTCACGGGTTGTTCGTACAACCACGACGGTTGTCACGCTTTCGCGATCACCGTGAGCGGCGCGAACGGGGCCGCCGACTGCGGAACGTTCATCCCCCTGGCCCGCAAGGGCGGTCTGCCCAAGGTCGTCGCGCAGGTCGGCGCGTGCTCGCGCACCGACTGCATCCACAACGCCGAACTGGAGTGCACCGCGTCCGGTGTGCGCGTGGGGCCCGGGCAGGGCGACCACGCCGCCAACTGCCTCACCTACACCAGGGCGAAGGACACCGCGAGTCCGACGCCGTCCTGAGGGCGCACGACCGCCGCCGGCCGGTCAGCACCCCTCAGAGCTGACCGACCGGCGGGGCTGGACGGCGTCTCAGCGCCGTCGGCGGTGGTGCCGTGCGACCACGAGCGAGGCGGCCACCAGCACCAGGTTCTTCAGCACGAACTCACCTGTGACGCTGAGCAGCAACGGGTTGCCGTGGCGGAACGCCAGCGCCGGCTGCACCACCAGCACGAGGAACGTGCCGAGCAGGTGCAGCGCCGTCAGCGCCGCCACCAACCGCACCTGCACCGCCAGGATCAGCGCCATGCCCGCCAGCACCTCGAACACGCCGACGGTCGGCACGAACCAAGCCGCCGGCAGGAACGGCACGGTGTCGGCGACCAGGTCGCGCACCGGCGACGTGCCCGCGACCTTCAACACCCCGAACCACAGGAACACCACGCCCAGGGCGAGCCGCAGCAGCGGAACGCTCCGGTCGAGCACGCCGTCCACCGCGCGTGACGCCCCGTCGAGCAACGCCGTGCGCGAGGACCCGGTGGTCGGCGCCTGGTCGGTCTCGTGCTCGCTGGTCAGCTCGCTGGTCATCCGTCATCCCCCCTCGTAGCGGACGGCTCAGGCGCCGGACCGGCGGGCCGTGGTGAGCGTGTCTCCCAACGACCGCAGCCGCGTGTCGGTCCGCTGGACCTGCTCCGCGACCACGTCCAGCGCCCGATCCAGGTGCGGGCGCACCGTCGCGGCCCAGTCGACGCCCGACGCCCGGTCACGGGCGTCCTGGGTCGGCTCCGGGAACGCCGCGGCGACCGCGTACACGACCGCGCCGAGCACCGCGTCCAGCACCAGCTCCGGCAGCAGCGACAGCACCAGGTTGGGCAAGTGCCCCGCCTCTTCGTCACCCGATCGGGGCTGCCACGGGTCGAGGTGCGGCCGGACCGTCTCCCACAGGCCCGCGTCGACCGCGCCCACGCCGTACCGGCCGGCCCACTGCAACGCGTCCGCCCTGGTGACGGTGGCCGTCAGCACCTGGCGGGCGTCCGCGCCGATCCGCAGCAACTCCGCCAGGTCCAGGTCCGCCGGCGTGCCCATCAGCGCCGGCCGCAGGTCCATCGCCACCTGGTGGTGCCAGCGCGTCGCCCACACCGCGCGCCACCACATGGCCTCCTGGGTGGTCGGCCGGGACAGCCACACCGCGATGTTGCGGAAGTAGGCCTTGATCTCCTCGTACGCGGCCCGGCCCGCCGGCGACGCGGCGAACCCGACGCTCTTGATCGGGTCCTCCGGCACGGTCGGGTCGCCGACCAGGTTGACGTTGAAGAAGTGGTGCCACGTGGCGTCCACCGCCACCCGGCCGACGCCGACCTGGTGCCCGTCGTACGCGCCGATCGCGCCGAACGTGCTCGCGTCCAGCCGCCCCTTGCGCGGGTCGCGGTCCGCGGCGCGGGCGTTGAGCGTCGACCACGCCACGACCTCCGGCGCCAGGCCGGCCGGGTACTCGGTCATCTCGTACCCGTCGAAGGTGAACGACCTGGTCAGGTCGTCCGGCACGTAGCACTCGCCCTCGTGCGGGTGGTCCGGCAACACGCGGATCGTGCCGCGCGGCCCCGACAGCAGCGGGTGCGGGTAGCCCTGGTGCGCCCACTTCGGCGAGTCCGACGTCGCGTACATCCGCGGCGTGATGACCTGCGGGATGTCGTCGGACTGGTCGTTGAGCTGGAACAGCGGGTCGTGGCCCTCCGACAGCGTGTCGTTGCGGTCCGGACCGTCGATCGACGGCGCGACCGGCTCGCCGTGCGGACCGGGGTCCGGCCAGTGCCACTTGCGCATGCTCCGCACGCGCGGCAGGTCGCCGCACATGGACACGCCCAGGTCCTCGTGGTCGCCGGTGGCGAACACGCCGCCGCCGGCGTCCATGAACTCCGCCAACGCCCGCAACTCGGTCTGGTCCAACGGCGGCCGGGGTGCGCGGGCCACGCCGAACAGCCAGATCTGGTCGTACTGACCCAGGTCGTGCCCGTCGAACCGGAACCCCGGCAGGTCCGCGGACAACGCGGGCAGGTTCTCCTCCCGATGCGCCCGCGTCACCTCGAACCGGACCCACGGCCCAGGCGGCGTGGACAGCACGTCCACGAGGGTGGCCAGGCCGAAGTCGGCCCGGTCGAAGCTCGCCGTCCCATCGGTCACCATCAGGATCCGGACGGCGTCCGGCTCGGCCAGGACGGACGTGTTCGGCATGGGTGCTCCCTCTCGGTTCACGGTGTCATCCCTTCGATCTCGACCAGCAGGTCCGGGCGGCAGACGTCGACGGTGAACACCGCGATGTCCGCGCGCCGGGAGAATTCGTCGCGGCACAGCCGCGTCACGAGGGGCACGTCCTCGGGTCGCTTGACGTAGACCTTGATCGCGCGCAGGTCCTCGAGGCGGTAGCCGCCGTCGATCCCGTGCCCGGTGAGGTTGTCCGCGCCGATGAGCGCGGCGATGTTGGCCAGCGTCACCTGGACCTGGCGCGCCACGTCGCCGGGGGCCACGGTGGCGTGGTCGAGGATGCTCGCGGTGCCCGACACGTACAGCGAGCCCCGGCCCTGCTCCGGCTTCAGGTACGTCGCCCGCGCGAAGCTCGGCGGCCTCGGCCCGTACTGCTCCGGGTACTCGTGCGCGGGCACCTGCAGCGGGTTCTCCAGGTGCACGGCCGCGTGCGACCGGTGCGCCAGGAAGTAGAACGCGACGCCGTCGCCCAGCGAGCCGATGCCGGTCGACGCCGGCATCGCGTGACCGCGCTCGTCGAACGCCTTGCCCCGGCCGACGCAGAAGTCCCGGTACACCTCGGTGCCGCGCGCGCTGGGCTCGGTGATGCCGTCGAGCATGTTCCACATGCGGAACACGTTCCGGTAGCCCAGGTCCTCGACCAGCTCGAACGCCGCCAGGTACGCCTGGTGGGCCGCCTCTTCGCAGTCCGCCGACGGCCCGATCCACCCGGCGCAGAACAGCACCTCGCCGTCGTGCGCGTAGAGCAACCCCTTGTGCTCGCCGGTCCGGACCACGCTCCCCTCGGTGTGCCAGACCTCCACGACCTCGGGCTCACCCGGCCGCAGCATGTGCAGCGGGAGGACCGGCAGGCCGTGCTCCCACCGCGGCCTGCCGCCCTCGGTCGAGTGGCGGACGGCGCCCAGCACGGTGTCGCCCGCCAGGACGGCGAAGTCCTCCGCCGTCCGGAACGTGCACGGCGGCGTCACTATCACGTTGCCACGCAATGTTTTTCCCCCTCTTGAAGTCGGACCGCACGCCACGCCGCGATCACGGCGAGCGCCTGTCCGGGATTGAGCCGGGGGTCGCAGAGGCTCGTGTACGAGCCGGTCGGGAAGTCGTCCCAACCGCATTCCGCGACCTCGTCCGGAGTGGTCTCCAGGTGCAGGCCGCCGGCCACCCCGCCGGCGGCCTCCACCGCGGCCCGGAAACCCGCGACCTCGCGGACCACCGTGGCGACCAGTCGTGCCTTGCGGCCCTCGGCGTCGGTGACCGTGTTGCCGTGCATCGGGTCGCACAGCCAGATCACCGGGTGGCCGGCCGCGCGGACCGCGCCCACCAGCGGCGGCAGCAGCTCGGACACGGAATCCGCGCCGAGCCGGGCGATCAGCGTCAGCCGACCCGGCTCCCGCTCCGGGTCGAGCCGCGCGCACAGCGCCCGCAGCTCGTCCGGCCGCATCGCGGGGCCCACCTTGCAGGCCACCGGGTTGGCCACCGACGCCAGCAGCCGCACGTGCGCGCCGTCGACGTCGCGGGTGCGCTCGCCGATCCACGGCCAGTGCGTCGAGGTGAGCAGCGGGACGCCCCGGGCGTCCCGGCGCACCATCGGCAGCTCGTAGTCCAGCACCAGAGCCTCGTGGCTGGTCCACAGCGACGGGTGGTGGCGCCGCAGCAGCTCGGTCGCCGACCGCGCCGCGTGGTAGCCCGCGAGGAGCCTGGTCGGGTCCGCCCGCCGGGTCAACGCGTCCGCCTGCGGCGCGTTGACCAGGTCGCCCCGGTACACCGGCAGCTCCACCCCGTCGACCACCTCGGTCGGCCGCGAGCGCGGCTTGGCGAACTGGCCGGCCATCCGACCGACTCGCACCACGGGCCGGTCGCCGTCGCCGAGGGCCGTCGCCAGTCGGTCGACCAGCGCCGCCTTCGGCGTCACGTGGCGCGGACCGCACTCGGCGAACGGCTCGGCGCAGTCACCGGCCTGCACGACGAGCCGCCGACCGGCCGCGACCTCGCCCAGTTCGCGCCGCAGCGCCGCCACCTCGCAGGGCGTCACCAGGCCGGCCAAGCGCGCCAGCCTCGCCCGGAACGACCGCGCGCGGCGGTCCGGCCACGGCGGCTGCTGGGCGGCGGTCAGCGATTTCCAGTGCGCCGTCTCCCATTCGGACAACGCCTTGGCGTGGCTGCGCGGAACTGGCTCCGTGGACACTCGCGCCTCCGTTGATCTGGTTCGGTCGTCGGTTTGTACGGCAATCATGCTGAAACGCGACGTGTCTTTTCGTCGGTCCCCGGGTGGATTCGCCGTGTCCGCTTTCCCGTGCGGCGTCGCCCGATCGAGGTAAACCGTGAGGGGGATCGTCAAGCTCCGACGCAGGGTGGACGATGGTTCGGGAAAGGTGTGATTCCATTGTTCTCAGCGCGTGGAAATGCGTGCGCGCCGAACGCGGGATCGCGTGACAAGGGGAGGGAATAGTGTCCGGTTCCAACGTGCGGCTTGTCGTGTCGGTCCAGGCGCGCGGTGTCGACGGCGAACCTCGGGAACGCCATCCGGCCGCCGGGCCGCCGAACGGCCGGCGGCACGAGCCGAACGGCGACGACCTCACCGCACCACGGCCCGACGGGGTGTTCGCGCGGCACCGGGGCGGGATCCTGCCCGGCCGTTCCGACTGCGGGATCCGGCCGGGCGCCCCGTGCGGCCACCTGCCGTCGTGCCGGAAGGAATGGGCCTGATGGACGGCGAGGGACGGCCACGGTGGTTGTCCCGCCCCACGGCGGTGGACGTCGCCCTGGCGGCCTCGGCCACCGCGGTGGACGTCTTCCTGTTCTCGGCGTTCAGCAACCGCACGCCGGAGGGCGCGGGTCTGTGGCTGTTCGTCGCCCTGGTCGCGATCGGCTTCGCGGCGCTGCTGGCGCGGCGCAGGTACCCCGTGCTGGCGTTCGGGGTCGTCTGGGTGTGGGCGGTGCTCGTCACGCCGACGAACGAGCTGGAGTTCCAACCGACCGCGATGCCGTGCGTGGCGTTGTTCGCCGTGGCGCTGCACGGGCGGCTGAAGGCGTCGGCCGGCGCGCTGCTCGCGTGCGCGGTGCTCGCCGTGCTGACCGGGCTGACCGAGGCCGCGTCCCGGCCGCCCGAGGCGCGGCTGGTCGCCACCTACGCCACGCTGGTGTTCTACCTGCTCGTGTACGGCTGCGTGTGGGCCGGCGGGCGGTCGGCGCGGCTGAGCCGGCAGCACGCCGAGGACCTGGAGTTCCGCCGCCGGGTGGAGGCGCACGAGGCGGTGCTGGGCGAGCGCACCCGCATCGCGCGCGAACTGCACGACATCGTGGCGCACTCGGTGACCGTGATGGTGTTGCAGGCGGCGGGCGCGCGGCGGGTGCTCGACAGCGACCCGGTGCGGGTCGGGCACGCGCTCGGCCACATCGAGGAGGCGGGCGAGCAGGCGATGGGCGAGCTGCGGCGGATGCTGACCGCGTTGCGGCTGAGCGACGACGACGGGTCGGGCGACGGGGTGACCGGTCGGCCGCAGCCGGGGCTGGCGGACGTGGAGCACCTGGTCGGCACGATCGCGGCGGCCGGGGTGCGGGTCCACACGCGGGTGGAGGGTGAGCCGCGTCGGCTGGCCGCCAGCGTTGACCTCGCCGCGTACCGGGTCGTGCAGGAGGCGTTGACGAACGTGACCAAGCACGTGGGGCCCGGCGCGGAGGTGGACGTGCGGCTGCGGTGGGAGCCGTGCGAGCTGACCGTCGAGGTCGCCGACGACGGTCGTGGCAGGCGACCGGAGCGGGCGCTGTCCACGAACCACGGCCTGGCCGGGCTCGTGGAGCGGCTGGCGATCGTGGGCGGGAGGCTGGCGGCCGAGCCGGCGCCGGCGGGCGGGTTCCGGGTGAGGGCCGTGCTGCCGGTCGCCGGGCCGGTGGCGAGCGAGCCCGTGCGGGAGCACCGGTGATCCGCGTGATGCTGGTGGACGACCAGCCGTTGGTGCGGGCGGGTCTGGCGATGCTGCTCGACGCCGAGCCGGACATCGAGGTGGTGGCCGAGGCGGACGAGGGCGCGGGCGCGGTCGCGCGGGCCGCCGAGCTGCACCCGGACGTGGTGCTCATGGACGTGCGGATGCCCGGCGTGGACGGGGTCGAGGCGACGCGGCGGATCATCGACGCGGACCCTGCGGGCGAGGACCACGCCACCAAGATCATCATCCTGACGACGTACAACGTGGACGAGGCGGTGTACGCCGCGTTGCGGGCCGGTGCGACCGGGTTCCTGCTCAAGGACGCGGTGCCGCGCGAGCTGGTCGACGCGGTGCGCACGGTGGCGTCGGGTGAGGCGTGGCTGGACCCGACCGTCGCGAAAGGACTGATCAGGGAGTTCGCCGCCCGACCGCGCCACCAGATGCCGACGTCGGCGGAGATGGGCGAGTTGACGGTGCGGGAGCGGGAGGTGCTGGTGCTCGTGGCCCACGGGTTCTCGAACCCGGAGATCGCCGTGCACCTCGTGGTCGGTGAGGCGACGGTGAAGACGCACCTGGGGCGGATCCTGATGAAGCTCGGGCTGCGCGACCGCGCCCAGGCGATCGCGGCGGCGTACCAGAGCGGCTTGGTCGTGCCGGGGAGCAGCCCGCCGCCGCCGGCCGGTCGTCCGGCTTGATCCTCGCGGGCCGGCCCGTCTTGATCGTTACGGTGGGTCGGGGGGCGGGTGCACGGCGGTGGTGCGCGCTACCGTGAGCTGTGCGCATCCTCCCGCGCCGGGCACGTCGCCGTGCCGAACCGCCGAGCGTGGTGCTCGATCCGGCAACGGCGGAACTCGTGCGTCTGGGCGCGTTGCTGGAGGTCGTGGTCCAGGCCGTGGCGTTGCAGGAGCGGGCGGAGGCCGTGATCGCCGACTGCGCGCAACCCGGTGAGACGTCGTGGGAAGTCGCGCGCAGCGGACGTGCCGTGGCGGCCCAGTACGGCAGGCTGTCCGGCTGGGCGGCGGATCTCGTGTGGCAGACCGACCGCCCCCCGCCGCCGCAGCGGGTCGTGGAACTCATCCGCTACCACCTCGGCATGCTGGACTGCGCCCTACGCCTGGCGTTCCCCCGCTACCGCACGGACCGCCTGGAATCCCGCCGCCTGTCCATGACGGGCCTCGGTGCCCCGGCCCGCGAACTGCGCGACCTGGAAACCGCCCTCCGCCACCGCATCACCACCCTCTCCGCGTAACCGCGTGTCGAACCTTCAGCGCCCGCGTGTCGAACACTCAGGACCCGCGTGTCGAACCTTGAGGACCCGCGTGTCGAACACTCGGGCCCTCCGAATTCAACGTTCAGGACGACTCGGCATCCGGCAGCGGGATCCTGAGCGTTGAATTCGGGGGTCCTGAAGGTTCGACACGCGGGTCCTGGAGGTTCGACACGCGGGTTACCAGGTGGTTTGGCCCCAGGCGTACGGGTAGAGGGGGTTGCCGTAGGTGGAGGGGACGGGGGCACCCGAGTCGATCTTGGCGCGGATGTCGGCACGTTCGGCGGCGGTGGCGCCCAGGTCGTACGGGACGTCCCAGTGTTCGGTCGCGTCCGCCGGGATGTCGGTGCCGCCGGGACGCAGCACGTCGGTCAGGGTACGCGGCAGTTGCCACGGCAGTTTGCCGGTCGGGGTGTAGTCGCCGAAGAGCAGGGACGCCAAGGCCGGGCCCATCTCCTCGCCGCCGCGGTACGTCACCACGATCGCGCTCGCCAGGTTGTGCCACTCGGTGATCACGTAGGGGCGGGGGAGGACCAGGGCGACCACGACCGGGATGCCCTGGCGGTGGAAGTCCTGGATCAGCGCCAGCTGGTCCGGGGGCAGGTAGGGCTGCTCCTTCGGCCAACTCGTCGCGTGGGTGTACGAGGTCTCGCCCACCGCGACGATCGCCAGCTTCGGTGACGGCCCGGTGTCCTTGTGGACGTTCACCCCCGCCTGCGCGGCACGCGTGCGGATCGCCTGCAACATGGTCTGCGAGCCGTACTCCTGGTGGAAGTAGCTGGTCCAGATGCAGCACGCGGCCGTGTCGTCGGCACGCGGACCGGCCACCACGATGTTGTCACCGCGGTTGAGCCGCACCGGCAGCACACCGGCCGTGTTCTTCAACAAGGTCATCGCCTCGCGCGACGCCTGGTTCGCCAGCGCCGCGTACTCCGGCTTGTGGAACCGGTACGGCCCGTTCACGGGGTCGCCGTACGGTTTCTCGAAGATCCCGAGCTTGAACTTCACCCGCAGCACCCGCCGCACCGCGTCGTCGATCCGCGCCGCCGGCACCGCCGAGGTGAACCCGCCGATGGTGAACCCGGGCGCGCCCGGGTCCGCGCCACCCATCACGTCGGAACCCGCGTTCGCCGCGCCGACCCACGAGCCCGACGGCAACCAGTCGGTCGTGATCAGCCCGGTGTACCCGAGGTTCTGCCGCAGGTACGCGAGGATCTTCGCGCTGTCACCCGCGCCCGGACCACCGGGATCGAGCAGCGAACTGCCCGCGTACCCCGGCATGATGTTCACCGCGCCGGCCTCCATCGCGGCCCGGAACGGCGCCGTGTGGTATTTGATCGTCACGTTGTCGTACACGATCAACGCCTCACCTCCCGCGCCCTCGCCCGGCCAGTGCTTCACGGTCGCCAGCACGGAACCCGGACTCAGCTCCGGCCCGCCCTGCAACCCGGCCACCAGGGCCCTGACCTGCGCCGACGCCACCTCGGAACTCTCGCCGTTGCCCTCCTGGATGCGTGGGTACAACACCTTCGTGCCCACCTCGGCCAACGGCCCCAGCACACCGCGCGCGCCGACCTCCAGCTGCTCGCGCCGCTGCATGTCGCCGAGCTTGTACTGCAACGGGTAGTTCCGCGCCGCCGCCAACGCGCTTTGCAACGGGTACGTCGTCTTGTACCCGGCGATGGTGTCGCCCGCCGACACGAACGGGATGCCGAGCCGCGTGCCGCTCGACCCGAGCAACGCGGTGTGCAGGTCCTGCGCCTCCGCCGGCCCGAAGTGCCACCCCGAACGCGGGAACACCTGGGCGTTGTAGAACATCTGGTAGGCCTTCTCCTCGATCGTCATCCGACCGAGCAGGTCGTTCACCCGCGTCTCCACGGGCTGCCGCCAGTCCTCGTACGGCTCGACCGCGCCGTTCTTGTTCAGGTCACGGCTGCCGTTCACCACCCGCACGCCGTCGTCCACCGAGGTCAACGTCGGCACGTACACGCTGAACGTGCGGATGTTCGACGCGCTGGTGGCCCCGGAGCCGTCCACCGCCACCACGAACCACCGGTACGTCCACCGGTCGGTGATGTCCCACGTCGGCGTGTAGCCGGTGCCGGTGGGCTCGGCGACCTTGGTGTAGAGGTCGATCAGGTTGCCCGATGCGGTGAAGTCGTAGTCCGTGCGGCTGACATTGAGCCAGACCTGGTAACGCACCGCGCCCGGCACCGCCGCCCACGAGAACGCCGGACGCCGCGTGGACGTGATCATCGCGTTGTCGGCGGGCGCGGACAGCGCGAACCGGCCCGTCACCGCGGGCGCCTTGGTCGGCGGCGACAGCAGTGGCGGGGTGGCCGCGGAGGTGTCCACGGCGCCGAACACCTGGAACTCCCAGAGGGAGACGCCGTAGCCCGTGGCGCGCGCGGTGGCGAACAACCGCAGGTAACGGCCCGTGCCGGCGACGGCGAGCCGTTCCGTGCCGCCCGTGCCGGTGGTGGTCGCGTAGATCTGCGTCCAGTTCACCGCGTCGTTCGACAGCTCGAGCCGGTACCCCTTCGCGTACGCGCCCTCCCAGTTCAGCACGACCTGGTCGACGGTCGCGACGCCGCCGAAGTCGACCCGCAGCCACTGGTTGTCGGCGAACTGGCTGGACCACCGGGTGTTCGGGCGGCCGTCCAGCGCCGCGGCGGGCGCGTTGCCGCCCTCCCACGTCGAGGCCGCGACCTGCTTGTACTCGGAGATCGGCGTTCCTGCGGTGGAACCGCCGGTCGTGCCGTAGACCTGGAACTCCCACAGCGAGTAGCCGTAGCCGGTGGCACGGGCCGTGCCGAACAACCGCACGTGCCGACCCGTGCCGGTCACCGGGATGGACTGCGTCCCGCCGGCGGAGTTGGCCGCGGTGTGGATCGTGGTCCACGTGACGCCGTCGGCCGAGGTCTGGAGCTGGAACGCGGTCGCGTAGGCGGACTCCCAGGTCAGCACCACGCGGTCCAGCGTCGCGGTGGCGCCGAGGTCGACGCTCAACCACTGCGGGTCGGCGAACGCGCTGGACCAGCGGGTGCCCGCGTTGCCGTCGGTGGCGGCGGACGCGGCGGTGCCCGCGTTCTCGGTGGACGAGGCGGTGGTCGGTTTGCCCTGGGAGAGCAGGACTCCGGCAGCTCTCGCTTCCCGTGACGCGGTGAGCTGCCCGGCGATCAGGGCGGCGAGGACGACGAGCAGGGGCAGGACCCGGCGGCGTTGCCGGGCGGGCGCTTCGGGCATGGCGACTCCAGGCAGGGGTGACCCGCGGCCGGTGTGCCGCCGGCCGCGGATCGTCGACAAACTCTCGGAGAGCGCTCTCCCACAGCGAACTTCACCCGCCGTGCCGCCGTCAAGAGACCCGCGGACCGGTTCTCGCGCACCCGGTGGCCCGGTTCCGGTCGGGTCCGGGAGCGGTGCATAGGATCGCCCGGTGACGATCGCGATTCCCGGCTTCGGCGAACTGACCCCGGTGGACCACACCCCCGAAGGTGTGGCGTGCTGGAACACGACCGCCGCCGGGACGTCGGTGAGCGTGCTGGTGGAGGAACCGGCCACCACCGACGACCTCGACCTGCCGTTCATCGGCTCGGTCCTGCGCGACCGCCAACGGCTGCTCGCCACCGCCCACGAGGCCGTGGCCGACCACCTGCGCGACCACCCGGGCTACGGACCGGACGCCGTGGCCGACCCGGAGTTCACCTTCCACCCCGGCCGGGACTGGCTGGTCCGGTTCGCCGAGTGCCGCGTGCCCGGTTTCACCGAGTTGGGCCTCGTGGTGGTGTTCAACGGCGGTGACGTGGTCGGCGTGGACGACCTCGCCGACGTCGACCTCGCGGACGAGACGGAAGACTGACCTCACCCGGCGCGCGGTCGGGGTTCGCGCGGCGGGCGTGCGGACGGCGGTGCCGGGACTTCGGCACGCGGTGGGCGCGGGTGCGTGCGCCCGCGTTGCCAGGCGGGCGGTGGCTGTGCTGTGATCGGTGCGCCGCCGTGTGGAAAGCGTTTTCCGCGAGAGGGAGAACCCCGATGCGAGCACTGCTCCTGGCGACCCTGCTGCTCCTTGGCGCCGGCACGGCCCAAGCGGCACCCGCTCAAGCCTCGCCGGCCGAGGCCGCGGCGATGGACTACTGGCAGTACATGGCCACCTTCGCGACCGAGGAGGAATGCGAAGCCGAAGGCGCGAAGATCCCCGAAGGCGTCGACTACTACGTCTGCTGGCCGAGCGGGGGCGCCTGGGACTTCTACTGGGTCTTCCTGACCTGACCGCTACCGTCGAGCCCGGGAACGGATCGCGGCGAGCCGTTCACCGCAGCGGATGTCCCTTCCGCGTGCACGAACCGGTCGGGACGCAGCACGACGACGTCGGTGCGGTGGCGGGAGAACCAGGCGGTGAGCGTGCCGGTCACGTCCACCAGGTCGTCCTCGGTGCGGGGCTCGCCGTCGGTCACCACCCGCAGGAACCTCGCGGGTGGACCGCACCAGTCCCGCGCCGTGCTCGCATCCACCCCCGGCCCGATGACCGCGAAGTCGGGGCCGAGCACGTCGTCGAGCGGCAGCCCCACCCCGCCGACGACCACTTCGGGCTGGGGGAACATGGCGCTCCCGTCCGGCAGCGCGGGCAGCGGCTTGAACTCGAAGCGGCGCACCAGGCGGCGCACCCGCGGCACGGTCTGCGCCGCGCGCAGCACCGCGTCCCGCAGGAAGGCGGCGAACCTGTTGCGCACCAGGAAGATCCGGCCGAGCCGCACGCTGGTGAGGGCCATCGCCTCGGTGTGCGGGCGACGTTCGGCCTCGTAGCTGTCCAGCAGCGGCTCGGGGGCGTCCGACCCGAGGGCCAGGGCGAGCTTCCAGGTGAGGTTGGCCGCGTCACGCAGCCCGCTGCACAGGCCCTGGCCGAGGAACGGCGGCATCTGGTGGGCGGCGTCCCCGAGCAGGAACACCCGACGGTCGCGCCAGCGCTCGGCGACCAGGTGGTGGAACGTGTAGACGACCGCGCGCGTGACGGTGAAGCGGTCCGGGTCGACGTAGGGCGCGACGAGCCGGGCCACCGTCTCGGGGCTGGTCATGTCCGCCGGCGCCTCGTCCGGGCGGAGCATGAACTCCATCCGGTAGGTGTCGAACGCGCCGGGGGACACGAACGCGGGCCGCCGCCAGTCGCACACGAACGTCGTGTGCGGCACCCGCACCGCGCCCGGCGCGACGTCGCCGGAGACCGCCAGCCACGGCTCGGCGTAGGACGTGCCGGTGAGCGCGATGCCTGCCGCGACCCGGGTGGTGCTGCGGGCGCCGTCGCACCCCAGCACGTACTTCGCGCGCACCTCGGTTTCCTCGTCCGTGCCGAGGTCGCGCAGGACGACGGTGGCGGCCTCGTCGTCCTGGGTGAGCCGCATCAGTTCGACGCCGGTGCGCAGCGTGACGTGCGGGAACCGGTCGAGCCCCGCGCGCAGGGCCGCTTCGAGGCGCGGCTGGTCGAAGAAGTGCAGGGGACGGCTGCCCAGGCCGAAGTCGACCTCGTCCAGGGCGATGGTGGCGAACACCCGGCCCTTGGCGTTGACGTACTCGGCCCGTCGCGGCTGGTGCATGTCCTCGGCGACCTCGGTCAGCAGGCCCGCTTGCTGGTAGATCCGCAACGCCTCGTCGTCGCAGGAGAACGCGCGTGGCTGCCGGTGCGGCGCGGTGTCGCGTTCGACGACCAGGGTCCGCACGCCCCGGCCGCCGAGCAGGTTCGCGGTCAGCGCACCGACCGGCCCGCAGCCGACCACTACGACGTCGAACTCCATGCGTCCTCCTCCTGGTGTCGGCTCACATGCCAGCGGAGGGCTGTTGGAGTTCTGTTGGATCAGCGTGGGAAGCGCGCTCGCACCAGGTCCGCGCCTTGTGCCTCGGCCAGTCGCGCGCCGGTGTCCAGGTCGGCCCGGTCGTCGGTCGCCACGCCGCGGACGCGGCGCAGTTCGGCGGCGAAGACCCGTTCACCGGTCTCCTCGGCGAGGGCGAGACCTTCCTCGGCCAACGCCGCCGCGGTGGCGTGGTGCCCGGTCACCAGGTGGGCGTCGGCCATCGCGGCGAGGGTGATCGTGCGGGTCGAGCGCAGGCCGAGCCGGTGGATGCCCTCCCGGGCCGCCCGCATGGCGTGGCGGCGGGTGTCGTCCCCGCCGCGCACGGCGGCCCACTCGGTGAAGAAGTCGCCGGTTGTGACGAAGTGCGGCATGTGCTGACGCGCGCCGATCTCGCGGCACCGCCGGGCGGCGGCGAGGCCGGCGGTGACGTCGTGCTCCTGCATGGCGGTCCACGCGGCGAACAGCGCGGCGTTGGCCCGCCCGTACGGGTCGTCGGCGCGTTCGGCGAGGGCGTGTGCGGCGGCGAGGTCGGCGCGGGCCGCGTCCGCGTCACCGCGCAGGGAGCGCACCAAGGCGCGGAAGTCGTGGGTAGCGAGCGTGGGCGTGCGACCGGCCTGCCCGACCAGCTCCCGCGGGTCCAGCTCGTGCAGCCGGTCGATCGCGGCGGTCAGGTGGTCGTCGGCGGCGGCCAGGCGGCCGGTGAAGTAGCCGACCACGCCCAGCAGGTAGTGGCCCGCGGCGCCGATCACGCCGTCGTCCGCGGCGAGGCGGGTGGCGAGTTCTTCGGCGATGGCGAACTCGGCGCGGTTGCAGGCCAGTTCGCCGAGCGTCCACAGGGCGGTGCGCACGTCGGCGCCGGTGTCGACGCTCGTGAGCAGTTCGCGGGCGCGGGCGGCGGCCAGGTCGACGGCGTCGCTGCCGATACCGACGGTGATCTGGAGCAACGACGTGCGCCGCAGCTGCACGGCCAGCTCCCGTTCCGGCGCGGTGAGCAGGGCGGCGGCCCGGTCGAGGTGCGCCAGGGCGTCCTCGTAGGCGAGGCGGCGGGTGGCGTCGTCGGCGGCTTCGAGGGTCCAGTGCAGGTGGTCGTCCTCCCGTCCGCGAGCCCGGCCGTAGTGCTGCGCCAGCTCGGCCGGGGTGAGGGCGTGCCTGCCCGCGTCCGCGAGCCGGGCGTGCAGGTCGGCACGGCGGGTCGGGGTGAGGTCGGCGTAGGCGGCCTCGGCGAACAGCGGGTGCCGGAAGCGCACCACGCCGGCGTCGGGCTCGGTGACCAGGTGGGTGATGTGCGGGGTGAGCCGGACCTCGGTGGACGTGGCGGCTTCGAGCAGGTCGACGTCCAGGTCCCGGCCGGCGACGCTCAGCACGTCGAGCCAGTCGCGGGTGCGGTCGTCCAGGGCGTGCAGCCGGCGGCGGACGGTGTCGCGCACGCTCGGCGGCGGCGTGCCGGTCGGATCGGCGGAGGTGAGCAGTTCGGTGATGAAGAACGGGTTGCCGCCGGTGCGGGTGAGGAGGTCGAGCACGAGGTCGGCCGGTGCGGGCGCGCCGGTGTGCTCGCGGACCAGGCGGGCCACCGCGTCGGCGTCGAGGCCGGTCGGTCTGAGCTGTCGGCAGCCGGGGCTGCGGGCCAGGTCGGCGAGGGTGGCGACCAGGGCGGGGTCGTGCTCGTAGGGGCGCAGGGTCGCGACGACCAGCGCGCGGGACGTGTGCACGGTGGTGGCCAGGTAGCGCAGGAGGAGCAGGGAGTCGGCGTCGGCGGCGTGCAGGTCGTCCAGCACGAGGACGAGGCCGGCGGCTCGGGCGGCGGCGCGCACGAGCGCCGAGACCGCGTCGTAGGTGCGGAAGCGGGCGGTGGGGTCGATGTCGGTGTCGGTGGTCGGGCCGGTGCGGAAGCCCGCCAGCGCCGGGTCGTCGCCCGCGTCGCCCGCCAGGGGCACGAGGGCGCGCACGGCCTGGGTCCAGAGCCAGAACGGCGGTGCTTGACCGAGGTCCGGGCAGCGTCCCCACGCGACCGGGACGCCGGCGGAGGAGGCGCGGCGGGCGATGGCGTCGGCCAGGGTGGTCTTGCCGATGCCCGCCTCGCCGACGATCGCCGCGAACCGGCCGCCGGTCCGGCTCGACGCGGTGAGGAGGTCGGTGAGGAGGGCGAGTTCGGCCCTGCGACCGACCAGCCGGTCCGGCGACCTGGGACCGGTGGTGTCGGCAGGTGGCGCACGGTGGTGGTCGGGCGTGTCGGTGGGTGGCGTGGTGTGGCGGTGCTCGGGCGGTGTGGTGCGGCGGAGGCCGGGTCTGCCGGTGGGCGCGGTCTGCGGGGAGGTGCCCGCGTCGACCGGTGGCACGGAGTGGGCCAGGACCCGGCGGTGCAGGTCGCGCAGGGCCTCACCCGGTTCGACGCCGTGCTCGTCGACCAGGAGCCGGCGGCCCTCGTCGTACACGGCCAGCGCGTCGGTCTGCCTGCCCGCCCGGTAGAGCGCGAGCATCAGCTGCGCGCGGGCGTTCTCCCGGTTCGGGTGGGCGGCCACGAACTGGCGCAGGTCCGGCAGCACGGCCTGGTGCCGACCGGCGGCGACGGCGGCGGTGAAGAGGCCTTCGCCGGCCGCGGTCCGCGCCTCCGTGAGCCGTGCCGCGTCCGGTCGCACGGCGGTGAGGTCGGCGGCGGCCACCTCGCCCCGCCAGAGGGCGAGCGCGTCGGCGAAGTGGCGCCCGGCCGCCTCCCACTCGCCGTCGGCGAGCGCCCGCGAGCCCTGCCCGGCGAGCGCGGTGAAGCGGACGGCGTCCACGGCGTCCGGTGGCACGCGCAGCTCGTAGCCACCGGCGTGACCGCGCAACAGCTCGGCGGGCGCACGCCGTCCCCGCTCCGGTTCGAGCGCACGGCGCAGCACCGCCACGTAGGACCGCAGGGTGACCTGCGCGCCGGCCGGTGGCTGCCCGTCCCACAGCGCGTCGACCAGCCACTCGGCGCTGACGAACCGGTTGGCGCGCAACACCAGCAGCGTCAGCAGGTCACGCTGCCTCGGCCCGCCGAGCGCCGGCGGCTCGCCGTCGCGTTCCACCGTCAACGGCCCCAGGACCCCGAACCGCACGGTGCCGGACACCCGCAGAGGGTAACCGCGATGGGCGGCCGGTCCGGTGGGAACGACAATGTGGACATGACGACACCTCAGGTCGCGAGGCCCTCGATCCTCACCGTGGACGACGACCCGGGCGTGTCCCGGTCCGTGGCGCGCGACCTGCGCCGCAAGTACGGCGAGAGCTACCGGATCGTGCGGGCCGAGTCCGGTGCGCAGGCGCTCGACGCGGTGCGCGAGATCAAGTTGCGCGGCGAGGAGGTGGCGGTGCTGCTGGCCGACTACCGGATGCCCGGCATGAGCGGCATCGAGTTCCTGGAGGCCGCGATGGACCTCTTCCCCGCGGCACGGCGGGTGCTGCTGACCGCGTACGCCGACACCGACGCGGCGATCCGCGCCATCAACGTCGTCGACCTCGACCACTACCTGCTCAAGCCGTGGGACCCGCCGGAGGAGAAGCTGTACCCCGTGCTGGACGAGCTGCTGCGCGCCTGGTCGGCCGCCGATCGCGGGCCGGCCCGGCAGGTCCGGGTCGTCGGGCACCGCTGGTCGTCGCGGTCCTACGAGGTGCGCGACTTCCTGGCCCGCAACGCCGTCCCGTTCCGCTGGCACGCGGTCGACGACGGCGACCCCGAGACCGGGCGGCTGCTCACCGCGTGCGGTGAGGACGGCGCGCGGCTGCCGGTGGTCGTCACCGCGGACGGCGAGACCCTGGTCGAGCCGTCGGACGCGGAGCTGGCCGCCCGGGTCGGCCTGACCACGCGGCCGTCCACCGACTTCTACGACCTGATCGTGGTCGGCGGCGGTCCTGCCGGGCTGGGCGCGGCGGTCTACGGCGGCTCGGAAGGGCTGCGCACGGTGCTGGTCGAGCGGCGCGCCACCGGCGGTCAGGCGGGCACCAGCAGCCGGATCGAGAACTACCTCGGCTTCCCCGACGGCGTGTCCGGCGAGCAGCTCACCGACCGCGCCCGCCGGCAGGCGCTGAAGTTCGACGTCGAGGTGCTGACCGCGTGCGACGTGGTCGGCCTGGAGGCACGCGGCGCGGCACGCGTGGTGCGGCTGGGCGACGGCACCGAGCTGGCCGCGCACACCGTCATCCTCGCCACCGGCGTGTCCTACCGGATGCTGGACGCGCCCGGGCTCGGCGCCCTGACCGGCCGGGGCGTGTTCTACGGCGCGGCCACCACCGAGGGGCCGAGCTGCGCGGGCCAGGACGTCTACCTCGTCGGCGGCGCCAACTCGGCGGGCCAGGCGTCGCTCTACTTCGCCGCGCACGCCCGCCGCGTGGTGCTGGTCGTGCGCGGCGACTCGTTGGCCCGGTCGATGTCGCACTACCTCGTCGAACAGCTCGCCCGGGTCGCCAACGTCGAGGTGCGCACGTGCACCGAGGTCGTCGGCGGCACGGGGGAGGAGCACCTGGAGACGCTGACGTTGCGGCACAACAAGACCGGCGAGACGACGACCGTGCCCGCGTCCTGGTTGTTCGCGTTCATCGGCGCCGCCCCGCACACCGACTGGCTCACCGGCACGCTGGCCCGTGACGAGCGCGGGTTCGTGCTCGCCGGACCGGACCTGGTCACCGACGGCCGCCCACCCGAGGGCTGGGGCCTCGACCGGCCGCCCTACCACCTGGAGACCAGCCTGCCGGGCGTGTTCGTCGCCGGCGACGTGCGCGCGGACTCGGTGAAGCGGGTCGCGTCGGCGGTCGGCGACGGCGCGATGGCCGTGTCGCTGGTCCACCGCTACCTGGAGAGGTCGTGATGGAGAACCTGACGGTCGACGACCTGCGCGGGCTGTTCCTGTTCGAGCACCTGTCGGAGGAGCAGCTGGCGTGGCTCGTCGCGCACGGCCAGGTGGAGACGCACGCGGCGGGCTCCCAGGTGCTGCGCGAGGGACAGGCGGCGACGTGCTTCTTCGTGCTGCTGGACGGCACGGTCGCGCTCAGCCGCGTCATCGGCGGCCAGCGCGTGGAGACCAACCGGACCGACCACCGCGGCGCGTACTTCGGGGCGACCCAGGCGTACCTCGGCTCCGACGTCGAAGCCAAGACGGTCTACCAGATGACCGCCGACGCGGTGACCGACGTGCGGCTCTACCAGCTGCCCGCGCACGACTTCGGCGCGATGTTCCGCTCGTGGTTCCCGATGGCCATGCACCTGCTGGAAGGCCTCTTCTTCGGCATGCGCAACACCGAGCGGATCGTCAGCCAGCGGGAACGGCTGCTCGCGCTGGGTTCGCTGTCGGCCGGGCTGACGCACGAGCTGAACAACCCGGCCGCCGCGGCGGTGCGGGCCACCGGGGCGTTGCGCGAACGGGTCGCCGGGATGCGGCACAAGCTGGCGCTGCTGGCGAACGGCTCGCTCGACCCGGCCACCCTGCCGGTGCTGGTGAAGCTGCAGGAGAGCGCGGTCGAGCAGGTGGCGAAGGCGCCGAAGCTCGGTCCGATGGAGACCGCCGACCTGGAGGACGAGGTCGCGGACTGGCTGGACGCGCACGGTGTGCCGGGCGGATGGGACCTGGCTCCGGTGCTGGTCGCGGGCGGGCTGGACGTCGAGTGGCTCGACCGGGCGGCGGCGCTGTGCCCGCAGACCGCCACCGAGGCGGCCGTGCGCTGGCTGGCCTACACGGTGGAGACCGAGACGTTGATGAACGAGATCGAGGACGCCACCACCAGGGTGTCCACGCTGCTCGGCGCGGCCAAGCAGTACTCGCAGGTCGACCGGGCGCCGTTCCAGGTCGTCGACGTGCACGAGCTGCTCGACTCCACGCTCGTGATGCTCAGCGGCAAGTTCGGCGACGGCGTGCGCGTGGTCAAGGACTACGACCGCTCCCTGCCGCCGCTGCCCGCGTACCCGGCCGAGCTCAACCAGGTGTGGACGAACCTGGTCGACAACGCGGTGGCCGCCATGGCCGGCGACGGCACGCTGACCGTGCGCACGTACCGCGCCGGCGAGGACGTGGTGGTGGAGGTCGGCGACACCGGCGCGGGCATCCCGGACGAGGTGAAGAGGCGCATCTTCGAGCCGTTCTTCACCACCAAGGCCGTGGGTGAGGGCACCGGGCTCGGTCTGGACATCTCGTGGCGGATCGTGGTCGACCGCCACCACGGCGACATCCGGGTGGAGTCCGCGCCCGGCGACACCCGCTTCCGCGTCCACCTGCCGTTGACCGCGCCGTCGGCGGGGAACGCGGAGGTCGGCGCCTGAGGTTCCGGCCGTCGGGGCCGCTGTCCGGCCACCGGGCGGCGGCAAGGGGGTTGCCCACTCCTCGCCATTGTCAACATATAGCCGATCGGGGGTCTTGCGGCAAGGCCCCGGTCGTGCCGCAGAATCTCCGGCCGAAGCCAGAACCTGCGGAAATGGTGTGCCGGTAGAACGCTGTGACCACCGGCGGACGAACCCACAGGGTCGGCACTGCGAACCGGCGAGGCCCGATGGGGCGAACGGAAGGTGGACGGATGGGCGACTACGTGCTCGATCTCCGGGAGGTCGACCAGACGCAGGTCGCCGTCGTCGGCGGCAAGGGCGCGCACCTGGGAGAGCTCTCGCGGATCGACGGCGTCCGCGTGCCGCCCGGTTTCTGCGTGACGACGGACGCCTACCGGCGGACCGTGCGGGACGCGCCGTCACTCGGCGAGCTGCTGGACGGGCTGTCGCGCCTGAACCCGGACGACCGGGAGGCGATCCGCACGCGCAGCGCGGAGATCCGGCAGACCATCGAGGGGATCGTCGTCCCGGACGGTGTGGCGGCGGCGATCACCGGTGCGCTCGCCCGCGTCGGCGAACGGGCCGCCTGCGCGGTGCGGTCGAGCGCGACGGCGGAAGACCTGCCGGGCGCCTCCTTCGCGGGCCAGCAGGACACGTACCTGAACGTGGTGGGGCCGGCGGCGATCCTCCGGCACATCAGCCGGTGCTGGGCCTCGCTGTTCACCGAACGGGCCGTGACCTACCGGCTGCGCAACGGCTTCGACCACCGCAAGGTCCACATGGCCGTGGTCGTGCAGCGGATGGTCCTCCCGCACGCGTCCGGAGTCCTGTTCACGGCCGATCCCGTGACGTCCAACCGGAAGGTCGCCACCGTGGAGGCCACCTTCGGCCTCGGCGAGGCCCTGGTCTCCGGCCTGGTGAACGCGGACGCCTACCAGGTGCGGGACGACGAGGTCATCGCCAAGGCGGTCGCCGCCAAGGAGATCGCCGTCGAAGCCTCGCCGGACGGCGGGACGCGGGAGCAGCCGATCGAGCCCGCGCGGCGGGAGCAGCCCGCGCTGACGGACGCCCAGGTCGTGCGGCTGGTGCGGCTCGGCCGGCGGGTCGAGGCGCACTTCGGCCGTCCCCAGGACATCGAGTGGTGCCTGGTCGACGACGGCTTCCACGTCGTCCAGAGCCGGCCGATCACCACGCTGTTCCCCATCCCGGAGGTCGACGACCGGGAGAACCACGTCTACGTCTCCGTCGGTCACCAGCAGATGATGACCGACGCCATGAAGCCCTTGGGGCTCTCCGTGTGGCAGTTGACGACCACCCGGCCCATGGCCGAGGCCGGCGGGAGGTTGTTCGTCGACGCCACCCGGCTGCTGGCCTCGCCCGCGAGCCGCGCCGGGTTGCTCGAGGTGGTGGGGAAGTCCGATCCGCTGATCGAGGACGCGCTGCGGACCGTCATCGAACGCGACGGCTTCCTCCCGTCGTTCCCGGACGACGGTCCCGCCCAGTCGATCCCCGGCGCCGAGCCGGTCGCGATCGAGGCCGATCCGGCCCTCGTGACGGAGCTGGTCGAGCGGGGTGAGGCGTCCGTCGCCGCGGTCGAGCGCGAGATCAGGACGAAGTCCGGCTCGGAGCTGCTGGACTTCATCCTGGCGGACTTCGAGGAGCTGAGGCGGGTCCTGTTCGACCCGCGCGGCATCAAGCCGATCATGGCGGCGATGCGGGCGACGTGGTGGCTCAACGAGCACCTGCACGAGTGGCTGGGCGAGAAGGACGCGGCCGACGCGCTCTCGCAGTCCGTGCCCCACAACGTCACCTCGGAGATGGGGCTGGCGCTCCTCGACGTCGCGGACGTGATCCGCCCGCACCCGGGAGTCGTCGCCTTCCTGCGCGACGCGGCGCACGAGGACTTCCTCGACGGGCTGGTCGAGCTCGACGGCGGCCGGGAGGCGCGTGACGCCATCGTGGCCTACCTCGACAAGTACGGCATGCGCTGCGTCGGCGAGATCGACATCACCAGGCCGCGGTGGAGCGAACGGCCCACCATGCTGCTGCCCCTGCTGCTGTCCAACGTCAAGAACCTCGAGCCCGGCGCCGGCGGGCGGCGCTTCGAGCAAGGGCGGCAGGACGCGTGGCAGAAGGAACAGGAGGTGCTGGAGCGCTTGCGGGCGCTGCCGGACGGGAAGCGGAAGGCCGAGGAGACCAAGCGGAACATCGATCTCGTCCGGACGTTCGCCGGGTACCGCGAGTACCCGAAGTACGGGATGATCCGCCGCTACTTCGTCTACAAGCAGGCGTTGCTGGCCGAGGCCGAGCGCCTGGTGCGGGACGGCGTGCTCCGGGAGGCGGAGGACATCTTCTTCCTGAGGTTCCAGGAACTCCAGGAAGTAGTGCGGGCGAACCAGGTCGACCACGAACTCGTCAGCCGGCGCAAGGACGCGTTCAGGTCGCACCAAGCGCTCACGCCACCGCGCGTGCTCACTTCGGACGGTGAGACGCTCAACGGTGCGTACCGGCGCGACGACCTGCCCGCCGGCGCGCTGGTCGGCCTGGCGGTGTCCGCCGGGATCGTCGAAGGGCGGGCCAGGGTCATCCTGGACATGGCGGAGGCCGACGTCGAGCCGGGCGACATCCTGGTCACGACGCACACGGACCCCAGTTGGTCGCCCCTGTTCGTCGCGATCGCGGGCCTGGTGACGGAGGTCGGCGGCCTGATGACCCACGGCGCGGTGATCGCGCGGGAGTACGGCCTGCCGGCCGTCGTCGGGGTGGAGCGCGCCACCCGCGTGATCCAGGACGGGCAGCGGATCCGGGTGGACGGGACCGACGGGCACGTCGAGATCCTCACGACGACGTGACGAACCGGGCCTGGCACGGCACCGGTCGGTGTTTCGCGCGCCCGGGGTGAAATGCGGCAAGGCCAATGTGGTCCCGCCGTCTCGTGCCCGTCTTGTTCGTGTCCGTGAATCGGGCGGGTGACGCCGGGAGTCGTGTCGTGCCCGCGCAATCAAGCGGCGTCGTTCATGACCGTGAATTTTGTTGCCTGTCGCGCGCGGTTGCGGAATGCTCGCTGAGGGCTTTCCCTGGTATGAGTCGCCATCACTGATTTCGTCCGCCGCCGCGACGGGCTTCGCGTCGCAGAACGGCGGGAACACCGGTGGCCAGGGCGGGGCGACGGTCCGGGCCACTACCGGCACCCAGATCCACCAGGTGTTGTGCGGTCGGGCCGGCAGCAGCACCCCGATCGTCATCGAGGTCTCCAGCGCGATCAACCACGGCAACACCGCCAAGGTCTCGGGCTCCAGCTGCGAGACCGCCGCCGGCGTGGTCGAGCTCAAGCGGATCAGCAACGTCGCGATCATCGGCGTCGGCGGCGGCGCCGTGTTCGACCGGCGTCCGGCGGCGAGTCCGAGGGCTACGACGGCCTCTTCGACATGAAGGACAACACCCAGTACGTGACCCTGTCCTGCGCGCCTTCAGCCCGCCGGGCACGTCCCCGGCGTCGAGCACGAGCTCGACGCCGGGGACGTGGGGCCGCACCGCGGTCACGTCGGGACGACGATCAGACGGACGTGCGGGACCACTGCTGGTTGGTGCCGGTGTTGCACGTGTACTGCTTGATGATCACGCCGTCCGCGGTCGACGCGGCCGGGACGTCCACGCACTTGCCGCTGTGCCGTGCCCGGAGTTGGAAGTAGTCGCCGTTGGCGACCATCTGGAACTGCTGGTTGTTGCCGGTGCCGCAGGTGTACTGGGCGAGCTCGGCGCCGTCGGCGGTCGAGGCGCTCAGCACGTCGAGGCACTTCCCGCTGTGGCGGTTGACGATGCGCCAGTAGCCGCTGCCCGCGTCCTGGAATTGCCACTGCTGCCACGCGTTGCCGGCGTAGGTGTACTGGCCGACGCGTGCGCTGTTGTCGGTGGTCGCCTGTTGCAGGCCCATGGCCTTGCCGCTGTGGCGGACGGTGATCCGGTAGGCCGTGGGCGGCGGAGTCGTGGTGTTGTCGCCCCAGGCGTACCGGATCCGGTCGGCGCCGGAGGTGTTGCGGATGGTCAGGTTGAGGTTCGTGCCGCTGCCGCTCAGGGCGTACATCGAGTACCAGTCGTAACCGAGGTTGTCCTTGTACTTGCCACCGAGCGCGGGCCAGTAGGTGCCGCCCATCTGGTTGTCCCGCATGACCTGGGCCATGGCACGGATGTGGCGCACGAAGTTGTCGGTGCTGTTCGCGTCGCCGTAGTTCAGGCCGGTGGACATCGGCGCGCCGAACTCGGTCGCGACCGCGCGGGAGGCGCAGTTGCCCAGGCGCGTCTGGATGTGGCTGCGGAACTGGTCGTAGGTCATCGAGCCGTAGAAGAAGGCGTAGTGGTGGAAGGACAGCAGCGTCGAGTTGAAGCGGCTGTCGTTGCAGATGTCCCGCAGGTCCTGGCTGAAGCCGGTGCCGCCGATGAGCACCCGTCCGGGCACCGCCGAGGTGTGGTAGCTGAGCCAGTTCGCCGCGACGTTGCGCCAGTCCGCCGACGAGTAGCCGTGCGGCTCGTTCATCGGCTCGAAGTAGACGTTGCTGTTCGAGCCGTAGGTGTTGGTCACGCTGGACCACATCGTGTTCCACGCGGCCAGGTTGGTGATCCTGCCGCCGGAGGCGGCGCCGTCCTCCCAGTAGGCGAGGATGACCTTGAACCCGCGCTCGGTGGCGGCGTCGATGGCGCCGCGGTAAGCGTTCCACCAGGTCGTGTTGGCCACCGTGTGGGTGTTGATCGGCAGCCGGACGGTGTTGACCCCCATGGTGGCGGCCATGTCGTCGTAGAGGGCGTTGGCCTTGGCCCGCACGGTCGCGTTGCTGTCGGACTGGCTCAGGCCCTGCACGACGAGCGTGCCGGTGCTGAAGTTGTCACCCATCACGGCCCAGTTCATGCCGCGGAACTGGCTGGTGGCGGCGTTGGCCGTGGGTGTGGTCACGACCAGGCCGGTCGCCGCGGTGAGCGTGGTCACCGCGAGGGCGACCAGCGACCGGCGCAACGACCGGGTGCTCCGGGACGGTCCTGACGAGTGGCCGTCAGACGCCGTGGTCAATCTCATGAGATGTCCAATCACTAGATCTGCTGCACAGCGGTCCGACAGGTGCGATGCCCATGCCGCGGGCGTCCCACCTGCGTCACTAGGGTGGCTCGGTTCGGCTCAGACCTGGGTGCGGCTCCACTGCTGGTTGGTTCCGCTGCCGCAGGTGTGCTGCTGGATGTCGGCGCCGTCGCCGGTGCCGGAGGCGGCGACGTCGAGGCACTTGCCGCTGTGCCGCGCGACGATTCGGAAGGAGCTCCCGGTGGCCTGCCACTGCCATTGCTGGTTGGCGCCGCTGCCGCAGGTGTACTGGATGACGTTGGCCCCGTCGGCGGTGGAGCCGCTCGCCACGTCCAGGCACTTGCCGCTGTTCTGGTTGACGATGCGGAAGTAGCCGCCGCCGGCGTCCTGGAACTGCCACTTCTGGTTGCCGCCGCCGTTCCAGGTCCACTGCTTGACCTCGGCGTTGTCCGCGGTGGAGGCCGACACGACGTCCATCACCTTGCCGCTGTTGCGGTTGGTCACGCGGTGGGCCGGCGCCGTGCCGGGCACGTCGGCCACCGGCAGGATCGTGCCGTGGCGGCACCCGGGGCAGGTGATCTGGCTCAGGCCCGACCAGGAGTCCAGGTTCGAGCTGGTGGCCGTCCAGATGCCGCCGTTGGTGTACTTGTCGATCCAGATGCGCCAGGAGCCGTCGCTCATCCGCAGCACGGCCGGACCCTCGTAGCCCGAGCTCCACAACTGGCCGCGGTTGCCCCACCCGCCGGTGAGGCTCGTGCTGGTCCAGTGCTCGATGTACTTGGAGGTCTCGTTCTTGGTGAACGCGTGGTAGGTGCTGCCGGACTTCACCACGTAGGTGTCGATGTAGTTGTAGCCGAGGCCGCCCATCTGCACCGGCCCGCTCCAGGAGGTCAGCGCGCTGTTCTGGGCGGTGAAGACGTAGGGGCGGAAGCAGTTGGAGCACGTCGTCTGGGAGATGCTCACGATGATCCGAACGGTGCCGCCCTCGACGTAGAACTCGGGGGCCCACGTGAACCGCGTGTTGGCGACGCCGGAGTTGACGCTGGTCACGTGCGTCCAGTTGACCAGGTCCGGGCTGGAGGCGATGTTGAAGTGTGTTGAGTTCGTGGTCCACGACTGGACGGTGTGCGCGACGTAGTAGAGCCCGTTGTGCTGGATGACGCTGGGATCGCGCAGCACGCCGGACGGGCCGCGGTAGTCGGTGTCGGCCAGCACGCTGAAGTTCTTGCCGTCTGCCGAGGAGTAGACCCACAACTCCTGGTCAGCGGCGGCGTCACCCTTGAACGTGGTGTAGACGTAGCCGGGTGCGGCCTGTGCGGGTGGTGCGACGGCCACCGCCGTGGCGGCGACGGTGAGTGCCACGAGACCGAGTCGGGCCAGCCGGCGCCCGGCCTTCGGCTGTCTGTTCACGGATGATCTCCTCGCAGGTGAAGTGCCGGCGACCGTCGGCCTGGGACGGGGCGACCGCCGGGCAGGGCGCTGTGGTTGCCGGTCGGGCTGTCGCGCGGCTGCGGTCAGCGACGGGAGTCGCGCTGCGCCGGGGTCGCCGGGCGGCCCCGGGAACCCGAGGCTCGGGGCGGGTGCGCGCGGCACTGGGCGGTCGACATCGTCGTCTCCACTCGTGTGTCCGCCGACGTCGTCGGCGCAGGCGGCGGCTCTGCCCGGGATGCGGTGCGGCGGCCCTGTGGCGAGGGCGCCGGTTGGCGGTGTGACGGGCGCCACCGTTCGGTGTGAACGCTAACAGGACTCTGCCTACTCACTCAAGAGTGAACTGTGGGTTACAGGAATCAACAACGTGCCGGTTGTCGGACCGGCGGACGTCCAGGCCGGACGTCCACGGCGAAGACGGCGTCGGGGAAACGAGTGGCGGGGCACCCGCGACGCGTGGTGGGCTTCGACGGTGGTGGAGATCAGGTGGGAGCGGCCTCTTCACCAGGCCGGTTCCGGCGCCGACGTCGCTGTGGGTTCCGGCAGGCTGGTGGTCCACGAGCGGAACACGAGGCTGGTCTGCCTCGATCCGGAGGACGGGTCCGCGCGGTGGGACGTTCGGACCGGCAGGTGGTTGCGGGCGATGCCCGTGGCCGGGCAACGCGTGCTGGTGCTGCCGCAGGACGGCGAGTTGGCGTGCCTGGACCTCGCCACGGGGGAGGACGTCTGGAGGGTCGCTCTCCGTCGCTGGACCGGGCACCTCGTGGTCGATGGAGACCTGGTGCTCGTGGGCGGCTGGCGTGGGTACACCCCGTTGCGCGCGTTGGACATCGCCACGGGCCGGACCCTGTGGGAGACCGAGCACGACGTGCGCACGGTGTGGCCGGCCGCGGGAGGCGGTGGGTTCCTGATCGGTGAGCCCGGCGGTTCCCGGGTGCGGTTGATCGGGCGCCGTGACGGGCGGGAACTGCGCACCTGGTCGTTGCCGCACCCGCTCGCCGACTACGACCACGAGGTGGCTTTCACGGCGGTCGGGAATGATCGCTTCCTCGTCCGGTGCGGTGACGACGCCGTGGTGCGGGTCGCGCCCTCGGCGGGGACCGCGAGCGAACTGGTCCTGGCCGGGAGCCCACTCGTGTCCGTGGCGCCGCAGCACGTCGGTGGTCTGCTCTGGCTGAGGGAACGCGGGACCGGGTTCACCGTGGCAGATCCTCACGACGGCCGTGCGCTGTGGAGGACCGCCGTGCGGCAAGCCGCGTTCGGGCAGGTCATCGCCGAGGACTGGGGAAGTGGTGGCGGGTTCCTGCTCGCCGATGCCGGCGGCTCCCTGTTGTTCGTCGACTCCCGCGGTCGGGTCGTCGAGCGCGTCAAGATCACCCAACGGGTCCGCGCCCTGCGTCGTCTCGGTCCGGGCCGCGTGCTGGTGATCACGAAGGGAACGCTGCTCTCCGCCGCGGTCGAGGGTGCCGCGAACTCGGCAGCGGGCTGATCACTATCGGGACCGATGCCTCTCAAGTCCCGTGATCCGCGCACGCCGTGGACCGTGACCAGACCGGCGTCGGCCACCCGCCCAACGGCTGACCATCCGCGGCTGATTCCGGTCGAGATGGGGCAATCCGAGGGGTCGTTCGCCGCGAACACCTCGTGCGAACGCAACCACGCGCAGGCGGAGGAACGATCCCAGGCTGCCGCTGTGGGCGGCGATCGCGGCGGGTCTGCTCGCGGTGGTGGCGGCGCTGGCCGCCGGGCACCTCGTCGCCGCGCTCGTCGACCCGTTCGCCTCGCCGTTCCCGGCCGTGGGCGACACCGCGATCGACCTGACGCCGCACCCGGTGAAGGACTTCGCGATCCGCACGTTCGGCGAAAACGACAAGCTCGTCCTGCTGGCGGGCATGGCGTTCGTCATCGCGGGTGCGGCGGTCGTCGCCGGACTGCTGTCCCGTGGCAGCCCGCTGCCGGGAACGATCCTGGCGGGCGGGCTCGGCGTGGTCGGCATCGCGGCGGTGCTCGCCCGCCCCACGCTGGGCGCGACCGCCGTGCTCGCGCCGTTGACCAGCCTGGTCGTCGGTGTCCTGGTCTTCCGGTGGCTGCACCGGCTCGCCCGTCACCCGGCGGGCGAGCCTCCCGAGGACGCCACTGCGGACGGTGTCGGCACGCGTTCGGTGGACTGGCAGGTGCCCGGTCTGGGACGCCGCCGGTTCCTGGTCACCTCCACCGCCGTCGTGGCCGCGGCCGGGGCGACCGCCGCCGCGGGGCAGCTCATCGGCGGCCGGGTCGACGTGGAGGCCTCCCGCCGCTCCATCCGGCTCACCCCCGACGTGACCGCACCGCCGATCCCGGAGGGGGCGGACTTCGCCGGGGACGGAACACCGACCTTCATCACGCCGAACGCGGACTTCTACCGGGTGGACACCGCGTTGTCCGTGCCCAGGGTGCGGGCGCAGGACTGGCGCATGCGCGTGCACGGCATGGTCGACCGCGAGCTCGTCCTCACCTACGACGACCTGCTGACCAGGCCGCTGGTGGAGAAGACGATCAGCCTCTGCTGCGTGTCCAACGACGTCGGCGGGCCCTACATCTCCACCACCACCTTCATCGGCGTGTCCTGAGCGACGTCCTCGCCGAGGCGGGCATCCGACCGGGCTCGGACCAGCTCGCGACGCGCAGCGTGGACGGCTGGACCTGCGGCACCCCCGTCGAGGACGTCATGAGGCGCGGCAGCGACGCATTGTTGGCCCTCGGCATGAACGGCGAACCGCTCCCGGCCGAGCACGGCTTCCCCGTGCGCATGGTCGTGCCCGGTCTGTACGGGTTCGTCTCGGCGACCAAGTGGCTGGTCGACGCCGAACTCACCACCTTCGCCGACTTCGACGCCTACCGGGTCGAGCGCGACTGGGCACGCCGCGCCCCGATCAAGACCATGTCCCGCGTCGACCGGCCCAAGGCCTTCGAGCGGGTGCCCGCGGGCAGGTTCGTCGCCGCCGGGGTCGCCTGGGCCCAGCACAGGGGCGTCGACAAGGTCGAGGTCCGAGTCGACGGCGGCCCCTGGCAGGCGACGACCCTGAGCACGGAGGTCACCGTCGACACCTGGCGGATGTGGCGCGCTGAGCTCGACCTGCCCGCCGGCTCCCACACGCTGGAAGTGCGGGCCACCGACCGCACCGGCTGCACCCAGACCGGTGAACGGGCCGAACCGATCCCGGACGGCGCCGCCGGATGGCACACGATCGTGTTCACCGCCCGACCGTGACCCGTCCGAACACGACCGGCGCGAAGAACTCCCGACTTTTTTCTTCGGCTCGACCGATCCGGAGCCCTGACGGCGCCGAATCACCCATGACAAGCCGGGGAGCACCGTCCTGGCAACCGTCCTCAAAGGAGCGAACTCCCATGCGCAGCACCCGGCCCGCGTCCGCGATCGGCGTTCTCACCGCGGCCCTGATCGCCCTGACCGCCTGCGGCAGCGGCGACCAGGCAGCCTCCGACACCACGACCTCGGCCGCCGCCACGACCACTACCACCACGACCACCGGCAAGGCGATGAGCGACGGCGTCACCACGACCAGCGACGTGTTCGGCGCCGCCTGCGCCAACCTGCCGAAGGACACCGAGGGTTCGCTCGACGGCATGGTCGACGACCCGGTGGCCACCGCCGCGAGCAACAACCCGCTGCTCACCAAGCTCGTGGCCGCCGTCAAGGCCGCCGGTCTCGTCGACACCCTCAACAAGGCGGACGCCGGGTACACCGTGTTCGCGCCCTACGACCCCGCCTTCGACGCCCTCGGTGCGGACGCGCTCAACGCCGTGCTCGCCGACAAGCCCAAGCTGACCGGCATCCTGACCTACCACGTCGTGCCGCAGCGCATGGACAAGGACGGCGTCCTGTCCTCCGCCAGCCTGCCCACCGTCCAGGGCGGCACCCTCGAGGTGGAGGGCTCCGGCGACAACGTCACGGTCAACGGCGCCAAGGTGCTGTGCGGCAACATCCCGACCGCCAACGCCACCGTCTTCGTCATCGACGAGGTCATGATGCCCACCTCGTAGCGCCTTCGCCCGTCCTCAGAGGACTGCGACCGCCCGCCCGGTGGCCGCAGTCCTCTGAGGCCACGACCGCGACGGCCCGGAGCCCGGTCGGATCCGGGGTCCGGGCCGTTCGGCGGGGGTGGTCAGCCGGCGGCGAGTTCGGCGACCCGTCGCGCGCCGCACAGGTCCAGCGCTTCCTGCGCCGTCGAGGCGAGCCGCACCAGGCCGCGTTCCCCGCCGGAGATGAAGCCCTCGCGGGAACTGCGGTCCAGCAGCGCGCCCAGCGGGCGGTAGTAGCCGTCCACGTCCAGCAGCACCACGGGCTTGTCGTGCAGGCCGATCTTGACCCAGGTCAGCGCCTCGAACAGCTCGTCGAAGGTGCCGAAACCGCCGGGCAGGACGATGAACGCGTCCGCCAGCCGGTACATCAGGGACTTGCGCTCGTGCATGGTCTCCACGAGGTGGATCTCGTCGATGTCGGTCTTCACCGGGTCGTGCCGGGTCAGGTGGTGCGGGATGACGCCGGTGACGTGGGCGCCCGCGGTGAGCGCGCCGTCGGCCACCGCGCCCATCAGCCCGCCCGCGCTGCCGCCGTACACCAGGCCGATGCCGCGCCTGCCCAGCTCGGCGCCCAGGTCGGCCGCACGGGCCAGGTAGGCGCCGCCGCGACCGGGGTTGGCGCCGCAGAACACCGCGATCCTCTGTGGACTGGTCATGGTCTCCTCCTCGTGGCTCATGGCCGCGCCACCCCGAGCACGGTGCGCAGCAGCGTGTCCGCGCCCGCGACCAGGTGGGTGTCGTCGGTGTCTTCGTGGGGTGCGTGGCTGATCCCGTCCCGGCTCGGCACGAAGATCATCCCGATCGGCGCGAGGGCCGCGACCACCTGCGCGTCGTGGCCCGCCCCGCTGTCCAGGGCGGCGTGCCGCAGGCCGAGGCCCTCGGCGGCGTCGGCGATGGCGCGGCTCAGCGCGCCGTCGGTGGCGACCGGCTGGGTGATCCGGGCGGGCAGCACCTCGATCTCGGTGTCGGTCGCCTCGGCGAGCTGGGCCAGCTCGGTGGTGATCGCCAGTTCGGCGGCGCGCAGCCGGTCCGCGCGGCCGTCGCGGATCTCGGCGGTGAGCCGCGCGGTGCCGGGGATCACGTTGGTGGTGCCCGGGTCCACGCTGATCCGGCCCACGGTGGACACCCGGCACAGGTCGCGGGTGCGGGCCAGCTTCTCGATGGCCAGCACCGCCCGCGCGGCCACGGTCAGCGCGTCGCGGCGGGCCCACATCGGCGTGGTGCCGGCGTGGTCCTGGTCGCCGCGCACGGTGATGTCCAGGATGGTGCGGCCGGTGATGGCCTGCACCACGCCGATGGGGACGCCCGCCTGCTCCAGCACGGGGCCCTGCTCGATGTGCAGCTCCAGGTAGCCCGCGACGGAACCGGCGGGCCACGCCGCGTCCGCGATGGCGTCCAGGTCGCCGCCGGCGGCGCGCAGGGCGTCCGGCAGCGCCACGCCGTTCGCGGTCATCCGCCGGGCGTGGTCGGTGTCCACCCGGCCGACCAGGCCGAGGGAACCGAAGAACGGGTAGGGGAAGAACGCTCCCTCCTCGTTGGTGAACGCCACCGCGACCGGCTCGTAGGCCAGCTCGACGTCGTGCGCGGCCAGCACGCGCAGCACCTCGCACGCGGCCATCACGCCGTAGGTGCCGTCCAGCCGGCCGCCGTCGACCACGGTGTCGATGTGCGAGCCCATGAGCAGCACCGGCCGGTCCGGGCGGACCGCGCCGGGCCGCCGGACGACGAGGTTGCCCGCCTCGTCGGTGCGGGCCACCAGCCCGTCGCGGCGGCACTGCTCGGCGAGGTGGGCGCGGGCCGCGGTCTCCTCGGGGGTGAGCCCGAGCCGGGTGATCCCCCGCCCCGGCCGGGCGCCGATGCGGGAGATCGCGGCCAACCGGCGCAGCAGCAGCGCACCGTCGACGTGCAACTCGTCATCGGGCCACGGCCACGCGGCCGGGCGCACTGATCCTTCGGCGGGAATGCTCATGGGACTTCGACCTGCCTTCGACGGGGGCCGGACCGGCTGGGTGACACCGTCGCCGGATCCACGGGATTGCCACCACTCAACCGCCCGGTCCTATCGAACCGGCATCGGTGGCCGATCGACGCCGGCCGGGCGATAGCGGCGGGATAGGACCGCGGTAAACCGCCGTCGGAACCTGGTGTCCCCGGCACGACGGCGAGAGGCGGAGACCGTGTCCGACAGCGAGGCGACCTTCAAGGTCGTGGTGAACCACGAGGAGCAGTACTCGATCTGGCCGGCCGGTCGGGACGTCCCGGCCGGCTGGCGCGACGGCGGCGCGGCGGGCACCCGCGAGGAGTGCCTGGGGCACATCGAGCGGGTGTGGACCGACATGCGCCCGCTCAGCCTGCGCACGCGGTCCGGTGGCTGAGCCGTGCCCGCGTTCGGCGACGTGGTCGAGGCGTACCGCATCCCCGTGGTGGTGCGCCTGACGGACAACCTCTACGCGTTGGCCTACCGGCTGATGAAGATGGTGCCCGCGCGGCACATCATGCGGCAGGCGGCCGACCAGGGCCTGCTGGAGGCGGGCGCGACGGTCGTGGAGACCACCTCCGGCACGTTCGGGCTCGCGCTGGCCATGGAGTGCGCGATCACCGACCGGCCGCTGGTGCTGGTCAGCGACCCGGTGATCGACGCGCCCCTGCAACGCAGGCTGGAAGACCTCGGCGCGACCGTGGACATCGTCCGCGAACGCGCGCCCGGCGGCGGCTACCAGGCGACTCGGCTGGCCAGGGTGGCGGAGCTGATGGCCGCGCTGCCGTCGGCGTTCTGCCCCGAGCAGTACACCAACCCGGCCAACCCGGCGTCCTACGCGCTGGTGGCCGACCTGCTCGCCGACCAGCTCGGCCAGGTGGACTGCCTGGTCGGCCCGGTCGGGTCGGGCGGCTCGATGTGCGGCACGGCGAGCGCGCTGCGCGAGGCGTACCCGGACCTGCGGGCCATCGGCGTGGACACCCACCGCAGCGTGCTGTTCGGCCAGCCCGACGGGCTGCGGGCGCTGCGCGGGCTGGGCAACAGCCTGGTGCCCGCGAACCTGGACCACCGGCAGTTCGACGAGGTGCACTGGGTCGACGCGGGCCGTGCCTACGCCGCCACCAGGGACCTGCACCGCAGGCACGCCCTGTTCATGGGGCCGACCAGCGGCGCGTCCTACCTGGCCGGCGCGTGGTGGGCGGCGCGCAACCCGGACGCGCTGACCGTCGTGGTGCTGCCCGACGAGGGGTTCCGCTACCTCGACACGGTGTACGACGACGCGTGGCTGACGGCGGGCGGCTGGTCCGCCGACGCTCCCGGCGGCCGGCCGGTGACCGTGGGCACGGCCGCGGACGGGGTGGACGGCTGGTCCCGACTGCTGTGGGGACGACGTTCGCTGGCCGAGGTCGTCGGCGCGGACCTGGCGGGAGTGGCGTGATGGACGTGCCACTGGCCGTCGCGCCACCGCCCTCCGCGGTGGACACCGGGCGGGTGGACACCGGACGGGTGGTCGGCCGGCTCGGCGCGCGCAGCTCGCGCATCGTGTTCGGCGCCACCGCGGACGCCGGGATCGACGCCGAACTGCCCTGGGTCAGCACGATCGACCAGGCGCACCTGCTCATGCTCGCCGCCCGCGGGCTGATCGCGCCGGCGTCAGCCGCCGCGCTGCTGGTCGAGATCGACCGGCTGCGCGGCGACGGGTTCGCGCCGCTGCGCGGACGGCCCGCGGCGCGCGGGGCGTACCTGCTGTACGAGGAGCACCTGATCGGGCTGCTCGGCCCCGCCGTCGGCGGCGTCCTGCACACCGGGCGCTCGCGCAACGACCTGAAGGCCACGGTGCACCAGTTGCGGGCCCGTGAGCAGGTGGCCGCGGTGCTGAGCGGGTTGCTGCGGCTCCAGGCCGTGCTGCTGGCCGCCGCACGGCGGCACCGGACCACGGTGATGCCCGCGTTCAGCCAGTACCAGCCCGCCGTGCCGGTCAGCTACGGCTGGTACCTGCTGGGCATCGCGGAGGCGCTGGACGAGGACATCACCGGCGTGTGGCACGCCGCCCGGTCGCTGCGCCGGTGCCCGCTGGGCGCGGCGGCGGGCGCGGGCACCGACGTGCCGGTCGACCCGGCGCACACCGCGCGGCTGCTCGGGTTCGACGAGCCGGTGGAGCACGCGGGCTACTCCGTCGCCTCCCGCGACGGGCTGGTCCGGCTGCTGTCGGCGGGCGCGCTGGCCGGGCTGACGCTGTCCCGGCTGGCCGCCGACCTCCAGCTGTGGAGCACGCCCGAGTTCGGCCTGGTCGACTTCCCCGACAGCCTGGTCGGCTCCAGCTCCGCCATGCCGCAGAAGCGCAACCCGTTCCTGCTGGAGCACATCAAGGGCGGCGCCGGCGCGCTGATCGGCGCGTGGACGGCGGCGGCGAGCGTCACGCGCGCGGTGCCGTTCGGCAACTCGGTGGAGGCGACCACGGACGCAGTCGCGCCGATCTGGCCCGCGCTCGGGCAGCTCGTCGACGTGCTCGGGCTCGCGCTGTCCGTCGTGGCCGGCGCGCGGCCGAGGGCGGACGCGATGCTCGCCGACGCCGATCGCGGCGGCACGGTGGCGACCGCGCTGGCCAACCGCCTGGTCGCCGCCGGGGTGCCGTTCCGGGTCGCGCACCGCGCGGTCGGCCGGCTGATCACCGGGCTGGCGGGCGGCGGTCCGGTGTCCGGGTCCGCGATGGTGGCGGCCTCGGCCGACCTGGACCGGGTCCTGCGCGACGAGGGCTTCCCGGTGGACCTGGGCGCGGTGCTCACCGGGTTGGACCCCGCCGCGGTGTGCGCGGCGACCGACTTCGGCGGCGGGCCCGGCCCGCGCTCGTTCGACCGGGCCCACGCGCGGCTGCTGGCCGACTGGCGGGACCGGGTGCGGGACGCGCGGGGCTGGGCGGCCCGGGTGCGGGCCGCGGCCGACGAGCGGTCGGCCGCGGTGCGCGCGTTGGTCGCCGGGGAGGGGCGGTGAGCGCGGGTCGGTTGGCGCTGGTGGAGAGCAACACCACCGGCACCGGCCGCGACTTCGCGGTGGCCGCCGGACGGCTCGGCCTGCGCCCGGTGCTGCTCACCAAGGGGGAGCGGCACTACCCGTACGCGGCCGAGCTGGACCTGGACGTGCTGCTGGTGGACACCGGCTCACCCGACGCCGTGCGGACCGCGTGCGCGGCGTTGCCGGGGTTGCGCGGTGTCACCAGCAGCAGCGAGTACTTCATCGGCGTGGCGGCTGCCGTGGCCCGGGACCTGGGGCTGCCCGGCGTCGACCCGGACGGGATCGCCGTCTGCCGCGACAAGGTGGCCGCCCGGGAGCGGTTGAGCCACCTCGGTGCGCCGGACTTCGCCGGGTGCCGGACGCCCGCCGAAGCGGTCGCGGCGGCCCGCGCGTTCGGCCCGGTGGTGGTCAAACCGGGCCGCGGTTCGGGCTCGTGCGGTGTCCGCGCGTGCGCCGATCCCGAGGAGGCCGGGCGCTGGGCCGCCCGGCTGTTCGCCGACGGCGCGGCGGAGGTGCTGGTGGAGCGGGAGATCACCGGTCCCGAGTTCTCGGTGGAGGTGGTGGCCGGCGAGCTCGTCGGCGTGACCGCCAAGCACCTCGGGCCGAAGCCGCACTTCGTCGAGCACGGGCACGACTTCCCCGCGCCCGTGCCCCGGTCGACGACGGTCGCGCTGGGCTCGGCCGCGCTGGCGGCGCTGGACGCGTGCGGCCTGCCGGACGGCACCGCGCACGTCGAGTTCCGCTGGGCGGGCGGCCGACCGTGGCTGATCGAGGTCAACCCGCGGCTGGCGGGCGGCCTCATCCCGCGCCTCGTGCGGCACGCGTCGGGACGGGACCTGGTCGCGGAGGTGGTCGCCCACGCCGCCGGCCTGACACCGCCGTCCGCGTCGGCGCCCACGGCCCCGGCTCACGCCTCGATCCGCTTCCTGGTGCCGCCCGCGGGCATGGTGACCTCGGTGTCCGGTGTGGACGACGCGCGCCGCGCTCCGGGCGTGACCGAAGCCGTGTGCACGGCGACACCGGGGGAGCGGCTGACCCCCGACCACAGCTTCACCGACCGCCGTGGCCACGTCATCGCCGTGGGCGCGACGGCGGCGCAGGCCATCGCGCGGGCGGAATCGGCGCACGCGCGCATCCGGATCGCGACCGCACCGATCACGGTGCCGGCCACCCGTTGAGGAGAGGACGCGCCATGCCGAGTTCGATCGTGGAGCTGCGCAGCGACACCTTCACCACCCCGACCCCGGCGATGCTGGCCGCGATGGTCGGCGCGCCGCTGGGCGACGACGTCTACGGCGAGGACCCGACCGTGGCCCGGCTGGAGGAGCGGTCGGCGGACCTGCTCGGCAAGCAGGCCGCCTGCCTGCTGCCCAGCGGCACCATGGCCAACCTCGCCGCGATCATGGCCCACGCGCCGCGCGGCACGGGTGTGCTGGCCGCCCGGGACTCGGACATCTACGCCTACGAGGCCCACGGCGTCTCCGTGCTCGGCGGGCTCGCGCTGCACCCGGTCGAGACCGACGAGCACGGCCGTCCGCGGCCGGACTCCCTGCTCGCCGCGCTGCCGGAGGACGCCGACGACCCGCAGTTCGCGGTGCCGGCGGTGGTGTGCGTGGAGAACACGGCCAACCGGGCGGGCGGGGTCGCGCTGACCGCCGCGGAACTGGCGACCGTCGCCGACTTCGCCACCGCGCACGGGATGAAGTTCCACCTGGACGGCGCGCGGATCTTCAACGCCGCCGTCGCGCTCGGCGTGAAGCCGGCGGAGCTGGTCCGGCGGGCCGACTCGGTGCAGTTCTGCCTGTCCAAGGGGCTGTCGGCGCCGATCGGGTCGGTGGTGGTGGGCTCGGCGGACTTCGTGGCCGCCGTCCGCAGGCTCCGCAAGATGCTCGGCGGCGGGATGCGGCAGGCGGGCGTGCTCGCGGCGGCCGGCCTGGTCGCGCTCGACACCGGGATCGACCGGCTGGCCGAGGACCACGCCAATGCCCGTGCGCTGGCCGAGGGCCTGGCCGCCGTGCCCGACGTCGAGGTCGACCCGGTCCGGGTGCGCACCAACATGGTCCGGTTCCGGCTGCTCGGGGCGTCGCTGCCGCACGCCGCGCTCATCGAGCTGGCCGCGCGGGACGGCGTCCGACTGGCCGAGCTGGGTCGTGGCACGCTCCGCGCCGTCACCCACCGCGGTGTGGACGCCGCCGACGTGTCGCGCGCGGTGTCCACCATCGCGGCGATCGTGCGGGAGCACTCGCCCGTCGCGGTCTGACCGCGCACCCGCGAAGAGGCCGGTGGTCCGCGGACCACCGGCCTCTTCGCTGTCGTGTTGTCGGGTGCGAGCCGCCGGCCGCCGTGCGCCACCGAGTCGGCCCGCTGCCCGTCAGCCCTTCGTGCCCACCGGCACGGGCGGTTCGCCGACCACCACCGGCGCCTGCCGCGCCGACGCCCGCAGGGTGAGGGCGGCCCCCGCCAGCAGGAGCACCGCGCCCACCGCGAACAGCAGTTGGTAGCCCAGCACGGTGAGCAGGCCGCTGCCCAGCGCGACCGACAGCGCCAACGGCGCGGACACCGCCAGGTCGGCCGCGGAGAACACCCGGCCCTGGAGGTTCTTCGGCGTGTTCGTCTGCAGGTAGGTGATCAGACCCACGCCCGCCAGCGGCAGGCAGACCCCGGCGACCGCCATCGACACCAGCACCACCGGCAGCGACGGCACGGCCAGCAGCACCAGGCTCGCCGCGTACCCGGCGAGGCCGAGCCGCACCAGCCGCAGCTCGCCGAGGCGTCGGTTGAGCCGGCCCGCGAACGGCCCGATCAGCACCGCCGCCGCGCCCTGCACCACGCCCGTGATGCCGACGAACGCCGGGTCGAGGCCGAGCCCGTCGCCGATGGCCGAGAAGATGCCCGACTCGCCGAACCCGTACGCCAGCGCGGCCACCCCGAACCCGAGCACCAGCCAGCGCATCACGCGGTGGTCGGCCACGTACCGGACGCCCTGCGCGATGTCCGCCCCGAACGCCCGGCCGCTGGGCTCCGGCCGCTCCTCCCGCACCCGCATCCGCAACAGGAACGCCACCGCGGCGAGGAAGGTCAGCGCGTCCAGCACGATCACCGCGGGCGCGCCGAGCCAGACGAACAGCCCAGCCCCGACCAGGGGCGCGACGATCCGCAGCGCCTCCCTGGTCGAGCGCAGCAACCCGTTGGCCTCGGCCAGCCGGTCGGCGGGCAGCACGTCGGCGATCAGCGCGGACTGCGCCGACCCGATCACCTTGTTCACCACGCCGTAGGCGAACATCACCACGTAGACGAGCCACACGTCCTCGGCGCCGTCCACCAGCAGCAGCGGCAGCACCACCGCCGCGCCCACCAGGTTCGCCGCCACCAGGAGCCGGGACCGGCGCACCCGGTCCACCACCGCGCCGAGCACGGGCGCGGCCAGCGCGGCGGCGGAGAAGAAGAACATCACCAGCCCGGCCTCCGCCGAACTGCCGGTCAGCGTCTTCACCCAGATGGCGAGCGCCAGCCACAGCGCCGAGTCGCCGAGCCCGGACAACGACTGGCCGACCAGGTAGAGCCGGACCACGCGGTCGCGCAGCACGCTAGTCATGGATGATCTCCAAGTCCGCGACGCCCATCTCGGCGTGCACCTCGCGCAGGAACTCGCGTCCCACGTCGCCGTTGGTCATGACCACCAGACCCGCCTCCGTCTCCCAGTCGAACGTGGTCAAGCACTTGTAGCCCGGCGTCTCGCCGCCGTGCCCGATGCGGGTACGGCCGCCGAGGCGGAACACGAACACGCCGAGCCCGTAGCCGGAACCCATGCCCGGCGTGCCCATCTGCCCGCCGAGCGCGGCCGGCAGCAGCGACGACCGGCCGTGCGCGGCCCGGTGCACCTCGAGCGTGATCCGGGCCAGGTCGGTCGCGGTGGTCCACAACCCGGCCGCCGCGTGTTCGGGCAGCACCCGCCACCCGCGGGGGTACGCCTCGCCGGTCGCCCGGTGCCCGGTGGCCACGTCGGCCCGGCCGGCCACGAACTCCGCCCCGTAGCCGCTGGCGCGCAGCCCGAGCGGGGCGAGCACCAGGTCGCGGGCCGCCACGGCGAACGACGTGCCGGCGACGTCCTCGACGAGCTGCTGGAGCACGGTGTAGTGGCTGCCCGAGTAGCGGTACCGCTCGCCGGGCGGCAGCTCGGCGCGCACCGCGGGCGTGGTGACCCGCGCGGAACCGGACAGCACCTCCGAGAGCGGCGGCACCGGACCGTCCGGCGGGTAGCCCGAGTAGTCGTGGAACGTCAGCCCACCGGTGTGGTCGAGCAGTTGCCGCACGGTCACCGGCGACCCGACCCGCCAGCCGCGCAGGTACGCGTCGGCCGGTGCGTCCAGCTCGACCAGCCCCGCGTCGACCAGCCGGAGCGCGGTCAGCGCGGCGACCTGCTTGCTCGCCGAACCCGCCTGGAACACCGTGCCGGGCGTGACCGGGGCGGACTCGCCGCGACGCAGCACGCCGTGCGCGAACGCCCGCACCGGTTCGCCGCCGACCACCACGGCGGCGCTCAGGCCGGGCAGCGCCCGGCGGGCGGCGGGCACCAGCAGGACCGGCGCGCCCGGGAACACCCGGGTCGCCACCGGGTCGGCCGGGGGCGCCGGCAGGGCCGCCAGCAGCCGCAGGTGGTCGAGCACCGCGTCGGCGAGGCGGCGCACGGTCGTCCCGTCGTGCCGGGCGGTGGAGGACTTCCACGTCACGTGCAGGCCGTCCGCGTCCAGCGCGGCGTCCACTTCGAGCAGGTACGGCCGCACGCCCTCGGGCGAGCGCGCCACCCCGGTCGGCCCGTCGACCGGCCGCAGGAACTCGCGCGTCCCCCCGGTGTGCCGACCGTGGTAGTTCAGCACGAGCTGCGCGGCCTGGCGCCCGCCGGACAGCCCGTAGCCGATGCCGTGGTCGGGCACGCCGCGCAACTGCTCGGCGACCACGGCCAGGTCGGTCGCGGCGTCGCCCGTCAGCTCCACCAGCACCGGCTGCACGGCGGTGAACCAGCCGACCGTGCGGGACAGGTCCACGTCGGCGAACAGCGGCTCACGGCCGTGGCGCTCGACGTCGACCAGGGCGGTCCGCCGTCCCGTCCAGTCGGCCAGTGCGCGGGACACCGAGGCCAGCAGCAGGTCTTCCACCCGGTGCGGCGAGCCGGTCACCAGCCCGGCAGGCACGCTGGTGGTGAACTCGACCGCAGATCCCTCGGTGTGGTCGCCGGCCACGTGGTCGACCGGCAGGCCGGCGGCGGCGGCGAAGTCCAGCCCTCGCCAGTACGCGGCCTCGCCCGCGAACTCGTCGCCGGTGGCGTGCGCGGCCAGCTTGGACGCCCAGTGCTGCACCGACGTGGTCTTGGCCGGCAGGGCGGCCGGTTCGCCGTCGCGCAGCCGCCGGTAGGCGGTGGTGAGGTCGTCGAGCAGGATGCCCCACGACACGGTGTCCACGGCCAGGTGGTGGATCACCAGCAGCAGCCGGTCACCGCCCTCCCCGCGGCACAGCACCGCCCGCAGCAGCGGACCGTCGGCGAGGCTCAGCCCGCGGTGGGCCTCGTCCGCCGCGTCGGCCAGCCCGTCGTCGGCGACCACCCGCACCTCGGGTGCGTCGGTCACGTCGGCGAGCCGCTGCTCCCAGCCGTGCTCACCGCGGGTGAGCCGCAGCCGCAGCGCGTCGTGGTGCCCGACGAGCACCGCCAGCGCGGACCGCAGCACGTCGGGGTCGAGGCGTTCGTCGGCGGCCAGCAGGGCGCTCTGGTTGTAGTGGTCGTGCGGCCAGTCCAGTTCGGTGAACCAGCGCTGGACCGGGGTCGGCGCCACCGGCCCGGTGATCACGCCCTGGTCCGCGTGCACCGCCACGGCGGCCCGCGCGTCCAGGTCGTCCACGGCGAGGCCGGCGATCGTCGGGTGGTCCATCAGGCGGCGCGGGCTGATCGGGATCCCCGCCTGCCGCGCCCGGGACACGATCCGGATCGCCAACACCGAGTCGCCGCCGAGGTCGAACAGGTTGTCGTGCACGCCGACCCGGTCCACGCCGAGCACGTCGGCCCAGATGTCGGCCATCGTCTGCTCCCGGCCGCTGCGCGGCGGCAGGAACCCGGCGGGCGCGGTCGTCACCACGGCGGGCGCGGTGTCCGGCGCGCTCGGGGCGAGCAGGGCGGGCAACTCGCCCAAGGTCCGCTCGTCCTCGGCGACCAGGGCCCGCAGCACCGCCAGGCAGTCCTCGGCGAACCGCCGGGCCGTTCCCGCGCGGTACCGGTCGCGCTGGTGGTTGAGCTGGAGTTGCAGGCCGTCGCGCAGGATGGCGTCCAGCACCAGCGGGTAGCCGGTGTCGAGGGCCTCGGTGGACGCGATCGCGGCCACGTCGGACGGCAGGGCCTGCGTGCCGTAGCGCTCGTTGTGGAACACCACGATGCTGTCGAACAGCCGCCGTGCCCGGTCGGCGAAGCCGGCCTGCCTGCGGACCTCGGTCATCGTGCAGTGCTCGTGCTCGCGCAGCTCCACCAACTGCTCGTGCACGCCGCGCAGCCAGCCGCCGACCGGGACCGCGCCGTCCAGGCGTACCCGCAGCGGCAGGGTGTTCATCACCATGCCGACCACGTCCTGCACCTCGGGCGCGGACCGCCCGGTCACGGTGGAGCCGAACAGCACGTCGGACCGGCCGCTGTGGTGGCCCAGCACCAACGCCCACGCGGCGTGCACCAGCGCGCCCGCAGTGACGCGGTGGCGCCGGGTCGTCCGGTGCACGGCGGCCACGAGGTCCGCCGGCGCGTCGACGACCACGATGCCGTTGCCGGTCCGGCTGTCCCCGGCCTGCTCGTCCTCGACCGGACCCGCGTCGACCGGATCGGCCGCGGGCAGCGGGGTCGGCTCGGTGAACCCGGCGAGCACGCCCGCCCAGTGCCGGGCGTCGGCGTCGCGGTCACGGCCGGCGAGCCAGGCCAGGTAGTCGCGGTACGGCGTCGGTTCGGGCAGCTCCGGTGGCGCGCCGCTGTCCCGCAGCGCCCGGTACGCCGCGTGCGCCTCGCGGAACACCGCGGTCGCGCTCCAGCCGTCCAGCACGATGTGGTGCGTGCGCCACAGCAGTTCCGCGCTGCGGTCGCCGGTGCGGATGAGGGTGAGCCGCATCGGCGGTGCCGCGGACAGGTCGAACGGCGTGCGCTGCTGCGCGGTCATCAGCTCGCGGAGGCGGTCAGGGCGAACGGCTGCGGGCAGGCCGCGCCAGTCGAGCACGGACAATTGCACGTCCTCGGCGCGCAGCACCACCTGGTGCGGCTCGGCCAGGCCCTGCCAGACGAACGCGGTGCGCAGCGCGGCGTGCCGTCGCGCGACCAGTCGCCAGGCCTGTTCCCAGCGCGCCGCGTCCGGGTCCTCGTCCAGGTGGAAGCCGAACACCTGCACGTACGCGCTGTCCTCGCCGATGGAGTGCACCAGGATGCCGGTCTGGAGGGCGGACAGCGGGTAGGCGTCGGCCACCGCGTCGGCGCCGAAGCGGGCGTGCAGCAGCGCCATCACGTCGCCGTCGGGTCCGGTCGTGTCGGCTCGGGCCGCTCCGGTGGCGCCCGCGCTCGTCACGGAGGCCAGCGCGGCGATCGTCGGGTGGCTGAACACGTGACCGGGCCGCAGCAGGAGACCGGCGTCCCGGGCCCGCGCCACGACCTGCATGGCGAGGATGGAGTCGCCGCCCCACTCCACGAAGTCGTCGTGCGGCCCGATGCCGGGCACGCCGAGCACGTCGGCCCAGATCGCGGTGAGGATGCGCTCCGCTTCGGCGGACCTCGGTCCGACCGGCGCCCGTGCCGGCTCGACCCGGGTCGCCACGACCGGTGCGGCGGACGACGCGAGCACCTCGTCCGGCGACGCCCCGGCCACCAGCCGGGCCAGCACCTCGCGGTACTCGGCGAGCAACGCCGCGCTGTCCGCCGCGGTCACCCGCTCCGGGTCGGCGAACAGCGACACCTCGACCGCGTCGCGGTCCGCGACGTCGAGCACCAGCGGGTGACCGGACCGGCCGTGGTCGTGCGCGACCTCGCTCAGCACCGCGCCCGACAGCTCCACCCGCCCGGTGGGGACGTTGTCGAACACCACGATGCTGTCGAACAACGACCGCCCGGCGGGCACGCCGCTGTGCCGCCGCACGTCGCCCGGCACGCTGTGCTCGAACGGCCGCAGCGCCCACTGCTCGGCGCGCAGCCGGTGCAGCCAGTCGCCGGTGGTCTCGCCGAGGGCGAACCGCACGCGGGTCGGCACGGTGTTCATCAGCATGCCGACCGCGCGGTCCAGGTCGGGCAGGTCCGCCGACCGCCCGGCGACCACCGTGCCGAACACGACGTCGCGCCGACCGCTCGCGCGGGCCAGCACCAGACCCCACGCGCCCTGCATCAACCCGCCGAGCGTGCCGCGGTGGCGACGGGCCAGCGCGCGCAGCGCCGCACTGTCCTCATCGGACAGCACGACCCGGTCTTCGCGCGGCGACGGCCGCTTCGTGGTCGCGGGTTCGGGTCCGACCGCCGGGATCGGCGTCGGTTCGGTGAAGCCCGCCAGGGCGTCGCGCCAGTAAGCGGCCTCTTCGGCCCGGTCGCGGCCGGCCAGCCAGGCGAGGTGGGGCAACGAGTCCACCGGTTCGGGCAGCTCGGGCGCCGGCGCGCCGACGGAGAACGCGCGGTAGAGGGCGACCAGCTCGCCCAGCACGATCGGCATGCTCCAGCCGTCCAGCAGGGCGTGGTGCAGCACCCACACCACGTGGTGCGCGTGCTCGGCCACGCGGACCAGGTGCACCCGCACCGGCGGCCGGTCCTCGGCGAACCCGCGCGACCGCTCGGCGCGCAGCAGCCCGGCGAGCCGTTCGGCCGGTGGTTCGGGGTGCGGGTCCCGCCAGTCGTGGCGCTCCACCGCGAGCACCGCGTGCGGGTGCACCACCTGCACGGGGTGCGGCAGGTCGCGCCAGTGCAGCGAGGTCCGCAGCGCGGCGTGCCGATCGGCCACCGCCCGCCACGCCCGCGCCATCGCGTCGTGGTCGAGGTCGCCGTCGAAGGTGAGCACGAACTGCTCCAGGTAGTCGCCGGACTCGGGGTCGGCCACCGCGCTGAGCAGCATCCCGGCCTGCAACGGCGACAACCGGTGCACCGCGCCGAGCTCGGCCAGCGCCGCCGCGCCGGGCACCGGGTCCAGCCCGGTCGGCGCCGCACCACCCGCCGGAACGTTCTCGTCCACCGCGCGGTCGGCTCCCGACACATCACCGGGGTCGATCGCGCGCGCCAGTTCGGCGATCGTCTGGTGGCGGAACAGCGCGCCCACCGACATCGCCAGGCCGGCCCGCCGCGCCCGGGCCGCGACCCGGATCGCGAGCACCGAATCGCCGCCCACCTCGAAGAAGTTCTCCCGCACGCCGACCGACCGGCCGAGCACCTCGCGCCACACAGCGGCCAGCAGGTGCTCCACGGGAGTGCGCGCCGCGTCGTCCCCGGCGCGGGTCGCGGCGGCTGAACCCGGCGCGGGCAGCGCGGTGCGGTCCACCTTGCCCGCACTGGTCAACGGCATCCGGTCGAGCACGACGAACACCGACGGCACCATGTAGTCCGGCAGCACCTCGGCCAGGAACGCGCGCAGCTCGGCCGGCGTCGGGGGAGCGGTCCGGTCCGCCGCGACCAGGTAGCCGACCAGCCGCTTGTGGCCACCAGCCCCGGTGACCGCCGCGGCCACCGCGTCCACCACGCCGGGGTGCAGGCCCAACCGCGCCTCGACCTCGCCCAGCTCGATGCGGTAGCCGCGCACCTTCACCTGGAAGTCGGTGCGCCCCAGGAAGTCCAGCTCGCCGTCCGGGCGGTAGCGGGCCAGGTCGCCGGTGCGGTACAGCCGGTCGCCGGGCGCGCCGAAGGGGTCGGGCACGAACTTCTCCGCGGTCAGCGCGGCCCGGTGCAGGTAACCGCGGGCCACGCCGATGCCGCCTATGTACAGCTCGCCGACCACGCCGACCGGCATCGGGTTCAGGCCGCTGTCCAGCACGTACATCCGGATGTTGTCGATGGGCCTGCCGATGGGCACCGACCGCGACGGGTCGAAGTCGTCCTCGATCACGTGCACCGAGCAGCCGACGACGGTCTCGGTCGGGCCGTACTCGTTGATGATCCGGGCGTTCGGCGCGACCTGCCGCCAGCCCGCCACGGTCTCCGGCCGGACCTCGTCCGCGCCGACCACGAACGTGCGCACGGACCGCACCGAACCCGGGTCGAGCATCCCGCGCAGCACGTCCAGGTGCCCGGGGGTGATCTTGAGCAGGCTAAAGTCGCCCGGCTCGGCCAGCACTCCGGCCAACGTCTCCAGGCTGCGGTCCGGCGGCAGCAGCGTCACGCACCGGCCGCCGACCAGCGGCAGCCAGAAGTTCGGTACCGACAGGTCGAACGCGATGGAGCCGAGCATCGGCGCGCCCCGCTCGCCCTCCAGGCCGTAGCCGGTGATCGCCCAGTGCAGGTAGTTGACCACGCCGACGTGCGGCACCAGCACGCCCTTGGGCTTGCCCGTCGAGCCGGACGTGTACATGACGTAGAGCAGGTTCCCGGCGTCGGACAGCGGCTGCGGCGCGCTGCGCGGTCGGGCGTCGATCTCCGGCCAGTCCTCGTCCACCAGCACGTACCGGCCGGCGAACGCCGCCGGGACGGCCGACCGCAGCGCGGCCGTGGTGACCACGATCGGCGCGGCGGTGTCGGTGAGGATCCACTCCAGCCGGGCGCTGGGCAGGGCGGCGTCCAGCGGCACGTAGGCCGCACCCGCCTTCAGGATGCCCAGCAGCGCCACGAACATCTCGGTCGAGTGGCCGACGCACGCCGCCACCAGGGACTCCCGGCCGACGCCCATCGCCCGCAGGTGGTGCGCGAGCTGGTTGGCCCGCTCGTCCAGCTCCCGGTACGTCACGGCGCCGCCGTCCACGGCGCGGACCGCCACCCGGTCGGGCTCCTCCCGGGCCCACCGCTCGAACAGCCCGTGCACGGTGGCGTCGTCGGGGAACACCGCCTCGGTGTCGTTCCACCCCCGCACGGCGCGGTCGCGCTCGGCCGGGGTGAGCACGTCCAGGTCGGCGAGCGGGCGGTCGGGCGTCGAGACGGCGCGGCCGATCAGCTCGGTCAGGTGGTCGAGCAGCCGCCGCGCGGTCGCGTCCTCGTACAGGCCCCGCGCGTAGGTCAGGACCAGCTCGACGCAGTCCGGCCTGGTGATCGCGAACAGGGTCAGGTCGACCTTGGCGTGGCCGTCGTCCACCGGGACCGGCTCGACCACCAACCCGGCGAACCGCCACGGCGTCGCGCCCGCCTCGAACGCCTGGAACAGCACCTGGAACACCGGGTTGTGCTCGGCGCTGCGCTCCACCCGCAGGTCGGCGACCACCTGGTCGAACGGCACGTCGGAGTGGGCCAGCGCGTCGAGCACCGAGCGGTTCACCCGGCGCGCCGACTCGGCCGCGGTCGGGTCGCCGGTCAGGTCGACCGGGATGGCCACGGTGTTGGCGAACAACCCGACCAGCGGCTCGGTCTGCGGCGTCGGCCGGCCCGCGACCAGGGAGCCGATCGCGAACCTCGGCTGCCCGGTGTAGCGGTGCAGCAGGCCGGCGAACAGCGCCAGCACCGTGCTGAACACGGTCGTGCCCGAGGCGGCGGCGAGCCGGTGCACGCCCGCGGAGGTCTCGGCGGAGAGCCGGGCTCGGATCGTGGCGCCGCGGTGGTCGGCGACGTCGCGGGCCCGGTCGGTCGGCAGCTCCAGCACGGGCGCGGCTCCGTCCAGCGCGGCGCGCCAGTGGTCGAGCTGGCGGCGGCCCAGCGGCCCGGCCACCCGTTCGGCCTGCCACCGCCCGTAGTCCGAGTAACGGACGTCCAGCTCGAGGAGCGAGGGCGTGCCGCCGGTGTGGAACGCCTTGTAGAGCGCGGTCAGCTCGCGGGCCAGGATGCCTCCGGACCACTCGTCCACCAGCAGGTGGTGCGCCCGGATCACCAGCAGGTGCTCCTCGTCGTCCCCGGAGACCGGCACCAGCACCGCGCCGAACAGCGGCCCGGCGGCCAGGTCGAACGGGACGCGGGCGAGCGCCGCGGCCAGGGCGAGCGCGCCGTCGCGGTCGTGCGGCTCCTCGACCCGCAGCAGGTCCGCCGACACGTCGCCGAGCACCTGCACCGGACCGTCCTCGCCCTCCGGGTAGGCGCTGCGCAGCACCTCGTGCCGGTGCACCAGGGCGGCGAACGCGGCGGCCAACGCGCTTCGGTCCACCGCACCGCGCAGCCACAGGGACCATTGGACGCCGTACACGGCGTTGTCGGTCAGGAGTTGGTTGGCGAGCCACATCCCGTGCTGCACCGGGGAGAGGGCGGTCGGCCCGTCACCGGTGAGCCGGCCGATCTCCGGCCGGTCCGGTGCGCCGGCCGACGCACGGCCGCGCAACCGCTGCTCGATCAACCGCTGCTTCGCCGTGCTCATCGCGCCCGGCCGCACTGCTTCGGTGGTCATCGTGGTTCCCGTCGGGTCTCGTGCGGTCAGGAGGTCAGGAGTCGTTCCGCGTCGTGGTCGCTCAACGCGTCCACGTCGGCGAGCACCAGGTCGGTGACCCGCTCGGCCACCGCCGCGACGGTGCGCCGCTCGAACAGCAGCACCGGCGACAGCGCCACGCCGAACGCGCGGCTCATCGCGTTGGTCACCCGGATCGCGAGCAGCGAGTGCCCGCCGAGCGCGAAGAAGTCGTCGGTCGCGCCCACCCTCGGCCGGCCCAGCGCCTCGGCCCACAGCTCGGCCACGGCGAGCTCGGCGGAGTCACGCGGCTCGACGAATTCCGCCGCCGGCACGTCGGCCTGCTCGGGCACGGGCAGCGCCCGCCGGTCGAGCTTCCCGTTGGGCAGCAACGGGAGGGCGTCCAGCACCACCAGAGCGCCGGGCACCGCGTACCCCGTGAGCCGGTCGGCGGCGAACGCGCGCAGCTCGGCCGTGCCCGGGGCGGCGCCGGGCACGGGCACCACGTAGCCGACCACGGTCGGACCGGCGGCGGTGGCGCGCACGGCGGCCACGGCGTCGGCGATCCCGGGGTGCTCGCGCAGCACGGCCTCGATCTCGCCCAGCTCGATGCGCACACCGCGCACCTTCACCTGGTCGTCGGCGCGGCCGAGGAACTCCGCGGACCCGTCGGGCCGCAGCCGGCCCACGTCGCCGGTGCGGTAGAGCCGTTCCCCGGGTCGCTCGACGTGCGGCACGAACGACTCGGCGGTGCGCCGCGGGTCGTGCAGGTAGCCCCGGGCCAGCCCGACACCGCCCAGGTACAGCTCGCCGGGCACGCCGACCGGCACCGGCCGCAGGTGCTCGTCCAGGACGTGCACCTCGTTGTTGTCCAGCGGCACGCCGAGCGACACGGCGCCGGCGGCGGCGTCCGGGCCCACGTCGTCGGGGCCGCAGACGTGGAAGGTCGAGTCGATCGACACCTCGGTGGCGCCCCAGGTGTTGTCCAGGCTGATCGACCGGCCCGCCGCGGCCGTGACGTCGAGGAACCGGCGCACCAGGTCCGGTCGCAGCGCCTCGCCGCTGGACAGCACGCTGCGCAGCGACGGCCAGCCGGCGAGGTCGGCCGGGGTGACCGCCTCGACGAAGAACTCCAGCATGCTCGGCACGAACTGGACGTGCGCCGCGTCGTGCCGGACGCCGGCGGCCACGATCGCCCGCGGGTCGCGGTGCAGCCCCGGGCCGAGCAACGCCACCACACCGCCGGTCAGCAGCGGCCAGAACACCTCCACGGCGGCGTCGTCGAAGGTCAGCGTCGTCTTGTGCAGCACCGTCCCGCCGGGCCGCAGGCCGTGCCTGCGCTGCATCCACAGCATCCGGTTGACCCAGCCCTCGTGGGTGCTGGCCACGCGCTTCGGCTCGCCGGTCGACCCGGACGTGCAGTACACCGAGCACAGGTCGAGCGGGTGCACCTCGGGCAGCGCGACGTCCGGACCGGGGTCGACCAGCTCGTCCGGGGCCGCCGTCGGCACGCCCGCGTGGGGCAGGCCGCGGTCCGACAGGCACAGCCGGGCGCGGGCGCCGGTGAGCAGCTTGGCCACCCTGGCCGGCGGCGTGTCCGTCTCCAGGGGCAGGAACGACGCACCGGCCTTGAGCACGCCCAGCAGCGCGGGCACCAGGTCCGCCGTGCGGTCCATGCGCACGCCCACCACGTCGTCCACCCGCACGCCGCGGGCGACCAGCGCCCGCCCGATCACGTCGGACCGGTCGGCCAGCTCCCGGTAGGACAGCCGCTCGCCGTCCGCCGTGACCACGGCCGTGGCGTCGGGGGTGCGGGCGGCCTGGTCGGTGAACAGCTCGTGCAGGGTGCGGGCGGGGAAGGGCACGGGCGCGGGCACGGTGACCGCGCGCAGCCCGGCCACCTCGTCGGACGAGGACAGCGCGGCCTCGTCGATGCGCTGCTCCGGTCGTTCCGCCAGGTCCGCCAGCAAGGTGTCGAGCTGACGGGCCCAGCGCCGCACGGTGTCCGCCCGGTAGAGCGCGGCGTCACCGGTCACGCGGCAGTCGATCCGGCCGTCGGCCCACGTGGTGAAGGCGATCTCGACGTCGTAGCGCGCCGTCTTCCCGGCCACCGGCACCGCGCCTGTCGTCAGACCGGCAAGCTCGGGCAGCCGCACCGCGCCGGGCTGGATGTCCACCAGCACGCCGAACAGCGGGGTGCGCGACAGGTCCCGCTCCGGCGCCAGCTCCTCCACGAGCAGGTCGAACGGCACGTGCCGGTGGGCGTAGGCCTCGATCATCCGGCGGCGGACCCGCCCGACCAGCTCGGCGAACGGCGGGTTGCCGGTCAGGTCGTTGCGCAGCACCAACATGGCCAGGAACGGCCCGATCAGGTTCTTGCGCACGGCCTGGTCGCGTTCGGCGAGCGAGGTGCCGGTGACCACGTCGCCGCGCCCCGACACCCGGTGGCAGAACACCTGGGCGGCGGCCAGCAGGACCGAGAACAGGGTCGCCCGCCGGGAGCGCGCCACCCCGGCGAGCGCCTCGGCGGCCTGCGGGGACAGGGTGAACGAGGCCGTCGTGCCGCGACCCGAGCGGCGGGCGGGCCGCGCCCGGTCCGGTGGCAGCTCGAACGCGGGCGCGTCCGCCAGCTCGGCCCGCCAGAACGCCAGGCCGCGGACCAGCCGGTCACCGACGGCGAGCTGGTCGTCGGCGGCCAGCGCGACCTCGCGGAACTGGGCGGGCGGCGCGGGCAGCTCCGGGACGGCGCCCGCGCGGTGCGCGTCGTACAGCGCGGCCAGCTCGTCCTGGAACACCGCCGCCGACCAGCCGTCGAACGCGATGTGGTGCACGCTCACGCACAGCACGTGCTCCTCGGCGGCGAGCCGGAACAGCCGGGCCCGGATCGGCAACCCGCCCGCCAGGTCGAACGGGACGCGCAGTTCGGCGTCCACGGCCGGGCCGAGCTCGGCGCCCTCGGGCAGCGCGGTCACCGCCAGGTCGAACGCGCCCACCGGCCGGACGACCGCGACCGGCTCGTCGTCCACCGTGACCACGGAGGTGCGCAGGACCTCGTGGCGGGCGGTGATCCCGGTCAGCGCCGCGCGGAGCGCGGGCACGTCCAGCGGCCCGGAGAACCTCAGCACCAGCGGCACCAGGAGCTCCTCGCCGCTGGGGTCGAGCTGGTGGGTGAACCACAGGCGCCGCTGGTTGCGGGGCAGCGCGCCCGCCGCCGGGCCGGTCGTCGGGCCGGTCGTCGGGTCGGCGATCACGGGGTCGGCCATCACGGTCCCTCCGTCCGGAATCGGTCGCCGTCGGTGGAAGGCCCGCCGCCGGTCAGGTCGAACGCGGCCAGCCGCAGCTCGGACGTGTAGCGGTGGCCCGCGCCGTCGCGCAGCCACAGCCCGTTGTGCCGGGGCAGCATCTCGGAAACGGTCAGCACCGAACCCGTCTCCGCCGCCCGCCGGGCGAACTTCGCCAGCAGGTTCACGTAGACCGGGCTGTCGAAGTCGATGTAGACCGGCTTGGCGCCCTTCACCGGCGTGACGAAGACCTGCTCGGGCAGGCCCAGCTCGCGCCGCCACCGCCGGGCCAGCACGAACCGCAGCGCCTCGTCCTTGCACTTGGCGAACGGCACCGACGTGCTCGGCACCCGCCACTTCTCCCGGCTGAGCACCACCTTGTCGACGGTGACGCGCGGCGTGTGCGGGCGGTCGTCGAACAGGCTGAACCGGTCGATCACCGCGTCCATCAGGATCTCGGAGAACGCGTCCAGCACGTCGAACACCTCGCCGGTGGGCAGGCGCAGCGCCAGTCCGCCCGCCACCCGCACCACCGCCACGTCGCGCGCGGCGACCAGGCCGGGCCGGTCGGCGTGCACGGTGTGGTGCGTGGTCTCCAGCAGGAAGTCGCGGTCCCGCACGAACCCGGGGTGCGTGCGGATCGACAGGCGCGGCAGGCTGCCCTTGGGCAGCACCGGCAGCAGCCTCGGCCGGGGGAACTCCTCGTCGGTCTGCGCGAGCAGCGCGGGCAGGTCGGGGTGCTGGCTGACCAGGCAGTTGCTGCGCTGGGCGTTGATCGCCATGTGCGCCTCGCCGAGCACCAGCTCGAACTCGCCGCGGTTGATCGCGTCGCCGTCCCGCGCGGCCACCATGAGGTCCGGGCTGAAGTGCCGGGCGGCCGACCACCCCGGCCCGGTGGCGGCGAACGCCGCGCCCACGGCGGGCAGCAGGTCGGCGGACGTCCGGCGCACCCGCCGTTCGCCCTCGGGCAGCCGCAGCACCTCGGCCCACCGGCGGCGGAACTCCGCGGCGGTCGCGTCGGCCGCGCGGTTGATCGCCGAGCGCAGCGGCACCAGCGACTTCACCCAGAACGAGGCGAAGTCGACCGGTGCGGCGGTGTCGAACGACCGGTGCACCTCGTCCAGCGCGGGCCGCACGCCCGCGGAGACCTCGGCGCAGAACCACCGCGCGCTGTCCGCCAGCAGCCGCACCGGCTCGGCCGCGGCCAGCAGGGTCGTGCCGATGGTCAGGTCGGCGTCCCGGCGGGAGTCGGCGTAGACCAGCGTCCGACCGCCGTAGGCCTGGCCCGCGTTGCGGGTGGACGGCCCGGAGGTCAGCTCGGTGAACGTGGCGTCCAGGTCGAGCAGGGCGGCGGTGACCTCGTCGGCCGGCGCGTCGACCTTGGCCTGCAACTCGGCCCGCCCGGCGTCCAGCCGGTCCAGCAGCCGTGCGGCGGACTCCCGCAGCGCGTCGTCGGACACGCCCTCGACGAACGCCCGCAGCTCGCGCAGGGGCCACTTGGACACCGGCACGTCCAGCTTCCAGCTCACCCAGCGGCGCTTGGCGAACCCGTCCAGCACCGCGACCACGGAGTCCACGGTGGACGGCTCGGCGAGCAGGGCGGGCAGGTCGCGGACCCGGGTCCGCCCGTCGCACAGGCGCAGGACGGACGCCTCGGCGGCGCTCACCGCGACCGGCTTGCCGCCGGGCGGCAACACCACGTCCCCGTCCAGCTTGAGGAAGGCGTTGCGCCGCGGGCGCAGCCAGTTCCGCAGGCCGGGCAGCGCCTGCACCACGTCGGCGAGCCGGTCGATCGCCCACGGCTCGAAGTAGACCTCCATGCTGCGGGTCAGACCGGGCCCGGGCCGCAACCGGGTGTCCGGATCGCCGACCGCCGTCGCCCACAGCACCGGACCGAAGAACCCGATCGAGTCGTTCTTCACGCAGTAGCGCTGCCAGTAGGAGGCGATCAGCTCCTCCCGGGCGCGGTGCTTGGCGTTGCGCGGCTCCACGTCGGCCCGCCAGCGCAGCAGCGGCGCGAGCGCGCCGTCGATCAGGCGGTGGTTCTGCCAGGCCACGGCGCGGCGGAAGTCGCCGTCGGCGGCCACCCGCTGCAACTCGACCCCGCCGGCGCGGGCGGCGGTGTCGAACGCGGCGCGGTACCCGTTCCACCGCGGGTCGTCCGGCGCGGCGTCGGCCAGGTCGTCGGCGCGGTCGAGCAGCGCGGGCGCCCGCAGCCGCAGCACGCCGTCGGCGGGGAAACCCGCGCCGCGCGCGATCACGTGCGGCGACCAGCGCCAGCCGCCGCCGAGCGTCAGGTGGTCCGGCCGGGCGAGCGGGACGTCGTCCGCGATCGCGCCCGGAGCCGGCAGCACTGTGGTCACGGGGCCTCCTGTCCATCGGGCGCGCCGAGCCGGTCGACCATCGCGAAGCGCAGCTCGGACGTGCAGCGGTCGCCGTTCTGGTCCACCAGCCACAGGTGGTCCAGGTCGGGCAGCAGTTCGGTGAAGCCGAGGAGCTGGTCCGGTGCGGCGCCGCGCAGCATCTTGGCCAGCACGTTCACCAGCACCGGGCTGTCGAAGTCGACGTACACCGGCTTGTCGGTGGAGCCTGCCTTGGCGAACACCCGCGGCGGCAGGCCGGCGGCCTCCCGCCAGGCGCGGGCCGCGACGAACCGGCGTGCCTCGTCCTTCTCGGACGCGAACGGCACCTCGGCCGCCCGGAAGCGCCACGTCTCGCGCTGCACCACGGCGCGGTCCACGACCACCCTCGGCACGTGCGCGTGCCCGGCGAACAGGCTGTGCGCGTTGAGCACCACGTCCATCAGGACCTCGGAGAACACGTCGAGCAGGTCGTGCCGCGTGCCGTCCGGCAGCACCGCGACCAGGCCGTCGTGGCCCTCGTGCACGGTGATCGCGCTGCTGGGGAGCAGTCCCGGCCGGTCGGCGGGGACGGTGTGGTGGTGGAACTCGACCAGCCGGTCGGCGTCGCGGGTGAGCGCGGACTGGGTGCGGGTGGACCGGCGGACCGGGCCGCTGCGCGGTGGGGCGGGCAGCAGCCGCGGCTGCGGGAAGTCCGCGTCGACGTGCCGCAGCAGGTCGGCCGGCTCCGGGTGCTGGGTGACGAAGCAGTTGCTGCGCTGGCTGTTCATCGCCAGGTGGATCTCGCCGACCACCACCTGGAAGTCGCCGCGGCGCACCGCGTCCAGGTCGGTCGCCGAGATCATCAGGTCGGGGGAGAGGTAGCGCGCGGCGCTCCAGCCCGGTCCCGGCACGTCGAACGCGGCGCGCACCGCGGGCAGCAGGTCGGCGTGCGAGCGGCGCACCTCGGTCGCGCCGGGCGGCGGGCGGAGGACGGAGGCCCAGCGCGCGGCGTACTCGACGCGGGCCGCGTCCACCGCCGCGGTCACGTCGCGGCGCAGAGGACCCAGGGCCGCCGCCCACAGGTCCGACAGGGCGCACGGCCCGCCGACTCGGCGATAGACCTCCAGCAACGTGGCGCGTGCCGCGTCGGCGGCCTGCGCGCACAACCACCGGCAGCCACGGGCCAGCAGCTCCAGCGGCTCGACCGCGGCCATCAGGTCCTGGCCGAACACGGCGTCCACGTCGCGGGCGCAATCCTGGTACATCAGCGTCCGACCGCCGTAGGCCTGCCCGCCGTGACGTCGCCCGTCCGCGCCGGTCAGCTCGTGGAACACCCGGTCGGCCGCGGTCAGCGCCTCGGTCAACGCGGTCGCGTCGCCCGCCCGTGCGACGGCCTCCCGGCACGCCTCCAGCCGGTCCAGCGGAGCCAGGCAGGCGTTGCGGAGCTCTTCGTCCTCCACCCGCTCCAGCACCGCGCGCAGCGCTCGTTCGGGGAACGGCGTCACCGGCAGGTCGATCTTCCAGGTGATCCACCGGCGACGGGCGAAGTCGGCCAGCACCTCGGCGACCTCGGCACCGCCGAGGTCGCGGGCCCGAGCGACCCCGTCGCAGGCGCGCAGCACCCGTGCCTGCAGGGGGTCCAGGTCGACCGGAGCGCCCATGGGCAGCTCGACCCGATCGCCGACCAGCCGCAGGTAGGGCATCCGCCGGGGCGCGAGCCAGGACCGCAGGCCCGAGGTGGCGCCGACGACCTCGGCCAGCCGGTCGACCGCCCAGCTCTCGAAGAACACGGTGGACCGGCGCACCAGCCGGTCGCCGACGACGACCTCGCTGTGCGGGCGATCGTCCCACCGGGCCCAGCCGACCGGTCCGAAGAAGCCGATCGAGTCGTTCTTCAGGCAGTAGCGCTGCCAGTAGGAGGCGATCAGCTCCTCGCGCTGCCGGTTCTTGGAGTTGCGGGCCTCGGTGGCCGGGCGGCGCAGGAACGGTTCGACGGCCAGCGGGAGCAGGCTGTGGTTCTGCCAGGTCACCGCGTGCTGGAACAACGGGGACGCGGCGATGTCGCGCAGCCGTTGCCCCATCGCGGTGGTGGCGGCCTCGAACTGCTCGCGGAACCGCTGCCACGCGACGGGGTCGTCCCCGGCGGCGGCCACGTCGTCGGCTTGCCCGCCCAGCTCGGCGTCGGCCAGGTCGAGCACGCCGGAAGCGGCGAACCCGGCCCCGCGCACGATCAGCTCCGGCCACCACCGGAAGCCGTCGGTGACCGGCACCGCCCGTGGTGCCTCGGGTCGTGGTGCCGCGAGTGGTGGGGCCGGCGGGCGCCGGCCCGTGACGATGGAGGTCATCGGCGCTTACCCGAGGTCCGCGACGGCACCGGCGCAGCTGGCCGGCGTCGGGTACATGAAGATGACCACGGGGTCCAGGTCGAGGCCGACGTCCTCGCCGATCCGCTGGATCGCGTCGATCGCCAGCAGGGAATCACCACCGGCCTCGAAGAAATCGGTGTCCTCGCCGAGCTCGCTGTTCTTCAGCACGTCCCGGAAGACCTCCAGGACGGTTGTGCCGATCGTTTCGACGGACATCCCGCCACCTCCTGCATAGGGTCCCACCTGGCATCTTGATGAGCGGAACGCTAAGAAGGCGGCTTATCGCCGTGCTATCGCGAGGGCAACGGGGCGACCGTTAAGTCCGCGATAGCGGCGGGATAAAAAGGGCGACGAAGGTCAGTCCGCAAGCAGCTCGGTGAAATCGGACCCGGGGGTTCGCAGACATGATTTTCCGGATTCTCGGCCCGCTGGACGCGGACGGCCTGGCGTTCCCGCCGCGTCAGCGGGCGGTGCTGGCCATGCTGCTGTTGCAGGCCAACCGGGTGGTCGCGGTGGACCGGCTGGTGGACGCCGTGTGGGACACCAGGCCGCCGTCCACGGCGCGTGAGCAGATCCAGATCTGCGTCTCCGCGATCCGGCGGGCGCTGCACGGCGCGGGACTGCCGGACGTCGTGGTCCGCCAGAGCCCCGGCTACCTGATCCGCTGCCGGGAGGACCAGCTCGACCTCCTGGCGTTCGACGCGCTGGTGGCCCGCGCCCGCCGCGCCTCGGCCGGTGACGATCCCCGGGGCGCCGTCGCGCACTACCGGGAGGCGCTGGCGCTGTGGCGCGGAAGGCCGCTGGACGGCGTGAACGGCGCGCTGGCCGACGCGGCCCGGACCGCGCTCGCCGATCGGCGGATCTCGGTGGTGGAGGAGCACGTCGACGTCCAACTACCGCTCGGCCCGCGGCCGGACCTGATCGGGGAACTGGCGGAACTGGTGGCCGCCAACCCGTTCCGGGAGCGGCTGCGCGCGCAGATGATGGCGGCGCTGCACGCGGCCGGCCGGCGGGCCGAGGCGCTGGAGGTCTACCAGGACGGCCGCCGGCTGCTGATCGACGAGCTCGGCCTGGACCCGGGGGAGGAGCTGTCACGGGTCCAACGGGCGATCCTCGCCGGCACCAGCCCTGCCGTCCACCCCGACTCCACCCCCGGCCCGACCACCCACACCGCCGCCGCCGCGACTTCCGATCGCAGCTCCCCCTCCCGCTTCAACCCGAGCCCCCGCCCGGGCTCGGGTTTCCGAGCCGACTCGGCCTCCCGCTCGGGCTTCGGCTCGGGCTCGGACCCCCTCTCCAGCGCGGGTGCCCGTCCGAACTCCGCCTCTGGCTGGATGCCCGGCCGTGATCCCGGTTCTCGCCCCGGCCCCGGCACCGGTCCCATCGCCGCAACCCGCCGTGCCGTGCCGCACCTGCTGCCGCCGACCAGCCGGGACTTCACCGGCCGCACCGACCTCCTCACCCGCGTCCGCGACCTGCTCGCCCCGCCCACCACCGACCCGGGCACCCGCGTGGTGGCCGTCGGCGGTCGGGCGTGGAGTGGCAAGACGGCGCTCGCCGTGCACGCGGCCCACGGGTTGCGCGAGGACTACCCCGACGGCCAGCTGTTCGTCCGGCTCCACGGCGCGGGCGCCGACCCGGTCGACCCGGCCCACGCGCTCGCCCGCTTCCTGCGCGCCCTGGGCGTGCCCGATCCGGCGATCCCCCCGAGCACCGACGAGCGCACCGATCTCTACCGCGACCTGATCGCCGACCGCCGGGTGCTGGTCGTGCTGGACGACGCGGCGGACGAACGGCAGGTCACACCGCTGCTCCCGGGCAGCCCGACCTGCGCCGTCATCGTCACCAGCAGGCGCGGGCTGACGACGCTCGTCGGCGCCTGGCACGTCACGACCGGCCCGCTGACCGTCGGAGAAGGCGCACGCCTCGTCACCGCCGTGATCGGGGCGGAGCGCGCGGGAGCGCAGCAGGACGACGTCCTGCGGTTGGCCGAGGAGTGCCGCGGCGACCCGCTCGCGCTGCGCCTGGCCGGCGCGCGCCTGGCGGCCCGTCCGCACTGGCCCGTCGCCACCCAGACCGCCCGGCTCACCGCCGGCGACGGCTGGCGCGAGCTCGCCCGGGACGTCGAAGACCCGTTGACCGCGCCGCACGCCCGCCTGAGCCCGGTGGCCCGCCGCCTGCTGCGCCGGGTCGGCCTGCTCGGACCCGGGCCGGTCGAGTTCCCCGGCACGCTGTGCGCCCGGTTCCTGGAAACCCACCCCGACGAGGCCGACGACGCGCTCGCCGAACTGGTCGACGCCGGCCTGTTCGAGCTGGAACGCGCCCCCGACGGCGGCCTGACCTGCCACGTCGGCGGCCTGGTCGTGGCGTTCGCGCGACAACGGCCGGCCGGGCACGCCCGGCCGCGGCGGGTGCACGCACCCCGCCCCAAGCCGGACCGGACGACGGGCGTGGTGCTCGCCCTTCCCTCCGCGCGCGCCTCCGAGCCGCGCGAACTGCGCACCGCGACCTCGGGCCGGTGACCGCCGTGCCCGGCGATAGGACATCGATGGCGGCGACGTCTTGGCTTCGGCGGGACGGCAGCCCACAGGAGAGGACGGTGATGGCGATGCCGGATCGAGCCGGTGTTGCGGTCCTGACGGCCGAGGTGCTGGACCTGCCCCTGCGCCCACCGGTGCGCCGGGTCGGGGTGCTCTGCGGCACGGGGGAGGGCGCGGGCGGGCAGTACCTCGCCTTCGCCGCCGAGCTGGGCGCGCGGTTCGGCGGCGTCGGGCTGGGGGTGGTGTGCGGCGGCGCCCCGGTCGGCGTGCTCGGCCGGTTGGTGAACACCGCGCACGCCGCGGGCAGTCCGGTGAACAACGTGGTGCCGCTGTCCCAGTTGCGCGGCGGCGTGCCGAAGGTGGGCGGCACGGTGCTGCAGGCCGTGCGCACCGCGGACGAGCGGATCAAGCTGGTGCACCGGCTCGCCGACGGCTTCGTCGTGCTGCCGGGCGGCGTGGACGTCCTGCGCGAGCTCGCCGAGCTGATGGCGCTGGAACAGGCGCGCGGCCTGGCCCGGCCGATCGTGCTGGTCAACCGGCGGGGGTTCTTCGACCCGCTGGTGGCTCTGCTGGCGCACGCGGAGGCGGACGACTTCGCCACCAGGGCCCAGGTGAGGATGCTCGACGTGGCCGACACCGCCGACGACGTGCTGCGCCTGCTCGGCAGGCCCACGTCGTGACCGACTTCGACGGGGCACGACCGACCGACATGACGACGAACCGAGCACAGGGTGGTGATGGGTCGTGACCGAGGGGATGACGGCGACGCGGAGGGGCACGTCGGTCGAGGTGCGGCACGGCACCGGGGTGTCCTTCGGCACCTTCGGCGAGCTGTTGCAGGGCGCGCTGCCGGGGTCGGGTGAGGACTTCCTGGTGACCTTGCCGATCGCCCGCTGGTCCACCGCGCGGATCACGCTGTTCCCGGACTCGTCCGAGCTGCGCGTGTCGCCCGAGCACAAGCGGAAGTCCGCGTTCGTCGCGCGGTCGGCCCTGGACCGGTTCGGCGCGGGCGGGTTCGGCGGCACGCTGGAGATCACCAGCGACCTGCCCGAGGGCAAGGGCATGGCCAGTTCCTCCGCCGACCTCGTCGCCACCGTGCGGGCGGTCGGCGACGCGCTGGGACGCGTCGTGGGGCCGCGGGAGACCGAACTGCTGCTGCGCGGGGTCGAGCCGACCGATGGCCTGATGCACCCTGGCATCGTCGCGTTCCACCACCGCCGGGTGGCGCTGTGCCGGGCGCTGGGCGCGCCACCTCCGCTGACCGTGATCGGCGTGGACGAGGGCGGCCAGGTGGACACCGTGGACTTCAACACGACCCGCCCGGCCATCACCGCCGCCGAGCGCCGCGAGTACGGCGTGCTGCTCGACGACGTCGGCGCGGCACTGGCGCGGGGCGACTTGGCGGCGGTCGGCCGGGTGGCCACCCGCAGCGCCGAGCTGAACCAGCGCCGCTGCCACAAGCGCCTGCTCGACCCGTTGATCGCGATCAGCCGGGACGCGGACGCCCTCGGCGTGGTCGTCGCGCACAGCGGGACGATGGTCGGCGTGCTGGTGTCGCGCACCGACCCGGACCACGACGCGAAAGTCGACGGGATTCGCGCGGCCTGCCGGGAACTGGGCGCCCCGGTATCGGTGGATCACACCACGGGAACAGTGCCTGCCACGCCCCACAACACATTCGTCAAAAAGGTGGCAACTACGGCCGCCTAGCTGAATGCGCAGGTCAAAGTGGGTCTTAGCGGCTTCTGGGTGATCTCTATTCGGCCGCGATAATGCTTCCATCGCGGCACGATAAGGCCGCGATGGTGAGCATTCCTAACGTCGGTTCCAGCAGCAGGAACCGACCAGGAAGAGGCCCCGAGATGAACATCACCAAGACCTTCGCCACCGCCACCGCGATCGCCGCGATCGTGCTCTTCCCGGTCCTCGGCGCCACCGCCGCCCACGCCGACGACACGCCCTGGGGCCCGACGACGGCGACCGCCTCCGACGACACCCCCTGGGGCCCGATGTCCGACGACACCCCCTGGGGCCCGACCTCCGACGACACGCCGTGGGGTCCGACGCAGACCGCGGTGTGATCCGGTTCAGCCCGCCCCGAGCGCCGCCAACGCCTGAGCGGCACGCTCCCGGGACGCGGTCATGTTCCGCTCGGCGAACACCGCGATCGCCCGGTCCAGCAGGTCGGCGGCCTGCACCCGGTCACCCCGGCCGGCCAGCACCAGCGCCAGCTCCGTTGACGTCTCCGCCGCGCCGGCGTGGTCCATCGCCCGCTCGTGCACCTCCAGCGCCCGGCGCAGCAGCTCCTCGGCCCCCACGCCGTCACCCAGCGCCAGCTTCACCTCCGACAGCAGGCGGAGCACCCGCACCTCGCCCACGATGTCGTGCAACTCCCGGACACCGTCCAGCAGCTCGGTCAACGCCGCCTCGGCCTCCCGGTGCTCCCCGCGCCGCACCGTCAAGTCGCACAGCCGGTAGCGGACCTGCACCTCGACCCGCCGGTTGCCGACCTCCCGGCAGATGCCCAGCGCCTCGCGCAGCCGAGCTCCCGCCGACTCCTCCGCCCCGTTGCGCACGTCGATCTGCGCCAGCTGCGTCAGCACGTACGCCTGCCCCACCGGGTCTCCCGCCCGCCGGAACCCGTCCAGAGCGGCCAGGTACTCCGGCTCCGCCCGTTCCGCGTCGCCGCGCCGGTGGTGCGCCAGCGCCAGGTTGCGCCGCACCATCGCCACACCCAGGACCTCGTCGAGCTCCTCGAACAGCGCCAGCGCCGGGTCCAGCAGGTCGACCACGTCGTAGCCGCCGCGCGACCAGCTCAGGCGCAGCGACGCGAGCGAGCACAGCAACGCCGCCTCGCCACGCCGGTCACCGGCCGCGCGCACCACCGCCAGCGCCCGCTCGTGCGTGCGCTCCCAGTCGTCGAAGTAGCAGCGCGCCTCGAACAACGTCACCAACGTGACCGCGAGGTCCCAGCACATCTCGACCAGGTCGCCGCCCGCGGCCAGGTCGACCGCCGAGCACAGGTTGCGGTGCTCCGCCTCCAACCACGCCACCGGGTCGGCCAGCAACCGGTCCACTGAGGACCGCGGCAGCCGACGGCGCGGCGCACCGCCGTGCAGCACGGTGAAGTCACCGCCGTAGATGCGCGCGTGCGCCTCCTCGGCCAGCGCGAGCCAACCGCCCGACACCCGTTCCAACGCGTCCTGGGGCGCGTCCTCCGCGGCGTGCCGCTCCAACTGCTCACGGGCGTAGAGCCGGATCAGGTCGTGGAACTTGTAGCGCGGGCTGCCGTCGAGGTCGATGGCCACGATCTCCAGCATCTGCGCGTCGACCAGCAGCTCCAACAGGTCCGCCGCCCGGTACAGGTCCGCGTCCAGCAGCGCCGCGGCCACCCACGTGGGGAAGCTCAGGCCGTCGAGCAGGCCCAGCAGGCGCAGCAACCGCCGCGCGTCCGGGCCGAGGCCGTCGTAGGTGAGCGCGAGGCTCGCCCGCACCACCATCTCGCCGTGCGCCAGCTCGTCGAGCCGGCGGCGTTCGTCGGACAACCGCTCCAGCATCCACGCCAACGACCACTGGCGGCGGGCGGCCAGCCGCGCGGCCACGATCCGCAGCGCCAGCGGCAAGCCGCCGACCAGCCGGATCAGCGCGTTCGCCGCGGCGGGCTCGGCGTCCACCCGCTCCGGGCCGATCACCGTGGCCAGCATGTCCATCGCCTCGTCGTGGTCGAGCACGTCGACCTCGAGCACCCGCGCGCCGGGCAGACCGGTCAGCCTGGCCCGGCTGGTCACGATCATCGCGCACGTGCCGCTGCCCGGCAGCAACGCCTGCACGTGGCCCTCGGCCGCCGCGTCGTCCAGCACGATCAACACCCGCTTGCGGGCCACGAGCTGGCGGTACATCTCCGCCCGCTCGTCCGCGGCGTCCGGGATCGAGGACCCCGGGATGCCCAACGCGCGCAGGAACCGCCCCAGCACGTCGGCCGCCGTGGCGGGCGCGGCCCGGGTGCCCGCGAGGTCGCAGTACAGCTGACCGTCGGGGAAGTGCTCGTCAACCAGGCGGTGCGCGATGTGCACGGCCAACGCGCTCTTGCCCACGCCCGGCTTGCCCACCAGCGCCAGCACCCGCGTCGCGCGTTGCGGGCCGGTCAGCAGCTCCTCGGCCCGCGCGATCAGCCGGGCGCGGCCGGTGAAGTCGCCCATGTCCGCCGGTAGTTGGAGGGGCGCGGTGGTCTCCGGCGCGCGTTGTGGCGGAGCCTCGGGCTCGGGCGCCGCGACCAGCAGCCCGGGGTCGCCGGCGAGGATGGCGCCCTCCAACCGGCGCAGCTCGTCGCCCGGTTCCAGGCCGAGCTCATCCACCAGCAGGTCGCGCGCGACCCGGTACACCTCCAACGCCTCGGCCTGCCGCCCGGACCGGTGCAGCGCGAGCATGAGCTGGCCGCGCAGGCGTTCCCGCAGCGGGTGCTGCGCGACCAGGGCGCTGATCTCGCCGACCAGGTGGTGGTGGCGGCCCGCGGCCAGCTCCAGGTCCAGGGACATCTCCAAGGCGGCGAGCCGGTCCTCGTCCAGCTTGGCCGCCCGGGCGTTCAGCGCGCGGCTGGTGGTGCCGCCCAACGCGGGCCCGCGCCACAGCCCGAGGGCCTGGCGCAACAACGTCGACGCCGCCACCCGGTCACCGACCCGGATCGCCTCCTCGGCGTCGGCGGTCAGCCGGGCGAACAGGTGCAGGTCCAGCTCCCCGTCGGCGACCCGCAGCGAGTAGCCGGGCGGCTTGGTGGCGATGGCCTCGCCGCGCCCGGCCCGGATCAGGGTGCCGCGCAGCGCCGACACGCAGATCTGCACCTGCGTGCGCGCGGTCGCGGGCGGCGCGTCGTTCCAGATCGCGTCGACCAACGTGTCGACGCCGACGACCCGATTGGCCTCCAGCAGCAGGATGGCGAGCACCACCTGCTGCCGTCCCGGCGGGATCTTCACGTCACCGTCGGCACCGCTGGAGACGTGCAGGGGCCCGAGGACGCGGTAGACCAAACCGGTTTCCGGTAATCGCGCTGGCAACCCCACTGCTGCTCCCCAAGTCGACCGCGTGATCACGGTAACTCGGGGTGAGCACCGGTGTCACCGTCGTGCTCGAAGCTACCCGGCCCGCTCGTCCGACAGGACCAACGGGCCTTCGGCAGTCGGTCCCACCGGCGGCGACGCGCCGCCACCACCCCCGGCCCGCTACCCTGGCGCGACGAAGAAGTAGGTCTTCTGGAACCGCAACAAGCCGTGCTCGGACAACGCGAAGACGTCCGCGAAGCCCACCTCCCGCCCCGTCGCCCGGTACGTCAGCCGCCCGGTCACGGTGACCCGGTCGTCGACGCCGAAGACCTCCTCCACCACGTGGTTGCCGACGCTGAGCCCCGCGTGCCCGGACTCGACGTGCGCGCGCAACACCCGGTCACCGGGCCGGACGATCCGCGCGTCGGCCGCGAACAGCGAGCCGTACCCGTCGAGGTCGCCCTGGTCGAGGTAGAGGTAGCTGAGCCGGACGTGGTCGATCCCCATCGCCGTGACCCCGGCATCCGCGCTCATCGGCGACCCCCTCTCTGGTTGTGCCATCAGGACCAACCTGCCCGCCGCCGCTTACCCCGCCCTATTGCCCGGCTATCGGTCACATCCCTGATCCGACCTCCAGGCCGGGTCGACGTCAGCCCTCCTCCTCGCCTGCCGGTTCCTTGTCTGTCGTGCCGACCGCCCCGACCAGGGAGTCCGTGTCCAGCCACAGGTAGAGAGGCTTCTCCTGGCGCAAGGTGTCGACCACTTCGGGGAACCTGCTGAGCGGGAAGTGGATTTCCGGCCCGTACGCCAGCAGCACGTTCGGCGGCGGAGGGGTGCCGTCCTTGAAGAAGAGGATTCTCCCGATCAGGCCGACGGTGCCCGTGATGAAGCAGGCGATGTCGGCCTCGTACTGGGAGTTGTTGCTGGAGTGGACGATCGAGTAGGAATCGAAGGGTTTCTTGATGATCGCCATGCTGGCCTCCGGCGTCGCGAAACCGCGCAATCGCGAGATGGGGTGGCCAGGTTACGCCGATTGCGCGCACGCGAGGATCCACCAGTCGTGGGCGGATCGCACGATGTCCCGCCCACGAGTGGTGGAGCCGCGTCTTTCGGGTGTTACGGGAGGGCGACGAAGGGCGCGAGGAAGGAACGGGCGGAAGGCGTGTCGAGGCGGTACGTGACGTTGGTGGCGTAGCACGGGGCGTCGCCCGTGATCGTGGTCGCCACCAGGACGCGCTTGCCGTCGATGGTGGCGAAGTTCGGACCGCCGGAGTCGCCGTAGCACGCGCCGCCGTTGCCCTGCGCCTCGATCATCGACAGCCGCAGCCAGGTGTTGTTGAGCGCGTTGAAGCCGAGCGGGGCCTTCATCCGCACGCCGCCGCCGGGGTGGGTGTGGCCGCCGGGGCCGTTCTGGGCTTCTTCCGTGCCGTAGCCGACGACGGTGTACTCGGTGGCGTCGAGCGCCCTCGGGCCCATCGCGTCGAGCTTGCCCGCGGTCGGCAGGGTGGCGGGCTTGAAGTTCCAGCGCGCCGCCACCTGCCTGGCGGGCAGTTCGACCACCGCGATGTCGTGCGAATCGGCGGAGTTGCCCGGGTAGGCCGGGTCGCCGTGGGCCACGCCCTGCACACCGACCGACGCCGCCTTCTGCGCCGGGGTGCCCGTCGCGGCGTCGAGCGCGGACTGCACGTCCTGGAGCAGCGAGACGTAGAACTTGACGTTCGACGGCCAACCGTCGACGCAGTGGGCCGCGGTGAGGAACGTGTCGGCGTCGACCATCGTGCCGCTGCACACCCAGTCGACGCGGTCCGGCGTGGCGGGGTTGTCGTCGTTGTCCCAGGTCGCGACCAGGGCGCCGACCTCGGTGCGCTCCGGGGCGGGTACGGCGTTGTAGGTGTTGATCGCGGAAGCGGGCCAGGCGGTCACGGCGGCCAGGGCGACGACTGCCGCGGCCACGGTTGCTGTGCGCATGTGCACTCCTTGCTGCGAGCGGCGTAGTGCCGGAATTCAACCCCTTTCACTGCCCGGATGACACCGAACCGCAGTGGTTCACAGATGCCAGGGAACCAGCGCGCCTGGCCTGCGGGTCCGTTGGGCCCTGGCGAGGTCAACCGCTCCGGCGGCGACAGGTCAGCCGGTCACGGTCCACCGCACGGCCTTGAGCGTCGCGTCGGCGGTCGTGCTCTCGCCGACGATCGTGCCGCGCTCGTTCAAGGCCACCGGCAGGCTGCGCGTGCCGCCGAGCGAGCCGAGGTAGACGACCTTCCCGTCCCGCCACAGGAACCCGCGGGGTGAGCCGGCGCTGCCCGTCCAGCCGATCACGTCACCCCGGTCGTTGACCGCGACCGCCTCGGACCGACCGGGCACGTTCAGCGTCACGGACCCGCCGCCGGCCCGCCACAGCGTCGCCCGCCGCGTGCCGCTCGCGTCCGTGGTCCACCCGACGACGTCACCGCGCTCGTTGATCGCCTGCGGGCTGTTCGCCACCCCGCCGGACGTCGACAGCACGGTCACCTGGTCGCCCGCCCAGCGCAACGCCTTGGTGTCCCGGTTGCCGACGACCACCCCGGCTTCGTTGATCGCCTCCACCGAGTAGGTGCTCGACCCCGGCACGGTCGGCAACGGCCTGCACGTCGTGGCGTCCGGGCAGAGGAACGCGTGGAGGTCGGTGCCGAACATGGGCGCTTTGGAGCCCGCGACCACGCCGGCGTCGTTGACTGCGCTCGTCCACAGGTGTGGCCCGGTCACGGGCAACGACGTGTGCTTGCCGTCCCGCCACACGACCGCCTTCTCCTGGTGGTACCCCGACGGCGAGGTGGAGTACGTCATCGGCACCACGCCCGTGTTGCCGATCGCCGATGCGATCACCACGCCGGCGCCGCTGGGCGTGAGGTCGGTGACCGTGCCGTCCTGCCAGATCCGGGCCCGCTGGACGAAGGGGCCGGTGAGGCTGACACCTTCCTCGATGAGCACCTGGCCGACCTGGTTGAGCCCGGACGGTCTGCCGAGCCCGAGGTCGGTGGCCGCGGCGCCGCTCGCGGTCCACCGCACGGCACGCGGTTTGCCGTTGCCCTCCGCGACGCCGACGACCTGCCCGAGGTCGTTGACGGCGATCGCGCGGTGGGTGGGGTAGCCGGGCAGGCCGGGCAGTTCGGTGATGGAGGCGCTCGCCTGCGCGGTGGGCGCGGCCACCAGGGGCAGGACGACGGCGAGGGCGAGAACTCCTGCGGTCGTGCGTGACTTGGGCATGGTCGCTCCATTGCGAGATGTCCGCTGAATCGATCCAAACGGTAGTCGCGGGCGCACGGAGCCGGCGTCGTCCGGACAGCGGAATCCACCGTCTCGAACGCGATGCCGTGCTGAGGACCCCCTTGCCGACCCCAGTGCGGTCTCGTAGCCTGCCGACTGTCGAAGCGCTTCGACACACACCGGCTGCATCCGACGGCAGGAAGCCGCCACCACGGCGCATTCTTCGGAAGGGAACGACGTCTCATGGCGGAGGCCTTGGAGTGGAGCACGTCCGACGTGGTCGTGCGGGTGGAGCCGTGGGGTGTCGACAGCCTGCGGGTGCGGGTGGCGCGCGACAGCCTGCGGGACGAGCTGCCCGGCGCGCTGCTCACCCCGAAGCCGCAGGCGAGCAGCCCGGTCGTCGAGGAGCGCCGCATCGTCAACGGCGGGATCACCGCCGAGCTGGACGACCGGGGGCACCTCCGGTTCCTCTCCTCCGCCGACGGCGCCGAGCTGCTGGCCGAGGCGCCGCCCTACATCTGGTGGCCCGGCCCGCGGCACTTCACCACCGAAGGGCTCGAGCAGCGCTTCCGCGGCTACCCGGGCGAACGGTTCTACGGCCTGGGCCAGCACGGGCACGGCAGGCTCGACCAGAAGGGCTGCGTGATCGACCTCGTGCAGCGCAACGGCGAGGTCGCCATCCCGTTCCTGGTGTCCAGCCGCGGCTACGGCCTGCTGTGGCACAACCCGGCGATCGGGCGGGTCGAGCTCGGCATGGACGTGACCCGCTGGGTGGCGCGGGACTCGCAGCAGATCGACTACTGGATCACCGCGGGCGCCCGTCCCGCCGACATCCTCGCCCGCTACGCCGAGGCCACCGGGCACACGCCGATGATGCCGGAGTGGGCGGCCGGTTTCTGGCAGAGCAAGCTGCGCTACAAGACGCAGGACGAACTGCTGGCCGTCGCACGCGAGCACCACGGACGCGGGCTGCCGCTGAGCGTCATCGTCGCCGACTTCTTCCACTGGCCCGCCATGGGCTCCTGGAGGTTCGACCCGACCTCGTGGCCGGACCCGCGGGCGATGGTGCGGGAGCTGGAGGAGATGGGCGTGCGCCTGATGGTCTCCGTGTGGCCGACCATCGGCGCCGCCAGCGAGAACTACGAGCCCATGCGGCGCGCGGGTCTGCTGGTCGGCCGGGCAGGGGGCGGGCTCACGCGACAGCACTGGCCCGACGCGTCCGGGTACGCGGAACTGGCCTACGTCGACTCGACCAACCCCGCGGCCCGCCAGTACCTGTGGGACCAGGTCAGGCGCAACTACCTCGACCACGGCGTCAAGGTGTGGTGGCTGGACGCGTGCGAGCCCGACCTCGCGTCCGGTCTCGCCGAGGAGGCGGTCTACCACGCCGGTCCCGGCCGCGCCGTGACCAACCTCTACCCCCTCCTGCTCGCCCAGGGCTTCCACGACGGGATGCGCGAGGCGGGCGAGGACGACATCGTGCTGCTGATCCGGTCGGCGTGGGCGGGCAGCCAGCGGTACGGCGCGGCCGTGTGGTCCGGCGACATCGCCAGCACGTTCGACTCGCTCGCCGTGCAGGTCCGGGCCGGGCTGAACATGGCGATGAGCGGCATCCCGTGGTGGAACAGCGACATCGGCGGCTTCCTCGGCGGCGACCCGGACGACGAGGAGTTCCGCGAGCTGGTGATCCGCTGGTTCCAGTACGCGGTGTTCACCCCGTTGCTGCGCCTGCACGGCGACCGGGCGCCCAACCAGCCGTTCACCGCCGAGATGACCGGGGGGCCCAACGAGCTGTGGTCCTTCGGCGAGACGGCCTACCCGATCCTGCGCGACCAACTCCACCTGCGCGAACGGCTCAAGCCGTACGTCCTTGACCAGATGCGCGTCGCGCACGAGACCGGACTGCCCCCGATGCGGCCGCTGTTCGTCGACTTCCCCGACGACGAGCGGGCGTGGCAGGTCGAGGACCAGTTCATGTTCGGCCCCGACCTGCTGGTCGCACCCGTCACCGAGTACCGCGCACGCTCCAGGACCGTGTACCTGCCCTCCGGAACGGACTGGACCGACGCGTGGACCGGAGCACCGGCCATTGGCGGGACCGCTGTGGACACCGGCGCACCGCTCGACCGCATCCCGGTCTTCGTCCGACAAGGCACCTCGCCCATCCCGGACCACACCTGACCGCGCGGTGAGGCCGGGGTCGGCCGGCGGGCGCATTCGGTCCCGGCGGTGAGCGCGGCTGCCTCACGTTCCTCGGCGCCGCACCATGGTGAATCGAGGTGGGTCCGGTGACGGATTCATCAGGATGAAGCGGCTGTCAACGACCTGTTGCGCGTCCGTGTCCGATCACGGCGCCGGCGGGATCTCGCCCGAACCGCGCTGGACGAGGGTGGCCGGGATGACGGCGTGCGTCGGTGGGGACTGGTCGCCGTCGATGCGGGTGAAGATGAGTTCGGCGGCTTTGCGGCCGAGGGCGGGGACGTCCTGGCGCAGGACGGTGACGGCGGGTTCGAGCATGTCGGCGAGGGGGAAGTCGTCGAAGCCGATGAGCGCGATCCGGTGGTGCAGGTCGCGGGCGCGCAGGGTGCGCATCGCGCCGACGGTGACGAGGTTCTGCGCGGTGAACAGCGCGGTCGGCGGTTCGTCGAGGTCGAGCAGGGCGGCCGTGGCTGTCTCGGCGGCGTCGGGGCCGTGCAGGTCGGTGCGGATGAGTTGTTTGCGCAGGGTGAGGCCGGTGTGGGCGAGTCCTTCCAGGTAGCCGGTGTAGCGCTCCTGGCTGGTCCAGAGCGTCTGCCGGTCGCCGAGGAAGGCGATGCGCCGGTGGCCGCGTTCGGCGAGGTGGAGGACGGCTTCGCGGGAGCTGTCGCGGTTGGTGGTGGTGACGCTGTCGGTGCCGTCGAAGGTCGGTGGGCGGTCGACCAGGACCATGGGTGTGCCGCGTTCGCGTTCCTGCTGGAGTGCGTCCTGGTGGCCGCCGGCGGCCATGGCGACGATGCCGTCGACGCGGCGGGTGGCCAGGGACGTGAGCAGTTCGCGTTGCAGGGCCGGGTCGTCCTCGTTGCTGCCCGCCAGCACGAGCACGTCGTTCTGCCGGGCGCGGTCCTCGACGGCGCGCAGCAGGGCGGCGTCGAAGGGGTTGGACAGGTCCTCGAACAGCACGCCGATGGTAGCGCTGCGCTTGTCCGAGCGGCGCAGGCTGCTGGCGGTGAGGTTGGGGCGGTAGCCGAGGGTGCGGGCGGCGGCGCGGACGCGTTCGACGACGTCGGGACCGGCGCCGGGCAGGTCGTTGATGACCCGGGACACCGTCTTCGTGCTGACCTGGGCGAGTGCGGCGACGTCCTTCATGGTCGGCTCGCGCCGTGCACCCCGTGCGTCCATGGTCCTCTGCTCCATCCTGGGTAACGCTTGTGTAACGGCAGCTTGTCGTGACTTGGACCACGAAGCTAGCGTCAACGATGACTTAACGAAAGTCCCACTTCTTCGAACTGTCCTCATGGGACCGGAAGTGCGGCGTTTTCCACTGCTGCATGCGTAACGGGCGGCCACGACGGAACCACATCGGGTCCGGCGGCCGGTTACGTCAACGTTGACGTTGGAGGAGACATGACCGGACGGTCGCGAACGGGCGTCAGGCTCACGGCGCTGGTGTCGGCGTCCTTGCTGGCGCTGGTCACCGGGTGCGGGGACGGCGGCGGTGCGGCCGGCGGCGGCACGCTCGTCGGGTTGGTGACCAAGACGGACACGAACCCGTTCTTCGTGAAGATGAAGGAGGGCGCGCAGGCCGCCGCCGGCTCGACCGGCGCGACGGTGCAGTCGTTCGCGGGCAAGCAGGACGGCGACAACCAGTCGCAGGTCGACGCGATCGAGAACCTGATCGGCGCGGGCGCCAAGGGCATCCTGATCACGCCGAACGACTCCAAGGCGATCGTGCCCTCGGTGGACAAGGCGCGGCAGGCCGGGCTGCTGGTGATCGCGCTGGACACCCAGTTGGAGCCGGCCGACGCGGCGGACGCGACCTTCGCCACCGACAACTACCAGGCCGGGCTGCTGATCGGGCAGTGGGCCAAGGCGAAGTTCGAGGCCGAGGGCAAGCAGGCGAAGATCGCGCTGCTGGACCTCAACCCGAACCAGGTGTCCGTGGACGTGCAGCGTGACCAGGGCTTCCTGGAGGGCTTCGGCGTCGACGTGAAGGACAAGGCGAAGATCGGCGACGAGAGCGACCCGCGCATCGTGGGCCACGACGTGACCGACGGCGCCCCGGAGGGCGGCCGGACCGCGATGGAGAACCTGCTGCAGAAGGACCCGGGCGTCAACCTCGTCTACACGATCAACGAGCCGGCGGCGGCGGGCGCGTACGAGGCGTTGAAGGCGGCGGGCAAGGAGAAGGACGTCACGATCGTCTCGGTCGACGGCGGCTGCCCCGGCGTGGAGAACGTCAAGTCGGGCATCATCGGCGCCACCGCGCAGCAGTACCCGCTGAAGATGGCCCAGCTGGGCGTGGAGGCGATCGCGAAGTTCGCGAAGGACGGCACCAAGCCGCAGAACACCGCGGGCAAGGACTTCGTCGACACCGGCGTCACCCTGATCACCGACCAGCCCGCGTCCGGCGTGGAGTCGAAGGACTCCGCCTGGGGCCTGCAGAATTGCTGGGGCTGAGCCATGTCGACGACCCTGTCCACGGGCCACTCACCCGGCGGCAACCCACTGGGCGAGGACACCAGGCGCTCGCCCCTGGCCCGTCTGCAGCACCTGCTGCACTCACAGGCCACGATCGGGCCGGCCGTGGTGCTGCTGGTCGCCGTCGTGGTGTTCGCCGTGCTGTCGCCCCGCTTCCTCACGCCGGGCAACATCTCCCTGATCCTGCAACAGGTCGCGGTCATCGGCACGCTGGCCGTGGGCCAGACGATCGTCATCCTCACCGCCGGCATCGACCTGTCCTGCGGCGCGATCATGGTGCTGACCTCGATCGTGATGGCGAAGGTGGCGGCGGACACGGGGCTGCCGGGCCTGCCCGCGCTGCTGCTCGGCTTCCTCGTCGGCACGCTGTGCGGCCTGCTCAACGGCCTGCTGGTCACGCGGCTGAAGCTGCCGCCGTTCATCGTCACCCTCGGCACGCTCAACGTGTTCTTCGCGCTCAACCTCTGGTACTCCGAAAGCGCCACCATCCGCGGCACCGACATGCCCTCGTTGCTGCTGTGGACCGGCCAGACGATCAACATCGGCGGCACCCGCGTCACCTACGGCTCGATCATGATGGTGCTGCTGGTGGCCGCGATGGCGTTCGCGCTGAAGAACACCGCCTGGGGACGGCACGTCTACGCCACCGGCGACGACCTCGAAGCCTCCCGGCTGTCCGGCATCCGCACCGGCCGCGTGCTGCTCAGCGTGTACGCGGCGGCGGGTTTGGTGTACGCAATGGCGGCCTGGGTGCTGATCGGGCGGATCGCCTCGGCCAGCCCGCAGGCCGGCCAGATGGACAACCTCGACTCCATCACCGCCGTCGTCATCGGCGGGACCAGCCTGTTCGGCGGGCGCGGCGCCATCGTCGGCTCGCTGATCGGCGCGTTGATCGTCGGCGTGTTCCGCAACGGGCTGGCGCTGGCCGGGGTGGACGTGCTGTGGCAGACGCTGGCCGTCGGCGTGCTGATCATCGTCGCGGTCTCGCTGGACCAGTGGATCCGGAAGGTGAAGCCATGACCACACCGGTGTTGCAGGCCCGCGGCCTGGTCAAGCGCTACGGCCGGGTCACCGCCCTGTCCGGCGCCGACCTGGAGCTGCTGCCGGGCGAGATCCTGGCCGTCATCGGCGACAACGGAGCCGGCAAGTCCACCCTGATCAAAGCGCTGTCCGGCGCGGTCGTGCCGGACGATGGCGAGATCCTGGTCGACGGCAGGCAGGTGTCGTTCGCCTCGCCGATCGACGCACGGGACGCCGGCATCGAGACCGTGCACCAGTCGTTGGCCGTGTCGCCGTCGTTGGACATCGCCGCCAACCTGTTCCTGGGCCGCGAACGCCGCCGCAAGGGCGTGCTCGGCACGGTGTTCCGGATGCTCGACCGCAACGGCATGCGCGAGGAGGCGCGGCGACAGCTCGACGCGTTGGGGATCATGACCATCCAGAACCCCGGTCAGGCCGTCGAAACCCTGTCCGGCGGCCAACGGCAAGCCGTCGCGGTCGCCCGTGCCGCCGCGTTCGGCAGCCGCGTCGTCATCATGGACGAACCCACCGCCGCCCTCGGCGTCCGCGAGTCCCGCGCCGTGCTCGACCTCGTCCTCCAGGTCCGCGACCGCGGCCTGCCGGTCATCCTCATCAGCCACAACATGCCGCACGTCTTCGAGGTCGCCGACCGCATCCACATCCAACGCCTCGGCCGCCGCAAGGCCGTCGTGGACCCGAAGACCATCTCCATGTCCGACGCCGTCGCGATCATGACCGGCGCCATGGAGCCGCCCGACCAAGCCGCCTGACGCTGCCGTTCCCCGCGCGACGCCTCATCGGGCGTCGCGCGGGACGAGCACGCCTTCCTGGAGGTGTCGTGAGACGTCGTCGTCTCGTCAGCCTGTTGACCGCCGCCGTCCTGCTCGGGGCGGTGCCGAACGCGTACGCCGAGCCCTCGTTCACCGAACCCCACCGGCCGCAGTTCCACTACACACCCGCGAAGAACTGGATGAACGACCCCAACGGGTTGGTCTACCACGAGGGCGAGTACCACCTCTTCTACCAGTACAACCCGGACGGCAACACCTGGGGCAACATGTCCTGGGCCACGCCGTGAGCCGCGACCTCGTGCGCTGGCGGGAACTCCCGCTCGCCCTCCCGCACGACGACACCGAGATGGTGTTCTCCGGCAGCGCCGTCGTCGACCACGGCAACACCGCCGGCTTCGGCACGGCCGAGGACCCGGCCATGGTCGCGATCTACACCACGCACTCCAAAGCGGACGGTCGGCAGGCGCAGTCGTTGGCCTACAGCACGGACAACGGCAGAACGTGGACCAAGCACGCGGGCAACCCGGTGCTCGACATCGGCTCCCGCGAGTTCCGCGACCCCAAGGTCCAGTGGCAGGCGGGGCGTTGGCTGATGGCGGTCGCGCTGTCCACCGAGCACGAGGTCGGCTTCTACTCCTCACCCGACCTCAAGACCTGGACGCACCTGAGCGACTTCGGCCCGGCAGGCGCGACGGGCGGCGTGTGGGAGTGCCCGGACCTGTTCCCGCTGCGGGTCGACGGCGACCCCCGCAAGACCAAGTGGGTGCTGGTGGTCAGCACCAACCCCGGCGGCATCGCGGGCGGTTCGGCCGCGCAGTACTTCGTCGGCGACTTCGACGGCACCCGCTTCACCGCTGACGACGACGGCAGCTACACCCCACCGGCCGGCGTGGTCGTCCAGGACTTCGAGTCCTCCTACGGCGGGTGGACGACCACCGGCACCGCCTTCGGCGACGCACCGGCCACCGGCCCGCTCGAAGGGCAACTCCCCGTGGGCGGCGTCGAGGGAACCGGCTACGCCAACAGCTTCCACGGCGGCGACGGCGCGACCGGCACCCTGACCTCCCCGCCGTTCACCGTGGACCAGCCGTACCTCAACTTCAAGATCGGCGGCGGCAGGCACCCCCACGACCCGGCCGCCGCGACCGGTGACACGCCGCCGGCGCGCCAGGTCCTGGCCGACTTCGAGGGCGGCGCCTACGGGACCTGGACCGCCACCGGCGAGGCGTTCGGCACCGCGCCCGCGACCGGCGCGCTGCCCGGTCAGATGGAGGTCTCCGGTTGGCAGGGCGGCGGTCTGGTCAACACCTTCCTCCGGGGCGACGCCGCGACCGGCACGCTCACCTCACCGGAGTTCACCATCTCCTCGCCGTACCTGAACTTCCTCATCGGCGGCGGCAACCACCCCGCCGCCTCCGAAGCAGCCACCGCGGTGCGGCTGGTCGTCGACGGTCAGGTCGTGCGCAGTGCCACCGGCAAGGACTCCGAGGCCCTGAACTGGGCCTCGTGGGACGTGCGAGACCTTGCCGGGAAGGGGGCCCGCTTCGAGGTCGTGGACCAGAACACCGGCGGCTGGGGCCACATCCTGGTCGATCACGTGGTGCTCGCCGACGCCCCCGCCAAGCCGCGCTCCACCGAGACGTCGGTCAACCTGGTGGTTGACGGGAAGGTCGTGCGCACGGCCACCGGGGCGGACCGCGAAACCCTCGACTGGACCTCCTTCGACCTGCGCGAGCACCTCGGCAAACAGGCGCGGATCTCTCTGGTGGACCGCAACACCGCCGGGTGGGGACACGTGCTGGCCGACCGGTTCACCCTCGCCGGCGCACCCGCGAAGTCCACCGTCGAGAGGGCGGACTGGGTGGACTTCGGCAAGGACTACTACGCCCCCGTGTCCTGGGAGAACGCCCCCGACGGCAAGCGTTACGCGATCGGCTGGATGAACAACTGGCAGTACGCCGGCAACACCCTGACGTCACCGTGGCGCAGTGCGCAGAGCGTGGTCAGGCAGCTGGGGCTGCGCACCGTCGGCGGTGAGGTCAGGCTCGTCCAGGAACCGGTGCGCGCCCTCGACCGCCTCCACCAGGGCGCGCCGGTCGTCGTGCACGGCAGCACTGTCCGCGAGGGCTCGCGATCACTGGGCAGGCGTGCCGAAGGCCAGGCTCTGGACATCGAGGCGACCTTCTCGTCCAGGGATGCCGAGCGCCTCGGCCTGAAAGTGCACAGCGGTCCCGGGCAGGAGACCGTGATCGGCTACGACACCACCCGCGGCGAGCTGTACGTGGACCGCACCCGGTCCGGGCGCGTCGACTTCAGCCCCGACTTCCCCGCCGTGCAGCGCGCGCCGCTGGCCGCCGTGGACGGGAAGGTGACGCTGCGCGTGCTGGTGGACCGCTCGTCGGTCGAGGTCTTCGGCGGCACGGGCCAGGCCGTGATCACCAGCCTGGTCTTCCCCGACCCGGCCGCCGGTGACGGGGTGGAGGTCTTCGCCGAGGGCGGCGACGCCCGGATCGACCGCCTCACCGCGTGGCACATGGGCTCCTACCGACGCTGACAGCTCGCGGTGGTGGAGCCACCTCTCCCGGCTCCACCACCGCTTCCCGACAAGGAACACGACATGATCATCGTTGCCGGCGAGGCCCTCATCGACCTCGTGCCCGACCGCGTCGGCGGCTACCGGCCCCTCCCGGGTGGCAGCCCCGCCAACACCGCCGTCGGACTCGGCAGGCTCGGCACCCCGACCGCGCTGCTGGCACGCCTCGCCGACGACCGCCTGGGCTCGCTGCTGCGCACCCACCTGGAGACCTCGAACGTCGACCTCCGCCACATCGCCGAGTCGACCGCGCCGACCACCCTCGCCGTGGTGGACGTCGACCGGGACGGCGTGGCCGACTACTCGTTCTACATCGACGGCTGCGCCGACGGCGGCTGGCAGGTCGCCGACCTGCCGGCTGAACTCCCGCCGGACGCGGCACTGCACGTGGGCGGCTCCTTCGCCCTCGCGATCGAGCCCATGGCCACCGCGTTCGAGACCTTGCTCTCCCGCGAACACCCGCACCGCGTCACCACCCTGGACCCCAACATCCGCCCGATGCTCATCGACGACCACGCCACCGTGCGCGCCCGGCTGCGGCGCTGGCTCGGCATGGTCGACGTCGTCAAGGTCAGCGCCGACGACCTGCGGTGGATCGCCCCCGACCGACCGCTCGCCGACGTCGTGTCCGAGTGGCACGAGCAGGGGCCGGCATTCGTCATCGTCACCCGCGGGGCAGACGGCGTGCACGCCTCCGGGCCCACCGGGCACATCGATCTCCCCGGCCTCCCCGTCGACGTCACCGACACCGTCGGCGCGGGAGACGCGTTCATGGCGGGGCTGCTGGCCGCCTTCGACCGCGACGACCTGCTCACCCGGACCAACCTGGCCACCGTCACCCGCTCCGAGTTCACCGACGTCCTCGCCTACGCCCAACGCGTCGCGGCCATCACCTGCACCCGCCCCGGCGCCGATTCCCCCTGGTTCGACGAACTGCTCACCGCCGGAATCCGTCCCGCGACCGCTTGACCCGAACTCTCTTCCCACAGACGTGAAGTGAGGCCAGCATGCGCAGATCCGTTGTCCTGTCGGCAGTGGCGATCCTGATGGCGATCACCGCGATCGCCGCGCCCTCGGCGCAGGCGGCGCCCTACCCGGAGTACCCCTACGACGCGACCGACTACGACGAGCCGTTCCGCGGCCAGTTCCACTTCAGCTCGCAGGGCGGCTGGATGAACGACGTGAACGCGCCGCTGTACCACAACGGCGTCTACCACCTGTTCTACCAGCACAACCCGCACGGCCTGAACTGGGACACGATGCACTGGGGCCACGCGACGAGCAGGGACCTCGTGCACTGGACGCAGCAGCCGATCGCCCTCGAGCCGGGCACGCACAACGCGACCCTGTTCTCCGGCGGCGGCTGGGTGGACACCACCAACGTCACCGGCCTCAAGACCGGCGCCGACGCCCCCATCCTGCTGTTCACCAACACCAACGGCGTCTCCATCGCCTACAGCACCGACGGCGCCAGGACGTTCCGCATGTACGACGGCGGCGCCAAGGTGATCTCCACCCCGTACGAGTCCCGCGACCCGAAGGTGTTCTGGGACGCCGCGCGCAACCGCTGGGGCATGGTCTTCTGGGGCAACGAGGGCGGCAACGCCGCGAAGTTCTACAGCTCCACGAACCTGCTCGACTGGACCTACCGCGGCGAGTTCCGCGCCGACTGGCTGTTCGAGTGCCCCGACCTCTACCAACTCCCCGTCGACGGCAACAGCGCGAACCCGAAGTGGGTCCTGCAGGACGCGAGCGGTGAGTACGTCATCGGGACGCTCGACAGCGCCGGTGCCTTCGTGCCGGACACCGGCTGGTCGCGTCCGCAACGCGTGGACGTGGGCCGGACCGACTTCGGCGGGACCGCCTACGCCGGCCTCACCTTCACGAACATGCCCGGCAACCGGGTGGTCCAGATGTTCTGGCAGCCCGGCAACAAGGGCTCGACCTGGACCGGCAACGCGTCGTTCCCCGCTCAGCTCGGGCTCAGGACGTTCCCGGGCGAGGGCGTCCGGGTGACCCGCAACCCCGTCAGCGAGATCTCCACCATCCGCCAGGCCGCGCAGACGTGGAGCGACCTGACGATCTCCAACGACCTCGCGACCAACCCGTTCAACGGCATCACCGCCGACACCTACGAGATCGAGGCGACCTACGACCTGACCGGGGCCACGGCCACCGACTTCGGCGTCGAGCTGCACCGCCGCGCCGACGGCACCCGCGACGCCGCGATCGGCTACGACCGCGTCCGGCAGACGCTCGCCGACGCCCCCATGGCGCCGATCGACAACCGGGTGAAGCTGCGGGTCCTCGTCGACCGGGGGCAACTGGAGACCTTCGGCAACGACGGCCGGATCTCGGTCACCGACAACGTCGACTTCAACTCCTCCAGCGGCAGCCTCGGCATCCGCACCTACGCCAACAACGGCACGGTGCGCGTCGAATCCCTGACCTTCCGACGCTTGAGCAAGGCCTGGGCGAACGCGCCCAGCGGACCGGACCAGGGCATCGGCATGATCAAGTGGAACGGCGCCGACAAGTGCGTCGACCGCGACAACGCCACGGCCCTCGTGAACATCTGGGACTGCTGGAACGGCGGCAACCAGCGCTGGACGTTCACCGCGGCCGGGAAGATCAAGATCGGGAACGAGTGCCTCGACCAGCCAGGGGAGACCATCGGCAACGGCGCGAAGCTCAAGACCCACGCGTGCTGGGGTGGCGACAACCAGCGGTGGACCCGCATCGGCACGAACCAGTACCAGAACGCGTGGTCCAAGCGCTGCCTCGACCTCACCGCGGGGGACGCGGCCAACGGCCGCCAGTTGCAGGTCTGGGACTGCGTCGGCGGCCCCAACCAGCGGTGGAGCATGCCGACCACCTGACGATCGCCACAACCTGACGAAGGGCGGGTGGCGCCACCCGCCCGCCCTTCACCCTCACCCGCGCGGGCCAGGACCGGGTACCCCGCTCGAGGGTCGCCGGCCGGATCAGTTCACGCAGAGGCAGAAGGGGTGGCCTGCCGGGTCGAGGAAGACCCGGAAGGACGTGCCGGGCTGGTGCGGGTGCTTGGTCGCGCCGAGGTCGAGCACGGCCGCCTCGGCGGTGTCGAGGTCGTCGACGGTCACGTCGAGGTGCATCTGCTGGGGCGACTCCTGGCTCGGCCACACCGGCGGCGCGTACCCGTCCACCTGCTGGAAGCAGATGCACTGGCCGTGCTCCGCGCGGACCTCGGCCCAGTCGGAGGAGACGTCGACCCGCCAACCCAACAGGGCGCCGTAGAACCTCGCGAGCGCACCGGGGTCCGGGCAGTCGATGACGATGCTGGGGAAGCGGGCGACGGCCATGCCGGTCATGCTAAGGGCGATTGCGGACGATCTACGTCCGGATCACGCCGGGGAACGTTCAGGCACGATCGGTAACCATCGCCACTCCGCCGACGACATCCCCGTGACAACCCGTGACGAGCGTTCGGTGGTGTGACAGATGCAGTTGACCAAACCCTTCTCCCGCGGCGTGGTGATCTGGGACACGGACTGGGACGAACCGAAGAAGCTCGAGGTGCTGGACGCCAACACGCCCGATGATCACATCGGGCTGTTAACCGTGGCGGGGAGGAAGATCGCGGACCCGGCGGTCGCCCGGGACCTCGACTTCATCGTGGCGCGGATCCGCTCCAACGGCTTCGACACGTGGACGAGGTCGAACGCGCACAGCCTCCGGAACAGGCTCCGCGACATCGGCCGGGACGACGACGTCCGAGCGGTCGAGGTCGTCATCCGGGGCAAGGTGGCGGCCGTCGCCCCGCACGCGTCGCACTCGCAGCTCAAGACACCGTCCGGCAACACCCGCGCGCTGCACGTGAACTACACGACAAGGGATGACGGGACCCGCTTCGACACCGAGTACCAGCACGTGGAGTTCTTCGTCCGCTGCGCCGAGGAGCTGGGTTTCCGACTCCACATCTTCACCACCGAGCAGGGAAGCGCGGACCTGGGGTCCGCGGGTCTGCTCGGCGGCGCCGGGGTCGAGGTGCTCAGAGCCGCGTACAACCCCGCCAAGTGGGCGGAGGACAGCGTGGAGTTCCTGGTCTCGGGCCAGGTCGCGGTGCTGGAGAAGTTCGTCCCCATCGGCTTGGCCGAGGGGTTGACCGCCGGCCGCCGGCAGCGCTGGGCAGGTCTGATCAGCGATCCCGCCCACCAGGGCAAGCCCTTCGACCGGATGCGGGTGCGCGACTGGGTGCCCGAGGGGTTGTCCGTCAACAGCAGCCCGACCGGCGACGACCGCGCGCGGGCGGTGGAGGCCGCCGGGGCGGGGCCCGTGCGGCGCCTGCGCTTCTACGGCGAGGGCGGCAACCTCGTGACCGGCGACCTCGCGGACGGCCGGGTGGTCGTCCTCGTCGGCAGGGACGCGATCGCCGCGACCAGGGCGGAGTACTTCTTCACCGATGACGACGACGTGCTGCGCATCATCGCCGAGGACTTCGGCCTGGAGACCGGGCAGGTCGTGCCCGTGGAGCAGCCGGGCAAGTTCCACCTCGACATGGGGTTGATGTTCGTCGGCCAGGGCAGGGTGGTCCTCAACGACTGCCGGGCCGAACTGGAGGCGGCGCGCGGCGCCGTGGCCGACGGGGGCACGGACACCGAACTCGTCGCCAAGCTCGAACTGCGCAGCGGCCTGGAGGCGCTCGCCCGGGCAGACCTCGAGAGGGCCGGGCTGGAGGTCCGCCAGGTCACGTTGGAGGCCGGTTGGGCGCACAACTTCTTCAACGGCGAGTTCGTCACCGGACAGGACGGCAAGGCGTACTTCCTGACCAACGGCACGGCCAACGCCGAGGCGAAGACCGCGTTGGAGGCGCTGCTCGTGCAGGAGCTCGGTGTGGTGGCCGGGATCCGCTACTCGCCGGTCAGCGCCGCCGCCAAGAGCCTGGCCGAACAGGGCGGTGTCGGCTGCCGCGCCAAGGGCTCCCAGTGAGGTGACGACGAAGGGGCCCCGCACCGGGGGCCCCTTCGGGTCGGCGGCCGGCTCAGCGGGGTCACGACCTGAGCGCCGTGACCGGGTGAGGGCGCCGCCGGGGTGTGTCCTCACCCGGCGGGGGTGAAGCCACCCCAAACAGCGTGAGCGCCGTCGGCGGCCGTGGCTAGCGCGCCGTAGCTGTCGGTCTGGGCGTCGCGTGTGCCGTTGTGGTGGTTGTACTGAGCGGCGAAGGCGTGTTGTCCGACCGGCAGGGTGCGGTCCGGTTTGAGGGTCCAGCGGTGGACCACCGTGCCGTCGATCTCCTGGACGGTGGTGGTGAAGTCGTCGTCGGGGCCGGTCTGCCACTGGTCGGTGGGCTGCACGTCGCCGGTCTGCGTGATGCGCAGTTCCACGGTGAGCGCGGTGAGCGGCTGGGTGGTGGTGAGGGTGAGCCGGTTCTGGGTCCAGTAGGCGAGGCTGTTCGGATCGATCGAGCCCTTCGACGACAGCGGCCCGTCCGAGAGCTGGTCGTCGGGGGGCGGAGTCGAGTTCGGATCACCTGTCGACCGACCGGTGGTCGTCAGGTCCGGCTGGCCCTGCGCGGGCGGCGGGGCCGGGGTGTCGGTGGTGCGAGCGGGGTGGGTGGGGGCGGGAGTTCCGCTCGGGGATGCGGCAGCGGCACTGGTCGCGCTGTCCGGGTGCGTCGGTGCGGTCCCGACGATGCCGGCGACGGCGAGGCCGGCGGTGGCCAGGATTCCGGCCGCGGCGACGCCGGCGAGCGCCACCTTCGGCCAGGACCGTGCGATGCCGGGTGCCCGGGTGCGGACGGTGGCCCCGGCCATGCCGCGTTCCACGCGTGCCAGGATCCGGCCGCGGTCGGGCTGGTGCGCCTCGGCGGCCTCCCGCAGTTGCCTGCTGATCTCCTCGTTCACCGACTCCTCCTCCCCGCTACCACGTCCCCGGCCGCTTGCACGCCGAGCATGCGTTCCAACTCGGCCAGCCCCTTCGAGGTCTGGCTCTTCACCGCGCCGACCGAGATCCCCAGCGCGAGCGCGGTGTCCTTCTCCGACAGGTCGAAGGCGTGGCGGAGGACGACGCAGGCCCGCTTGCGGAACGGCAACCGGCCCAAGGCCGCCCGCACGTCCACCACGGCGGCCACGTCCGGGCCCTGTGTCTGCTGTGGACGATGTGACCAGAACAGCGCGATCCGGCGGCGCTCGCGCGTCGCGCTGCGGATCCGCTCCCGCGCCAGGTTCGCGACCACGCCTCGGGCGTACGCCACCGGGTGCTCGGCCTGGCGCAGCCGGTCCCAGCGCTGCCACAGGGCGATCAGGGCGTCGGCGGCCAGGTCGTCGGCGGCGTCCGTCTCGCCGGTCAGGAGACAGGAGAGACGTGACAGCTCGGCGTAGTGCTGTTGGAAGAAGGCGTGGAACTCCGCCGACGCGTCATCACGGAGCATGTCTCTCTCGGCTGCCTCTCCCTACCCATCCGCCCTCCAGGGCGGCAACGTACCAGTGGCCGATGACCACCTCCGGATGCCGGGCACCCCGCCGGCCCGGCCGTGACCGCCCGTCGGGCCGGCGCGAACGCCGGCCCGACGAACACGACGCGTCCGGTGCTCAGGACGGGTCTCCGTACAGCACGCCGCGGCCGTTGGTGCCCACGTAGACCCGGCCGTACACCTCGGGGTCCCCGGTGATGACGCCGCCGACGGCTCCGCCGAACTGGTTCCGGTCGTCGTTGATCCTCACCCAGGCGGCGCCGCCGTCGGTGGAGCGGAAGATCCCGGTGGCGTCGTCCACCGTGCCGATGAGGTAGAGGGTGTGGTAACCGGCACCGGGTGCGGCCTTGCCGAAGCCGACGGCGGCGGCTCCCCGCACGCTGCCCAGCTCCTGGAAGCTCACCCCGCCGTCGGTGGAGCGCGAGAGCCCGCCGCCGTCCGCGATCCACAGGTCGCCGGCCTTGCCGGGAGCCGCCTTGAGACGTCCCCCGCCGAGACCACCGGCACGGGCGGCGAAGGTCTTGCCGCCGTCGGTGCTGGCGAACAGGGTGCCGCCGCTGAGCGCGTAGAAGGTGTCCGCCGCGGAGCGGTCGGCGACCACGGCCGTGCCCGCGGGCAGGCCGGAGGACGCCGTCCAGGTCTTGCCCCGGTCCGTGGAGACGTAAGGCACCTGCCCCGACGCGGTCCACACGACGGTGCCGCCGTCCGTCGAGATCGCCACGGTGCCGCCGCCCGCCGCGCTCACCGGAGCCCCGTCGAACGGCGTCCAGGTCGCGCCGCCGTCGGTGGAGTAGGCGCCGCGCTCTTCGCCGCCGTACCCGACGCGCACCACGACGTTCGGCTCGGCCTGCGCGAAGTCGATGCCGGTCGTGTTGCTGAAGCGTGGCCCGGACGAGGCCGCGGCCGGCACCTCGTCCAGGTCGTCGTGGCGGAATCCGCCGATGTCGCCGAGCGCGCTGATCAGCTTGCCGCTGGGCGGCGCGACCAGGCCCAGGACCGCGGTCTCCTCCAAGCCCTTGACGGGGACCGTCCAGTGCGTGTCGCCGCCGCTGTCCGCCGCGGTCACGTCCTGGCTGGCCCACAGACCCGCGCCGGTGCCGTACAGGACGTGCCCGGAGTCGAACGGGTCGATGGCCAGTGCGCCCATCCAGTGGCCGATGCCGGTGCCGACGTACGGCGCCGCGGAGGCGTCCCGGACGGACGTGCCCCCGAGGGCCTTCCAGGTGGCGCCGCCGTCGGTGGAGCGGTACAGCTCGTCCGAAGGCCACCATCGGTCGAGGGTGGTGACCATCACCGTGGACGGGCGCCGCGGGTCCACCGCCAGCCCGGCGTAGCCGAAGTTGGTGCCGGGGATCGGCGAGATGTCCTTCCAGGCCCCGCTGGACGGCGTGTGCTTCCACACCGAACCGGCCTTCACCCCGTTCGGGCCCGGGACGTCGGTGTACGTCAGGTACAGCGAACCGTCGCCCGACAGGACGCCGTGGTGCGGCAACTGCCCCGTGGGCTGGCCGGGCACGGCCTGCCAGGTGCTGCCGCCGTCGGTGGAGCGGTACAGCGACGTGGTCTTGTCGGCGGCGCCCACGTAGATCGTCTTGCTGCCGGCGGGTCCGAAGGTCACGAAGGACAGGCCGACACCGCTGCTGCCGCCGTCCTTGACCGGGAAACTGGCCACCTGGCTCCACGTCACGCCGTGGTCGGTGCTGCGCCACAGCCCGTTCTTGCGGGTGCCCAGGTACAGGGTGCGGTGGTCCGCGGGGTCGATCGCGAGCCGTTCACCCATGGACCGGCCGTCCTCGTTGCCGCCCAGCTTGAACGGCAGGTCGGTGCGCTGGAACGTCCTGCCCTGGTCGGTGGAGCGCAGGATCGCCCCGTTGCCCGCCCAGTCGTTGGTGTAGGTGCCGGTCGCGAGGTACAGGCGTTCGGGGTCGACCGGGTCGGTCGCCACGCTCTCGATGCCCAGCATGTTCCAGTCCGCGACCCAGTCGGTCAGCGGCACCCACTGGCCGGCCTTGCCGTCCCAGCGGTACGCGCCGCCCATGTCGGTGCGCGCGTACAGCAGGCCCTTGCGGTTGGGGTTGAAGACGAAGCCGGTGACGAAGCCACCACCCGCGATCTGGACGTTGCGCCAGGAGTAACCGCCCTGGCCGGCCGCCGGCTTGGACGTCGTGGTCGGCGCGGCGGACGTGCTGGGGGAGGGCTTCTGCGCGGCGGCCACCGCGGGGGGCGAGGGCGTGGCGGCGGTTTCCGCCCTGGCCAGCTTCCACTGCTGGTCGGCGCCGCCCCGGTCGGCGGACTGGACGACCGCTTGGCCGTCGGAGCCGTCGTTCGCGCCCAGGACCATGCCGCTGTCGCGCGAGACGATCTTCACCGCGCCACCGCCGACCTCGGTGAGCTTCCACTGCTGGGTGGCGGCGCCGGTGTCCGACTGCTGTTCGACGTTGGCCGGCGCCGTCGAGCCGGTCCGCACTCCCAGGACCTTCCCGCTGTTGTGGTTGACCAGCTGGTAGTAGCCGCCGTCCACCGGCTTCAACCGCCACTGCTGACTCGCGGCATCGGCGGCGAGCTTCTCCTGCTGGATCCGGACGCCGTCCGCGTTGTCCGCCCCGGCCACGTCCAGCGCGTTGCCGTTGTGCACGGAGACGAACTGGTAGTAGGCGGCGGCGTCCACCGTCAGCGCCTCCGGGTCATCCTGCACGAACAGCAGGTAGGGGCCGACGAACGCCGCCACGCCCAGCGTCACGGCGATCGCCGTCCAACGCCCGCGGTGGCGTCTGCGCGGCACGGCGCCACCGCCGTGGCGCACGCGCCGGCCGTCGGCGGACCCGGACTCACTCATAGCAGCACTCCTCGACTCTGCCGTGCCTCGCACACGGCTCAGGGCGGCGCCACGCCTCCCGAGCGCGCTGCGCAGCACGCAGCGGTCAGGACCGGGCAACCCGGCGTTCGATCCTCATCGGACTGCCCCCAAGTTGCCGCTGCTGCCGAGAAGGTTGCCGCCGAGTCGAAGATCTTCTTCAGACGTCGTTCCCGCCGTGCGGACTCGCGGTGCGGGGCACCCCCGTGTGCGGACGAGCCCGGTCAGCGCGACGGACGCGCTGAAGCCGCTGAGCGGTCGACCACCGCTGGGGCTCTCGGGGCTCGCGCTGCGCGGATGTGAACGCTAACGCCACGGATTTATGGCCGCAAGACCGGTAAACCTGTTAAGACGACGGGAACGTATCAAATGCGCGCCTCGGGTGTGACGCCGGCGTTAGCGCCAACGCACGCGATTGTCTGGCAGCAGCGGACGTCTAGCGCGCAGTCTGTCCGGCTGTACGGAAGTTCTGCCGGCGGTTCCGTCGTCAGGCCACCAGGACCTCCGGGTCGGCGGTGATCGTCTCAAGTGGATTTGCTTCTTGACATGCCGTTGTCCCCACCTTCCAATGTGAGCGCTAACGCAACAGTATTAAGCGACCAGGGAGAACATGATGCAGGCAAGATCGCGGCGGCTCATCGCCTGCGCCGTCGCTGTGATCACCGCCTCGCTGCTGCCCGCCGCGCCGGCGGTCGCGGAGTCCAACGGTGGCACTCGGGTCATGCCGCTGGGCGACTCGATCACCGAGGGGACGCAGGTGCCGGGCGGCTACCGCATCGGGTTGTGGCAGCGGTTCGGGGGCGGGAACTACCGAGTGGACCTCGTCGGCTCGGAGTTCAACGGCCCGGCGTCGTTGGGCGACCACGACCACGAGGGCCACCCGGGCTGGCGCATCGACCAGATCGACGCGAACGTCGTCACCTGGCTGCGCAACACCAACCCGCGAACCGTGCTGCTGCACATCGGCACCAACGACGTGCTCCAGAACCACGACCTGGCCAACGCGCCCGCGCGCCTGTCGGCCCTGGTCGACCGCATCACCGCGACCGCGCCCAACGCCGACGTGTTCGTCGCGACGATCATCCCGATGGGCGGCGAGTCGCGGGAGGCCGCCGCGCGCGCGTACAACGCCACGATCCCCGGGATGGTGCAGGGCAAGGCCAACGCGGGCAAGCGCGTGCGCCTGGTCGACATGCACGCCGCGCTCACCGCCGCCGACCTGATCGACGGCGTCCACCCGACGGCCACCGGCTACGACAAGATGGCCGCGACCTGGTACAACGCGCTGCGCGCCGTGCCCGGCAGCATCGGCGACCCCGTCGCGCCGGCGGGCAGGCAGATCGTCGGCGTGCCCTCGGGCCGTTGCGCGGACGTTCCGGGGGCGACCACCACCAACGGCACGCAGGTCCAGCTGTGGGACTGCCACGGCGGTGCGAACCAGAACTGGACCTACACCTCCGGCAGGCAGCTGGTGGTCTACGGCACGAAGTGCCTGGAAGCCTCCGGCTGGGGTTCCGCCAACGGCACCCAGGTGGCGATCTGGGACTGCCACGGCGGTGCCAACCAGCAGTGGAACGTCAACGCCGACGGCACGATCACCAACGCGCTGTCCAACCTGTGCCTGGACGCCTCCGGCTGGGGTTCCACCAACGGCACCCGACTGGTCCTGTGGTCCTGCTCGGGCCAGGGCAACCAGCAGTGGAGGTCCTGACCGCGATCGGGTGCCGGTGATACCGGGTTGGACGAACGGCATTCCGTGACCGGGGGTGCACGTCGCACGAACGCGACGCGCACCCCCGGCGGGGTTTCCAGGTCGAAAGAGCACGTCCCGGCGCAGGATCGCCTCCGGGCGCACCGGCGACCGGATCCGACGGAGTTCGGCCACCGGAGGTCGGTGCGACCTCGTCGGGCCGCGACGAACCCGGCCATCGCGTGCGAGGTCGGATCAGCAGGGGCGATTGGAGGTGGTGAAGGAAGCGCTGGTGCTTCCGCCGTAGCCGGAGAACGTCAGCACGTTGGCCGGACTGCTGGTGGGCACCGAGAAGTAGGACGGGGTCAGCGTCACCACCGTCCCGGCGGGCACGCCGGCGGGAGCGGTGAGGTTCACCCTGGTAGGCGAGGCAGACGACGTCTGCACGGCAGGGTTGCTCGACCCCACGTGCAGCGACCACGGCGAGGCCGAGCGGCTGGCGGTGATCGACCAGGTGCTCCCCGCCGGGACCGCGGTGGCGGCGTTGAGGGTGAAGGCGAACACGTTGCTGAACGGCCCGGTGCACGTCTGCCCCAGTGTGACGCTCGCCGTCGAGGGTGCCGCGGTCGCGGCAGTGGCCGGGACCATGGTCAGCGCCGCGACCGCCCCGAGTGAGACCGTAACCTGCAGTACCTGTCGAATTCGCGTGATCATGTTCTCCCCCTTGTGCGGCGGCGCGAAGCGGTCGGGTGCGCCACTGAACGATTTGTGACTCCTGTATATCGTCGAAATCGACCGGGGCGCGGACCATTCGGGGTATTCGACGTGGAGTTGACCCGATCGGTCTAGTTCGCCAACGCCGTTCGGAACCCGTGAATGCGTGATTCCGAACTCTGATGACGCGATTCCGGATGTCGTCCGTGCAGGTCAGGCGACGCGGTGGTGCTCGTCGGGGATGTCGCTCGGTCGTCGCCCGGTGGACGTTCCGGGACCGCGATCCGATGCAGTGCCGGGATTGCCGCGTTTCACCGTCGTCGCCACCGCCGGATACGTTTGGATCGCACCGGCGATCTGCGTGTCGGAGGCGGGCAGCGCGGCCGATCCGGTCGGGAACATCAGCCTCGAGCGAGGCCACCGCCCGCACGAACGATCCGGGCTAACAGGCCGTCCAGGCGCCGTTCTCCTTGACCAGCTTGATCACACCGCCTGCCCGGACAAGTCGGATCGGCATCGGGGCGGCCATGGTGTCCAGCGCGGCACTGGCTTCGTCGGAGAGGTCGTCCGGCCCCGGCATGCCTTCGACCGGCAGCTGGTCGAGGACTCCGGTGGCCGTCGTGTCGGTCTTGTCGCGGACCTCTACCGCACGAACCGGGTACTTGACGTCGGCCAGCCTGGGGTCCAACCGGGCCATCTCCGCCAGCGTGCTCCGGAAGGTGTACTGCTCACGCCACTCCTCCGCGCACACCAGCTTCTTGATCGCGTCGTCATCCTGGTCGTTGGTCGCCTGAGCCAGCGCGGCCAGCGCACCCTCCGGCGTGTCCGCGGACTCGGCGGAGCTCGAACACCCGACAAGCCAGCCGCTCAGCCCGATCACACCGGCCACCAGTCGCAATCGCGCTGTGCGCGCACAAATGCTCACGTGCGCTGACGGTACTGACACGGCCCCCACCTCCGAACCGGAACTTTCCGCCTCGACGAGCACCCCGCACGCGTCAACCCGAACCGTCGCAACGAAACCGGGTGCAACCGACGGAGGCGCGGGATCAGCCGGTGGGCGCCCGGCCCGGTTCGGGCAGGAACCCTCGGCGCCACGCGGAGCAGGCGCCGACCCGGCCGGTCTTCGGGTGGGGAAGAAGGCCCGCCGGGTCGGTGCCGCCACGGGGACGTCCGGGCGATCAGGCGATCAGGACAGGACCAGTGACAAGCCGTAGGCGGACAGGATCGGGTTGACCTCCTGGTAGTACGTGGTTCCACCGCTGGAGCAGTTGCCCGAGCCGCCCGAGGTCACGCCCTGGGCCTGGTTCGAGCTGAGCCACGAACCGCCGGAATCGCCGGGCTCGGCGCAGACGTTCGTCCGGGTCAGGTTGTAGACGACGCCCTGCGGGTAGTTCACCGTCTGGTTGCGGGCCTGGATGTAGTTGCACCACATGCCGGTGGTCGAGCCCGAGCGGCACACGCCGGAGCCCACCGGGACCTGCGCGGAACCGCGCACGTAGTACCAGTAGCCGTTGTAGCCCTCCATGTAGCCCCACAGGTTCACACCCGCGACGGTCTGCACCCACGCGTAGTCGTAGTAGGGGAACGTGGAGCCGGCGAAGTAGCCGTAGAGCGCGCCGTACTGGTCGGTGGCCTGGGAGCCTGGAGCACCACAGTGACCTGCGGTCACGAACCCGCCGTACACGGCGAAGCCGATAGAGCACCGGCCCGCGTTGTTGATCCAATACGGCCAGCCGCCGACGACGTCGGCGTACGGCACCGGCGAGTGGTCCTCCTCCACCACGCGCACGGCCTGGTGGCGGGCCTTGGCCTCGTCGACGAACGCGCTCACGGCGGCGTCGACCTTGTTCCGGTTGACGGTGACGACGACCGTGTTGGTCCGCACGTCGACGTACCAGCCGTTCACACCGGCGGGCGCGGACTTGGCGGCCTGCCGGTCGAGGGCGGTCTTGACGGCGTCGAGCTGGGCGTAGCTGTGCGCGACCGGCACGACGTCGACGTCGAGACCGGTCTTGGCGGTGGCCGCCTCACCGGCGACCGCGACGGCGAGCTTGCCCGTCGCGGGGTCGAACCAGCTGCCCGCGTAGGCCGAGCCGTAGAGCTTGCGGGCGACGAGTTCGGCGCCGCGGGCCTTCTCCTCCTGGGCCAGACGCGTTTGGACGCCCTCGGCGGTGAGGTCGAAGTCGCGCTTCATCGCCTCGGCCATGCCGAGGGAGACCCGCGGTGCGGATGTGGGGGACGTGGTGGCCACACCGGTGGGCGCGGCGACTGCGGGCAGGGATGGAATGGCGAGGCCGATCGCGAGGACGACCGCGCCGGCTAATCGGGCAGTGCGTGCAGGAGTCACTTGGGCAGCCCTTTCACACAGAGATGCAGGGGAATGCTCCGGCCGGTCACCGGGGATGTGCGTGCGGAGCCCGGTGCCGCCCGTATCGCCGTCGAGGAACCCGGCGGATTCGGAACGATACATTCCGGCCCAATGCGCCGATACCGCCGAGTCGGTGGCGTCCGACCGCTATTTCGCAGTTCGTGACACTTGGAATTTTTCCGATCGTGCGGCGTGGTTGCCGATCGGCGAATTCGTCCTTCCGTAGTTTTCGGCCACCGCGGATCGGGTAACGTCATCCGGTTCGGTCCGACGGGGCGCCTGCCGGTGCCGGAACGAACCCCGGCGCGCAGGCCGGCACCGCACTTTGCGGGGGGCACGCCCACTGAGAATCCGCCAAGCCCTCGCGGGCGACTCGGACGGACCAATCGAAAGCACTCGATCCGGGTCTGTCAGCGACCGCGTCGACTGCCCGAAAATCTGGCGATGTCACGAAAAGCTGACGCACCCGGTCTACCCGGTGTCATCGTCGTGGGCGCGGGGATGTCCGGGTTGGCCGCGGCGCGGGCGCTGCGTGAACTCGGCCACCCCGTCACCGTCCTGGAAGCACGCGACCGGGTCGGTGGGCGGATCTGGACCGACGAGCACGGGGTCGACCTGGGCGCGCACTGGATCCACGGCACGGACGGCAACCCGATCACCGAGCTGGTCGAGGACCTGGGCATCCCCTACAGCTACGTGGGCGGTGACAGCGCCTACACCGGGGGTTTCGACAGCCTGGACCTGTTCGGCGCGGACCGCCGCCCGACGAACCACCGCCGCAAGAGCCGCACCCTGGAACTGGCCGACGACGTGCTGCACGAGATCGAGCGGCGGGCCTCGATCGCGCGCAAGGAGCAGCAACCGGACATCTCCCTCGGCGAGGCCCTGCGCGAGGTCCTCGCCGAGCGCCGGTTGCCGCCGGAGGACGAGCAGGCGGTCCGCTACCACCTCAACGTGCTCCTGCGCGAGGACGTCGCCGAGGACGCCGACAGGCTGTCCCTGCAGTTCTGGGAGGACGGCTACTTGGTCTACGGCTACGGCGACAGCACCCTGCACCAGGGTTACCAGTCGGTGGTCGACGCCCTCGCCGAAGGGCTGGACGTCCGGCTGGGTCACGTGGTCAGGCGAATCGACACCGGCGACGTGCCGGTGCGGGTCACGACCGACCGGGGCGACTTCGAGGCGGACAGGGTGCTGGTGACGGTGCCGCTCGGGGTGCTGAAGTCCGAGGCGGTGCGCTTCGAGCCGCCGTTGCCCGCGGCCAAGCGATCGGCGATCGCCCGGCTGGGGTTCGGCACCCTCAACAAGATCGCCCTGCACTACCGCGAACCCTTCTGGCCGACGGAGCAGTACGTCTTCGGCTACTTGTGCCGCGACACCGACCGCTATCCCACGGTCGTCATCAGCATGTGGAAGTCCCACGGCAAGCCGGTCCTGGTGATGCTGCTGGGCGCGTCGCTCGGCCGTGAGGCGGAGACGTGGTCCGATCAGGAGGTCTCCGCCTACGCCGGCTCGATCGTCGAGGACCTGTTCGGCGCCGCCGTGCCCGCGCCGGAGCACATCTCCCGCACCGCGTGGTCGTCCGACCCCTTCGCCCTGGGCTCGTACACCTGCATCGGCGTCGACTCCTCGTCGAAGGACATCGGCACGCTCGCCGAACCGGTCGGCGACCGGCTGTACTTCGCCGGTGAGGGCACCAATCCCTACCACTGGGGCTGCGTGCACAGCGCCTACGAGTCCGGCCTGCGGGAAGCCGCGCGGATCAGCGGCAACCCCACCCTCTACACCCCGCCGAGCGCCGGGACCCCGCGTCGCCGGACGCGCAACACCGACCGAGTGCTCCGCTTCGCGCGCATGCGGATGACGCACATCACCGAGCGGGAGCTGACCGAGCGGGTGGCGTGCCTGCGCGAGGGCGTCGACCCGCACGGGGTGCGGCTGTTCGCCTCGCTGGCCGACTCCGAACTGGAGACGCTCGCCTCGATGTTCGACGAGATCCCGTTCACCGCGGGCGATGCCATCTGCCGCGAGGACGACGCCGCGCACGGGGTGTTCCTCGTCGCCGGCGGCGAGGTCGAGGTCGACTTCGGCGGCATCTACGAACGCGTGGTCCTGGGCCGGGGTGGCCTGCTCGGCCACTACGACCTGTTCTTCGGCGCCCGCACCACGTCCGTCACGGCGCTGAGCGACGACGTGGTGGTGTTCTACCTGGACCACTACCGGTACCAGAGCTTCCTCCACGCCTTCCCCGACGTGCTGATGCTGATGATGTCGGACCTGGTCACGCGGTGGGAGCAACTGGAGAGCACGCTCGGCTCCACGACGCTGTCCGCTCCTGAGCGCACCCCGGGAGCGGCCCAGGTCGGGCTCGGAGGTGGGTGACCGGCGGCATGCCGGTCCGCATCAATCACGGAGAACTCGTCGACCGAAAGGGGAATCCGTCATGTCGCGCATCGCCAACACGCTCGCCGCGGTCCTGATCACCGTCGCGTCCATGGCGTTCGTCGCGCCCGGCGACGCCGCCGCTGACGGGCTCGACCTCACGTGCGCGCCACCCAGCAGCGCGGGCTTGCGGTTCGATCCGCCGGCGACCAACTACCCGCAGACCGAGACGCTCACGTCGACCAGGCGGTACGGTCCTTGCGTTTCCCCCACGCACCCGGACATCACCTCCGGCGTGTCCGACGCCTCAGGCACGTTCCCTGGCGCCACCTGCCTGAGCCTGTTCGGCGCGAATTCGATCACCATTCAGATCACCTGGAACACCGGGCAGACGTCGACCCTGTCCGGCAACAACGTCTCCAGCCTGGCCGGCGCCACGCTGACGGTCGTCACGACCGGCACGGTCACCGCGGGCGTGTTCGCCGGTGGGACGTTCGTCCACACCGTCGTCTACCCCAGCCCGGACATCCTCCTGTGCAACCTCGGCCTGGGAACGCTGTCCAGCCTGTACGGCCAGATCGTCCTGGAGGTCGTCACCCCGTGAGCGGGGTCCGCGACCCGGCGACCACCACCGGGAAGTCAGGGTTCGACGTGGCCCGCACGGCGCAGGAGCGGTACGCGAAGGAGAACCGGGCGTTGGTCGTCGCGACCAGCGCGCCGGCCACGATCATCTTGGTGCTCACCACGGTGCCCAGGCCGGTCGCCGTCGTGCCCCGGTGGTGGCGCCGCTCGCCGCCACGGCGCCGATCCCGGTGCCGACGGCCCGCGCCCCCGACCCCGATCGCGCCCGCCACCGCGGCCGAGTTGTGGTGCAGGTCCCGGCCGGCGATCAGGGTGTCCCGACCGCTCTGGATCACCGTCGAGGCGCTGTCGGCGATGGCGGTCTGGTCGACGTCGGGCTCGTCGTCTTCGTGCTCCACCGCCACAGGCCAGGTTCCCATCCCCGAACGGTGCCCGCACGAATGCGGCTCTGGTCGCCTTGCCGCCGCAGCTCGTCGAACTCCGGGGCGGGCGGAGGTGAAACACGCGGTGGCGGTTGTGACGATGAGCGGGCATGGCGGGTTTACCACGGTGGCCGATCCGATCGCTGGTGCTGACCGGCGCCGGCTTGGTGCTCATGGCGGGGGCGACGTGGTGGTTGCTGGCCAAGACCGGCGCCGACGACGGCGCGGGCCTGGCCAACGTCCTCGCGTTGCCCTTCGGCGTCATCGGTGCGGTGGCCGCCGTGATGGGCCTGCGTTCGGCCGGACCGGTGGAGGAAACCTCCGCCGTCGCGCGCCGCTTGCTCACCGCGGTGACCACGGCCGAGGCGACGACGTTGGCCCGTCTGCTGGGCGACACCGGCGCGCCACGTCCCGCCGACACCCCCTTCCAGCAGCCTCCGGCCGCCGCCGTGCACTGGCGCACGGATGGTGGTGCCACCGACGGCACCTTGAGCACGATCGCCGACTACTACCAGTCGTTGACCATGGGTCGACTGGTCGTGCTCGGCGAAGCCGGGGCCGGCAAGACCGTCCTCGTGCTCCAACTCCTGCTCGACCTGGCCGTACGCGCACAGGCCACGCTGGACGGTGCGGAGCACGCCCGGGTCAGGATCCCGGTGCGACTGAGCATGCCCACCTTCCCCGCTCCGGACGAGGACGCCGACCCGCAGACGGTCCGCCGGCAACTCGACGCCTGGGTCGCCGACCACCTGACCGCGGTGCGGGACATCCCCCGGCGGCAGGCCAAGGCACTGGTTTCCGGGGGACAGCTGCTGCTCATCCTGGACGGGCTCGACGAGATGGATCCCGACCAGGACATCTCCCGGCGAGCTCGCCAGGTCCTCGACGCGCTCAACCAACCTCAAGGCCCGGCCCCCGTACCGGTTGTCCTGACCTGCCGCACCACCTTCTACCGGCGTCTGACCGACCCGTCCCCCGTTCCGGGGGTGCCCCATCGCCCGCTGCAGGACGCGACCACGATCGTCATGCAGCCGCTCATGCCCGACCAAGTGATCACGTGGTTGGCCTACCGGTTCCCGGACTTCAGCCAACCGGACTCCATCCAGAAGCGCTGGCGGCCGGTCGTCGCCGTCCTGCGCAATCGCCCACGAGGCCGCCTGTCGCAGTGTCTGGCCTCCCCACTGCACCTCTACCTGGCGACCGCTGTCTACGCCCACCCCACCACGACACCGAAAGACCTGACCCACCTCGAACCCGGTGCGCTGAAAGCGCACCTCTTCGACCGCCTGGTCCCCGCCATCACGGCCAACCACCCGACGACGGGTAACGAACACCACGATCCGGCCGAGGTGACGACGTGGCTCCGGACACTTGCCCGTCACCTCGCGATGATGTCCACGCTGGGACGCTCCGGTACCGACTTCAACCTGGCCGACCTGTGGCAGACCATCGGAACCCCGCCGGGCGTTCGAATGCACAGGTGGGCCGTGCTGTCGGCCATGTCCCTGACTGCTGTGCCGCTCGTCCTGGCAGGAGCACTCGAGTTCGCACGTCGCGGTCTCGACCGCGAAAATCCGGCACAAGTTGTGCTGCTCGCTCTTGGCGCCCTGGTTCTCCTGGACCGTCTGAGGGATTTTCGCGGACCGACGGAGAACGTCTACAAGAACCTCGATGTGAAGTACATCCGGACTCGGGTGGCACGTCGGCGTATGCGCAGGAGCTTTCGCTCTGCGGCGGCAATCGGCGCCGTCGGGGCGCTCGTCTTGTGGTTCTTGCCGTCCAGGTACGACTCTTCGCCGATTCGACTGGCCGCTCTCCTTGCCGTGTTGATGTTGCTCTCGAGTCTGCTGTTCGGTGTTCTTGGTGTGCTCTTCGATTGGCTGCTCCTGGCTGAACTTCGTGCGCCTGCGCGGCCGAGTGATGTGCTGAGCAGGCATGTCGCCTGGACAATCGTCGTGGTTGTGTCGCTTGCCTGCCTGTTCAGCCTGCTGCTTGCCCTCGTGACAGATTGGCGGGTCGCGGTAGTGGCTGGTGTCGCGATGGGGCTCACCCGTGCTTTCCTGGGGGTACGTCCGCCTTCCGGGTGGTCTGACGCGCTCGACCGATTCAAGAAGAGGATCCGATGGCCGTCGGGGTCGGACTCCGGAGGCCGGATAATGTACGGGTCCGGGCTCCTCTTGCCGCGCTACGCCCTTGCGTACCTCGTGTTGAGGCGTCAGGGGCGGCTGCCGAGTCGTCCGGGGCGGTTCCTGGACTGGGCGTACGGGGCCGGGCTGGTGCGAATTTCCGGAACTGCCGTGCAATTCCGGCATCGTGATCTGCAGGCCTGGCTGATCGCTGCCGATCGAGCGTGACCCGGTGCTGCTGGTCAACCCCGACCTTGTTGTGCCGGTGGAGCCGCAGCGTCGTCACCACGCCCTCGCCCGGTCTCCTCCGAGAGCCACTCCCGGATCCCGTGCGTCAGCGCGTACTCGGTGGCGCTGGACACGGTGGTGCGGTTGACCACCGGCGGCAGGTCGTCGTCGAAGGCCTGGCCGAGGAACCAGGCGGTCGGGTGGGTCTCGCGCACGCGCGTGAGCACCCGGTGCCAGAAGCCCGCCGGGACCGACCACGCCGAGTCGAGGCGCCACCCGGCGATGCCGCGGTCCAGCCACGACGTCATGACGTCCGCGACGTAGGACCGGTAACCGGCGGAGTCGTAGTCGGGTGTGACGAGCGAGTCGACCCGCCACGGCGCCAGGCCGCCCTGGTGGTCCCGCGCGAACCGGTGATCGTCGAGTTCCGCGGGGTCGGCCAGTCTCCAGAACGCTCGGGAGGCGTGCGCGAAGACACCGTCGAGGACCACGCCGACGCCGTGCGAGCCCGCGGCGGCGACGACGGTGCCCGGACGGTCGTCGACCGCCCGGTGGGTCACGGTGTCGTGAGGAGGCTGAGCGGGAAGGCGTGCCGGAGCAGCGAGGGCGCTCCCGGCCTGTCACAGCTGGTCCCGGCCCACATCGCGCATGGTGCGAGCCTGGTGCCGCTCACGCCACGCCGTGCTACGCGGGCAAGTTCGGGCCGGGCGAACCGGGAGCGACCGAGTAAGGCGGACGGGCGCCGTTCACGTTGAACAGCAACGTGTATACCGACGTGGTGGCGGTGATGAACAGGCGGTTGCGCTTGGGGCCGCCGAAGCACACGTTCGACACGACCTCGGGCACGCCGATCCGGCCCAGCAGCGTGCCGTCGGGGTGGATGCAGTGGACGCCGTCCCCGGCGGCGGCCCAGATCCGGCCCTGCTCGTCCAGCCGGATGCCGTCGAACTGGCCGTTCGTGCAGCGGGCCACCTCGTCGCCGCCGTGCAGCCTCGCGCCGTCCACGTCGAAGCCCCGGACGTGGTTGCGGCGCGTGTCCACGACGTAGAGCCGCGCGCCGTCGGGGGAGAAGGCGAGGCCGTTGGGGCGCACGAAGTCGTCCGCGACGACCTCGACCGCGCCGGTCGTGGGGTCAGCCCGGTAGACGTGGCAGGCCCCGATCTCGGACTCCGCGCGCACGCCCTCGTAGTCGCTGAGGATGCCATAGGGCGGGTCGGTGAACCACACGCCGCCGTCGGGCCCGACCACGACGTCGTTGGGACTGTTGAACCGCTTGCCGTCGAAGCGGTCGGCGATGACCGTCGTCGAGCCGTCGTGCTCGGTGCGCACGACCCGGCGCTCGCCCTGCTCGCAGGTGACGACGCGGCCCTGCGCGTCGAGGGTGCGGCCGTTGGCGTAGCCGGCGGGTGAGCGGAACACCCCGACGTGGCCGGTGGTCTCGTCCCAGCGCAGGACGCGGTCGTTGGGGATGTCGCTGAACAGCAGGTACCGGCCGGCGGGGACGTAGGCAGGGCCCTCGGTCCACTTGCACCCGGTGGCCAGGCGCTCCAGCAGGTCGTCGCCGAACAGCAGCAGCCGGTCATCGAACGACTCCACCGTCGTCGGGATGACGTCCATCGTTTCCCCTTTGTCGCCGAACTACATCTGGTCGACAACCTATACTGCTTGATGACATCAGGTGAAGGTGGGGAGATGGACGATACAGATCGGGCCGTGCTGGCCGCGCTGCGGGAGGACGCGACGCAGTCGTACGCCGTGCTGGGCGCGCAAGTCGGGTTGTCCGCGGCGGCAGCGCACGAACGGGTGCGCAAGCTGCGCGAGCGAGGTGTGATCAGGCGGACGACGGTGGAGATCGACCCGAGCGCGCTCGGGTTGGACGTGCTGGCGTTCGTGCTGGTCGACTCGTCGGCGTGGGTCGGCTCGCCGGAGACGGCCGACGCGCTGCGCGCGCTGCCCGCGGTGGAGGAGGCGCACATCGTGGCCGGGACGGCGTCGCTGCTGCTCAAGGTGCGCACGGCGGGCACGCGCGCGTTGCAGGCGGTGCTGAAGGACGTGCACGACATCGCCGGCGTGTCCGGCACGAATGCGATCGTGGTGCTGGAGACCTGTTTCGAACGGACGCCCGACCCGCGCCCCGCCTGAGCGGACATCCGCCGGAACAGGGCCCGCTCAGGTCTCGCCAGGCTCGGTCGGTCGATCCGCCGGTGTGCCCGGACCTACAGGTAGCCGCCCTGCCGGCACGCGTCCAGCACACTTGTCGCCGCGTTCGCCGCTTCCTGCGTCGGGTAGGCCGGGTCGGTGCCGGCGTTGAGCGCGGACTCCAGCGCGGTGAGCCTCGCCGCCAGGAAGGCCAACGGCACGTCGAAGTCGGGATCCGTCGTTCTGGGCAGCTGGATCGAGAGCAGTTGTTGCGGATTCGTCAGGTCGGTGGACGCCAGGTGGACGCACAGCCGCTGTTCCCCGCCCTCGGACGGGGTGGTGGTGGTCGTCGTCGTTGTCGTGATGGTGGTCGTTCGCTCCGCGACGGACCCGCCACCACTGGGGGAACAACCGGAAACCGCCAACGCGGCCGTCCCCACGACCACCGCTCGTCGGATCATGCGTACACGGTAGCGATCGCGGCAAGAGACCGGTCCCGGCCGCGGCACGCAGCGGATCCGACGAGCTCGAGCGGTGGGGCCGTCGACGTGGACGAGGTCCCCAGGGTGGGGCCCGGCCGGATCTGCGCACCCGGCTGGGGCGTCGGGTTCGGGCGCGGGTCCACCACTGGTTGCCCCGGCCGTTGCAGGTCCAGGTGATCACGGGTGCCGTTGGTGGTGCCCTGGTTGTCGGCGTCGAGGCACTCGGCGGGCGCGGGCGGGACCGAGGACCAGCGCGTGCACGTCGCCGAGAGCGCGGGCACCGACCCCACGGGGCCCGTACACCTACAAGGGCCAGGTGTTCGGCTCGAACACCTGGTGGGGCATCGATGTCCAACCCGTGGACCGTCACCGGCCGCGCACCCGCATGTCGGGCAGGTGCTGCCCGACTCCCTGCTCGTGGTTGTGCTGGTCGTTAACGTTCTGCTCAGGTACTCGAACGTTACTGGAGCGCGTTGACCACCGTCACGTCACCTCGCGGGCCGGGTAGTGCTGGCGCGCGGGATGAGTTCGGTGGTGAGCATGAGGCGGTTCTGGGGGAGGGGGTCGCCCTGAGAGAGCGCGACGATCATGCCGGTGGCCGCGGCGGCCATGTCGCTGAGGGGTTGGCGGACCGTGGTGAGCGCGGGGATGGCCCACTGGGCGGACGGGAGGTCGTCGAAGCCGACGACGCTGAGGTCGTGGGGGATGCGCACGCCGGCCTCGTGGGCGGCCTGGTAGACGCCGAGGGCTTGGGCGTCGTTGAACGCGAAGATCGCGGTCGGGGGGTCGGCGAGCCGCAGCAGTTCGCGGGCGTGGGTGAGGCCGTCGACGACGTTGAAGTCGCCGACGCGGATGAGCGCGGGGTCGACGGGGACGCCGACCGCGTCGAGCGCGGCGCGGTAGCCGTCGAGGCGGGCGCGGCTGGACAGCACGTGGGAGGGGCCGGTGATGGCGGCGATGCGCCGGTGGCCGAGGTCGACCAGGTGGCGGGTCGCGGCCAGGCCGCCGTCCCAGTTGCTGGTCCCCACGGACGGGTACTCGTGAGTGGGGTCGCTGATGGGGTCGACCAGCACGAACGGGATGCCGCGGCTGGCCAGTTGCGCGCGCTGGGCGGAGTCGGGTGCGGAGAACACCGTGATGACGCCGGCGGGTTTGCGGGCCAGCACGCCGTCGATCCAGGTCCGGCCGGGGGTGTGGCGGCCGTGCAGCTCGGTGAGCACGACGGCGAGCTCGTGCTCGCCCGCCACGCGCTCGACGCCCTTGATGATCTCCATGGCGTAGGCGCCTTCGAGCTCGTGGAGCACCAGTTCGACCAGCGTCGCGCGGTTGGCCTTCTTCTGCCGGCGGTACCCGTGCTCCCGGATCACCGCCTCGACCAGGGCACGGGTCTCCGGTGCGACCTCCGCGCGCCCGTTGACGACTTTGGACACGGTGGCGGTCGACACGCCCGCCAACTCGGCGATGCGGGCGATGGTCGCACCACCGCGGTCGGCGGCGTCGGTCGACGGGTGGTCGGTGGAGGTCATGGCGGGAGTCTAGTACGGCATTTCGGCCGAACATTTCGGAAAGTTTCGCACTGACTCTTGACGGCCGACGTGCGGCGGCTTACTGTCTGCCGCGTTAACGATCGGAAATCTAGTCGAAACTTTCGAGCGGCCCGTGCACCGACCGCCCGCAACGCCACACCACCGCAGATCGCGGGGTCGCTCCCACCCGGGCACCTCCCGACCTCGCCCTCCCCGTCCACACTGGAGACACCCGCCGTGAACCTCCGCCGTACCACCTGGTCACCCGCCCTCGCGGAAGGCGTTCGTGGACAACGCGGCGACCAGCGTGTTCTCCCAGGCGGTCAACGAGGGCGCGCGGAAGTACCACGACGACCGCGGCGAGCTGACCCACGCGGGCATGGCGCAGGGCCGGTTCGCGACGCCGGCCGCGCCGTCGTGGATGCTCAACGCCATCCGCAGCGAAGCCCCGGACGGCAAGGGCAAGCGGGACATCGCCAAGTGCCCGGCGAGTGGGGCAACTGGGGCGGCGGCGATCCGGTCACGGCGTGGGACGACGCGGTGCGCAACACCGAGACCGCCATCGGCAAGTGACCGACGTGACCGGAACCCTCACCCCGACGCGCGTCGCCGCACCCGCGGTGAGGGCCCACCGGCACGACACCACCCTGGCCGACCCGTCGAGGACGGGTCGCGACAGACCTGATCGGCACCACGACGCCGATCACGGCCCCGGTCGGGAACATGCGCCCGACCGGGCCACGAGCGGGTGCGCGGCACCTCCCTCCCGCACCCGCTCGGCCGCACGGGCACGCCACCCGCCCTGGCACGCCCGTGCGGCCGGTCCCGACACCGATGTCAGGAGAATGAACATGTCAGCACCAGCAGGCCGCGCACGCCGCGTCCTCGCCGCCGCGACCGCCGCCGCGGTCACCGGCACGCTCGCCGTGGGAATGGCGGTCGCCGCGCCGTCCTCGGAGGCCGCCGCGCCGACCCTGGGACAGCTCGCCGCCGCCAAGGGCCGCTACTTCGGCTCCGCCACGGACAACCCGACGCTGAACAACTCGGCCTACACCGCCGTGCTGGGCAGCGAGTTCGACCAGATCACCGTCGGCAACACCCAGAAGTGGATGTACAGCGAGCCCAGCCGCGGGCGGTTCGACTTCACCCAGGCCGACCAGATCGTCGCCTTCGCCCAGGCGCACAACCAGATCGTGCGCGGCCACACCCTCGTCTGGCACAACCAGCTCCCCGACTGGGTCAACAGCGTGCCGGCCGGTGAGCTGCTCGGCGTGATGCGCAACCACATCGCCAACGTGGCCGGCCACTACAAGGGCAAGGTCGTGCACTGGGACGTCGTCAACGAGGCGTTCGAGGAGGACGGCACGCGCCGTCAGTCGGTGTTCCAGCAGAAGATCGGCGACAGCTACATCGCCGAGGCGTTCAAGGCCGCCCGCGCCGCCGACCCGAACGCCAAGCTCTACTACAACGACTACAACGTGGAGGGCATCAACGCCAAGAGCGACGCCATGTACAACATGGTCAAGTCGTTCAAGCAGCAGGGCATCCCGATCGACGGCGTCGGCCTGCAGGCCCACCTGATCCTCGGCCAGGTCCCCAGCACGCTGCAGCAGAACATCAAGCGCTTCGCCGACCTCGGCGTCGACGTCGCCATCACCGAGCTGGACATCCGGATGCGCACGCCCCGTGACGCGGCCAAGGACGCCCAGCAGGCCGCCGACTACCGCACCGTCACCAACGCCTGCCTCGCGGTGACCCGCTGCGTCGGCATCACGGTGTGGGACTTCTCCGACGGCTACTCCTGGATCCCCTCGGTGTTCCCCGGCGAGGGTGCCGCGCTGATCTACGACGAGAACTTCAACAAGAAGCCCTCTTACTGGGCCGTGTACGAAGCCCTCGGCGGCACGACGACGACCACCACCACCACGACCGGCAACAACGGCACCGGCTGCACCGCCACCTACCGCGTGGTCGGCCAGTGGAACGGCGGCTACCAGGGCGAAGTCACCGTCCGCAACACCGGCTCCGTCCGCATCACCGGCTGGACCGTCAAGTGGACCCTCGCCCAGGGCCAGACCGTGGGCAGCCTGTGGAACGGTGTGGCCGCCACCAGCGGCCAGGAAGTGACCGTGCGCAACGCCAACTACAACGGCACCATCGCGCCCAACGGCACCACCACCTTCGGCTTCACGGGCTCCTCCACCGGCGCCAACCCGGTCCCGACCGCCGTCTGCACGACGGCCTGACCACTCGATGACGGGTCTCGTGGAGCGGTCGCCACCTCTCCACGGGACCCGGTTCAGCGCCCGATGTCCTCGGACGGTGCGCCCTGGAGGTGGTGGTGACGCGCCGGATCGACGGTTTGGAGGCGGGCCGCCGTAGTTGGTTGCGGACGGGTTCACCCGTCGTCGTCGTGCGGCTCGAAGGCGTGGGGTGAGCGGATCTCCAACGGCAACGTCGCTGCGGGCGCCGACGTCCGCGCAGGGTGCAGTTCTGCGAACAGGTCCTCGATCGCCGATGTCCGCTGATGTTTGTCAATGTCGTAAAGCGTGCGGAATTGATCGAATTGAACCTTAGGGCTGTCCAAACGACTCCTTGACAAGCATAGCGACCGTGGTGAAAATCTATCGGGACGTCAAACGAACACCATCGAACACGATCGCACAAATGCGTCTCGGCGTCCTGGATCAGGATTCGAGGCATCCGCCGTGCGGTCGGACCTCTTCACCTCGCCAAGGAGTCGCCGCGTTCGGCTCGTCCTCCCGCCTGCGTGCGCAGGACCGGTGGGGCCGCCCGACGCGCGGTGACCCGCGAGCTGTGCAGCGTTGCCGTGTCAGGTCCCGATTGGAGAAGTCATGGTCCCTGGTCGTTCATCTCGACCGAAGTCGCGGTGGCGTTCGGTGAAGCCACTCGTCGCGGTGTTGACGGCAGTCGGGCTCCACGTGTCCGCGTTGCCGCCCACCGCCGCCGCCCAGGACGCGGCGGTCACCTACGTGACGATCGTCAATCGGGCCACCGGGATGTCGGTGGACGGCATGGGCCGCACCGCCGACGGCGCCGCCGCGGCGCAGTACCCGCCTTCGGGGTCGGCCAACCAGCAGTGGCTGATCGAGGAGTCCGGCTCCCACGTCCGGATCAGGAACCGGGCGACCGGGCTCTACCTCGACAGCGCCGGGCGTGCGGCGAACGGGGCGGTGTGCGCCCAGTGGCAGGCCACGTCGTCGCAGGGCCAGCAGTGGACGCGCGAGAGCGTCGACGGGCACGTCAAGTTCCGGAACGCGGCCACCGGGTTGTACCTCGACAGCGCCGGACGGACCGATTCCGGCGCCGACCTCAAGATGTACGCGAGCAGCGGTAGCGCCAATCAGCAGTGGTCCGTGGTGGGGCCGCCCGACCTCTCCCCTCGCGCCGTCGTGGTGGACGGCGACGACGTCCGCGCGGACAACGTCAACGGCCTGACCTTCAAGGGTTTCGGCCTGCTGAGCGGCAACAGCTCGAGCGAGCTGCTGATGGACTACAAGTCCGAGCAGCCCGCCAAGTACCTCGAACTGCTCCAAGTGCTGTTCGGCGGGAAGAACCCCGTGCTCACCAACGTCAAGGTCGAGATGGGCAACGACCGGAACAACTCCACCGGCCCGGACCCCTCGACGATGCGCTGGGAGACCGAGGACGTCAACGTCACGCGGCACCAGGGCTTCCAGCTCGCGGCGGACGCGAAGAAGATCAACCCCTCGCTGAAGGTGTCGATCCTGCGGTGGAACGCGCCCGCGTGGGCGAACACCAACGACAAGATCTACACCTGGTACAAGAAGTCGATCCTCGCCGCCTACCGGGCCTACGGCTACATGGTCGACTACGTCAACCCGGGCGTGAACGAGCACACCGCGGACCTGAACTGGTCCAAGCGGTACGCCGAGCTGGTGCGCACCGACAGCACGGGTTTCGCCGACACCACCGAGCGCGACCTGTACCGCCGGATCGGCGTGACCATCTCCGACGAGGCCGGCCTCGGCACCTTCGGCGACGAGATGGTGGCGGACGCCTCGCTGCGTGACGCCGTCGCGGTGGCGGCCTACCACTACAACACCGACGACACCGCTGCGGGCGACTTCAAGCGCCTGGCCGAGTCCTTCGACGAGGAGGTCTGGAACAGCGAGGCGCAGGCGACGTTCGGCAACTCCTCGTTCCGGCCGAACAACAACATGGCGGACCCGACCGTGGCGGGCACCGGGGTGGGCGGCAAGAACAGCGCCCTGGAGATGGGCAACACCGTCATCAAGGGCTTCGCCAACTCCCGGCGCACGAACTTCATCTACCAGCCCGCCGTCGGCTCGTTCTACGAAGGCGGCCAGTACGGCTACAAGGAGCTGGTCAGCGCCCGCGACCCGTGGTCGGGATGGCTGCACTACGACCTGGCGATCGACGTCCTGCGCCACTTCAGCTGGTTCGCCAAGACCGGGTGGGAGAACCCGGACAACACCGCCGGCATCTGGCGGGCCGTCCCGCAGGCCAGCCACACCGGAGCCACCGGCACCAACCCCGTCAACGGGCGCAACGGCACCCCCAGCTACCTGACCCTCGCCGCACCCGACAAGAAGAACTTCTCCACGGTCTTCGTCAACGACAGCGAATGGCCTCGGGTCTACCACCTCAGGGCGGTCGACATGGCCTACACGGGCCGCCAGGTCCTGAAGTTGTGGGAGACCCGCGCGGCCGATGCCGGCCAGCGCTTCAACGCCAACCACCTGCGGCACGTGGGCAACGTCAACAGCGGCCCGGACGGCACGTACACGATCACCGTGAAGCCGTACTCCGCGTTGACCGCGACCACGCTGCCCAACATCCCCAGGCCCGCGTTCGGCACCCCGCTCCCCGTCGAGGGCGAGCGGACCGTCCTCGACACCGACCGCACCGGTTCGGGCCACGACACGGGGGACGACGTCCTGTACGCGGACGACTTCGACTACCGCGACAAGACCGTGCCGGTGGTCGGCTCGGGCGGCGAGGTCGTCGGCAGCCAGGGGTTCGTCGAATCGCGCGGTGGTTCGAAGAGCGCGATCCCGCTCTACACCAGTGATCGGAACGGCGCGTTCGAGGCGCACCTGCCCGACGGGTCGGGCAACTACGTCCTGCGGCAGCAGGTCGACGAGGTCGCACAGGGTCTGGGAGGCGCCTGGAACCCCGGTGACCCGGTCACCCGGATCGGCGACAACCGGTGGCTCGACTACGAGGCCGGTGTCGACGTCTCCTTCGAGAACAACAGCACGCAGTCGGGCAAGAACTACGCCGCCATCGGCGTCCGTCAGCAGCACGGGGACAAGGCGGCGCCGTACAAGCTGAAGTTCTGGTTCGACGGCGGCTGGAGCGTCCTGGTCGAGGACCGCGTCGTGGCCGGCGGCAACGTCGCCACCGGCGCGGGCGGGGTCACCATCCCGGGTTTCGACACCGCGCACACCGCGTGGCACAACATCGCCCTGCGGGCGGTGGGGGACAAGGTCACCGCCTACCTCGACGGCGCCGCCCTGCACACCCTCGCCGACGCGACCCCGAAGCTGTCCGGACGGGTGGAACTGGGCAGCGGCTACTACTACACCCGGTTCGACAACCTCCGCGTCCAGACGGTCGGGACCAACCCGTCCAACTACGCCGAACTGCTGGACAACCTGGAGATGCACGACCTCGGCCAGACGCCCGCGGTCAAGCTGCGCTACGGCGGGTCGTGGTCGCACGTCAACGGCACCAACATGTACGACATCCAGCGCACCCTCTCGACCAGCCGGGGCGCCGGTTCCACCCTGACCTACACGTTCACCGGAACCGGACTCGACATCGTGGGGCAGAACAACGGGTCGGCGGTCCTGGAGGTGACGGTCGACGGGACCGTCGTCCACGCCTCCGCGGCCACCGTCGCGTCACCCCAGTTCCACCAGACGTACGCCTTGCGGGGTCTGGCGAACCAGGAGCACACCGTGCAGGTCAAGGTGCTGAGCGGCACCCTCGTCGTCGACGCCGTCGGCGTGGTCGCCGGACGGGCCGGCTGAGCACTGCCCGGTCTCGCCCGCCTCGACCGGCGGGCGAGACCGGGCAGGACTCGTTCCAGACACACCTGTAGCCGGACCCCGAGCACCCGGGAGCGGTCGCGCGAGGCGATGGTCGGGGTACTCGGGGTCCACACCCGCGTCTTGGCGGTCAGGGTCGCGCGGCGGCCTGACGGGTGATCGGCCGGATCAGGCTCGGGTCCAGCGCTGGTTGGTGCCGTCGTGGCAGGTCCACACGATCACCGGCGTGTTGTTCGCGGTGCCGTTGTTGTTCACGTCGAGGCACAGCCCGTTGCGCGTGTTGCTGATCGTGCCGCTGCTGTTCAGGGTCCACTGCTGGTTCGTGCCGCCGTTGCAGTCCCACAACTGGACCGGCGTGCCGGCCGTGGCGTTGGTCGGCGTTTCCAGGCACTTGCCGAGCAACTGCAAGGTGTTGCCGCTGTGCGTGAACTGCTGGTTGGCCGCGCCGTGGCAGTCCCAGATCACCGGTCGGGTGCCGTTGGTGGTGGAGCTCTCGGGCGCGTCCACGCATCGGCCGGCCGATGCGCTGCGCAGTGCGAAGGTCGTGGGTGGCGTGGTGGTGCCGCCGCCGCTCACCCGGAACACGGCCGTGCCGTGAGCGGGGACGCTCGCCGAGACGGGTCCCGTGGTCGTGGAGGTCGCCCCCGTCCAGAGGTCGCGCAGGGTGAAGGAGCTCCCGGTCTTGCCGATGGTGCTCGCGGTCGTCGAGATGGTCGTGGTGGTGTTGCCCTGGTTCAGCATGGCCACCGCCACGTCCCCGTTGGCCAACCGCTTGGCGAGCACGCGCCGGGTGCCGTCGAAGGACACCTGGACGCCCTGCAGGCCGAGCGGGTCCTGGTTGACCGCGATCAAGTCGCTGTTGTTGAGGATGCTCAAGGTGGCCGAGGACGCGTTGCGCACGTCGTTGCCGGCGATCAGGGGCGCGGCCATGATCGCCCACATCGCGAAGTGGCTGCGCTGCTCGGTGTCGGTCATGCCGCCGTTGCCGACCTCCATCATGTCGGGGTCGTTGAAGCCTCCGGGCCGGGCGTACGAGGCCAGCGGGACGGTCCAGTCGATGATGTTCTTGACGCCCATGAACGAGTTGCCGTCGCTGCCGGTGTCCCACCGGTTGGTGATGTCCTCGGTGGTGCGCCACATGTTCGCGACGTCGCCCCAGTTGCGCAGCGGGCCGGTCTTGGCGTGGATGCTGTTGGGGTTGATGCTGTAGACGATCGGCCTGCCGGTGGCCGCCAGGGCGTCCCGCATCTTCGCGAAGTCCCGCACCTGGTCGTCGATCGTGCCCTGCGGCGAGCACCAGTCGTACTTGAGGAAGTCCACGCCCCAGGCCGCGAACTGGCGTGCGTCCTGCGCTTCGTGGCCCTTGCTGCCGGTGGCGCCGGGGAAGGCGTTGAAGTACTGCGCGCACGTCTCGGCCGCCGGCACCTGGTAGAGGCCGAACTTCAACCCCTTGCCGTGCAGGTAGTCCCCGAGTGCCTTCATCCCGCTGGGGAAGCGGGTGGGGTGCGCGCGGAGGTTGCCCTGGGCATCGCGGTTGGGGTCGAACCAGCAGTCGTCCACCACGACGTACTGGTAGCCCCGTGAGGCCATCCCGTTGGCGACCAAGGCGTCGGCGGTCTGCCGGATGAGCTGTTCGTTGATGTCGCAGCCGAACGTGTTCCAGGTGTTCCAACCCATCGGTGGCGTGCGGGCCACGCCGTTCTCCAGGGCCTCGGCCGGAGCGGCCGTGGTGGTCGCGGCGACCGTGCCGGCGAGTACCAGGGCGGCGGCTGCCAACAGGGTGGCGAACCGCCCGCGGCGTGCGGATGTGAGCGATCGGGTCATGGTGTTCCTTTGTTGATGGATCGTTCCATGGACTGGTGATGGGTTGCCGGGGGGACGTGGAGGGTCAGAACGGTGCGGCGGCTGTCTGGACCGGATCGTCAGGACTGGCGCGCGAACAGGTCACCGGTCATCGGCGGGGGATTCCCGACGCGCGGTGGGCGGCGTCGACGTGGCCCGACCAGTGCTCGCAGCTGCGACGAAGCTGTGGACATCTCGGCCTCTCCGCTGTGACAGGCGCAAGTTCGACACTTCGAGGTGCGACCGGACCGGCGGTGTCGGCGTCGAATCCGGGGTGGTGGTTCGGTGATGTTAGCGTTAACAATTCGGGCTGTGTGACGGCACGTCGGCATTCGAAGGTGGTGACCCGCCGGCGTCTTCCTGCGGTTCGCGCGGCCGAGGTCGTCGTCCAGCACGCGCCTCGACGTACGACAGGAGTTTCCCGATCGGCCGACTGTCTGTCAACGACCGAACTGGATCGCTGCCCCCGCCAGGGAGCCGCCGCGGACGTCACGGAGCGTCGGCTTCTCGGCCGGCAGAGTCGCCGCACGCCCGGTGCGCGTCGCCGAGCCCCGCGTGCGGTCGCGCACTCGCCCGCGCCGTTGAGCGCGGGCACCACGGCCGCGCGGTCGCCGGTCTCCCGGAGGACCGCGAGGCTTTTCCCGGTACCCGGCGGCGAAGTCGCCCTGCCAGTGGTGGACACCGCACGCCGACTCGCCCCGGCCGGGTCAGCCCACTTGGAGCAGCGTCACGGAGTGAGGCGGAAAGGTGTGCGTGAGACCGCCGCCGGTCACCGGCAGCGTCGCGGTCCGCATCGTCACGCCGGTCACCGCCTCGTCGTTGTAGCTGGTGAACGCGGCGCTGTCGGTCGCGCGCAGGTGGGCGGCTCCCCCGGTGGACCCGCCGGTGAAGGTCAGGCGCGCGGTCACCGCGTCGGACTCGCCGGGCAGGCGGTTCACCACCATGACGTAGGTCCGGCCGTCCGCGCCGCGCGTCGCCGCGACGACCAGTGCCCCGTAGCAGCCGTCGTTGCCGTTGCCGCAGTTGGCGGGGTCGACCACGCGGATCGGGTTGCCGGTCACGGTGCGGGTCAGCCGCCGCCCGCCCGCCTCGAAGAGCGGCTTGACGACCTCACGGGTGACCGCTTCCGACGTGAACACCGGCTCGGCGCCGAAGAACAGGCCGTACCGGGCGGGCGTGGTGAACAGGTCGTTGCCCTCCGCGAACCGGATGTCGTGGTAGAGCCACCGCACCCACTGCGAGGCCATGTAGAGCGCATGGGTCATCGAGGTGTTCCACCGGTAGTACGGCGCGGGCAGGCCCGGATCGGGTCCCCACAGCGCGCCGAACTCGGACAACCCCAGGTAGGCCTTGCTGCCGTTGGCCGTGATCGCGGCCTTGAGCGCCTGGATCCCCTCGACCTCGGACCACGAGCCCATCATGTGCTGGTCGTGCCCGTCGAGCGGGTTGGACCAGGCGTCCCTGGGCTTGCCGGCGGCATCCTTGTCAGCGGCGAAGTTCGTGTACGGGTGTGCCGTGAGGCAGTCGTACTCGCCGGCGTGGCCCAGCGCCCTCATCCTCTTCGGGAACGCGACCGTGCCCCAGCTCGAACACACCTGGATCGTCGGGTCGACCTGCTTCATCGCCCGGTAGAACGCGGGAAACCCGCGGTGCGTCGACTGGTAGGACGCGGACACGCGCCCACCGGGCGGCAGGCGGCGGCCGTGGACGCCGTCGCCGAACCTGACGTGCCCGTCGACGGGGCGGTCGACCGCGAAGACGGGGTCGTCGGGTCCGGCGGACGCCAGGTCGGCCACCCGTCGCCACGCCACCCCGTCGACGGTCACCCGCACGCTCTCGGTGACCACCGGCGCGTGCTTCACCTCGAACACCTCGCCCGCCACCCCGCTCGCCGCGACTCCGCCGACCGGGTGGGCGCAGTCCTTGCCCAGCGGCTCCGCGGTGAGCTGGACCGTGCCACCGGTGATGTACTGCTCGACCGCCACCGCCGGGTCCTGGTCCATCCAGTAGCGCTGGTCCCGCAGGTAGTGCTCGTTGCCCAACTCCCAGTACCGCACCCCGTACGGCTCCGCGTGCCCGTGGTCCGCGCGGACCTGCGCCCACGCGGTCCCGCCGTTCGGGTTCGTCCCCACCTCCGCGTTCATGAACTCGACCCAGTCGGCGGCGTTCTCCGGGGTGATGACCGCGAACGGCACCATGATCTGCGCCTGCGCGCCGACCTGGGACACGAACCGCATGTGCTCCATCGGCCCGTACGTGCTGTCCGCACGGGTCCAGTCCCGGCCGTCGATCTGGCACCCGCGTTGCGCCGCCGGTCCGATGGCCCTCTTCCAGCGGAAGGTGTTGGCCACCGTGCCGCCGGGGTAGCGGATCACCTTGAGGCCCGCTCGTCGGACCGCTTGCACCGCCTCCGGTCTCGGCGCGTCCGCCGCCGGGTCCCACATCCCGTAGCCCAGGCCGGTGTGGCGGTGGTTGGCGCCGAGCAGCTCGGCCCGGACGGGCCCTTCGTCCCGGTCGACCGCGACGGTGATCAGGACCGGTTCGGCGGCCGACCGGGACGCCGCGGCGGCTGGGAACCCGGCGAGGGCGGTGGCGGCGACGACGGCCGCGGCAAGGCATCTGCGTGGTACCACGGGCCGGACGCTAGGGATGCCGGAGCACGCCCGACAAGCGTTTCGGCCTGCGTGGAAAGGTTCGGGAGGCGGCGTTCGCACGAACGGCTTCGCGCGCGAGCACGAGTCGGGGATGAGCCGTTCGTCGTCAATCGTTGGCGGTATAAACCTAAACTTTGGCGGTATTTTTCCGTCCACCGATGCCGTCGAAGTCCCGCCGTGCCCTAGCGTCGGACGCCGGGTGGGGGATCACCCGACGCAACGTTCGACGGAGCGCTCCGGGGGGAGCAGTGCTGCGCATCTACTTCACGCCTGAAGACCTTGCCAGAACCAGGATCAGCGCCGCACCCCATCCGATGTGGGAGACGCTGCTCAGCCTGTACCGGCTGCGGACGCGGACGGGTGAGGTGATCTTCGAGGAGTGGCGGAGATCCGTGGGACCCAAGGCGCCCGCGGACACCCGGCTGCTGACCGACCTCGTGCCGAGGTCCGGGTACGCGGCGGACTTCCTCACGCCGGTCACCGACGACCTCACCCTGGCCCACGGGCTGGAGGCCCTGCGCCTCACGCCGAGACGAAGACTCCGCGAGGACCTGTCCATCCTGGCGGGTGCGCGACGCCCGCCGTCGTGGACGACCGCGCTCGCCGAGGGGCGTGCGGACACCGTCGTGCGCCTCGCCGACGCGGTCGAGCGGTACTTCGAAGCCTGCCTCGCGCCGTACTGGACGCACGTGGCCGGCCGCATCGGTCAGGAACGCGCCAGGCAGACGGCGCTGATGGCGGACGGCGGCTGGGAACGCGTGCTCGAGGACCTGCACCCGACGGCGCGGTGGCGCTACCCGGTGCTGGAACTGGGCTACCCGGCCGATCGGGAGCTGCTCCTGGACGGCAGGGGCCTGCAACTGGCGCCGTCCTTCTTCTGCCAGGGCCTGCCGATCACGTTCCTCGACGGTGACTACGAACCGATCCTGGTGTACCCGGTCGAGCACGAACTCGGCTGGTCCGCGCTCGGTGGCACGCGTGCCTCGCTGGCCTCCCTGCTCGGCCGGACGCGTGCCAAGGTGCTGGCGGCCATCGGCGAAAGCCCTTGCACGACCAGCGAAGTGGCCCGCCGCACGGCGACGACCCTGCCGACCGCGAGCCAGCAGGCCTCGGCCCTGCGCGGCGCCGGCCTGGTCACCAGCCGTCAGAACGGGCAGTCGGTGCTGCACTCGATCACCTCGCTCGGCCTCGCCCTGCTGGCCGGCGGCTCCGCGTAGTCGGATCGGGGTGGCCCTGGGCACCTCGGCGCCCAGGGCCACAGCCGTTCAGACCTTCTGCGACCAGTGGTTGTCGTCGTAGGACCAGCTCGCCGGGTAGACCACGGCATCCTTGGCCAACAGGCTGCCGTCGATCAACTTGTTCCGGAAATCCATCTTCTCCAGTCCTTGCACCTTCGACATGGCCTGCGTGTGCAGCCGCGCGGTTCCCGTGAGGGCGCTGCCCTGGACCCTGACCGCGACCTTGGCCGTGTCCAGGCCACGGTCGATCTTGGTCCCGATGCCGAAGGTGACGATGCCGGCGACCTCCAGCCCGGCCTTCCCCCTGTCACCCGCTCGCCACGCCACCACCGCGTCGACCGCGCTCATCACGGCGACAACAGCGCCGCAGACCGTGCAGCCGAAGAACATCGCCGCCACGCCGAGGCCCAGCTTGACCGCGCCCCAGGTCTTCCCACCGGGTTTGAACTCCGACAGCACCTTGCCGGCGCCTTCCAACACATTCCCGATGTCGCGCCCAATGCGCTTCTTGGCGTTCTTGAGCGTGTTCGAAGCAGCCTTCTTGGCGCGGTTGAAGTGTTTCTTGGCCTTGTCGACCTTTGGTTGGACGTGTTTCTTGTAGAACTTCTTGACCAAGCCCTTCGGGTCCTTGACCACCTTCCGGATCGTCTGCGTCACCTTCTGGACGCTGGGGATCTTCTTGATCACGTTCTTGACGACCGGGACGGTGACGGCCTTCAGCGTCTCGACGGCGTTGTGGATCATCGGGGTGTACTTGGTGACCCACGACGTCACCGGCTGGACGACCGTCTTCACGATCGGCTTGAAGACGGTCTTGGTGATCGTCTTGATGCTGAAGCCCCAGCGACCGTCCGGGTCGGTGTAGGTCACCGGGCTGTTGTTCGCGTAGGCGTAACCGTTCAACTGCTGCGGGTCCTCGTGGTCGATCACCGGGTCCACGGAGATGAACCGGCCGGTCGACTGGTCGTACTCGCGCGCGCCGAGGTGGACCAGGCCGGTGGTGGGATCGTTCGTCCCGCCGACGAACCCGCGTTCACCCGGCCATGCCGACGGCGACGCACCGCGCACCTCGCCGTACGGGGTGGTCCGCCGTCGTTGCACGGCTTGGGTTTCCGAGTCGATCGACAGCTGCGCGGTGTTGTGGTGGTCGGTGGTCTGCCACGTCAGCTTGCCGTCCGGGGTGCGGACGGCGACCACGTGCCCCGAGTGGCTGTAGTAACGGGTGGCGGACAGGGCGGCGTTGGCGTCCAGGCGCACCTCGGTCGGACCGAGGTACAACGTGGTCCCGTTGGCGTCACGCCGGATCAGCCGTTCGCCGGAAGCGTCGTAGAGGAACGACGTGGTCTTGCCGCCCTCGGTCACCTTCGACACGCGGCCTTCGGCGTCCCAGTCGAGCGCCTGGCCCTTGCGGGCGGTGGTGTTGCCGACCGCGTCGTAGGCGTGCTCGTCCACCTTGTCGCCCGTGGTGACCTTGCGCAGCGTGTGCGGCTGCGGTTGGCCCGGAGCGGGATAGGAGTAGTCCGACGTGGTGGACTTGCCGTCCGCGCCGGTCCTGGTCTCGCTCAACCGGTTGCCCACCTTGTCGAACGCCCACGACGTGCCGTACGGGGCCGGACCGCCCAGCTCACCCGAACCGCACTCGCCGGACTTCGGCGTGTGCGCGTTCGTGAGCCGGCGCAGGTAGTCGTAGGCGAAGCACTGGGTGTCCGCATCGGCGGCGTCGGAGATCCGCCTGATGTTCCCGGCCGCGTCGTACCGGTAGGACACGTCGGACAGGTAGCTCGCGCTCGAATCGCTCTGCACCACCGCGCGGGACAACCGGCGGGTGCCGTCCTCGTACTCGAACGACTGCTGCACCGCCTTGCCGCCGGTGGACAGCGTCGCGTTCTCGATCTCCCCGTACGGGGTGTACTTGGTCCCCGTGACGTAGGAGGTCTTGCCGCTCAACGTCGTCGGCAACCCGTAGTTGTCGTACCCGTAGGTCAAGGTCTCCTCGGCGAAACCCGCCACCGCGGGCAGTTTCTGGGTCGCGATCCCGCCGTCGACGGTGTACGTGTTGGAGAACTCGTACGTGCCGGCGAGCTTGCCCTCGTTCGCCGGGATCGTGAGCTTCGACCCGGTGGGCTTGCCCGCCGGGTCGTAGCCGGTCACCGCGAAGGTGTACGCGGCGTCGTCCACCCACCGGGTCGAGGTGGCCGGCATGCCGGGAGCCACCGTGTCGAAGGTCCACTCCGCGCGCTTCTTGCCCGACGTCGACCCCTCGTACAACCCGGTCTGACGACCGAGGTCGTCAAAGGTGGAGACGAGGGTGACGCCGCGGGCGTCCTTGACGCTCGTCATCTGGCCGACCTCGTCGTAGCCGTACTCGGTGAGGCCGCGATCCGGGTCCAGGCTGCTGGTCTTGCGGCCGCGCACGTCGTAGGTGTAGCGCCACGCGTTCCCGGCCGGATCCGTGACCGACAGCAGGTTCCCCTCGGCGTCGTAGCCGTAGGTGGTCCGGTCGTAGTCGCCGGTCGGCGTCTCGCCCTTGTACTGGCGCAGCTCCACCACGTTCCCGTCGACGTCCAGGATCCTGGTCTCCGGCGTCTCACCGGTCGGCGGGTCGACGTCCTGCCGGTCGGGCTTGTTCGAGTAGGTCGTGCGCCACTTCTCGACGCCCCTGACCTTGAAGATCGACGCCGTCGGCCGGTCGCCGCCGTCGTACTCGGTGATGGTCTGCGAGGTCAGCAGGTCGTCATCGGGGATGAGGATGTCGTAGCCGGGTGGCGCGTCGTTGAGGTACGGCCCGTTCTGCTTCACCTCCAGGCCGCGCGAGTCGTAGACGTGGTCGATGACCGTGCGGCCACCGCCCGGCGCCGGGGCCTGGGTCTGCCGCAGGCGCATGTCGCCGTCGTACAGCTCGTAGTCGGTGTCGTAGGAGCCGTCCGGCTGGAGGTCCTTGGTGGTCACCACGCTCGGACCGTCGTTGCGGAACAGGTAGGCGTGCTCCCGGTCGGCCGGACGGGTGTCCGGGTTCGCCCCGGGCAGCCACTCCTTGAGCACGCGGCCCAGCGCGTCGTAGGTCGTGCGGGAACGCCGGTCGCCGGGCAGGACGACCGAGGTCTCCTCGCCCCACGCGGGGTCCACTTCGGTGACGGTCCGGTGGCCCAACGCGTTGGTGACCGCGATGCTCGTCGGCGCGCCGGTCGCCGGGGTGTAGGTGGTCGTGCCCTTCCGGTTCTTGGCGTCGAGGACCTCGATCGGCCGCCCGTAGCCGTCGTGCTTTGCGCGGGTCGTCGTGACGTGGACCGGGGTTCCGTCGGCCCAGCCGGAGAGTTCCTCGATGCGGGTGACGTCGCCGACGGTCGGCGCCGCGCCCAGGGTTTCGCTGCCGTCGTAGTAGAACCGGTCGTCGTCGGTGACGTTCGCCGGTGTGACCGGCACGTCGCAGCCGTCGGACACGGTCTGCTTGCGGTACGGCAACTCCACCAGCGATCCCTGCGTCGCGTAGCTGTAGCGGGTGCAGGTGTCGTCGTCCGGTGTGCCGGTGTCGTTCAGGTCGAACGTCTGCTGGAGCACGCCGCGCGGGTCGTAGGTGTTGTCGCTGCCGGTCTCCCGCCAGGTGCCGTCGGAGAGCAGGTTGCTCTGCCGGGACTTCTTCTCGCCGGTCTGGAACGACTCGGTCGTGCCCCAGGCCGCCTTGCGGGTCGCCGTCGGGCCCTGCACCCAGTGGTCGGTGATCGACCGGGAGCGCACCGCCCCGCCGGCCTTCGCGTAGGTGATCTCCTCCAGCTCGTAGCCCGACAGCGGATCGCTGTCGCGCCAGTGACCGCTCTTGGAGTCGACGACCTCGACCGACTTCCGGCCACCCGCCGCGGTCTTGTCGCCGTCCATGCCGCGGTAGTACCGGGTCTCGGTCAGCGACTGCTCGCCGCCCGCGTCACCCTTCTTGACCAGCACCTTCTCGTACCCGCGCCACTGCGACCACGTCTTGCGCTCGACCGGGACGAGGCCGTCCTCGTCGTCGTGCCGCCACGCGGGCGTGCCGGCGTACTCGACGGTCGTCTCCTCGGCGACCACGCCCGTGGTGAGGTCCTTCTCGGTCACGCCGCCGACCACGTACTTGTGGAACCAGTCGGTGCGCTCCTTGGCCACGCCGTCCGGGGTGTCCGGTGACCACTTCAGCGGGTGGCACCGCAGAGCGTTGGCGTCGGGCGCGGGCCGCGTCCCGGTCGGGGCGCAGTTCGGCGGCTCGTAGGTGACGACCACCTGGCCGCCGGACTCGGTGTTGATCTTCTTCATCCGCCACCAGTTCATCGGCGGCACCATGTCGTTGGTGGCGTCCACCCGGTTGTTCAGCTGGATGCCGTCGAACGTGGTCGGCGGCAGCTCGACCGGCGTGCCGGCCTGGCCGGTCTGCCTGATCGACGACAGCCACAGGCCGGCCCTGGTGCCGTCACCCGGGGCCTGGAAGTTGTGGGTGAGCTTCCAGGTGTTGACGTCGCGGAACGCCGAGCCGGTCCACACCTTGGTGGTCACGCTCTCCAGCCGCTTCTGCGTCCAGAACGTCTGCGAGTACTTGTCCTTGCAGCTCGTCGTGCCGGCACACGACTGGTCCCACGGCGTGTCCGGCCAGTTCGCGGGCTTGGACGCGACGCAGTCGGCGGCGGGGATGCCGGGGATGCACCGGTCCGCGGCCTTGAGCACGACCTGGCCGACCGGCTTGCTGGTGTAGATCTTGTCCTTGGGCTGGCCGTAGTCGATCCGGGCCAGGCGCCCGGCGCGGACGTAGGACGAGACCTTGGTGGCGGTCAGCTCACGCCCGTAGTTGTTGGTCTCGGTGTCGTAGAAGTAGCTGATCGTGTTGCCGTGCCGGTCGACCACGTAGTCGAGGTTCCACCGCCAGGCCTGCACGCAGGACGAGTCGGCGAACGCGGTTCTGTGGCACGGCTCGTTCGCGTGGTTGCCGTACACCCGGTTGGTCCACACCGACTCGGTGATCTCCTTGCCGGTGCTCCAGCCGGGCAGCTGGTTCAGGCCGAAGTAGAACTCCGTGCCGTCCCGGGTGGTGATCTTCCAGTGCTCGCCGTTGTCGTCGGGGTTCTTCCCGCCGGTCAAGCGCTCCACCACGGTGCCGTCGTCCTTGCGCGGTCGCCACTTCTTGGTGGCGTCGTCCAGCACCAGCTCGCCGCCCTTGCCGTTGAGCGTGAACGTGGCGTTGTCGGTGCGCCAGCACGTGTCGCCGGTCTTCTTGGTGTTGTTCGCGTTGGTGTTGTTCACCGGTTTCATGTCCGTCGAGCAGGCGACGTACCGGCGTTCGACGTACCCGCCCGGCTCGAAGGAGAAGCCCTCGCCCGCCCAGGACGGCTGGTTGTTGGCCGCCGACGTGCGGCCGTCCATCGAGCCGGACGAGTAGGACAGGTTGAGCTGGGGCGCCGCGGCGTTCACGTTCGGCGGCACGGCCATCGGGTAGTTCCAGCTGAAGTCGCCGGAGGAGCCGCCGGCCACCCAGGTCGAGGACGGCGACAGCGACGTCTCCTTGTAGTCCCCGGCGCCCGAGGACTCGCCCGCCATCACCCCGTACAGCCCGGACTTCGCCTCCGGAGTCGCGGTGGCCCGCGCGGTCAGCCGCCCGGAGCCGTTGTTCCGGGTGGCCAACGGGGTGGCGCGGCACTCGCCCCGCTCCGGTGTGGTCAGGGCGCACTCCGGCAGCGCCACCAGCCGCAGTCGGACCGACCAGTCGCCGCCGTACGCCTGCGCGAAGCCGGAGTAGTCCACCTCGACGTCGACGGGCCCGGCCTGCCGCACGCCGTCGGCGCGGTTGATCCGCAGCACCGGGCCTTGCAACCGCTGGTCGAGCACCTCGACGCGGACCTTGCCGGGTAGGGCGGCAGCCGTCGACACGTCGCCGTGCACCCGCCCGACGGAGACCGGTAGATCGCCCGCGCGGGCGGTGTCGCCGGCCGTTCGCAGCCCGTCCAGCGCCACTTCCGCGACGCCCGCCTTGGGCCAGGTCACCTCCGGTGTCCTCGTCACCGCCGCCGCGTCGGCGACGTTCGGTTCGGGTGGCACGGCACGGGCGTCGTGCCCCGGAACGGACGGCTCGCGGTGCGGCTGGAACACGGCGGCGCCCGGCTGGGCCAGGGCCGGTGCGGACACCACCGCGGTCGTCGCCACCGCCAAAGTCACCACGCCGGCTATCAACCGGCGCACAGGTCTTCTCATCAGTCGCCTCCTCGGCATCGAACGCAGAACCGAAACCACAGCGACAGCCGAGCGTAGGAACGGGCGATTTCACCGCGACAGCGTTTCAACGCTGCTGGAAACGCTTTCCGCCGCACGACGCGCCCCCATAACGTCCAAGTGATCCCTCACGCCTAGGAGCGCTGATGTCCTCACCCCGAAGATCGGCACCGCGCAGGTCGGCCGCGCACCTCGCGCTGGCCCTCTGCGTCGCGGTCTCGCTCTGCACGCCGCCCGCGCAGGCCGCCGGAACCGCCCCGGCGCCCGCCCGGGAGCCGGTCGAGCTCGTCGAGCTCCGCACCGAGACCACGCGGGTGTTCGCGAACCCGTCCGGCACCAGGACGTTGGAGCAGTACGCGGCCCCGGTGCGGACCCGGAATGCCGGGGCCTGGGTGCCGATCGACACCTCGCTCACCCGTGCCGCCGACGGTTCGATCAGTCCACGTGCGACGGTCACCGGGCTCCGGCTCTCCGGTGGCGGAACGGGGCCGTTGGTGACGGTCGAGCGCGACGGCCGGGAAGTGGCGCTGTCCTGGCCGGACGCCCTGCCCGCGCCGCGACTCGACGGTGACACCGCGACCTATCCCGAGGTGCTGCCAGGGGTGGACCTGCGGGTGCGGGCCGACTCCGACGGGTTCTCGCAGGTGCTCGTGGTCCGCGACGCCGCAGCGGCGGCCAACCCGGCGCTGCGGGCGATCAGGTACGGCACGGCGACCAAGGGCCTGACCATCAGACCCGGCGCCGACGGTGCGACGGCCGCGGTGGACGACACCGGGCGGGTCGTGTTCGCCTCGGACACCCCGATGATGTGGGACTCGCCCCGCCAACGGGTCGCGGCGGCGGGCAAGGCGCCGAAGGGCCGGGAGCGCGCGATGGACCTGCGCGTCGGCGAGGACGAGCTGGTGGTCACGCCGGACCCGGCGATGCTGACCGGCCCCGACACCACCTTCCCGCTCTACCTCGACCCGTCGTTCAGCGCCGGGCAGAACCGGTGGAGTTACGTCAACAGGGACTCGCCGGGCACGTCGTACTGGAGCACCAAGGAGACCAACAAGGCCAAGGTCGGCAAGACCTGGGGCACCGCCGGGCTGTACCGGTCGTTGTTCCAGATGAACTCCGGCGCGATCGCCGGCTCGAAGATCACCCGCGCGTGGTTCTCCATCACGATGGACCACTCCGCCGCCTGCGCGGCGACCTCGGTCGACCTGTGGAGCACCAAGGCGATCGCCCCCGAGGTGCCGTTGACCTGGAACAACTCCGGCAGCCACTGGTTGACCTACCTGGCCTCGGCGAAGGGGACCGCCAACGAGTCGACGGCGTGCCCGAAGCCGGACTTCCCGATGGAGTTCTCGTCGGCCGCGCTCACCAAGGTGGTGCAGGACGCCGCGACCGCCAACAAGGACACGGTGGCGTTCGGCCTCCGGATCGACGCGGACGTCGAGACCAGCCAGGACCAGTGGAAGTACTTCTACGCGAACACGGCCAGGATCAACGTCGAGTACAACTCCAGGCCGCGAGTGCCGACCGGCGTCGGCACGGTGCCGCCCAAGCCGTGCGGCACGGCGACCGCCCCGACCCCGTTCAACACCGGCACGCCGACGTTCTCCGGCGTCCTGTCCGACCCCGAGGGCGACAACGTGTCCGGCATCCTGGAGATCCTTCAGGGCGACACCGTGATCGCCACGTCGACCACGCCCCTGATCGGCTCCGGAGGCGCGGTGAGCTGGCCGTCGCTGACGCCCGGCGCGTTGCCGGAGGACCAGCCCGGCACCGTGTTCAACTACCGGGCGCGCGCCAAGGACGCCGCGTTGACCAGCCCGGACACCACGCGGTGCTACTTCACCGTCGACACGGTCGAGCCGGACGCGCCGAGCGTGACGTCGGCCGACTACCCGAACGGCACGGCGGTCCGCGCCGTGGGGGAGACGGGCGTCGTGACCTTCCACCGCGCCGCCGCCGACACCGACATCGCCGGGTACCGGTACGGCTTCCAGCCCGACCGCGTGCTGTCGTGGGTCGGCGCGGAGGCGGACGGGCGCGCGAGCGTGCCCATCACCCTGTGGTCCGACTCGCCCGGCGGGACCATCGGGATCAACCGGACGCTGTACGTGCGGGCCGTCGACCGGGCCGGTCACCCAAGCCTCGACCTGACCAGCTGGAACCTCACCGCCACACCCCGCGCGGTCACGACCCCACCGGTCCGCGGCGACACGAACGGCGACCGGCGCGCGGACGTGACGACCGTGTTCGACCAGGGTGACGGCCGCACGGCCGCCTGGAACTTCATCTCCACCGGCGCCGGGTTCACGGCCGGGCACATCGGCTGGGACGGCGGCGTGAACGGCGGCTTCCCGGCGCACCGGACGATCAACGTCCGCGGCGACTTCACCGGCGACGGGCGCGGCGACGTCGCGGTCTTCCGGGAGGATCCCGACCGTCGGGTCCGGCTCTACTTGCTGCGCTCGGACGGCAACCGCTTCGTGGTGGAAGGCGAGTCCTGGTCGGGCACGACCTACCGGCTGTCGTACCTGAAGGTGGTCGCCGGCGACTTCGACGGCGACGGCGACGACGACATCGCGGCCTTCCAGGGCTACCAGGGCGAGCAGACCAAGCTCTGGGTGCACACCGCGAACGGCGGCCGGTTCGGCGAGCCGGCGCTGCGGTGGGACAGCGGGGCGGCCAAACTGGACGTGACCACGACGAGCTTCGTCGCGGGTGACTTCGACGGCGACGGCCGCGCCGACCTCGGCCAGCTGCGCGGCTACGACGGCGCGCGGACCGAGCTGTGGGTCCAGCACGGCTTCGCCGACCCGGTGGTGCGCTGGGACAGCGGCGCGGGCAACCTCAACCGCGCGAGCGCGACCTTCGTCGCCGCCGACGTGAACGGTGACGGCGCGCGGCGGGACGAGGTCGTGGTCATGTCCGACCGCGGCGGCAACACCGCCCGGCTGAACGTGCTCGCCCCCGGCGACGGCGCGTGGACGGACCAGGTCTGGTGGACCGGCACGTCCTTCGACACCAACGCGGCGGTCGTGTCGGCCGGTGACTTCTCCGGCGACGGCAAAGCCGACGTGGCCGCGCTGTACGCGACGGGCGACGGCAACCGCCGCGTCTACACGTTCACGTCGACCGGAACGTCGTTCGCGGACAAGCGCGCCGACTGGGAGGGCCGGATCGGCGACACCACGACACCGTTCTACGTCGAGCCGGGCAGGGTGTACCGGATCCACCCCAAGCACAGCGAGAAGTGCATCGGCGTCGCGAACACCGCCAAGGACACCGTGCTGACCCAGTCCGACTGCGTGATCGGCAACAAGAACCAGCAGTTCACCGTCGAGCGGCAGGGCGCCACGGACTACTTCATGCTCCGGGTCGTCTCGTCGAAGCTGTGCGCGGACGTGAAGACGTGGCAGCACACCGACGACGTGCCGCTGCTGCAGTGGACCTGCAACGGCGCCGGTTTCCCGCAGGCCAACCAGCAGTTCCTCTTCGACTACGTCGAGGGCAGCGGCGTGGACGTCGCGGTCCGGCCCCGGCCCGCGCACAGCTTGAAGTGCCTGGACATCAGCGGTGCGAGCCAGGGCAACGGCGCCGCCCTGATCCAGTGGACGTGCGGCGACGCCACGAAGTCCAACCAGCTCTTCTACCTGCGTCCGGAACCGTGACGTTCCGGGGAGCGGGCTCCTGCCGCGACGAGTCGCGCACCGCGGGCACCGGGGCCACCACGGCCTCGGGCCCGCGGTGCGCGGGCAACACCACCTCGTAGTCCGCGTGCTGTCACTCGGCGCCTATGCTGGTTTCATGCGCGGGGGCCGCAGGGGGACCATCCCGGCGTTGGACACCGCGGCGGCCGTCGCGATGGTCGCGACGGCCTGGCTGGTCGGCCGGCAGTACGCGCCCACGAGCTGGGGCGCCGACCCGGTGGCCTACGGGCTCACCGCGGCGATCTTCCTGCCGTTCGCGCTGCGCAGGCGTGCCCCGGTGCTCGCCCTGGCGACGAGCACCTCGGCGCTGGTCGCGTTCCTGGCACTGGGCTACGACCAGCTCGCGTTGAACTTCTGGGGACCGGTGCTCCTGCTCTACACGGTCGCGGCGCTGCGCCCGCCCAGGGTCACCGCCCGGTGCACCGCGGCGGTCGTGCTGACGTTGCTGTGGGCGGCGCTGGTGGCGGACCTGCCCTGGTACATCGCGGTGGCCGAAGCCGTGGTGATCCCGACGGTCGCGTGGGCCATGGGCAACGTCGGGCGTGAGCTGGCGCTGCGCAACCGGCAGCTCGCCGTGCTCACCGAGCAGCTGCGGACCGAGCAGGAGCTGCGCACCGAGCGCGCGCTGACCGAGGAGAGGTTGCGCATCGCGCGGGAGCTGCACGACGTGGTCGCGCACCACATGTCGGTGATCGCCGTGCAGACCGGGTTGGCCGGGTACGTCTTCGACGACGACCCGACGACCGCGCGTGCCGCGGTGGACACCATCGGCGCCACCAGCCGGGAGGCGCTGCGGGAGATGCGCCGCCTGCTGATGCTGCTGCGCACCGCCGACGAGCCCGGCGACAGCGCGCTGAACCTGGCGCACCTGCCCGAGCTGGTCGAGCGCCTGCGCGCGACGGGCCTGCCGGTCACCCTCGACCTGACGCCGTCGGAGGTCGAGCGGCTGCCGCCGGGACTCCAGCTGTGCGCCTACCGGGTCGTCCAGGAGGCGCTCACCAACGTCATCAAGCACGCCGGGCTCGCCGCCACGGTCGTGCGGGTGCGCCACGAGGCCGACCAGCTCACCGTGCGCGTCGCCAACGAGCCGGGAACACCGTCGGCGAGCGACTCGGGCGCGGGGCTCGGCCTGATCACCATGACCGAGCGCGCCGCGCTCTACCAGGGAACACTGTCCGCGGGCCCCCGGGCGGACGGCGGTTTCGTGGTCGAACTCACGCTGCCGACGGCCCTCGACCCGACGGCGCCGACGATATAAGTGTCGGTGATGAGGGGATCACGCGAGGCCACGGTCCTGGTCGTCGACGACGAGGTGCTGATCCGCGCCGGCTTGGCCGCCCTGCTGCGCGCCGCGCCGGGCCTGGAGGTCGTCGGCGAGGCGGCGGACGGTTACGAGGCCGTGGCGCTCGCCGCGCAGACCCGTCCCGACGTGATCCTGATGGACATCAGGATGCCCGGCGCGGATGGCATCACGGCCACCGAGCGCATCCTGGCCGACGCGCCCGACCCCAAACCGCGCGTCATCGTGCTGACCACGTTCGACCTGGACGAGTACGTCTACGCCGCGCTGCGCGCCGGGGCGTCCGGCTTCCTGCTGAAGGAGACCGAGCCGCACCAGGTGATCGCCGCGGTGGAGACCGTCGCCGCCGGGGACGTGCTGTTCGCGCCGTCGGTCATGCACCGGCTGGTCGAGGCGTACGTCCGGCAGCCGCGCCGCGTCCCGACGCCGGCCCCTCCGAGCCTGGGCCAGTTGACCCCGCGGGAGCTGGAGATCCTCCGGCTCGTGGCGACCGGCCGGACCAACCACGACATCGCAGACGTGCTCACCGTCAGCGAGGCCACGATCAAGACGCACCTCAACCGCACCATGATGAAACTCGGCCTCACCAGCCGGGCGCAAGCCGTGGTGGTCGCCTACGAGACCGGCCTGATCACCCCTCGCAACCAGGCTTGATCCGTGGGTCAGGAGGTGCCGCGGGCCTGGAGGTGCCAGAGCTGGGGCCCGGCGCCGGTGCAGTTCCAGAGCTGCGCTTGGACGCCGTTGTTGAGCGTGCCCTGCGGGATGTCGAGGCAGAGGTCCTCGTCGTTCTGCGCTGTGAACAGGTAGGCGGAGCGGCCCGTCCGGGATGGCTTCCAGTTCTGCGCCCCGGTGTTGTTGCAGCTCCAGAGCTGGATCCTGTCGCCGGGGTCCACCGAGATGTTGCCGTTGGGCATGTCGACGCACGTGGTGGGTGACGAGCCGGCCTTCGTGACGGCGAACAGGCCGCTTCCCCGGGCGACCGCCTTGAACTCCTGGGCCGCCCTGGTGTCGTCGCAGGGCTGCTGCACGACCCGGGTCCCGTCAGCGGTCGAGTTCCCTTCCGCGGTGAGGCACTTCCCGCTCTTCAGGTTGACGATCCGGTAGGTCACCGCGGTGCTGATACCGGCGCTGTCCAACGAGCCGTAGGTCGTTCCCGTGGCGAAGAACGCCTCGCAGCGGTCGTCGACCCGATCGGTCGTGAGGTGCAGCACACTCCTGCCGTCCGCGGACGGCAGGAGTGGTGAGCTGTAGTTCTGGCACGTCGTGTGCGCTTCGTCGGCGCCGAAATCCGTGATCTTCACGGGTGAGTCGAGCTCGTACCAGCGGCCCAGCCCGTTGCTGGTGTTGGCGAAGATCGTGCTCCCGCTCTGCGGGTGCAGGACCGGGGCGGGACCGGTGTCGGGGTCGCCCTCGGTGTCGGCGCCGCGCACGAGCCGCCCGATCAGGAGCAGCCGCCCGTTGGGACCTCCTCCGGGCGCCCAGGCGAGCGTGGGCGCGTGGGCGAAGTGCTTGCCGTCGGCGGTTCTCGCGATCGTCCCGCGATCCGTCGGGGCGCCCCAGTCCCAGCCGTCGGGCGAGGTGCGGGTGTAGATCCGGCACCCGTGGCCGGCCTCTCCCACCGGCCCGATGTTGCAGTACTCGTAGGCCATGGCGGACGTGCCGTTCGGCAGCCGCCGCACGACGGCCATCCCGGGGGAGTCCTCCTTGGCGAGGTCTTCGTCGTCGTAGGCGTCCACCGCGACGGTGTTGACCGTCGGTCCCCAGGTTTCGCCGCCGTCGGTGGATCGCTTGCGGGCGAGTGCCTGCCCGTACCTGGGCTGCTGGGTCTTGTCGGAGAAGTGGACCACGAGTTCACCCGCGTTGGTCACCGCGAACTCCGGTTCCCACACGCCGTGGCCCACGGTCCCGGTCACGAGCGGCGTGCTCACCTGGCGCCAGACGCGGCCGTGGTCGGCGCTCTTCCACGCCACGATCCTGGAGTTCGGGTTCGGCCGGTCGCGCCCACCCCGGAAGGTGTTGATCGAAGTGGCCCAGATCAGGGTGCCGGCCGGGTCCGCGCCGAGTGGCCGGGGGAACTCGAACAGCGTCGAGTTGCCGGACCACTCGCCTGCGGCCGGTCGGGTCTGGATGGTCGCGATCGGGTGGAACGAAGCACCGCCGTCGGTGCTCTCGTGGATCGTCCCGCTGTCGGTGGTGTTGGTCGAGGCGAGGATCCGTCCTCGATGTGCGGCGTCGGCGTGCTCCAGCCTGATCACCCGCGGATACGACGACGTCCCGTCGGTGAGGGCGACACCGCCGGGAGCGTTCACGGGGGTCAGCAGCGCGGCGGTGACGAGCCCGACGAGTACGAGCATCGTGACTCCCTTCGGGGATCTCGATCTGGTTCACCGACCACCTGGTGGTCAGGGGTTCTGCACGCCTGGGCGGCCTTCTTCGATGACGAAGGACCGTTGGGTCGACGCCGCCGCGCCCCGCGTCGTGATCTTCGGGACGACGCGGAAGTCCACGTCGATCCGGGTCTGGCTCACCTTGGTGCGGACGTAACCCCGGTGCTGGGAGTGGAACTTCAGGTGGGGGTTGTGGGCGCCGTGCGGGATCGTGGTGCTGTCCGTGCCGTCGCCTCCCGACGAGACCGAACTGGTGACGAGCTCCGTGCCCACGACCGGTGCGCCGGGGTTGGTGTAGTCGATCTTGAGGTTGTTGGCCCACGCCCGGTGCACGTCTCCGGTCAGCACCACCGGGTTGCGCACGCCGCGCTGCACCCAGCCCTTCTGGATGCGGTCGCGTGAGGCCGGGTAGCCGTCCCACGCGTCCATGTTGCCCGCGTCGCCCGCGTCGACCTGGCGGGCGAAGAACACCTGCTGGCCCATCACGTCCCAGATGCCGTGACGCCGGCCCAGGCCGTCCAGCAGCCAGTTCTCCTGCGTCGTGCCGGGCAGGCTGCGCGCGGGGTCGCCGGCCGGGGGGCAGTACCGCCACCCGTCGCCACACGCCTGGTCGTGGCGGTACTGCCGGGTGTCGAGCAGGTGGAACGTGGCCAACCCGCCCCAGCGGATCCGGCGGTACAGCAGGATGTCCGCGCCGTTGGGCTTGGCCCCGCCGCGCAGCGGCATGTTCTCGTAGTACGCGCGGTAGGCGTCGGCTCGTCGCTGCTTCCACTGCGCCGCGGTGAGTGTCGGGGAGTTGTTCGCGCGCGTCGTGTTCGCGTAGTTGTTCTCCACCTCGTGGTCGTCGGGAACGACCAGCCAGGGAGCGGCGGCGTGCGCGGCTTGGAGGTCGGTGTCGGTCTTGTACTGGGCGTAGCGCCGCCGGTAGTCGGCGAGGCTCACGATCTCCGCGCCCACGTGGTGCCTGACCCCGTCGTCGCCGGCGCCTCCCTCGTAGATGTAGTCGCCCAGGTGCAGGACGAGGTCCGGCCGGTCCTCGGCGATCCTCCGGTACACGGTGTAATAGCCGTCTTCGTAGTGCGCGCACGACGTGAACGCCATCAGCAGGTCGCGGCCCACGACGTCGAACGCGGGTGCGGTGCGGGTGGTGCCGACGGGGGAGAGGTGACCGCCCGTGCGGAACCGGTAGTAGTACGCGTAGTCGGGCTGGAGGCCGTGCACTTCCACGTGCACCGAGTGGGCGTCGGTATAGTGCGCCGTCACCGTCCCGCTTTGCACGACGTCGGCGAACAGCTCGTCGGTGGCGACCTGCCACTCCACGTCCACGGACTGGTTGGGCATCCCGCCGTGCCCGTCGCCGTTGAGCGGGGTCGGCGCGAGCCTGGTCCACAGCACCACACCGTCGGGCAGCGGGTCGCCCGACGCGACGCCGAGGGTGAACGGGAACGCCAGGGCGGCCGACGCGTTGCCGCTCCAGCCCAGCGCACCGGCGGTGGCGATGCCACCGAGGACGAAGATGCGGCGGTTGAACTGGGTCATGTCCGGCCCCTAGCGAGGTGAGTCGAGGTTGTCGTTGAGCACGTGCGCGCCACCCGCGATCGGGGCGCCCGGTCCGAAGCCGGACGGTGTGCCGATCTCCGCGCGGGTGAGTCGTCGCGAGCCGGTGACCGCGAGGGCGTCGCCGGACAGCCGGATCGTCAGCAGGAACAGCGCGCCGGTCTGCGTCGAACCGCCCTCCCACGGGGTCGCGACGACGAGTTCCGGTGTGCCGTCACCGGTGAGGTCGAGGATGCGCAGGCCGTAGCCGAACCCCTCGCCGGGCTGTTCGTCGCCGTTGATCGGCGCCGCGTTCTGGCCGAAGGCGGTCGGTGCGGTGGCCAGCAGCCCGTTCGGGGAGCCGCGGAACAGGAACACGCTCCCGGCGCGGGTGTTCTCCTTGATCGCGCCGGCGGCGAGGTCGTCGACCTTGTCCCCGTCGAGGTCGCCGACGGCCAGCGCGCCGCCGAAGTGGTCGCCCGCCTCGGTCCCTCCCGGAACGGACGGGGTGTCCTGGTCGATCACCTGGACGCCGCCGGTCAGCCCGGTCCGGGCTCCGCGCACGGCGACCAGCGCGCCGGAGAACGCCGGCCCGCCACGCCGGTGGTCGGCCTGCACCACCAGGTCGGCGTTGGCGCCGCCGTGGAACTTGCCGATCACCACGCTGCGCCACTTCCCGGCGGTGGCCGCCACGCCCACGCTCACGTATGACGACGCGGTCGCGGCCAGGCCGTTGGCCGAGCCGTGCAGCAGGTGCACCGAGCCCCAGGCGCCGGTCGTCCCCGTGATCACCTCGCCGGCCGACAGGACGGCGAGGTCGTCGCGGTTGTCGCCCGTCACGTCGCCCGCGGCCAGCGCCCACCCCATCAGGTCGCCGGCTTCGGCCGCGCCGGCGAGGTCCGGGTCGTCCTGGTGGAATCCGGCCACACCACGGGTGGCGAGCCCACCGCCGCCACCGTAGAAGACCCAGGCGCCACCGGCGCGGGCCTTGGTCTCGATCGCCTCGCCCGGTGCGCCGACACCGAGGTCGGCGTACCCGTCGCCGTTGAAGTCACCGGCTGCCAGCGACGCGCCGAACAGGTCACCGGCCTCCACCGCCCCGGGCACGTCCGCGGTGTCCTGCGTGATCGTGCTCAGGGCGCCGCTGATGGTCCGCAGGTAGGGCGCGGTGCTCCGGCCGTAGAGGACGGACACCGCGCCCGCGCCCGCCATGCCGTTCACCGACTCGCCGGGGTTGCCGATCGCCACGTCGGCGAGGCCGTCGCCGTTGAAGTCCCCGGTCGCCAGGGCGGCGCCGAACCGGTCGTCGGCCTCCATGCCCGACCCGACGCCCGTGGCGTTCTGGTTGACCAGCGCCGCCGGCGCGCCGGGCAGCACCGTCCCGCCCGGGACGACCTGGACGGAACCACCGAGGTCGTGCGGCATGAGGTGGGTGTCGCCGCTGTAGGTCAGCTGTGCGCCCGTGGACATCACGAGGTCGGCGACGCCATCACCGTTCACGTCCGCGCGGGCCGCCGCCGGGGTCTGCGCTGCCGCCGCAGCCGGCGTGAGGGCGGATCCGAGCGTGACCGCCACGACAAGTGGGACAAGCGATCTCTGCATCGACACGGGTGCGACGCTAAGAACGGGCCGCGACCGCCGACAAGCCTTTCCGCCACGCTGGAAAGGGTCCGCCGGAACGGACCCGTTCGCCTTGGATCCACTTCGGGAGGTGCATGCGAGCGGCCGGTCTGACGGGTGATCGGTGTGGTGGGTGCGCCGGACGTGCCAGAGGGTCGATCGTCACCTGTTTCCGTTGCAGAACAACGAAAACGGGTGTTCAGGGTCGGGGGATGCTGGCGACGAAGTGCTCGTCGCCGCTGTGGATGAGGGTGATGTCGACCCGCGTGAAGCCGCCGGCCGGGCCCGGCTCGGTCCAGCCGAAGGGCTTGACGCCGTTGGACGCCGTCCGCGTCTGGACGTTGAGCAGCCTGGACGCCTGATAGAACTCGAACTGGACCGTGGTGCTGCCCGCGGTCTCGTAGTCGAACACGTCGCCGATCACGCCCACCGAGCGGTTGTACCAGGTCAGATCACCGACCACGCCGCCCCGGTTGGTCCAGGTGCCGCTGAAGGGGGACGTCGGCTCGGCGACGGCCGCGGTCGGGGCCACCAGCAGGGCCAGGGCGGTCAGGGTGGCACACGCGGCGAGGCGTTTCATGCTGCTCCTTTTCGAGGCGATTCCCGGCGGGAAGCATAGCCGCGGTCTCGGTGTCCGGAGCGCGTTTGCGCGCGATCCGCGTGCGTGACATGCCCTTCGCGCCGGCCCGTCGAGGAGCGGTGGGGTGGGCGCCGGGCTCGGCGGGCGCGCCGAGAAGCGACCTGGCCCACCTGGAACGGCTGCGGCGGCCGGCCCTGCTGGTCGTCGACTACGCCGAGACCAAACCCGAGCTGATCACCGTGCTGCTGGAGCACCTGCGCGCAATGAGTGGGAACACCCGGTCAAGTTGTTGCCACTGGCCCGTTCCACCAGTGCCTGGTGGCGGCTGTTGCGGAGCAGCACCGCTGCCGTCGAGGAAATCCAGGACAACGCGGAGGACCGGCGGCTGGCGGACCGGGTGTTGTCCCCCTGGCCGCCGAGAAGTGCTTCGACCGTGCGCTCACCAGGCTGGTGGGACTCCTGCCTGCCGTTCCCCGCAGCCGCGGTGTCGACTGGGCCACGGCGGCGTAGAAGGTTCAAGCCGGTGATTCGACCTCCGTGTCGATGTCGACACGGAGTTGCAGTTCTTTCGCGCTCCGCCGCGACGCTGTGCGACGTCACGGGCCAATGCGATCGATCCGGCGCGGCGGGGCGGCGGCCTGATCGACTCGTCGCGCCGGTGACGGCAGAAGATCGGTGCCGGATTCGTTCCAGAACCGCCGTGCCTCATTGAAGGCGAACACCTTGGAGGATCATGCGGACCTGCGAACACGCTGTAGGTGGGAGGTGTTCGAGGTGTTCGAGTCGACCTCGAACAGATCCGAACGCGCCACAACTTGTCCTGTGCGAAGCAGCACGTCACTGTTGATCGCAGGTGATCGACTCCGAGGGGGCGCGGCACGGTTGTGCCACGTCGGTCGATCCCTCCGCACACGCGACACCGGTGCGGTGTCGGGCGGCTCCGCCGCTCATGGGGCCGGGCTGTGCGCATATCGCGCCAAGAGCCCTGGTCGTGCGCACGCTGTTGGAATTCGATGAGGTTCCGTCGTCGTGAAGGGGTGTTGGGCGACAGCGTCGTTGTCCGTGCGGCTGAAACGTCGTGGAGAACGAGCGGAACCACTGGGGGTGTGGGGAAAAGGTGAGTACTGTTCAAGTCAACTTCGGTCTGCTCGGCCCGTTGGAGATCCGGCGGAACGGGCAGGTGGTTTCCGGTCCTTCGGGCAAGAAGCGATCCATGCTCGCGATGCTGTTGCTCCACCCCGAAGGCACGGTCACGAGGGACAGGCTGGCCGGCGAGCTGTGGGGCGACTTCCCGCCACCGTCGGCGGCGGCCAACCTGCGGACGCACGTCTCCGGGTTGCGGTCGTGGCTGGGAAAGCTGTTCCACGACGCCGCCGAGAGCGAACTGGTGAGCACCGGCACCGGCTGGGCGCTGAACATGACGAAGTGCGGGGAGGCCACGACGGACGTGGACCGCTTCGAGGTCGACCTGGCGCACGGCAGGAAGTTGGCCGATGACGGGCACCTCGTCGATGCGGAACCACTCCTGCGCCGGGCGGCGATGTCGTGCCGCGGCCTTCCGCTCCAGGACGTGCCGCAGGGTGCTCGGCTCGCAGCTCGCGCGGCCGTGCTGACCGCGCAGTGGCTCTCGGGCGTCGAGGAGTACGCGGACGTGCTGATCCAACTCGGCTCGTACGAGCACGCGCGCATAGTGCTGCACGAGTTGGTCGGCGCGCACCCTACCCGCGAACGGGCTTGGGGACAACTGATGATCGCCTGCTACCGCGACGGCGACCTGACCGCGGTGGTGAAGGCCTACCGCGGCGCGCGGGAGGCGTTGGTCGAAGAGCTCGGGGTCGAGCCGAGCGTCGAGTTCACCTCCCTCTACCAGGCGATCCTGCGGCGGGAAACGGCTTTGGAGGAGATCAGGCCGTTCCGGGTTGTGCGCCCGCCTGTGCGGAGGAGTGTGCGCGAACCGATGACCATGTAGTGGTGACGAATCCGTTCGAGGACCCCGACGGCACCTACCTGGTGCTGGTCAACCACGAGGAGCAGTACTCGCTGTGGCCGCAGTTCGCCGACGTGCCG
>NZ_JBFAFR010000009.1:0-273414 GCF_040639675.1 Actinosynnema sp. NPDC023794 | reverse complement strand
CCCGCCCGCGCCCCGCCCCCCGCGCGCGGGCGCGGGGGCCCCCCCCACGACGGGCTCGGGCGGCTCGCCCGCACCGCGGAGCGGAGGATGGCGCGGCGAGCACGGGAAGCGGGAACGCGATCCGCCGGTCCGGTCCGGTCCCTTCGGGTGCGGTTCGGCCGGCACTGGTCCGGTCGGCACCGGTCGGGTTCGGTCCGCGGCGGAATTCGGAAGGCCGAATAGCCATTCATCGCGTTCACCGGCTTCGCGACATGGCGCGACCCGAGGCGCGCGGTGGCCTGTTGTAGCAGGTCCGGCTGCCGATCGGCCCGATTGGAGCACTCGACGGCGGCCGACTGCGCGCGCCCGGTTCACACCATGACGGCGAAACGCTAGTGGCTCGCGGCCCGTTCTCGGAAATCGCTTGAGGAAGACTTGATGTAATCCTCTTCACAATGCCCGGAGAGGGCGCGGTCGTACCCGGAGAGAGCGCGGTCGAGGTCGTCCCAGATGTCCTCGACGTCCTCCAGTCCGACGCTCAGGCGCAGGAGGTTGGCCGGCACGCCGGACGCCTCGCGCGCGGTGTCGGGCACCAGTCGGTGGGTCAGCGCGGCGGGGTGCTCGATGAGCGTGTCGACCGAGCCGAGGCTCACGGCCGGTGTGATCAGCTCCAGCCTGCGCACGACCGCGGTCGGGTCTTCACGGGTGGTGAACGCCAGCACCGCGCCCGGACCGCGCAGCTGCGTGCCGATCAGGCCGGCCGGGTCGGCGCCGGGCAGGCTCGGGTGCCGGACCAGGCCCGTGCCGGGGTGTGCGTCGAGCCGTGCGGCCAGGTCGACCGCGCTGCGCTGGGCCGCCTCGACGCGGAGCGGCAGCGTGGCCAGGCCGCGGTGCATGAGGTAGCCGCCCAGCGGGTGCAGCACCGCGCCGGTGATGATCCGGATCTGGCGCAACGGCCCGGCGTGCTCCTCGGCGCACGCCACCACGCCGCCGAGCACGTCGCCGTGCCCGCCGAGGTACTTGGTGCCGGAGTGCAGCACGTAGGTCGCGCCGAGCGCGGCAGGGTTCTGGAGCACGGGCGTGGCGAACGTGTTGTCCACCATCACCGGGACGCCGCCCGCCCCTGCGACGATCGCGGCGATGTCGAGCAGGTCCAGGTTCGGGTTGGCCGGTGTCTCGATGACCACCAGGCCGGTGTCGGGGGTGACCGCGTCGGCGACGCGGTCGGCCGTCGCGTAGGTGGTGCGCACGCCGAGCAGGCCGGACGACAGCAGGTGGTCGGTGCCGCCGTAGATCGGGCGCACGGCGACCACGTGCGGCTTGCCGGTCAGCACGCACGCGGCCTGCACCACGGCGGTCACCGCGGCCATGCCGCTGCCGAACGCCACGGCGGCCGACGTGCCCTCCAGCGCCGCGAGCGCCTGCTCGAACCGGGCCACGGTCGGGTTGTGCAGCCGGGAGTAGACCGGCGAGGCGGCGTGCGCCGCGCCCTCGGCGAGGTGTTGCAGCGCGTGGCCGCCCTCGGCTTGGTCCGGGATCGGGTAGGTGGTGGACAGGTCGATCGGCAGGGCGTGCACGCCCAGGTCGGCGAGATCGTCGCGCCCACCGTGCACCGCCGTCGTTCGCAACCGGGTCATGCGCGAATCTTGGACATATCGTCGGCTGGTGCGGGAGAGTTCCGCAGGTTGTTCGGGCACGGGAGGGTTTTGCTGTGCTGGATTCGGTGGACGCGGCGATCGTGCAGGAGCTCCAGAAGGACGCTCGGCTGCCCAACAAGGACTTGGCGGACCGGGTCAACGTGGCGGCGTCCACGTGCGTGGTCCGGCACCGGTCGCTGCGCGAGCGCGGCGTGATCACCGGCTACCACGCGGAGGTCGACCTGGCCGCCATCGGACGGCCGGTCCAGGCGATCATCGCGGTGCGGGTCCGGCCGCACACGAGGGCGATCGTGGAGCCGTTCATGGATTACGTGCTGACGTTGCCGGAGGTGCTGGCGATGTCGCACGTGGCGGGGCCGGAGGACTTCCTGGTGCACGTCGCGGTGTCGGACACGGCGCACCTGCAGCGCCTCGTGCTGGACCGCTTCACCACCCGCCGGGAGGTCAGCGAGGTGCAGACGAACCTGCTGTTCCAGCACGTCCGGAAGCACACCGTGCCGCCGGCGGGTGGTGATAGGTGATGGGCGGGTTGGTCAGGAGGTGATGCGCACTGAGTGGGATTCGCCCAGGGTGCGCACGTGGTTCACGGTCGAGGTGTCGAAGGCGAAGGTGATGACCGCCGTGGCGATGGCGTCGGAGTTGACGTCGAGGGCCACCGCGTTGACGTTGCCGCGCAGGTCGTAGGCGGCGTCCAGTTGCGCGTACAGCGCGGGGTCGGCGCCGTCGTCGACCGGGGTGAGGCTGTCGCACGGCTGGTGGTAGCACGGGTCGAACGCGGCGTCCGCGACGCCACCGTAGCGGGCCGCCTGAGCTGCGGTCTTGATGCCTTCGGCACCGGTGAACAGGCCGCCGGCCGGGATGCCGACCTGGATGAACGGGCCGTAGTCGGACCGGCCGGAGAACTCCGTGTCCTCCGACGGCACGCCGCGGTCGGCGTAGAACTTCTCGAACACGTCCTCGATCTCCGCCGAGCCGGGCGGGATGAAGCCGGGCGGGGCGGTGCCGCTGGAGTTGTCACCGTCGTAGACGCCGTTGAAGTAGTTCGGCGAGCCGACCATGTCGAAGTTCAGGTACAGCGCGATCCGGTCCAGCTCGGCTCGCGGCAGGGTGGCGACGTAGTGCTCGGAGCCGAGCAGACCTTCCTCCTCGGCGCCCCACCACGCGAACCGGACCAGGTTGTCGGTCTTGACCTTGGCCATCTGGACGGCGGTCTCCAGCAGCGCGGCGGAACCGGTGCCGTTGTCGTTGATCCCGGCGCCGTCCTGCACGCTGTCGAGGTGCGCGCCGGCCATCACCGTGTTGTCGGCCAGACCCTCGCGCGACTCGGCGAACACGTTCCACGCGGCGCGTGGTTCGGAGAAGAAGTCGACCTTCACCCGGACGATCCGGGGACCGTTGGCGGCGAGCGCCTCGCCGACCGCGTAGGTGGCGAAGACGACCGGGATCGCGAGGCCCGGGGTGTCGCCGATCGGCGTGGACAGACCCGTGCGGCCCGGCTGCCCCTCGTTGAACAGGACGACGCCGGACGCCCCCGCGGCCTGGGCGTTCAGCGTCTTCTGGGCGAAGCCGCACGTGCCGCGTTGCAGCAGCGCGATGCCGCCGATCGGGAAGCCGAAGAAGTCGGCGGCCTCGCAGCCGCTGCTGTTGGAGTTCGGCGTCGGGCCGGGCGGGATGACGACGTCCACCGGGAAGGCCGGTGCGGTGGCTTCGCCGACGAAGGTCGGGGTGAAGTTGTTGCGGGTGAAGTCGCGGTCGACGACGTAGGTGGTGGGGGTGGGTGCGAGTTGTTCGAGTTCGGACTTCTCCTCCGTGTAGGGGAAGTCGAACTGCTGCACGGTGGGGGTGTAGCCGGCGGTGGTCAGGGTGTCGACGACGTAGTCGACCGAGGCCCGGTAGCCGGGCCGGCCGGCGGCTCGGTCGCCGTGGGTGTCGGCGATGGCCTGGAACGCGTCGAGGTGGCGCAGCACGCCGTCGAGGGTGACGGCTTTGGTGAGCTTGGCCGGTGAGTTGTTGTTGGGGTCGGCGACCGCGGGGCTGGTCACGAGCAGTGGTGCGGTCAGTGCGAGCGCGGCGATGACCGTGGTCGGCCTGCGGCGGTTACGGAACGTCATGGGTTGCCTCCGGAGTGACAGGTTCCACTGATGGGGTCGCCCGGAGGTGGTGGTGTGTTACTCCGATCAGAGTAAGAGCTCAGGACGAAAGCGCCCTCGCCGGACGCGCGGTTCAGCAGGATGACAGCCGGGTGGGGACGCGCCCGGTCCGTTGTCGGTCCGGGTTTCGGGAAGGGCGTGCCAGTGGACGGGGAGGAGTGGGAGGGGATGGGTGGGTGTTGTCGGCGGGCCGGTGGGGTGGACCTGTGTTAGCAAAGGGGTATGGGGATCACTGCGGGTGGGGTCGGGGCGTTGCGGGAACTGCTCGACGGGCGGTGGGGGGTGTTGCGGCGTGGGTCGTTGGAGTTGCTCGGCGGGGTGAAGCCGGCTGGTGACCTGGGGCGCGAGGACTACCGGGCCTGGGTGTGGGAGCAGATGCAGGTGTTGGCGGCCGGTGGGCACCCGTTGATCGGGTTCCCGGCCGAGTACGGCGGGCAGGGCGATGTCGGCGGGTCGGTGGTGGCGTTCGAGGTCCTCGGGTTCGGCGATCTGTCGTTGATGGTGAAGGCGGGGGTGCAGTGGGGGCTGTTCGGTGGTGCCGTGCAGGCGTTGGGGACGGTGGAGCACCACGATCGGCACCTGCGGGCGATCATGGGGTTGGAGTTGCCCGGTTGCTTCGCGATGACCGAGACCGGGCACGGGTCGGATGTGCAGCACTTGCGCACCACGGCTACGTACGACCCGGACACCGAGGAGTTCGTCGTCGACACGCCGGACCCGTCGGCGCGCAAGGACTACATCGGCAACGCGGCGCGAGACGGGCGGATGGCGGTGGTGTTCGCGCAGTTGGTGACGGGTGGCGTGACGCACGGCGTGCACGCGGTGCTCGTGCCGGTTCGCGATGAGAACGGTGCGCCGATGCCGGGTGTGCGCATCGAGGACTGCGGGCCGAAGGCCGGGCTGAACGGCGTGGACAACGGGCGGTTGTGGTTCGAGCGGGTGCGGGTGCCCCGGGCGAACCTGCTCAACAGGTACGGGGACGTCGCGCCGGACGGCACGTACTCCAGCCCGATCGAGGGTGAGGGCAGGCGGTTCTTCACCATGCTCGGCACGTTGGTCCGCGGGCGGATCAGTGTGGCCGGTGGTGCGGGCAGTGCGACGAAGAAGGCGCTGGCGTTGGCCATCCGGTACGGCGAGGCGCGGCGGCAGTTCACGCGGCCCGACACGGGCGAGGAAGTCGTGGTGCTCGACTACCTCGCGCACCAGCGGCGGTTGTTGCCGGCGTTGGCGACGTCGTACGCGCTGCACTTCGCGCAGGAGGAGCTGGTGTCGGCGCTGCACGACGTGGCCGAGGACCGGCAGCAGCGGGAGTTGGAGTCGCGGGCGGCGGGGTTGAAGGCGGTGGCCACCTGGCACGCCACGGCGACGATCCAGACGTGCCGGGAGGCGTGTGGCGGGGCCGGTTACCTGTCGGAGAACCTGATCGCCGGGTTGAAGGCGGACACCGACGTGTTCACGACGTTCGAGGGCGACAACACGGTGCTGCTGCAGTTGGTCGCGAAGGGGTTGCTGACCAGCTATCGCGATCACGTCGGCGACCTGGACCCGTGGGGCATGGCGCGGTTCGTGGCGGACCAGGCGGTGGGTGTGGTGATCGAGCGGACGGCGGCGCGGGCGATCATCGACCGGTTGGTGTCGGGCAGTTCGGACGCGTTGCTGGACCGGGGGTGGCAGGTGCGGCAGTTCGAGGACCGCGAGAAGCACGTGCTGGAGGGGTTGGCGCGGAGGTTGCGGCGCGCGTCGCGGGACGACGCGTTCGACGTGTTCAACGCCGCGCAGGACCACGTGCTGCACGCCGCGCGCGCCCACGTGGACCGGGTGGTGCTGGAGGCGTTCGTGGCGGCGGTGGACCGGTGCGGGGATGCGGAGGCCACGGCACTGCTGGACCAGGTGTGCGACCTGTACGCGTTGAGCACGATCGAGGCGGACCGGGCGTGGTTCCTGGAGCACGGCCGGCTCACGCCGCAGCGGGCGAAGGCGGTGTCCCAGGCGGTGAACGAGTTGTGCGGCCGGTTGCGGCCCCACGCGCGGATCTTGGTGGACGCGTTCGGCATTCCGGAGACGTGGCTCACGGCCCCGATCGCCGGATGATCGGTCGGGAGCGCGCGGAGAGGTCCAGAATGAGAGGTATGGACGAGAGTGCGCTGATCAGCCTCGGATTGGCCCGGTACGTACGAGCGGTGGCCGAGGAGATCGGCGTGCCACCCGAGGGCACCGAGTTCGAGGTCAGTGACACCGCCACCGCGTACCTCGGCCTGGAAGGGCCGGGGCGCGACCTGATGCTGCTGTGGAACGAGCGGCGTGGCTGGTCGATCGCGGTGGAGACCGATCCGACCGAGAAGCCGGTCGTCGTGGCGCACCTCGGCCTACCGCTCGTGCCGCCGCCGGACGAGGTGGCGCAGTTCGTCGACGACGTGCTGGCCGGCCGGACGAGCGGCGCCGAGCCGGACTTCGGCGCGACCCAGGACCGCCACCGGCTCGCCGGCCGGTTGCGCGAGTACCTCTAGGACACGCCGGCGAACCGCAGGCCCGCGGTCGTCACGGCGGCCAGCACGACCACGACGACGAACGGCGCTTTGCGCCAGGCCGCGACACCGGCGACCAGGACGCCGATCGGCAGGGCGAGGCCAGCGAAGCCCTGGCCCTTGGTCAACGTGGCCGTCGCGACCAGGGCGAACAGCAAGACGGTCGCCGAGGTGGACATCAGCAGCTTGACCCGGTCGGACAGCGTGAGGCGGTCGCGCAGCAGCGGCCCGGCCAGGCGGAACGCGTAGGTGCCGACGGCAAGCACCAGGACCGCGGTCAGCGTCACGGCTTGATCTCCTGTCGTGCGGTGATCAGCAGGCCGCCCAGCGCGAACAGCACCGGGACGCCGGCGGGCAGGAACGGCGTGGCGGCCAGGGCGAGGGCCGCGCCGAGCAGGGCGGCGTGCCGGGTGGCCTTGTCCTTGAGCGCGGGCAGCAGGAGCGCGAGCAGGGCCGCGGGGAACGCCGCGTCCAGCCCGAACGCGGCCGGGTCGCCGATGTTCTGGCCGACCAGCGCGCCCGCGACCACGGCGACGTTCCAGGCGATGAACAGCGCGACGCCGCACGACCAGTAGGCGGCCTTGGCCCTGCGCGGGTCGCTCTGGGCCAGCGCGAACGCGGTCGTCTCGTCGATCAGCAGGTGACTGCCGACGAGCCGGTGCAGCAGGCCCTTGCCCAGCACGTCGCCGACCGCCAAGCCGAACGGCAGGTGGCGGACGTTGAGCAGGAGCCCGGCCAGCACCGCGGCGGCCGGGCTGCCGCCCGCGGCGACCACACCGACCGCCATGAACTGCGAGCCGCCCGCGAAGACCAGCAGCGACATCACCACGGGCAGCCACCACGGCAGGCCCGCGCCGGTGGAGATCGCGCCGAACGAGGCGCCGCTGACCGCGGCGCCGGCGGCTACCGCGGCGACGTCACGCAGCAGCTCGGCATCAAGAGTTCGCCATGTCGAACGCATCGTCTTTTACGATGAACAGTGACAAGGCGTTCGTCAAGCCGAACGATTGGACTGTCATGTCGAACACAGGGGCGCCGCTCGACGTCATCGCCGCCTCGCTGCGCCGTGAGCGCGAGCGCGTCGGGCTGTCGTTGAGCGAGCTGGCCAAGCGGGCGGGTATCGCGAAGTCCACGTTGTCCCAGCTGGAGTCGGCGAGCGGGAACCCCAGCGTGGAGACCCTCTGGGCGCTCGGCGTCGCGCTCGGCGTGCCGTTCTCGCGCCTGGTCGACCCGCCGACGCCGCGCATCCGGGTGATCCGCGCGGGCGAGGGTCCGGCGATCTACTCGGAACGCGCCCACTACACCGCGACCTTGCTCGCGTCGTGCCCACCGGGCGCCCGGCGTGACATCTACATGCTCCAACTGGAGCCGGGTCCGGCCCGCGAGTCCGAGCCGCACATGCCGGGTACCGTGGAGCACGTGATCGTCAGCACGGGCCGCATGCTCGCCGGCCCGCAGACCGAGCCGGTCGAACTGGGTCCGGGCGACTACGTGCTCTACCCGGGCGACGTCCCGCACACGGCCCAGGCACTCGAACAGGGGACCACCGCCCTGCTGGTCTCGGAGCACGTCTAGAACGCACGTTCGAGCGATCCAGGCGGGCGGCCGCTCGGCCGATCGATCTTGCATGCGGACTGCCTCGGCGCGGAGGCGCTGAGGGTGCTGCGCGGCATGGCCCGACGAGGGGAGGTCCCCGAGGTCGAGGCGAGCCGCCACCTCGAGCACATCGCCACGGCCCCGGTGACCCGCGTCAGCGTTCGGGTGTCGACGAGGCGGGCTTGGACGGTGCGGAATGCCGTGTCGGCCTACGACGCCCTCTACGTCGCACTCGCCGAGGAACTCGACATACCGCTCATCACCTGCGACAAGAAGCTGGCCGGCGCCAGCGGTCACCAGGCGCGGATCGAGGTCTACCCGGTCTCCTGGCACGACGAACGGCCCGCCGGGAGTCCGGCGGGCCGTCGGGTCACGTCAGGCTCACCAGCCGCGCTCGGCCAGGCGGTGGGGCTCCGGGATCTCGTCCACGTTGATGCCGACCATGGCCTCACCGAGGCCGCGCGACACCTTCGCGATCACGTCCGGGTCGTCGTAGAACGTCGTCGCCTTGACGATCGCCTCCGCGCGCTGCGCCGGGTTGCCGGACTTGAAGATGCCCGAACCGACGAACACGCCCTCCGCACCGAGCTGCATCATCATCGCCGCGTCGGCCGGGGTGGCGATGCCACCCGCGGTGAACAGGACGACCGGCAGCTTGCCCGCCTCGGCGACCTCGCGGACCAGCTCGTACGGCGCCTGGAGCTCCTTCGCCGCGACGTACAGCTCGTCGGCGGGCAGGTTCTGCAGCCGCAGGAGCTCCGCGCGGATCTTGCGCATGTGCGTGGTGGCGTTGGAGACGTCACCGGTGCCGGCCTCGCCCTTGGAGCGGATCATCGCCGCGCCCTCGGTGATGCGGCGCAGCGCCTCGCCCAGGTTCGTCGCACCGCACACGAACGGCACGGTGAACTGCCACTTGTCGATGTGGTTGGCGTAGTCGGCCGGGGTCAGCACCTCGGACTCGTCGATGTAGTCCACGCCGAGGGCCTGGAGCACCTGCGCCTCGACGAAGTGGCCGATGCGGGCCTTGGCCATGACCGGGATCGACACCGCGGAGATGATGCCGTCGATCATGTCCGGGTCGCTCATCCGGGACACGCCGCCCTGCGCGCGGATGTCGGCGGGCACCCGCTCCAGCGCCATGACGGCGACGGCGCCGGCGTCCTCGGCGATCTTGGCCTGCTCGGCGTTGACCACGTCCATGATCACGCCGCCCTTGAGCATCTCCGCCATGCCCCGCTTGACGCGGGAAGTGCCGGTGACCTGGGTGCCGGCGTCGGGTGAAGTGGTCACGACCAGCCTTTCTCGAAGTAGGGGGCGAACACCACCCATGGTACGGCCGACGTGGACCGCCGAGGCATGCCAATCAGGCACGTTCTCGGCAGGCCACTTCCACTTCCTTCGCAGGTAGTGGCGTACGCCACCCGCCGACTGGACGGCGGACCCACCGGCGATGCGGCGACGTGCGGCGGAGGTGGACGCGGCCTCCGTCCGGATTCCTCCTGCCGGGTTGGGTGTGACCGCTTGGGGTTGTCCCCCGCGCCCAGCGGGTGTGAGATCGAACACTAAATACTTGTGGAGGGTGGTCCCAATGGGCAGCAAACACTCCGACAACGGCCACTCGGCAGGCGCGGTCGCTGTGGACGACCCGGCCAAGGTCCGCAACGTCGTGCTGGTCGGCCCGTCCGGCTCCGGCAAGACGACGCTCGCCGAGGCCCTGCTCGCCAGCACCGGCGTGCTGACCCGACCAGGATCGGTCACCGAGGGCAACACGGTGTGCGACCACGACCCCGCCGCGGTGCGCCAGCAGCGGTCGGTCGGTCTCGCGGTCGCCCCGATCCAGCACGGCGACATCAAGATCAACCTCATCGACACGCCCGGTTACGCGGACTTCGTCGGCGAGTTGCGCGCCGGCCTGCGGGCGGCCGACGCGGCGCTGTTCGTGGTCAGCGCGGCGGAAGGCGTCGACCCGGCCACGGTCGCGCTCTGGGAGGAGTGCGCGATGGTCGGCATGCCGCGGGCGGTCGTGGTCGCCCGCACCGATCACCAGCGCGCCGACATACCGGGAGAGATCGCCGCGTGCCAGGCGGCGTTCGGCGCGGGCGTCGTGCCGCTGTACCTGCCCGACGGCGACGGGCTGGTCAACCTGCTCACCACCGACGACCCCCGCTTCGAGGAGGAGCGCAACGCGCTCATCGAGGGGATCATCGCGGAGAGCGAGGACGAGACCCTGATGGACCGCTACCTCGGCGGCGAGGAGATCGACCAGGCGACGCTCGTCGCGGACCTGGAGACGGCGGTCGCGCGCGGCTCGTTCCACCCCGTGATGCCGGTGTGCGCGGTGACCGGCCTCGGCCTGCCGGAGGTGCTCGACGGCATCGCCCGCGCGTTCCCCTCTCCCCTGGAGCACCCGCTGCCCGAGGTGACCGGCGTGGACGGCATCCCGCAGCCGCGCCTGGCGGCCGACCCCAACGGCCCGCTGGTGGCCGAGGTCGTGCGCACGGCGGTCGACTCGTACGTGGGCCGGGTGTCGCTGGTGCGCGTGTTCTCCGGGACGCTGCGCCCCGAACGCCCGGTGCACGTGTCGGGCCACGGCATGGCCGACCGCGGTCACGAGGACCACGACGTGGACGAACGGGTGGCGCACGTCTACTCGCCGTTGGGCGCGAACCTGCGCGAGGTGCCGTACTGCGTGGCGGGCGACCTGTGCGCGTTGACCAAGCTCGGCTCCGCCGAGACCGGCGACACGGTGTCCGCGCCGGAGAAGCCGCTGCTCGTGGCCCCGTGGGAGATGCCGGAACCGCTGCTGCCGGTGGCCGTCGTCCCGCGCAGCCGCAGCGACGAGGACAACCTGGCGCGCAACCTGGGCAAGCTGGTCGCGGGCGACCCGACGCTGCGGCTGGAGCGCAACGCCGAGACCCACCAACTGGTGCTGTGGTGCATGGGCGAGGCGCACGCGGACGTCGTGCTGGCGCGGTTGCGCGCGGGTGGCGCCGAGGTCGACACCGAGCCGGTGCGGGTGGCGTTGCGGGAGACGTTCGCGAGCCAGGCCAAGGGCCACGGACGGCACGTGAAGCAGTCCGGCGGGCACGGCCAGTACGCGGTGTGCGACATCGTGGTCGACCCCCTGCCGCGCGGGTCCGGCTTCGAGTTCGTGGACCGGATCGTCGGCGGCGCGGTGCCCAACCAGTTCATCCCGAGCGTGGAGAAGGGCGTGCGGGCCCAGCTCGAACGCGGTCTGTCCGGCGGCCACCCCGTGGTGGACGTCCGCGTCACGCTGGTGGACGGCAAGGCGCACTCGGTCGACTCGTCGGACGCCGCCTTCCAGACCGCCGGCGCGCTGGCGTTGAAGGAGGCCGCCGCCAACGGCAGGACGTGCCTGCTGGAACCCGTCGACGAGGTGACCGTGCGACTGCCCGACGACCACCTCGGCACCGTCCTGGGAGACCTGTCGAGCCGACGCGGCCGAGTGCTCGGGACGGAGGCGGAGAGCCCGGGCTACACGGTGATCCGCGCCGAGGTGCCCGCCACCGAACTACTCCGGTACGCGGTCGAACTCCGCTCCCTCACCTCGGGCACCGGCACCTACACACGCCGATTCAGCCGCTACGACCCCCTCCCCCAGGCCCTGGCAGCACAAGCGAAGTAGCACGAACACCCAATGCCCTCGCACCCCCTGCCAAGCCACTCACCCAGGCCTCAACCCAACAACCCCGCAGCGGACCCGAATCCGACCACCGAGGCCCGATTTGACAGGGGTTCGGGTGCTGTGGGCTGGTCGAAGCCGGCAGGCCCGGCGGGACGCTCTTCCCCGCCGGGCCTGCCGGGTTTGGGCTGCCTGGAGTGCCCGTAAGGGCCCCGTGTCACATCGAGCCGGACCTGAGCGTTGAACTCACGCGTCCTGAACGTAGGACTCTCGCACCGTGAACGTAGGACACGCGCGGTGGTCAGGTGTTCTGCGGGAAGCCGAGGTTCACCCCGCCGTGCGACGGGTCGAGCCAACGGCCGGTGACCACCTTGGTGCGGGTGAAGAAGTGCACGCCCTCGGGCCCGTACGCGTGCGAGTCGCCGAACAGCGAGTCCTTCCACCCGCCGAACGAGTAGTACGCGACCGGCACCGGGATGGGCACGTTCACGCCGACCATGCCGACCTCGACCTCGTTCTGGAAACGCCGCGCCGCGCCGCCGTCGTTGGTGAAGATCGCCGTGCCGTTGCCGTACGGGTTGGCGTTGACCACGTCCAGCGCGTCGTCGTACGTCGCCACCCTCAACACCGACAACACCGGCCCGAAGATCTCGTCCCTGTAGATCGCCATCTCCGTGCCGACGTGGTCGAACAACGTCGGCCCGAGCCAGAACCCCTCCGCGGCCCCGTCGATCGCGTGCGACCGCCCATCCACCACCAACGACGCGCCCTCGGCCTGCCCACCGTCCACGTAGGACAGCACGCGATCGCGGTGCGCACCCGTGACCAACGGCCCCATCTCGCAGCCGGGCCGGCGGCCGTCGCCGACGTGCAGCTTCCCGATCCGGTCCACGACCTTCGACACCAGCTCGTCGCCGACCGGGTCCACCGCGACCACGACCGAGATCGCCATGCACCGCTCGCCCGCCGAGCCGAAGCCCGCCGACACCGCCGCGTCCGCAGCCAGGTCCAGGTCCGCGTCCGGCAGCACGACCATGTGGTTCTTCGCGCCGCCCAGCGCCTGCACCCGCTTGCCGTGCCGGGTGCCGGTCTCGTAGACGTACCGCGCGATCGGCGTCGACCCCACGAACGACACCGCCTTCACGTCCGGGTGCTCCAGGAGCCGGTCCACCGCGACCTTGTCGCCGTGCACGACGTTCAGCACGCCGTCGGGCAACCCGGCCTCGGCGAACAGCTCCGCGATGAAGTTCGCCGCCGAGGGGTCCTTCTCCGACGGCTTGAGCACCACCGCGTTGCCGCACGCGATGGCGTTCGGCACGAACCACAGCGGCACCATGGCCGGGAAGTTGAACGGCGAGATCACGCCGACCACGCCCAGCGGCTGCTGGATCGAGTACACGTCGACCCGGGTGGAGGCGTTCTCGCTGAACCCGCCCTTGAGCAGGTGCGGGATGCCGCACGCGAACTCCACGGCCTCCAGCGCGCGCTGCACCTCCCCCGCCGCGTCGGACAGCACCTTGCCGTGCTCGGCGGTGACGATCGCGGCCAGCTCGCCCTTGCGGGCGTTCAGCAGCTCGCGGAACGCGAACATCACGGTCGACCGCTGCGCCAGCGACGCGTTCCGCCACGACCCGAACGCCTCGCGCGCCGCCGCCACCGCCGCGTCCACAGTGGACTCGTCGGCGAAGTCGACCCGGCTCGCCACCTGTCCGGTCGCGGGGTCGTACACGTCGCCGGAGCGCGCGCTCTCGGCGGTCCGATCGTCGACTCCGCCGACGGTGTCCCACGGCTTGCCGCCGATCCAGTGCGTGATCCTGCCGATGGTGGTGCTCACAGCACGCCCTCCAGGATGCCGAGCGCTTCCTCGACCTCGTCCTCGGTCAAGCTCATCGGCGGCGCGAGGCGGATGACGTTGCCGTACAGCCCGCCCTTGCCCACCAGCAGCCCGCGTTCCCGCGTGCCCTCCAGCACGGCGACCGCCCGCGCCGCGTCCGGCGCGCCATCCGGGCCCACCATCTCGATGCCGATCATCAAGCCCTTGCCGCGCACGTCGCCGACCGCGGGCCGGTCCGCCGCGATGTCGCGCAACCCGTCGATGAGCCGTTCGCCGAGCTTGGCGGCGTTGGCCTGCAGGTCGTGGTCCAGCAGGTAGTTCAGCGTGGCCAGGGCTCCGGTCGTGGCGATCGGGTTGCCGCCGAACGTGGACAGCGAGTTGGCCGTGAGGCAGTCCATCAGGTCGCCGCGCGCGACCACGCCACCGATCGCGAGACCGTTGCCGAGGCCCTTGGCGAACGTCATCGCGTCGGGCGTCACGCCGTGCGACTGGATGCCCCAGAAGTGATCCCCGGTGCGGCCCCAGCCGGTCTGCACCTCGTCGGAGACGAACAGGATGCCGTACTCGTCCAGCACCTCTTTGAACGCGCCGAACAACCCGTCGGGCGGCGAGGAGAACCCGCCGACGCCCTGGATCGGCTCGGCGATCATGCACGCCACGTCGCCCGCGGTGGTCGTCTCGATCACCTCGCGCAGGTCCGCGACGCACGCCTTGACGTAGTCGGCGTCGGAGAGGTCCTTGAACGGGCTGCGGAACCGGTAGCCGCCGTGCACCCAGCTGACCTTCACCGGGCTGAGCGAGGACGCCGACCAGCCGCGGTTGCCGGTGATCGCGACCGTGGCGAACGCCCGGCCGTGGTAGGAGTTGCGCAGCGCGAGGACCTGGTCGCTGCGGCGGAACTGGGTGGCCAGCATGAGCGCCGTCTCGTTGGCCTCGGTGCCGGAGTTGGTGAAGAACACCTTGGCGTCCGGGATGCCGGACAGCTCGGCGATCTTCTCGGCCAGCTCGACCTGCGAGCGGATCAGGTAGAGCGTGGAGCTGTGCAGCACGCCGGTCGCGAGCTGGGACCGGATCGCGTCGGAGATCTCGGCGACGTCGTAGCCGACCGCGTTGGTCAGGATGCCGGCGAAGAAGTCCAGGTAGGTGCGGCCTTCACGGTCGGTGACGCGGCGTCCGCTCGCGCTCGCCAGCTCGATCGGCCGCTCGTAGTAGAGGGCCATCCAGTCGGGCATCACCGCGCGGTGCCGGGCGAGCAACTCCTCGTGTCCCATCGCGTCCTCCGGTCGTAGGTCCCTCCAGTGCAGTGTGGTCGGCGGCGCGGAGGGCCGCCATGGACAACCTGTACCCCTTTCCGGCCCGGCGGATTACGTTGTGTCCATGTACCCCACGGTCGCCGAAGCGCTGGCCCTGCCCGTGGTCCGGCGCGGCGAGCCCGCCGTGGTCGCGGGCGCGGCCGGGATGGGCCGCCGGGTGCGGTGGGTGCACGTCGCCGAGGTGGCCGACATCGCGCACCTGCTGCGCGGCGGCGAGCTGGTGCTCACCACCGGCATCGCGTTGCCCGACGACCCGGACGGGCTGCGCCGCTACGTCGCCGACCTCGCGTCGGTCGGCGCGTCCGGGCTGGTCGTCGAGCTGGTGCGGCGGTGGAGCGACGAGGTGCCGGGCGCGTTGGTCGCCGCCGCCGAGCAGCACGAGCTGCCGCTGGTCACGTTGGCGCGGGAGACCCGGTTCGTGTCGGTGACCGAGGCCGTGGTGTCGCTGATCGTGGACGCGCAGCTGACCGAGCTGCGGGCGGCCGAGCAGGTGCACGAGGCGTTCACCGCGCTGACCGTGGCCGGCGCCGAGCCCGCCGAGGTGCTGCGGGAGGTGGCCCGGACGGCCGGGCTGCCGGTGGTGCTGGAGACGTTGGGGCACGAGGTGCTGGCCTACGACGCGGCCGGTCAGGACCCGACCGCGCTGCTGGCCGACTGGGGCCAGCGGTCACGTGCGGTGGCCGTGTCCGAGCGGACCGCGTACCACGAGCAGGCCGGGTGGCTGGTGACCGTGGTCGGCGCGCGTGGCGCGGACTGGGGCCGACTGGTGCTGCTGACGCCCGAGCAGCCGCCGCACCGGCACGTCGTGGTGGCCGAACGCGCCGCGTCGGCGTTGGCCGTGCACCGGCTGGTGGCGCGGGACCGGGAGTCGTTGGAGCGGCAGACGCACCGGACGCTGCTCACCCAGCTCCTCGGGCAGCCGCCGGCCGACCTGCCGGCGCGGGCGGCGGCGCTCGGCGTGCCGCTGGAGCGGCGGCAGCTCGTCGGGGTCGCGATCCGGCCGGGCACGGCGAGCGTGCCCGCGCAGGCGTTGGCGTCGCAGGAGGTGCTGCGGGACCTGGCCGAGGCGACGGCGTTGGCGGCTCGGCGGGTGACCGTGCCCGCGCTGGTCGGCGTCGTGGACGACACGAGCGTGCGGGCGTTGCTGTCGTTGCCGCCGCAGGCGGGGTTGGACGGGGTGCTGCGGCGGTTGGCCCGGGAGGTGCACCGGCGGGCGGCGGCGACGCAGCACGCGTTGCCCGTGGTGGTGGCCGTCGGCACGACCGTGACCGCGGTGCCGGACGTGCGGCGGTCGTTGGGCGAGGCGGCGCACGTGGCGGGTGCGGCGCTGCGGTCGCCGGGGACCAGGCTCTACCACCGGCTGGACGACGTGCGGCTGCGCGGGTTGCTGCACCTGCTGCGCGAGGACGAGCGGGTGGTCGCGTTCGCGGACCGTGAGCTGGGGACGCTGCTGTCGCGCGACGCCAACCAGGGCACCCGGCTGGTGGAGCTGCTGCGGTGCTTCTGCGAGCACGGCGGCAACAAGTCCGCCGCAGCAGCCGCCGCGCACCTCTCGCGCACTGCGTACTACCAGCAGTTGAGCCGGATCGAGCAGGTGCTCGGGGTGTCCCTGGAGGACCCGGAGTCCGTGCTCTCGCTGTACGTGGCGCTGTTGGTGCAGGAGGTGGGCGAGCGGGATCCTCAGCTACCCCGCCCGCCCACCTCCGCGGCCTAGCCCAGCGGCACCGGCAGCTTGGCGAGCTCGCCGGCCAGGTCGGGCGTTTGGGCCGGGCCCGAGATCGGCGGCTTCACCGGCAGCTCAGGCAGTTCGGGCAGGGCGCGGTCCTGCGGCGTGAGGACGTCGCCCACGAACGGCAGCTCGGGCGCGACGGGCGCCTTCAACGCGGCCGGTGCGGCCACTTTGGGCGCCGTGACGTCCGACGTGCCGCCGGGCAGCGGCGCGGGCAGCTTCACGGCCTGGCCGCTGAGCAGGTCGGTGACGGGCCTGGTCGCGTCGAGACCGACCTCGGGGGCGTTGCCGATCTTGCCGATCGTGCCGTCGACGATCTCGGTGGGTCCCTCCGCCGCGGAGGCGGCGGACGCGAGGAGCGGGGAGGCACCAACGGCGAGCAGGGCGGCGGCACGCAGGAGTCCGCGCGTGCGGTATCCGGACACGATTTTCCTAACCTGGTTGGGGACCTGCAAGTTGACCCCTTCCGCATCGACCGGAAGCACCCCCGCCCTTGACTCCTCGATCAGGTGACTGACGCTCCGTGTCCACACTCACCCGATCGAGGCGCACTGGCTGCGTGGACGAGTTACTCAACGGGGTGGTCGGACCGGTGCACGGTCCGGTCGTGCAACGCGGCGGCGTGCACGTCCACCCCGCACCACCCGCCTGGTTCACCGCCGAGCACGGCAACCTGCCGGCGGCGGTGGACCTCGCCGTCCGCGAGGCTTCACCGGTCACCCGTGGCGGCTGCCGCGGGCCTCGTCGTCGTACTTCGGGCGCAGCGGCAGGTGGCGCGACTGGGAAGCCACCCAGCTCGACGCGTTGGCGGCGGCCCGCGCGTCGGGCGACCGTGGGATCGAGGCGCTGACGCTGTGCGTGCTCGGCCGGGTGTACACGCTCAGCGGGCGGTACCAGGAGGCGGTCGAGGTCCTGGACCGGGCGTTGACGATTCCTGCCGGGGACACCAGGCGGGCGCACGCGCACGAGGCGATCAGCCTGGCGCACGAGCGCCGCGGCGCGATCGAGGACGCGCACGCCCGCGTCCAGCTCGGTCGCGCTCGTTCGGCGTGGGCGAGCTCGACGAAGCGCGCGACCGCTCCCACCAGGTGATCGACATGATGGCCGGCTCCGGCGACCGGATCAGCCACTCGGACGCCACCGAGGGGTTGGGCGCGTCCACCACCGCCTCGGCGACTCGCTCATGGCGCTCGGACGGCACGGCGGCGCCCGTCGCGCCTGGTTCGAGTCGTGGGAGCTGTTCACCCGGATCGGCCGCCCGGAGGCGGGTTCGGTGCGCGGGCGTTGGTGAGCCCCGCGGGTCCGGGGTCGGGGTACCGGAACCGCGGGGCCGCCCGCCCCCGATGGCGGATCGTGGGCCGCGCGGGACCGTGTCGGGGAGACGTTGACGGCGACACGGTCCCGCGGCGGCTTCTCCCCCCGGGCTAGGGGTTCGTGACCCCGAGCGTGTAGCTGCCCGAGCCGCTGTACGCGTGCACGCGGTAGCGGTAGTAGCCGGGTGTGCCGTGGTAGTCGACCGTCTCGCCGGCGGCGGGGCTGTCGCCCTTGGCGACCACCGCCCACGAGCTGCCGTTCCACTTCTGCAGGTAGAGGTCGAAGTCGGCGCCGCTCGGGCCGGCCAGGCAGCCGACGTGCGCGCCCGACGCCGTGGACTGGTAGTAGCTGTTGTTCGGCTGGTAGGCCTGACCGCCCGCGGCCAGGGAGCCGTTGTAGGTGGTCTCCGAGTTCTGGCAGCCCGTCGGCGGGTCGGGGTCGCCGCCGCCGTTGGTGACCAGCGTCAGGCCGTAGACCTGGAGGATCTCGTTGACCGGCTGGAAGTAGGTGGTGCCGCCGGTGCGGCAGTTGCCCGAACCGCCGGACGTGACGCCCTGCGCCTGCGTGCCGGCCAGCAGCGAGCCGCCCGAGTCGCCCGGCTCCGCGCACACGGTGGTCTGGATCAGGCCGGTCACCGTGCCCTGCGGGTAGGTCACCGAGGAGTTGCGGGCCTGGATGGTGCCGCAGTGCCAGCCCGTGGTCGACCCGGAACGGCACACGGTCGAGCCGACCGGCGCGTCCTGCGAGCCCGCCACCGGCACCGTGCCGCCGGAGTAGTTGTTGACCAGGCCGCGCGGGGTGTTGCCCGCCGCGACCTGCACCCACGCGTAGTCGTTGCCGGGGAAGCTCGACCCGCGGAACGTGCCGCTCGGGTTGGACGTCGACGCGCCGGTGGAGCCGCAGTGCCCGGCGGTGACGAACCCGCCGTTGACGGAGAAGCCGACCGAGCAGCGGGTGCCGCTGCCGATGGTGTAGGCGTTGCCGCCGATCACGTCGATCAGCGGGCGCGGGGCTTCGGTGGTGGCGGCGTACCGGACGGCCGACGCGCTGACGCCGGACGACGCGACGAACGCGCGTGCGGCGGCGAGGCCGCCGGGGTGCGACTTGACCACGACGGTGTTGGTGGGCAGGTCGACGTACCAGCCGGGCACGGACTTCGGCACACGCGCCGCGTTCGCGTCCAGCGCGGACTTCACCGCGTCCAGGTCGGCCTCGCTGCGCTGGACGAGCTTCGTCCGCACGCCGCCCTGGTCCGCGTCGGACGCGCGGGTCACGCCGACGGTGAGCGTGCCGGACGAATCGATCCACGCCCCGCCGAACCGGCCGTCCAACCGCTTGCGCAGGCCGCGCGCGGTGTCGGCGGAGCGCTCGTCGGCGGCCAGCCGGGCACGCGCCTGGTCGGCGTCCAGGCCGAGGTCTCGCTGGATGGCGGACAGGACCTCGGCGTCCTGGCCGGCCGGCGCGGCCTGCGCGGCGGCGGGGGTCAGGATCCCCGCCGCGACGAGCGCCGCGGCGAGCGCGATCGGTCTCAACAGTGCTGACATGGGGAATTCTCCTCGAAGGAGGGCAGGGATTCCCCGTGAAAGTAGGTCCGCCGGTCCGCTCGCGGTAATACCACTTAGGTCATAAGACGCAGTGATGGCCGAACGGGGCGAAAACCGCCGGCGCCCGTCGGGACACTTGGAGCATGGGGGCGTTGGACGCGATGGCGGCAAGGGTCGCCGAGGGTGCGACGGTGCGGTTCCGGCCGACCGGGTCGTCCATGGCGCCGCTGGTGCGCAGCCGCGACCTGGTGGTGGTCGCGCCGGTCGACCCGGCGAAGCTGGAGGTCGGCGACATCGTGCTGGTCCGGGTCTCGGGCACGACCTACCTGCACCTGGTCACCGCGCTGCAGGGCGACCGGGTGCAGATCGGCAACAACCGCGGCCGGGTCAACGGCTGGACCGGCCGGCACCGGGTGTTCGGGCTGTGCGTCGAGGTCGAGGGCGTGCGGCGGCCGAACACCGAGGGCAAGCTGCGAGGTCAGACCAACGCCCGGGGCGGCACCGCGCCGTAGTCCGGGTGCCCCGGCAACCAACCCGCGTAGCGCGGGTTGCGCTCGGCGGTCTCCCGGTAGGCCTCGGCGGCGTAGCGGAGCACCTGCGGGCCGAACGCGGCGGCCGGTCCTTCCGGGTCCCAGCCGATCAGGTGCCGCCAGCGCAGCGGCGCGCCCGCCAACGGCATCGCGACCAGGCCGGGCGTGCGGCGGAACGTGGGCTGGCACAGCGCGACGGCGTCGCCGGACGAGGCCAGGTCGATGCAGCTGTTGATGTCGACCTCGTACATGGTGCGCGGGGTGAAGCCGGCCCGGCTGCACGCGGCCACGAAGCAGTCGCCGAAGCACCCGTCGCCCGGCGTCACGGCCCACTGCACGTCCTTCAGCGCGCCCAGCTCCACCTCCTCCACCACGGTGAACGGGTGGTCCTCGGGCATCAGCACGAACACCGGGTCGACCGCGATCACGTGCCAGGTCAGCCCGTGCTCCGACGGCGGCGGCGCGTCGCCGCACACGCCGACCAGCACGTAGTCCAGCCTGCCCGCGGCGACCATGGCGGACAGCTCCCGTCCGGACCACGACACCTGCGTGGAGACGTGGGCGCCGGGGTGCGCCTCGGTGAGCCGGGGCACCAGCCCGCCGAGCATCGGGCCGTTCACCGCGCCGACCCGGTACCGGTCGCCGGGCGTGGTGTCGTCCAGCAGGCGCGTCGCGTCCTCCTGCAACCGGGAGAACGCGGGCAGCAGCACGCGCGCCCGTTCCAGCACGAGTTCGCCGAGCACGGTCGGCCGGGCGCCCTTGTGGTCGCGCTCGAACAGCTTGCCGCCGAGCAGACCTTCGATCCGGTGCAGTTGGGCCGTGAGGGCGGGTTGCGCCAGGCCTAAGAGGGAGGACGCCTTCGACAGGCTGCCCGCGTCCGCGATCGCGCAGACGACCCGCAGGTGCCGCAGTTCGAGCTTCATCCGACGGACGTTAGGACACCGCTCACCCGCCAGTCGAGGGCCGGCCGGGACCACGCGCACCGGCCCGGACCAGCGGCTTGAGTGGCAATGGACAGAGTGTGCCCTGATCATGGGAAGCGTGGACACTTTGCCACTGCCCACGCGCGCGGGCCGACCGGAGGATGCCGGGATGGAAATCGCGCCGAACCGCCCGCACGAAGGGTGTTTCACGAGCGTAACAGGGAAGTGACCGATGGCCCTTGACTCCGCAACCCAGGTCACAGCCGATCCCGACGGCCGCGTCGAGCTGCGTGATCATTCCGCGATCGCGGACAGCCCGCACTACAACTCCGACCTGGCGCCGGTGCCGCTGGAGCGGCGCACCTGGTCCACGTACAACTTCTTCGCGCTGTGGATGGGCATGGCGCACAACATCCCCAGCTACACGCTGGCCGCGTCCCTGGTGGCGTTGGGGATGGACTGGGTGCAGGCGTTCCTGACCATCACCCTGGGCAACCTGATCGTGCTGGTCCCGATGCTGCTCAACAGCCACGCGGGCACGAAGTACGGCATCCCGTTCCCGGTGTTCGCCCGCGCGTTCTACGGCATCCGCGGCGCGAACCTGGTGGCGTTGCTGCGCGCGTTCATCGCGTGCGCGTGGTTCGGCATCCAGACGTGGGTCGGCGGCAAGGCGCTGCACGTGATCGTGGGCCGGTTGGCGGGCGACGGGTGGGTGCACGCGCCGGTCGTGCTGGGCCAGGTGTGGACGCTGTGGCTGTGCTTCCTGGCGTTCTGGGTGCTGCAGATGCTGATCATCTGGCGCGGCATGGAGGCGATCCGCCGGTTCGAGAACTGGACCGCGCCGCTGGTCAGCGTGGGTTTCCTGGTCCTGCTCGGCTACGTGGCGGTGAAGGCGGGCGGGTTCGGCCCGATCCTGTCGGAGCCGTCCAAGCTGGGCTGGGGCGTCGACTTCTGGAAGGTGTTCTTCCCGTCGCTGATGGGCATGATCGCGTTCTGGTCGACGCTGTCGCTGAACATGCCGGACTTCACCCGGTTCGGCGGCAGCCAGCGCAAGCAGGTGCTCGGCCAGGTCCTGGGCCTGCCGACCACGATGTCGTTCATCGCGATCGTGGCCATCCTGACCACGTCGGGCGCGATGGCCCTGTACGGCGAGGCGATCTGGGACCCGGCGGAGCTGGCGAGCCGGCTCGACAGCACGGCGGTGGTGCTGGTGGCCTTGGTGGCGCTGGTGCTGGCGACGGTCTCGGCGAACCTCGCGGCGAACGTGGTGAGCCCGTCCTACGACTTCTCCAACGCGTTCCCGAAGAAGATCACGTTCGCGGTGGGCGGCCTGATCACCGGCGTGATCGGCATCGTGATCCAGCCGTGGCGGCTGATCTCCGACCCGAACATCTACATCTTCACCTGGCTCGGCTTCTACGGCGGCCTGCTCGCGTCGGTGGCGGGCGTGTTCGTGGCCGGCTACTGGGTGCTGGCGAAGACGCGGCTGGAGCTGCCGGACCTGTACCTGGCCGGTCGGGGCGCGTACTGGTTCACGGCGGGCTGGAACTGGCGGGCGGTGGCGGCCACGGTGATCGGCTCGGTGCTGGCGGTCGGCGGCGCGCACGGCGGGCCGTTCCCGGTCGACGGCCTGATCCCGTTCCTCAAACCGCTCTACGACTACAACTGGGTCGTCGGCCTGGTCGGCGGCATGCTCGCCTACCTGGCGCTGGCGCCACGGAGGGAGAACGCGTGAGCAACGTCATCCGAGCAGGTCTGGTGCAGCAGAAGTGGACCGGCGACAAGGAGTCGATGATCGCGAACGCGGTCGAGGCGGTCCGCTCCGCCGCGTCGCAGGGCGCGCAGGTGGTGTGCCTGCAGGAGTTGTTCTACGGGCCGTACTTCTGCCAGGTGCAGGACGCGGACTACTACTCCTACACCGAGGGCATCCCCGACGGCCCGACCACCGACCTGATGTGCGAGCTGGCGGGGCAGCTGGGCGTGGTGCTCGTCGTGCCGATGTACGAGGAGGAGCAGCCGGGGATCTACTACAACACCGCCGCGGTGATCGACGCGGACGGCACGTACCTCGGCAAGCACCGCAAGAACCACATCCCGCAGGTCAAGGGGTTCTGGGAGAAGTTCTACTTCAAGCCGGGCAACCTCGGCTACCCGGTGTTCGACACCGCGGTGGGCAAGGTCGGCGTCTACATCTGCTACGAGCGGCACTTCCCCGAAGGCTGGCGGGCGCTCGGGCTGAACGGCGCGCAGATCGTGTTCAACCCCTCGGCGACCAGCCGCGGCCTGTCCGAGTACCTGTGGCGGCTGGAGCAGACCGCGGCGGCCGTGGCCAACGAGTACTACGTGGGCACGATCAACCGGGTGGGCGTGGAGCCGTTGGGCGACAACGAGTTCTACGGCCAGTCGTACTTCGCCGACCCGCGCGGGCAGCTCGTGGGCGAGGCGGCCTCCGACACCGACGAGGAGGTCGTGGTCCGCGACCTGGACATGGACCTGCTGGCCGAGGTCCGCAACCTGTGGGCGTTCTACCGCGACCGGCGTCCCGACACCTACGAAGGGCTGGTGCGGCCGTGAGCATCCTCATCAAGGGCGGCACGGTGGTGAACGCCACCGGCGCGTTCGAGGCCGACGTGCTGGTGGACGGCGAGAAGATCGCCGCGCTGCTCGCGCCCGGCTTCCCCGCGCAGGCGGACGAGACGATCGACGCCGCGGGCAAGTACGTGATCCCCGGCGGCATCGACGGGCACACCCACATGGAGATGCCGTTCGGCGGCACGTTCTCCGCCGACACGTTCGAGACCGGCACGATCGCGGCGGCGTGGGGCGGCACCACCACGATCATCGACTTCGCCGTGCAGCCCAAGGGCTCCTCGCTGCTGTCCACGCTGGACAAGTGGCACGGCAAGGCGGACGGCCGGTGCGCGGTCGACTACGGGTTCCACATGATCGTCTCCGATGTCACCGACACGTCGTTGAAGGAGATGGAGTCCTGCATCGACGCGGGCGTGAACACGTTCAAGATGTTCATGGCCTACCCCGGCGTCTTCTACGCCACCGACGGCGAGATCCTGCGCGCCATGCAGAAGGCCCGCGAGACCGGCGCGACGATCATGATGCACGCGGAGAACGGCATCGCGATCGACCAGCTGGTCGCGCAAGCGCTCGCGCAGGGCCGCACGGACCCCGTCGAGCACGGTCTGACCCGGCCAGCCGAGCTGGAGGGCGAGGCCACCTCGCGCGCCATCACGCTCGCCAAGGTCACCGGCTCGCCGCTCTACATCGTGCACCTGTCCGCCGCGCAGGCGCTGGACGCGGTGACGAAGGCGCGCGACACCGGGCAGAACGTGTTCGCCGAGACGTGCCCGCAGTACCTGTACCTGTCGCTGGAGGACCTGGCCAAGCCGGACTTCGAGGGCTCGAAGTACGTCGCCTCTCCCCCGCTGCGACCCAAGGAGCACCAGTCGGAGCTGTGGCGCGGCCTGCGCACCAACGACCTGTCGGTGGTGTCGACCGACCACTGCCCGTTCTGCTTCAAGGACCAGAAGGAGCTCGGGCGCGGCGACTTCTCGAAGATCCCCAACGGGATGCCGGGTGTCGAGCACCGGATGGACCTGCTGCACCAGGGCGTGGTGGCGGGCGAGATCAGCCTGGCGCGGTGGGTGGAGATCTGCTCCACCACGCCGGCCCGGATGTTCGGCCTGCACCCGCGCAAGGGTGTCATCGCGCCCGGCGCGGACGCCGACGTCGTGGTGTACGACCCGTCGGCGCGGCAGGTCATCTCGGCGGCCACGCACCACATGAACGTGGACTACTCGGCGTACGAGGGCATGGAGATCACCGGCAAGGTCGACACGGTGCTCTCCCGCGGCCGGGTGGTCGTGGACGCAGGCGGTTTCCACGGCGCGGCCGGGCACGGGAAGTTCCTGTCCCGCGAGCTGAACCAGTACCTGGTGTAGGGGGGCACGTGGACTTCGGGGTAGTGCTCCAGACCGACCCGCCCGCGCGGGACGTGGTGGCCGGCCTGAAGGCCGCCGAGGACAACGGCTTCCAGTACGGCTGGACGTTCGACTCGGTCGTGCTATGGCAGGAGCCGTTCGTCATCTACTCGCAGGTGCTGGCGGCGACGAAGGAGCTGGTCGTCGGCCCGATGGTGACCAACCCGAGCACGCGGGACTGGTCGGTGACGGCGTCGCTGTTCGCGACGTTGAACGACATGTTCGGCAACCGCACGGTGTGCGGCATCGGGCGCGGCGACTCGGCGCGCCGGGTGATCGGGCAGCAGCCCGCGTCGCTGGCCACGCTGGGCCGGGCCATGACCGTGATCAAGGACCTGGCCGAGGGCCGGGAGACCGAGTACCACGGCACGCCGGTGCGCATCCCGTGGGTGCGCGACGGCAAGCTGGAGATGTGGATGGCCGCGTACGGACCCCGCGCGTTGAGGATGGTCGGCGAGCAGGCCGACGGGTTCATCCTGCAGACCGCGGACGTGGACATCGCGCGGTGGACGATCGGGACGGTGCGTGAAGCGGCCGTGGCCGCGGGCCGCGACCCGTCGGCGATCACGATGTGCGTGGCCGCGCCCGCGTACGTCGGCACGGACCTGCCGCACCAGCGCGACCAGCTGCGCTGGTTCGGCGGGATGGTCGGCAACCACGTGGCCGACCTGGTCGCGCGGTACGGCGATTCGGGCGCGGTGCCCACCGCGTTGACCGACTACATCAAGGACCGCGAGGGTTACGACTACGCCCACCACGGCAAGGCGGGCAACCGGTCGACCGACTTCGTGCCGGACTCGATCGTGGACCGGTTCTGCCTGCTCGGTCCGGTGTCGGCGCACGTGGACCGGTTGCAGGAGCTGAGGGAGATCGGCGTGGACAACTTCGCGCTGTACCTGATGCACGACGACAAGGACAAGACGCTCGCGTCCTACGGCGACGGGGTGATCGGCCGGGTGTGACGTGCGGGTGGCGCGGCCGGACCGGGGACGGTGCGGCCCGCCACCCCGATCAGGTGTCGCAGAGCCGGGAACTGTCGGACCGCGTTGCTAGCGTCGCCGCATGATCCTTCCGACCGCTGCCGAAGAGGCCCGTTTCTGGGCGATGCTGGAGAACGCGTGGGCCGCGCTGGGGCCCGGGCCGAACGAGGTGCGGCGCGCGTTGGCCAAGCGCGACGTGTCCGTCGACGCCTTCGAGGAAGCCGCCGAGCTGGAGGAGCACCTCGACCAGGTGCTGGAGGCGTTGACCGGCGCGTGCGCCGGGCTGTCCGCCGAGGAGTTGATCGCGCTGGACCGGGTGGCCGAGCGCAAGCTGCACGACATCGACCGGGCCGACGTGCACGAGGTCACCGATGGCTCGGACGACGGCTTCCTGTACGCGCGCGGCTTCATCGTCGCCATGGGGCAGGAGTTCTACGAGGCCGTGGCCCGCGACCCCCGGGTGGCGATCGGCGACGCCGAGGGTGAGGCGTTCTGCTACTTCTTCGCGCACGCGCACGCGGACCGGTTCGGGGACTACCCCGGGACGGGGTCGGGGATCACCCGGGAATCGTGCTCGAACCCGGCGGGGTGGCCCCGGTAACCGGTACCGTGGAAGCCGTGATCGACTTCGAGAAGCAGTCCGTCTTCAAGCTGGCGCCGTGCCGGCCGGAGGACATCGCGTCGCAGGTGTCGCCGATCCTGATCCAGGGCGAGCAGATCGTGTCGAGCTTCAAGACGGTGCGGGACTTCGTGGTGTTCACCAACAAGCGCGTGATCGCGGTGAACGTCCAGGGCATGACCGGCCGCAAGAAGGACTTCACGTCGCTGCCCTACAGCCGGGTGCAGGCGTTCTCCATCGAGACGGCGGGCACGTTCGACATGGACGCCGAGCTCGACCTGTGGTTCAGCGGCCTGGGTCAGGTGCGGCTGGAGTTCAAGGGCCACGCCGACGTGCGGTTGCTCGGGCAGATGATCGCGACGTTCATCCTCTAGGCGCGCCGGGCCGGGGCCGTCGGCCGCAGGCCGCCGGGCAAGCACAGCCGTCGGCCTGCCGGGCGAACGCCGCGAACCGGTCGTGCTCACAGCCGGCGACGGCGGGCGCCCCGGTGGCCGGGGTCGGCACCGACACGGTCGACCGGTGGGCGTCCGTCAGCGGGATGGAGGCGGGTTCCCACCCGGCAGCCCTGTCCGGCGGTCGGTCCTGGCCCGGCACGCTCTGCCGGCAGGAGCCCTCCGGGTGCGTGGACGCGGTCGACCCGGTGCTGCACCGTGCCGCCGACGGGACGAACGCGACCCCTCGTCCACGGCTTGCGCGGTCACCGCCTCGGCGAGCGGATCAGCCTGTGCGGCAACGGGTTGAGCCCGAGCGGGGCCAGCGCGCACACCAGAACCACGACCGGCCAACGCCTGTGTCCCCCATCCCTCGGCCGGATCACCTCTGCCGACGGGCACGGGGAAGCGATCCGCGTGACGGCCGATCACACCTCGTACATCAACGAGTTCCACCGCTCGACGAAGACCTCGCGGGGTATCGGCTTGACCGGGTCGTCGTGCGGATCGATCGGCTCGTCCGTGAGGCCGCCGTACGCGTCCTCCATCCGCCGCCACGAGTAGCGGTGCATCCCCCCCGCCGACGGTAACTCGATCTGCCGGATCGCGATCAGCTCGCCCTCGTGCTCCACGGTCTCGTAGAGCGCACGCGCGCCTTCGTCCACCCAGCCCTCGACGTCCACGAACTCGAAGTACGCGCGGGGCCGGTCCGACTCCTCCAGGGCGCGGTAGAAGGCGACGACGTCGTCCATCCGGCTCGAGATCCCGATCATCGGACCGAACGGGTCGTGCCGTCCCACCCGACCAGCGCGTCGGGCAGCACCTCGGCCAGCTGCGCCGGGTACACCGTGGCGTCGGTGGACGCCAGTTCCTCCACCGACCACCACCGGTGCCGGCGAATGGTCCGCTGTTCGATCTCGTTGAACCGCGAGGTGTCCACGTCGACCGCCTCCACCTTTCCGACGAAGAACCACTCGACCGCCGCGTAGTTCAAGCCGTCGAAGGCGAACACGGCGTGCCGCTTCCACACCGGACCGACCAGCTCGTCACCGGAGACCTCGATGCCGGTCTCCTCGAACAGCTCCCGCACCGCTGCGGTCCGGACGTCCTCCCCCGGCTCGACCCCACCGCCCACGGTGAACCAGAACAGCTCGTCCGGCCGGTTCGGGTCGAAGCCCTCGAACAACAACACCCGGTCCTCGGCGTCCAGCAGCACGACCCGCGCCGACACGCGCTGGGTCAACGTGGACGCCTCGGCGTCGCCGCCGGGTTCGGCGATCTCGAAGTACGACGGCGTCGGCGCGGTGCCCGCGAGCCGCAACCACCGCACGGACCGACGCCGGCGCAACGCCAACGTGTCGCGCACGGCGTCATTGTGCACCCGCCGGGCCAGCACCACCCGCTGTTCCGCATCGGACAGCTCGGCCGCCAACGCGGGCTCCAGGACCGACCGGTCGAGCGCGTCCAGCAACGCCGAGAGCCGGTTCTCCGCCGCCTCCCGGTCCGGCCGCGCCGACTGCTCGGCCCGGTCCGCCGCCGCGCGCAGCCCGGGCGTGCCGCACACCGCCGCCACCGCTCGCGTCACCACCGCGCGCCGCGCCAGGGCCGCGTCCAGCGCCGCCCAGGCCGCGTCCGTGCGCACGTGCAGCCGGTCGAGCCGGTTGGCCGTGCCGAGGGTCCACGGCCCGACCAGCACGGCCAACGCCAGCAACACCAGGAACGTCGTCGCGACGCCGGAACTGGTCACGCCTCACCCACCCGACGCGGGTCCGCCGCCATGGCGCTCTCGTACACCCGCACCACCTGGTTCGCGACCACCGACCAGTCGAACATCATCACCCGCTGCCGCGCGGCGTCCACGTAGTCCGCCCGCCGTCCGGGGTCGGTCAGCAGCTCCCGCAACGCCCGGGCCAGCGCGGACGGGTCGCCGACCGGGGTCAGCACGCCCGCCTTGCCGTCGTCGAGCACGCGCCGGAACGCGTCGAGGTCGCTGGCCAGCACGGCCGCGCCCGCCGACATCGCCTCGGTGAGGATGACCCCGAAGCTCTCGCCGCCGGTGTTGGGCGCGCAGTAGACGTCCACGCTGCGCAGCGCGCGCGCTTTCGTCTCGTCGTCCACCATGCCGAGGAACACCATCCGCGACGCCAGCTCCGGCCCCGCCTGCTTGCGCAGCTCGTCGGCGTCGCCGCGACCCACCACCAGCAGCCGCACGTCCGGCGCGTCGAGCTCGCGGAACGCCTCCAGCAGCACCGGCATGCCCTTGCGCGGTTCGGTGAACCGGCCGACGAACCCGACCGTGCCTCCGGGCCGCGGGTAGCCGTCCAGGGGCGACGCGTCGGCGAAGAACCCGACGTCGACCCCGTTGGGGATCTCCACCGCGTCACCGCCGAGGTGCTCCACCTGCACGCGGCGGGCCAGCGCGGACACCGCGATCCGGGCGGTGATCTTCTCCAGGAACGGCTGCAGCACCGCCTGGAACGCCGACAGCATCTTCGAGCGGGGCGTCGAGGTGTGGAAGGTGGCCACGATCGGGCCGTCGGCCACCATCAGGGCCAGCATCGACAGCGACGGCGCGGTCGGCTCGTGCAGGTGCAGCACGTCGAAGTCGTGCTCGGCGATCCACCGGCGCACGCGCGTGAACGACACCGGTCCGAACGACAGTCGCGCCACTGAACCGTTGTACGGGATCGCGACCGCCCGACCGGCCGAGGTGACGAATTCCGGCACCGGCGTGTCGTCGTCGGCGGGGGCCAGCACCTCCACCTCGTGCCCGAGGCCGCGCAGCGCGCGCGCCAGGTCGACCACGTGCGCCTGCACTCCTCCTGGCACCTCGAAGGAGTACGGGCAGACTATGCCGACCTTCACGCGGATTCCCCCCGGCGGGCCAGGACCCGGCGCAGCGCCTTCTGCCGGCTCTCCGGCAGGTCGGCCAGCCACAGCTGCTGCATCATGTGCCAGTCGGTGGGGTGCGCGGCGATGTCGGCGGCGAACACGTCGGCCATCTGCTGGGTCGCCGCGGGCACGCCCGCCGTGCCGGAGACCCGGATCGGCGGGTGCAGCCGGATGACCCAACCGTCCTCGGTGAACCAGAGGCCGGCCGGGATCAGCGCCGCGCCGGTGGTCGCGGCCAGGTGCGCGGGACCGGCGGGCATCATGGTGCGCTCGCCGAAGAACGTCACGGGCACGCCGCCCGCGGTGAGGTCGCGGTCGGCGAGCAGGCAGACGACCTGGTTCGCGCGCAGCCGTTCGGCGAGCACGAGCGCCGGGTTGCGGTCGCCGCCGGTCAGCGGCACGACCTCGAAGCCCAGGCTCTCCCGGAACGCGATGAACCGCCGGTACAGCGACTCGGGCTTGAGCCGCTCGGCGACGGTGGTGAACGTGCCGCAGTGCCCGACCAGCCAGACGCCCGCCATGTCCCAGTTGCCGCAGTGCGGCAGCGCGATGACCGCGCCCCGGCCCTCGGCCAGCGCCGCGTCCAGGTTCTCGACGCCGCTCATCGTCCGGTCCAGCTCGGCGTAGAGCTCCTGCTGGTCCAGCGACGGCATCCGGAACGCCTCGCGCCAGTACCGCGCGTAGGAGCGCACCGCGAGCCGCACCAGCTCGTCCAGCTCGGCCTCGCCCGCCCGCGGCACGACCCGGCGCAGGTTGGACCGCAGCTGCCGCACGCCACCGCCGCCGCGCTTGGCGGCCCGGTCGGCGACCGCGTCGGACAGTGCCCGCGCCGCCTTCTCCGGCAGCAGCCGCACCAGGCGCCACCCGGCCGCGTAGCCCAGGTCGACCAGGGCGCCCTTGATGTCGCGAGCGGTCACGTCCCGAGCTCCTTCGCGGCGCGGCTCACGGCCAGGATGCGCTGCACCACGGTGATCGACACCAGCGCGGCCAGCAGGTACAGGGCCACCGGCAGGACGTAGGGCACGCCGAGCCCGTGCAGGCCGACGCCGACCAGCGCCACGATGAACCGCTCGGCGCGTTCGGCCAGCCCGCCGTCCGCGGAGAGCCCGGACGCCTCGGCGCGCGCCTTCACGTACGACGTGACCTGCGCGCCGACCAGCGAGACCAGGGTCGCCGCGGCCAGGCCGTGCTCGCCCGCGCCGAACGCCCACCAGGCGATGGCGGCGAACAGCGCGCCGTCGGCGATCCGGTCGCAGCTCGCGTCCAGCACGGCGCCGAACTTCGTGCCGCCGCCCTGCGCGCGCGCCATCGCGCCGTCGATCAGGTCGAACAGCACGAACACGGTGACCAGCGCCGCGCCCGTGAACAGCTGCCCGCGCGGGATGAACCACAGCGAGACGGCGACGGAGCCGACGGTGCCCAGCACCGTGACGGCGTTCGGGGTGAGGCCGCGACGCAGCAGCCACGCACCGATCGGATCGGTGACGCGCGAAACGGACGCGCGGGCGAAGATGTTCAGCATGGGGTGGCGGGGCACCTACCGACGGGGACGAAGTGGTCAGCGCAGCCTAACCACCCAGCTCAGCCGAGCTTGCGGTGGTCCCTGGAGATCTGCTCCAACAGGTCCTCGAGCGCGTCGCCGCGCACCGCCAGCCGTTCGAGCCTGCCGAACAGGGCCAGGTACTCGCGCACGTCGTGCGGGTCGGTGATGGTCGCGTTGCCGGTCAGCACGCTCAACGTCACCACCCGCTCGTCGTACACCTGGAACCCGTGCAGGGCCACCATGTTCGCGTCCGCCGTCCACGGCACCACGCCGAGCTGCACATTGGGTCTTCGGACGATCTGCACGAGGTGGTCGATCTGATCGCACATCAGGTCCGCCGACCCCATCCGCCAGCGCAGCGCGCTCTCCGCGAGCAGGAACACGAACCGCTTGCCCAGGTCGTCCATCCGGGCACGACGGCTGCGCAGCGTGGCGATCGCGGTGTCCTGCTCGTGCGCCGGTGTCGAGTTCAACACGACCCGGAGGTAGTTCTCGCTCTGCAGCAGCGCGGGCACACCCGCGTTCTGGAAGAAGCGGCTGGTGGTGGCACGGGCCTCGATCCGGGCCACGGTCTGCTGGTGGCGGTGCGCGCCCCGGTGCAGCACCACGCGGCGGGTCTCCGCCTCGGCGTGCAACTGACGGGCCAACTCCACCAGCTCGACCCTGGTCTCCCTGGTCGCGGACAGCTCGGCGACCAGGCGCTCCACGTCGGTCACGGACGGGAGGAGCATGCCGTTCTCGATCTTCGACAGCTTGGACTGGCTCATCCCGGTAGCGCGCGCCGTGGCCGTTCCGGTCATCTTGGCCTCGGTGCGCAGCCTTCGTAACTCGCGCGAGAGCCGTTCTCGGGCCAGCCGCGAACGCTCAGGTGCGGTCATGCAACGCACCGTATCGACGCTCACCCCTCTTGACGATCGGCCAGGAAGGTGTCTGAGGTTGCGCCGGCCGTCGCCCGGGGTGATCTGGGACACGTCGACGGCCGTTTCGACGAGCGCACGTGCATCCAGCCGTGCAGGTGCGCTTGCAGCAGGTCGGGCCCGCGGGTGGTGGTCGGGGCGGCCGGCGGGCCGCCGCGACGAGGGGTCAGAACGAGACGCGGAGCAGGACCAGGTCGTTCTGCACCAATCTGATCTCGACGCCGGTGATGTCGGACCGGGCCAACCGGGTCGTCGCGGTCGGCCGGGTGGTCGAGCCGGGACCGGCCGTCCAGGTCGCGACCAGCACCGGGGTGCCGTCGGCCGCGACCACGTGCAGGGAGTAGGCGAACTCGGGCGTCGGCGGCCCGTCCGGCACGGCGTAGGAGCACAGCACGTCGATCCGGGTGCCCCACGGCTCGTCCACCAGCCGCACGCTGGCCGTCACGGGGCTCGGCACGGTCTGGTGCAGCACGACGCCGGACGTGGGCGTCGGCGCGGTGGTCGAGGTGGCCGGGACGGTGGTCGCGGCCACGGGAGCGGCCGGTCGCAGGGCCGTCGCGACCGCCGCCCCCGTCAACGCCGCCACGACCAGCGCGGCGGCCACCAGGACCCGGGCACGCCAGCGTCGCGACCGCTCCGCCGCCAGCAGGCCGGTGAGCACCGCGGGCGGCGGCTCGTCGGTGGCCGCGTCGGGCTCCAGCAGGTCGAGCGCCCGGTCACGGGGCACCACCGAGAGGATGCCGGGCACGCCCGCGAAGGACGCGACGTCGCCCGAGCACTCCGGGCACCCGGGCAGGTGCCCCTCGAACTCCCGCCGTTCGCCGGGCGACAGCGAACCGAGGACGTACGCGGCACCCCAGTCCCGGTACGGATCGACTGGCGAGCTCAACGTCCGGTGACCCCCTTCTCCTCCAGCGCCACCCTCAGCGCCCGCAGACCGTAGTGCAGCCGGGACTTCACGGTGCCCTCCGGCAGGTCCAGCGCGACGGCCAGCTCGGCGACCGACTGGCCCATGTAGTACGCACGCACGATCACCGCGCGGTGCTCCGGCGTCAACTGGGTGAGCACGTCGGCCACCAACCAGGCGTCCAGCGCGGAGTCGCTGTGGTCGTCGCGCGCCCGTTCGGGCAGCCGCTCCGACCCGATCTCCCAGCGCGCGCGGGCGCTGCGGCGCTCGTCGATCACCACGTTGCGCGCCACCGTGTAGAGCCACGCCCGAGCCGCCGTCGCGCCCTGTTCGAGCACCTTGGGGTTGCGCCACGCCCGCAGCAGCGCTTCCTGCACCACGTCGCGGGACAGCTCGTCGTCCCCGGTCAGCCGGCGCACGTACCGCCACAGGGCGGGCGCGTGCTCGTCGTGGAGGGAGCGCAGCAGGGCGATGTGACTGTCGTTGATCGCGCACCTCCTCGGCTAGTCGTGGAGCAGCGGTTCCCGGGTCGCGCCCACCGGGGTCGGACCCGGGAAGGAGGGCCGGCGCTTGGCGAGGAAGGCCGCCGTGCCCTCGCGCATGTCGTCGGTGGTGAACGCCTCCCGGAACGCCTCGAGTTCGAGCGCCAGCCCGGCGGCGACGGTCGTGCCGTTGGCGGCGTTCACCGCGCCCTTGGCCAGCGACACCGCCGTGGCCGAGTTGCCCGCCACCCGTCCGAGCACCGCGCGTGCGGCGGCCAGCATCTCATGGCGGTCGTCGAACACCGCGTTGACGAGCCCGAGCCGCACCGCCTCCGACGCGTCGACGTGCCTGCCGGTGTAGATCAGCTCGCGGGCGACCGCGGGCCCGACCAGGCGTTGGAGCCGGACGCAGCCGCCGAAGCCCGGGATGAGGCCGAGCACGACCTCCGGCTGGCCGAAGACGGCGCGACGGGTCGCGTAGGCGAAGTCGCACGCCAGCACCATCTCGCACCCGCCGCCGAGCGCGTAGCCGTCCACGCACGCGACGACCGGGCACGGAGCCTCCTCCAGCAGCCGGGTGACGCGTTGGCCGAGCATCCCGAACCGCGCGCCCTCGTCCGGCGTCATCGCGGCCATCTCGCGGATGTCCGCGCCCGCGATGAACGCCGGACCGGGCGCTCCGCTGAGGATGATCCCCCGCGGCGCGGGTCCGGTGAGGACGCCGGACAGGAAGTGGTCGAGTTCGGCCAGGACCTGGCCGGACAGCGCGTTGCGCGCCCGCGGCCGGGACACGGTGACCGTCGTGACGCCGTCCTGTTCTTCGACGATCAAGGTCGAGTAGTCCACGAAGTCTCCTCACGAGTCCCAGATGGCGCCGAACGCGGGCACGCCCCGCGCTTCGAGCTCCTCGACGACGTGCCAGGTGGTCTTCTTGTTCGAGATGCAGATGACGGCCTCGGCGTCGAACTCCCGGTGCGCGCGCAGCGCCAGCTCGACCAGGTCGGGCTTGCCGTCGCGGACGGTGTCCCAGACGAGCGCGTCGGGCTGCACGGCCTCGATCTCGTCGACCAGCTCGTCGCCGTAGGTGTCACGGGGCGTGCGGGTGGACCACACCAGGCGCGACGGCGTCTCCCGCGACAGCAGGTGGGGCAGGCACGGCCCGATGCCGCTGCCGGTGGCCACCCACACCACCCTGGTGAACAGCTTGTCGATGTTGCCGACGCCCGCGGTGGGCACGCCCTTGACCCACAGGTGGGTCGGCAGGTCGTCGATGAGCGAGCCGGTCCAGTCGCCCGCGCGCGAGATGGTGAGCCGGAAACCCGCGCGGCCGGGCGTCGGCACGTTGGCGAACGAGTGCCACTCGAGCAGCGGGTTGCGGCTCACCGCGGTCGAGGAGCCCGCGAACGGCGTCACGCCGTAGTCGAACGACACCAGCGCGACGTGCCGCGACGGGCTGACGATCCGCACCGGCACGCGACGCAGCCGCGTCCACGGCAGCGCGACGCTCGCGACGACCAGCAGGAGCAGCCAGAACTGGGTCGAGCCGACGAATCCGGGCTGCCGGGACGAGTCCACGGCGAACAGGGCGAGCACGGTCCAGCCGGCGAAGCGGTGCACGCGCTCGAACACGTCGTGCCGGCGTGCGCGCAGGGCGGGCAGCGCGAAGACCACCATCGCGACCATCAGGCCGAGGATCGTCCACGTGAGCGGGTCGCGTCGGACCACGGCGAGCGCGGTGAACCACGCGGTGGCGCTGAGGGCGGCGCCGACGTGCAGGCCGCCGAAGTGGTAGACCTTGCCCAACGTCCAGCGGACCCGCAGCGGCCACGTCGTCGGCGCGCTCGTGGCGAGCCGGAACAGCAGGTTGATCACGTGCTGCTGGCGGATCACGACGGCCAGGGCGACGTTGGCGACGACCAGGTCCGCGAGCGCCCGCGCGTCGTCCACGCCGAACGCCGCGATCACGTTGACCAGGACGACGGCGGCGGCGAGCCGGTTGTGGTGGGTGAACGGGCGCCGGCGGAGCCTCAGGGCCAGCGCGGACGGCGTGTCGGTGCGCGTGGTGGTCATGCGACCGTCACCAGCGACGACAGCGCGGCCCGGTCCACTTTGCCGCGTGCGGTCAGCGGCAGGTCGTCCACCGCGACGACCAGGGACGGCACGCAGTAGTAGGGCAGTGAGCCCGCCACCGCGTCGGTGGCCGCTTGAGGATCGACGGAGGCAGGGCTGACGAACCCGACGAGCCTGCCGTCGTGCAGGACCGTGGTCGCGCGGGCGCAGCCGGGCGTCGTCTCCAGGGCGGAGGTGACCGCGTCCAGCTCGACCCGGAAGCCCCGGACCTTGACCTGGTCGTCGGTGCGGCCGTGGTGCTCCAGCTCGCCGTCCGGCGTCCACCGGCCCAGGTCGCGGGTGCGGAACATCAGGTGGTCGCCGCCGAGGAACGGGTCGGGGCGGTAGCGCTGGGCGGTCAGCACGTCGTTGCCGAGGTAGCCCGCCGTGACGCAGGCGCCGCCCGCCCACATCTCGCCGACCTCGCCGATCCGGCACGGCCGCAGGTCCTGGTCGAGCACGTAGACCGTGCTGTTGGGGACGGGGCGGCCGATGGTCAGGCGGCCCTTCGCCGGGTCGTAGCGCTGCACGGTGTTGACGATCGTGACTTCCGTGGGGCCGCAGGCGTTGTGGAACGCGGCGCGGGCGCTCCAGGCGTCGGCGAGGGGCTTGGGGCAGCGTTCGCCGGCCACGGCGACCGTTCGCACGTCGGGGCACGCCTCTGGGTCCACTGTGGACAGCACGCCGGGTGTCGCGATGAGGACGGTGGCGGTTTTCGCCGTCTCACCGATGTCCCGGCCGCGGATGACGGACGTGGCGCCGTGGGCGAGTGCGCCGAACAGCTCCCACACCGCCATGTCGAACGCGATGTTGAGCAGTTGCGCGACCCGGTCGCCCGGTCGGATGCCGAGGTCTCCCGGTGCGGTGAGCAGGACGTTGCACAGGTTCGCGTGGGTGACGCGGACGCCGTTGGGCACGCCGGTCGTGCCGGAGGTGAAGATGACGACGGCCGTGTCGCCGGGCTCCGCGCGCGGTGGGCCGACGCGGCGGTCCGGGACGGTGTCGAGGGCGAGGACCTTCGGCGCGGCGAGGTAGCGGACGTGCGGGGCGTGCTCGCCGGTGGTCAGGACGACGTCGATCTCGGCGGTGCGGATGACGTGGTCGAGGTGGGCCTTCGGCGTGATCCGGACGTCCTGCGGCACGTACGCCGCGCCGACCTTCAGCACGGCCAGGATGCCGATGACGAGGTGGACCGAACGCGTTAAGAAGACGCCGACGTGATCACCGGGACGCACGCCCGCGTCGAGCAGTTCGGCCGCGACGACGTTCGCGCGGTGGTCGAGCTCGCCGTAGGTCAGGCAGACGCCCTCGTGCTCGACCGCCCGCGCGTGCGGCGATCGTGCCGCGTGCGACTCGAACGCGTGGTGGATCCGGTGGAACGGCGGTGTCGCGCTCGGGCCGCGGCCGAATCGGCGGAACAGGGGGCGGTCGTCCGGGGGCAGCGCCAGCACAGCGTCGGGCTCGGTCATGGCCGTCACGGGGTGTGCACCTCTCGTCAGCCGGGCGTGGACACCCGGTCTGAACGAGACAGCCCCACGGTCCGTTCAAGCCGAACCCAAAAAAGGTTGAACTTTCTCCCATCCGCGTGTCGAACACCCGGTGCCCGCGTGTCGAACGCTCAGGACCGGCATGTCGAACACTCAGGACCTCCGAGTCGAACACCGGGGGTACGGCAGTCGAACGAACCGGTCGTCGACCTCACCCAGTCGAGACGGGCGAGTGGACCCGGTCCAGGAAGGCCCGCGCCAGGGCGACGACCTCGTCGAGGTTGGTCTCCAACGCCCAGTGACCGCCGTCGAGCAGGTGCAACTCGGCGTCCGGCAGGTCGCGGAGGTAGGCCCGTGCCGCCCCCTCCGGCATGTAGCCGTCGTGCGGGCCCCACACGATGAGCGTCGGCGGCCGGTGCTCGCGCAGGTACGCCTGCTGCCGGTCGAACCAGCCGAGCGTGCTCACCTGGTCGGCCAGCAGGTGGACCAGGTTCCGCCGTCGCTCGGGCGTGCCCAGCAGCGCCCAGGACGACGTCCACAGGTCCGGGCAGACCCGCTCGACCAGCCGCTCGGGGATCTCGCCGACGAACTCGTCGCGGAAGCCGTCCGCGCTGACCGCGGCGTACAGCCTGGACGTCCCCTCCTCGGTCGGGTCGGCCCAGTACTCCTTGAGCGGGCGGTACTTCGGGCCGTGCTGGTCCTCGTAGATGTCGCCGTTCTGGATGATCAGGGCGGCGACCCGGTCAGGCGCGTGCATGGCCAGCCGCAGCCCGAACTGGGACCCGTAGTCGTGCAGGTAGATGGCGTACCGGGTGAGGCCGGCCGCTTCGGTGAACCGCTGGAGGAACTCGGCGTAGCCGTCGAAGGTGTAGGAGAAGCGCGTGCGGTCCGGCGTGCCGCTGTACCCGAAGCCGGGGTAGTCCGGCGCGATCAGGCGCCACCGGTCGCCGAGCGCGGCCATGAAGCCGCGGTACTGGAACGACGAGCTCGGGTAACCGTGGGGCAGCAGCACCACCGGGGCGTCCGGTGGCCCCGCCTCGCGGTAGAAGATGTCGGTCCCGTCGACCTCCATCGTCCGATGGGCCACCGGGGCGGGCGTGTTCGGTGAAGTCACCCTTGTCCCGTTGCACCGGACGGTCCCGGGTAAACCTCCTCCCGCCCTGGTCAGTCCGCGGTGGACCAGGCGTCGGCCAGGAGTTGCCTGGTCTCGCCGAGCAGCTGCGGCAGGACCTTGGTGTGCCCGATCACCGGCATGAAGTTCGCGTCGCCGCCCCAGCGCGGCACCACGTGCTGGTGCAGGTGGGCCGCGATGCCCGCGCCCGCCACCACGCCCTGGTTCATGCCGACGTTGAACCCGTGCGGCGAGGCGGCGGACCGGATCACCCGCATCGCCTTCTGGGTGAACGCGGCGAACTCCGCCGTCTCCGCCGGGGTCAGGTCGGTGTAGTCGGGCACGTGCCGGTACGGCAGCACCATCAGGTGGCCGGGGTTGTACGGGTACAGGTTGAGCACCGCGAACACCAGCTCGCCGCGCGCCAGGATCAGCCCCTCGGCGTCGTCCAGCCCGATCACCCGGCAGAACGGGCACCCCTCCGGCTCGTCGCCGACGGCCTTGCCCTCGCCGCGCACGTACGAGAGGCGGTGCGGGGTCCACAACCGCTGCAACGCGTCGTCGACCCCGACCCCGTCCTGCTCCTCGTACCGGCTCGTCACTGGACGAGGTCCGCCGTGGGCGAGGCGTTCTCCCGCCGCGACACCCAGTCCACGACCGTCTCGACGGCGCGCTCGACCGGCACGCCGTTGATCTGCGTGCCGTCGCGGAACCGGAACGACACCGCGCCCTGCTCCACGTCCTTGCCGCCCGCGAGCAGCATGAACGGCACCTTCTGCGTGGTGTGGTTGCGGATCTTCTTCTGCATCCGGTCGTCGGAGGCGTCCACCTCGACCCGGATGCCCTTCGCCTTGAGCTGCGCGGCCACCGCGAGCAGGTGGTCGACGTGCTCGTCCGCGATCGGGATGCCCACCACCTGCACCGGCGCCAACCACGCCGGGAACGCGCCCGCGTAGTGCTCGGTCAGCACGCCGAAGAACCGCTCGACCGAGCCGAACAACGCCCGGTGGATCATGACCGGGCGCTGCCTGGCGCCGTCCGAGCCGGTGTACTCCAGCTCGAACCGCTCGGGCAGGTTGAAGTCGACCTGGATGGTGGACATCTGCCAGGTGCGACCCAGCGCGTCCTTGGCCTGCACGGAGATCTTCGGCCCGTAGAACGCCGCGCCGCCCGGGTCCGGCACCAGGTCGAGGCCGGAGTCCTCGGCCGCGACGCGCAGCGCCTCGGTCGCCTTCTCCCACACCTCGTCGGAGCCGACGTACTTCTCCTCGTTGCGGGTGGACAGCTCCAGGTAGAAGTCGTCGAGGCCGTAGTCGCGCAGCAGCCCGAGCACGAAGCCGAGCAGCGACTTCAGCTCGTCCTGCACCTGGTCGGGGGTGCAGAAGATGTGCGCGTCGTCCTGCGTCATGCCGCGCACGCGGGTCAGGCCGTGGATCACGCCGGACTTCTCGTAGCGGTACACCCCGCCGAACTCGAACATGCGCAACGGCAGCTCGCGGTAGGACCGGCCGCGCGACTTGAAGATCAGGTCGTGGAACGGGCAGTTCATCGGCTTGAGGTAGTAGTCCTGGCCGGGCTTGCGGACCGTGCCGTCCTCGTTGAGCTCGGCGTCGAGGTGCATCGCCGGGTACATGCCGTCGCGGTACCAGTCGAGGTGACCGGAGGTCTCGAACAGGTTGCCCTTGGTGATGTGCGGCGAGTAGACGAACTCGTAGCCCTCTTCGGTGTGCCGGGCGCGCGAGTAGTCCTCCATGGCCTTGCGGATGACGCCGCCCTTGGGGTGGAACACCGCCAGGCCCGAGCCGATCTCGTCGGGGAAGCTGAACAGGTCCAGCTCGACGCCCAGCTTGCGGTGGTCGCGCCGCTCGGCCTCGGCCAGCAGCTCCAGGTGCGCGTCCAGCGCCTCCTGGGACTCCCACGCCGTGCCGTAGATGCGCTGCAGCTGCGGGTTCTTCTCGTTGCCGCGCCAGTACGCGGCGGCGACGCGGGTCAGCTTGAACGCCGGGATGTGCTTGGTCGTCGGCACGTGCGGGCCGCGGCACAGGTCGCCCCACACGCGGTCGCCGGAACGCGGGTCGAGGTTGTCGTAGATCGTCAGCTCGCCGCCGCCGACCTCCATCACCTCGGCGGTGTCGACATCGCTCTTGATGTCCACCAGTTCGAGCTTGAACGGCTCGGCGGCCAGCTCGGACTTGGCGGCGTCGACCGACTCGACCACGCGGCGGTTGAACCGCTGCGCGCCCTTGATGATCGACTTCATGCGCTTCTCCAGCGCCTGGAGGTCTTCGGGCGTGAACGGCTTGTCGACCTGGAAGTCGTAGTAGAAGCCGTCCTTGACCGGCGGGCCGATGCCCAGCTTGGCCTCGGGGAACTGCTGCTGCACGGCCTGCGCCAGCACGTGCGCGGCGGAGTGCCGGATCACGCTGCGGCCGTCGGCGGTGTCGGCGGCGACCGCTTCGACCTCGACGTCGACCTGCGGGACCCACGACAGGTCGCGCAGGTGGCCCTCGGGGTCGCGCACGACCACGACGGCGTCCGGCCCCTTGCCCGGGAGTCCCGCTTCACGCACCGCCGTCCCCGCGGTGGTCCCCGCCGTCACCACCACGCGAGGTGGGATCGGGGCGGCTGCGGGGCGCGGTTCGGACACGGTGACTCCTCGGTGTGCGTCGGTCCTTTGCCCGAGATGTTATCGGTGCTCACCGAGTCGTTTTCCGGCGCACCGGGTCGGCCGGTCCGGTGTTCCGCGGATCACCCGGTCGAGCGGGATGCTCAGCCGCGGATCAGGGCGGGCAGCGCGTCGGCCGAGGTCACGGCACGTCCGGTGGTGCGCTGGTAGCGGCGGACGAGGTCGCGGTGGCGCACGCGGTGGCCGAGCCTGCGTTCGACGACCAGCAGCGGGTTGCGGCGCGGCGGCGGGAAGGTCGCGGCGAGGTCGGCGAGCAGGGCCTCGCGGTCGACGCCGGCGGTCTTGAGCACCCACGCGACGCCGGGGTCCAGGGCGGTGAGGGCGAGGGCCAGGTGTTCGGGGCGGTGCTCGCGTTCGCGGCGGGCCAGGGCGAGGCGCAGCGAGGCCGAGTACGCCGCCTGGGCGTCCAGGCCGAGCGGCGGGGTGAGGCGGGCGCAGCGCCGGCGTGACTTCGCCGCGCCGAGCGGGAGCAGCGGCTCACGGCCCGGCGGCCGGTCCAGGGCGGGTGTGCCGCCCAGCAGCCGGTCGAGGTCGACGCCCAGCGGCGCCAGGACGGCCCGGTCCGCCGCACCGCCCGCGCCGAGCGGGGCCGCGAGGTGGGCGGCGTGCCGGATGGCGGAGGGGGTCGCGCCGTGGCGGAGCAGGACGGCGGTGACGGCTCCGCCGACCGGAGAGCCGCCTGGGGAGGGTCCCCCTGCGGCAGCGCGGTCGACGAGCGGGCCGTCGGCGACGGGTTCCGCGGAGCGCGAGCCTGCGGCCAGCGCTGCCAGGAGGTGCTCGCTGCCGGTGCGCGGGTGGCCGAGTTCCAGTGCCAGCCGCGGCGCGCGGCCGATGGTGCGGTTCAGGTCGGGGTGGTCGCCTCGGAACACCGGTCAGTCCTCTCGGCCGTACTTGCGGTGGACGGTCTGCTTGGTCACGCCGAGGCGGGTGGCTATGTCCCGCCACGACCAGCCGGCCCGGCGGGCGGCGGCGACGTGCTCGGCCTCCAGTTGGTCGACCAGGCGGCGCAGGCGGGCCACGGCGCGCAGCCCGGCGTCCGGGTCGGAGCCGTGCGCGGCCTGGTCGAGATCGGCGATCGCAGCCATGTCGTCAACATATGCTGACGCTCGGCCGGCGTCAACACATGCTGACGATCCCGGTTCTCACAGCCGGCGGACAGCCGGCCATCAGGATCTCCTCAGGTCGATCGCGCACCATGGCGGACAACAGCACGGGAGAGCAGGGAGTTCCGCCATGTCAGACCCGAACCAGCCACCACGCGCCAACCCCGACCCGGCGGACCGGACTCCCACCACACCGCCCGCCGCGGACCAGCCCGCCGACGCCACCACGCCCATGGCCACCCCGACGCCCGACCCCGCCCACCAGAGCCCGACCAGCGCCCCCGACCCGGGTGGCCAACCGGCCGCGCAGCCCGCCGCAGCCTCCGGCGAGCGAGCCTCCGCGCAGCCCACCGCCGGCGGCGGGCAAGCCTCGGCCCAGCCCACCTTCGTCGACCAACCGGCCGCCGCCCACCAGGCACCTGGCTCGCCCCACCCCGGCCACTACCCGCCACCACCCGGCAAGGGCGCGGCGGTCGGCCGCGTGGTCAAGCACCGGGCCACCCAGCTCGTCGCCGTCGGCCTGCTCGGGCTCGTCCTGGGCGGCGGGATCGTGGCGTTGGCCGACCGCGACCACCACCCGCGCTACGGCGTCGGCTCCGACCGGCCCGGGCACTCGCGGTTCGACGAGCGCGGCGACCGCGGCGACCGACCGGACCGCGGCGAACGGGGCGAACGCGGTCCGGACCGGGTGCCGCAACGCGACTTCGAGCGCTGAGGTCAGGAGCTGAGGTCAGGACAGGAAGCCGCGCAGCAGCAGGGCCGTGCCGTCCAGGTGCTCGGCCATCGCCCGCCGCGCGGCCTCCGGGTCGCCCGCCACGATGCCGTTCACGATCACCTCGTGCTGGTCGTTCGAGTGCGCCAGGTTCGGCGGCAGCAGCGGAATCCGGTCCAGCAGCGCGTTCACCCTGGTCCGGGCGTCGGCGACGGCCGCCGTGAGCGACGGCGACCCGGTCGCCTCGGCGATCGCCAGGTGCAGCCGGGAGTCCTTGCGCCGGTACTCGTCCAACGACGCGTCACGGCACTCGGCCAGCCGCGCCAGCAGGTTGCGCCGCTCCACCGGGCCCAGCGCACGGCCCGCCGCGCACTCCGCCGCGCCCGTCTCCACCGCCGCGCGCAGCGTCAACGCGTCCGCGAGCTCACCGGGGTCGACGCGACGGTCCGGCGCGGCCACCGGCAGCGGCGAGTTCACGAACGTCCCGCCGTACCGGCCGCGCCGCGACTCGACGTACCCGGCGTCCTGGAGTGACCGGATCGCCTCACGTAACGTCACCCGACTCACACCCAACCGGGCCGCCAGGTCACGCTCCGCAGGCAGCTTCTCCCCCGGACCCACCACGCCGAGCCGGATCGCCTGCACGAGACGCTCCACCGTCTCCTCGAACGCGTTGCCCGCCCGCACGGGGCGGAACAACGCGTCCCGCAACGGCATCACAGCGGTGTCACGTAGGCACCGGCGATACCGCCGTCCACCAGGAAGTTCGACGCGGTGATGAACGACGAGTCGTCACTGGCCAGGAACGCCACCGCCGCGGCGATCTCCGCCGGCTCGGCGAACCGCCCCAGCGGCACGTGCACCAACCGCCGCGCGGCCCGCTCCGGGTCCTTCGCGAACAGCTCCCGCAGCAACGGCGTGTTCACCGGGCCGGGTGACAGGGCGTTCACCCGCACCCCCTGCCGGGCGAACTGCACGCCCAGTTCGCGGCTCATCGCCAGCACACCGCCCTTGGACGCCGTGTACGAGATCTGGGACGTCGCCGCGCCCATCGTCGCCACGAACGACGCCGTGTTGATCACCGAACCGCGACCGCGTTCGAGCATGTGCGGGATCGCGTGCTTGCAGCACAGGTACACTGACGTCAGGTTGACCTTCTGCACCCGGTCCCACGCCTCGATGCCCGTGGTCAGGATCGAGTCGTCGTCCGGCGGCGAGATGCCCGCGTTGTTGAACGCGACGTCCACCGAGCCGTAAGTGTCCACAGTGGTCTGGTACAGCGCCGACACCTGCTCCTCGTCGGTCACGTCGACCTCGACGAACAGCCCGTCGACCTCGTCGGCCGCCGCCTTGCCGGACTCCGCGTCGACGTCCGCGACGACCACCCGCGCGCCTTCGGACGCGAGCCGCCGCACCGAGGCCAGACCGATGCCGCTGCCACCGCCGGTGACCACGGCAACCCGGCCCTCAAGTCGCTGAACCATGTCTCTCCCAATCAGTGAGCGATGAAGACGTTCTTGGTCTCGGTGAACGAGTCGAGGGCGTCCGGCCCCAGCTCGCGTCCCAACCCGGACTGCTTGAACCCGCCGAACGGGGTCCAGTACCGCACCGACGAGTGCGAGTTGACCGACAGGTTCCCCGCGTCGACCGCACGCGACACGCGCAACGCCCGCCCCACGTCCCGCGTCCAGATCGACCCGGACAGGCCGTAGGCGCTGTCGTTGGCCAACCGCACCGCGTCCTCCTCGTCGGTGAACGGCAGCACCGCCACCACCGGGCCGAAGATCTCCTCGACGGCGGCGCGGTCACCAGGCGCAACAGGGGCCAGAACCGTTGGCGGGAACCAGAAACCCGCACCCGACGGAGCCGATCCGCGGAACGCCACCGGCGCGTCGGAGGGCACGTAGGACGCGACCTTCTCCCGGTGCGCGGCCGAGATCAACGGCCCCATCTCGGTGGCCTCGTCGCCCGGCGCGCCGACCACCACGCCCTTGACCGCGGGCTCCAGCAGCTCCATGAACCGGTCGTAGACCGACGCCTGCACCAGGATCCGGGACCGCGCGCAGCAGTCCTGGCCCGCGTTGTCGAACACCCCGTACGGCGCGGTGGCCGCCGCGCGCTCCAGGTCCGCGTCGGCGAAGACGATGTTGGCCGACTTGCCGCCCAGCTCCAGCGTCACCCGCTTCACCTGCTCCGCGCAGCCGGCCATGACCTGCTTGCCGACCCGCGTGGAACCGGTGAACACGACCTTGCGCACGTCGGGGTGCGTGACGAACCGCTGCCCCACCACCGGCCCCGCGCCCGGCAACACCTGGAACACGTCCGGCGGCAGGCCCGCCTCCAACGCCAGCGAGGCCAACCGCAGGGCGGTCAGCGGCGTCAGCTCGGCGGGCTTGAGCACCACCGTGTTCCCGGCGGCCAACGCGGGCGCGAAGCCCCACACGGCGATCGGCATCGGGAAGTTCCACGGCACGATCACGCCGACCACACCGATCGGCTCGTGGAAGGTCACGTCCAGGCCGCCGGGCACCGGGATCTGCTTGCCGAACAACCGCTCCGGCGCGGCCGAGTAGTAGTGCAGCACGTCACGGACGTTCCCGGCCTCCCACCGCGCGTTGCCGACGGTGTGCCCGGCGTTGAGCACCTCCAGCGCCGCCAGCTCCTCCACCGCGCCGTCGACCGCCTCGGCGAACCGCCGCAGCAGCCGGGCCCGGTCGCCCGGCGCGACCGCGCGCCACGCGGGCAGCGCCGCCGACGCGCGGGCGATCGCCGCGTCGGTCTCCTCCAGCGTCGCCAGCGGCACCGAGCGGACCACCTCCTCGGTGGCCGGGTTGATGACGTCGAACGTGGTCACTTCGCTCCCCTGTCCCGTGCTGCCCGGTCCCGACCCGCGCCCACGAGCGCGGCGAACAAGCGGTCGTCCTCGGTGTCGGCCTCCGGGTGCGACTGCACGCCGAGCACGAACCGCGCGCCCGGCAGCTCCACCGCCTCCACCGTGCCGTCCGGCGCGCTCGCGACCACCCGCAGTCCGTCGCCGAGGACGTCCAACGCCTGGTGGTGGTGGCAGAACACGGTGGTGGCGAGGCCGACGATCCCGGCGAGCGCCGATCCGGGCGCGACCGCGATCCCGGTGTGCTCGAACACGGCGGGCGTCGGGTTGTGCCCGTCGACGTGCTGGACCAGCGTGCCGCCCAGCGCCACGTTGAGCACCTGCATGCCGCGGCACACCGCGAGCAGCGGCAGGTCGAGCTTCAACGCCGCGCGGGCCAGGCTCAGCTCGACCTCGTCGCGCTCGGGCCGCGCCGGTCCGGTGCGCGGGTCGCGTGGCCGCCCGTACCGCGACGGGTCGACGTCCGCGCCGCCCGCCAGCACCAGGCCGTCGAGGAAGGTGGCGCTGTCGGCGTCCCACGTGCCGACCGGCGGCAGCAGCACCGGGTTGCCGCCCGCGCGCACCACGGAGTCGAGGTAGTCGCGGTGCAGCACCGCCGCCTCCACGTCCCAGACGCCGAACTTCGCCCGTTCCAGGTACGTCGTGACGCCGATCAACGGCCGTGCCCTAGAGCCGTTCGAAACCACGGATCCGCTCCCAGTCCGTCACCGACGAGTCGAACGCGGCCAGCTCCACCCGGGCCGCGTTGAGGTAGTGCTCGACGACCTCAGCCCCGAACGCCTCGCGCGCGAGCTCGCTCTTGGCCAGCAGCGAGGCGGCGTCGCGCAGCGTGGCGGGCACGGTCGGCTTGTCGGAGGTGTAGGCGTTGCCGGTGAACTCCTCCTCCAGCGGCAGCTCGTTCTCCACGCCGTGCAGACCGGCCGCGATCAGCGCGGCGACGGCCAGGTACGGGTTCACGTCCGCGCCCGGCACCCGGTTCTCGAACCGCAGCGACTGGCCGTGCCCGACCACGCGCAGCGCGCACGTCCGGTTGTCCCTGCCCCACGCCACCGCGGTCGGCGCGAAGCTGCCTTGCGCGTACCGCTTGTAGGAGTTGATGTTCGGCGCCAGGAAGTACGTCAGCTCGCGCAGCGCGGCCAGCTGGCCGGCCATGAAGTGCTCCATGAGCTCGGACATGCCGTGGTCCTCGGCGAACACCGGCTCGCCGTCGGCCGAGCGCAGGCTGAGGTGGATGTGGCAGGAGCTGCCCTCGCGCTCGTTGTACTTCGCCATGAACGTCAGCGCCTTGCCCTGCTGCGCCGCGATCTCCTTGGCGCCGGTCTTGTAGACGCTGTGGTTGTCGCAGGTCGCCAGCGCCTCGGTGTAGCGGAACGCGATCTCGTGCTGGCCGGGGTTGCACTCGCCCTTGGCCGACTCGACCACCATGCCCGCGCCCGCCATGTGGTTGCGGATGGCGCGCAGCAGCGGCTCGACGCGGGAGGTGCCCAGCAGCGAGTAGTCCACGTTGTACTGGTTCGCCGGGGTGAGGCCGCGGTAACCGCGGTCCCAGGCGTCCTCGTAGGTGTTGTCGAAGACGATGAACTCCAGCTCCGTGCCGACGAACGCGCGCAGCCCCCGTTCGGCGAGCCGGTCGAGCTGTCGCTTGAGGATCTGGCGCGGCGAGGCGACCACCGGCGCGCCGTCCTCCCAGACGAGGTCGCACATGACCAGCGCGGTGCCCTCCTGCCACGGCACGCGGCGCAGCGTGGACAGGTCGGGCTTCATCACGAAGTCGCCGTAGCCGCTGTCCCACGACGACATGGCGTAACCGCCGACGGTGTTCATCTCCACGTCGACGGCCAGCAGGTAGTTGCAGCCCTCGGCGGAGTTCGGCAGGACCTCGTCCACGAAGTAGCGGGCGGCGCAGCGCTTGCCCTGGAGGCGGCCCTGCATGTCGACCACGGCGACCAGCACCGTGTCGATCTCCCCGGCGTCCACGAGCACGCGCAACTCCTCCACGGCGAGCATCCGCAGTACCTCCAAAGGTATGTCAGCGAGCCATTGGACGCCTCATCTTGACACCTTCGAGTGAAGGCCGCCACACCCTCCTCGGGCAGCACTGCCGGCGGAACGGCTGTTGACACGATCCGGTGACGCGCGCCACTCTCCCTGCAAAGGAGCGCGACTGACCCATTAGGGAGCGCAGATGGCCAAACACGTCGAGTACGAGAAGGTGGGCAGCGACTACCTGGAGCACCGGCAGCTCAAGCGGGGCGCCGCGGGCTGGGTGCTGTTGGCGGGTCTGGGGGTCTCGTACGTCATCTCCGGCGACTTCGCCGGGTGGAACTTCGGGCTGGCCCAAGGCGGTTGGGGCGGCCTGCTGGTCGCGACGATCCTGATGGGCGCCATGTACACGTGCATGGTGTTCGGCCTGGCCGAGCTGGCCGCCGCGCTGCCCGTGGCCGGCGCCGGGTACGGCTTCGCGCGACGCGCGCTCGGACCGCTCGGCGGTTTCGCGACGGGCATCGCGATCCTGGTCGAGTACGCCATCGCGCCCGCCGCGATCGTCGTGTTCATCGGCGACTACGTGCAGGCGCTCGGGCTGTTCGGGCTCACCAGCTCGTGGCCGGTGTACCTGGTCTGCTACGCGATCTTCGTCGGCGTGCACCTGTACGGCGTCGGCGAGGCGTTGCGGCTGATGTTCGTGATCACCGGTGTCGCGGTGGTCGCGCTGATCGCGTTCGTGGCCGGGATGATCCCGGAGTTCGACTCGGCCAAGCTGTTCGACATCGGCGACGGGAGCTTCCTGCCGTTCGGCGTCACGGGTGCGCTGGGCGCGTTGGTGTACGCCATCTGGTTCTTCCTCGCGGTCGAGGGCGTGCCGTTGGCGGCCGAGGAGGCGCGCGACCCGAAGAAGGACATGCCGCGCGGGATCATCGGCGCGTTGGTGGCGCTGCTGGTGTTCGCGGCGGCGATCCTCGTGTTCGCGCCGGGCGGTGCGGGTTCGGCGGCGTTGATGTCGTCCGGCAACCCGCTGCCCGAGGCGGTGCGCGCGGCCTACGGCGGCGACAACGTGCTGGCGCAGATCGTGAACTACGTGGGTCTGGCCGGGCTCGTGGCGTCGTTCTTCTCGATCATCTTCGCGTACTCGCGGCAGCTGTTCGCGCTGTCCCGGGCCGGCTACCTGCCGCGCTGGCTGTCGAAGACCGGCAAGCGCAAGACGCCGTACCTGGCCCTGATCGTGCCCGGCACCATCGGGTTCGCGCTCGCGGCGATCATGAAGAGCGGCGCGACGCTGATCAACATCGCGGTGTTCGGGGCGGCGCTGTCGTACGTGCTGATGATGGTGTCGCACATCGTGCTGCGGGTGCGCGAGCCGGGGTTGGCGCGGCCGTACCGGACGCCGGGCGGCGTCGTGACCACCGGGGCGGCGCTGGTGCTCGCGGTGGCGGCGGTCGTGGCGACGTTCTTCGTGGACGAGCTGGCCGCCGGGATCACCGCGGGCATCGTCGTGGTGGCGTTGGCGTACTTCTGGTTCTACAGCCGCCACCACCTGGTGGCCGCCGCGCCGGAGGAGGAGTTCGCGGCCATCGCGCAGGCCGAGGAGGAGCTGAAGGACTGACCGTAAGCACGTTCAACCGATCGTGTACGGCAAGTCCTTTCGGTCGTGGGAACCCCTTGACAGCAAGGGTTTACCTACGACGGAAGGACGATCATGAAATACCGCACGGTGACGGTCGGCTCGGCGGTCGCGGCACTGCTCTTCGCCACCACGCCCGCGATCGCCGCGCCGACCTTCGAAGAGCAGGTTTTGGCCCTGACCAACGGGGAACGCTCCGCCGTGGGCTGCCCCGCCCTCGCCTCGAACGCCCAGCTCGCCGCCGCGGCGCGCCGGCACTCCGACGACATGGCGCGCACCGGCAACTTCAGCCACACCGGCTCGGACGGCAGCACAGCGGGGCAACGCGTCACCGATGCGGGTTACCACTTCCGACTGATGGCGGAGAACATCGCCGCTGGTCAGGGCACGGCCGAGGAGGCCGTGCGGTCCTGGATGAACAGCGAGGGCCACCGGGCCAACATCGTGAACTGCGAACTGCGCGACCTGGGCGTCGCCCACGCCGTGGACGGCAACAACAAGGTCTACTGGACGCAGGACTTCGGCGTCACGGGCTGACCGGGCACGGGTCGGCGGGTCACAGGGCCGGTGCGTCACGGGTCGGCACGTCACGGGTCGGCACGTCACGGGCTGGCCTTCTGGGACACCGCCGAGACGACCTCGACGGCACTGCCCTCGCCCAGCAGCTCGGCGCCGACCACCTTCGTCAGCAGGCCCTGGACCTTCACCACCAGCCCGCGCCGCCCGGCGAACGCCGCCAGGTTCACCGGACTGCCCTCGGTGAAGGAGATCTCCTTCAGGTTGGGCAACCCGGCGATCGGCGCCAAGGCCCGCGCGTCCCGAGCGGAGCCGACCACCAGCCGTTCCAACCTCGACAGCCCAGCCAACGGCCGCAGGTCGAACACCGTCGTGTGCGCCAGGTCGAGCTTCACCAGGTTCCGCAACGCCGCGATCGGTCCGATGTCGAGGGTGCCGCACTTGCGCAGCACCAGGTGCAGGAGCGTCCCGGCCCACCGCTCGACCGCGTCGACGTCCACCAGGGGCGCGTCCTCGATCCGCAGCTCACCCGGCCCCGCCAAGAACGCCAGCGGGTGCAGGTCGCGGAGACCGCGGACGCTCGCCAGCTTCAGCACCCGCAACCCCCAACCGCGCTCGAGGGCCGCCAACTCGGTGGCGTCGCAGCCACCGATGAGGTTCAGGCGGGACAGGTCCGCCTTGCGGCGAAGACCGTCGAGGCCGGTGGTCTCCGCGGCCGTCGCGCGGACCGAGCGCAGCGCGGGCAACAGCCCGAGCGGCCCGAGGTCCAGCCTGCCCGGGCGCACGATCCTCAGGTGCGTCAACGACGGCGTGGCCAACGTGCCCAGGTCCACCTCGGCCGGTGCGAGCAGCTCGAGCACCCGGACCTGGGGCGGCACGAAGTCCAGCGCACCCCGCGGCGCGGCGCACGACACCCGGCGCACGTGCTTGAGGTGGCGCAACCCGCGCGTCATGTCGGGGTCGGTGAGGCTGACGGACTGGACCGGCACGTCGGCGAGCACGGTCGACGCGTAGGTCTCCGGGTCGAAGCTGCTCCACGCCAGCACCAGTTCCTGCCGCACCCGCGCCCTGGTGTCCGACCGGTACGAGGCGAGCAACGGCAGCGCGTCATCCAGGCCGATCGCCGCCGCCGCGCGGATGGTCGCCGCCACCTCGACCTCCGTGCGGGGTCGGGAGGCGGCGAGCAGGTCCAGCACGAACGCGCCCGCCGAGGCGAACGACTTGGCCGCCGTGACCGAGCGCGGCGGCAGCAGGCGCGCGACCCGGTCCTCGATGCGGTCGCGGATGCCCGGTGTCAGCTCCGGCGCGGTCTCCAGGCACGCCACCGCGAGCAGGTGCAGGGTGGCGCGGTGCGCCTTGACCTCGTCACCGCGGGTCAGGACCTGGTCGAGCAGTTCGTCGCGCCGCCCGCGCGAGGCGTGGCCCGCGGCCATCACGACGACCTCGTGCCACTGGTCCAGGTGCGCGTGGGAGACGAGCGTGCCGATGTCGTCCACGTCCACCGCCGCGCCCGCCGCCAGGTACTCCTGGAACGTGCGGTGCACGAAGTCGACCCGGCCCTCGACCGGCTCGCGCAGCAGGCCGCTGCGTTCCAGCAGGTGCCGGTACACGTCCTCGGCGGACGCCCCGACCTCCGGCATCGACGTCAACCGGCGCTCGATCTGGCCGATCGCGCGGTCGACCGGCGCGTCGGTGAGGTCGTTGCGGATGAACCAGTAGGCGAGGTCGCCCAGGAGGATGATCTTCCGCGTCCGGGACAGCCCCGGCAGCGGCTCGATGCGCCGCTCGGCGTCACGGCGTTCCAGCAGCATCTGCAGCGCGGTGTCGTACAGCTCCATGCGGCTGTCGGGCAGGTGGCCGCGCCGGTCGCGGTGCAGCGCGCACAGCAACGCGCACAGCAGCGGGTACCCGGCGAGCTTGCGCAGGTGGTGCCGCGCGCCGAACTGCTCCAGCAGCCGCTCCTGGTAGCCGGCCAGTTCGGCGCGGGCCAGGTCGTCGGACAGGTGCGAGCGCATGGCGTCGTGCCAACGCTCCACGAACACCCGCACGTCCGTCGACGTCATGGGTTGGAGGGACGCGACCGCGAACTCGTCGGCCGCCAGCCAGTCCGGGTCGACGGCGCTCGGGCGTGACGTCACCACGAACCGCGCGGCGGGGAACGCGAGGATCAGCGACCGCAGCCACTCGCGGGCCTCCTGGCGGCGGTGCGGCGCGAGCTCGTCCACGCCGTCGACCAGGATCAGGCCGTGGCCGGAGCGCAGTTGCCGCTGGACCCAGCCCGGTGGCATCTCGTCGGCGATGTGGCGCCCGACCTCGTCCAGGAAGCGTTCCGCCGGCGGCAGCTCGCGGTCGGCGTAGCGGCGCAGCGGGACGAAGAACGGGGCGGTGTCGTTCCACCTGGTCAACGGCTCGGTGAAGTCCCGCTGCGCGCTGCGCACCGCGATCCACTGCAACAGGGTCGTCTTGCCCAGCCCGGCCTCGCCGCGGATGAAGATCCGGTCACCGGAGGCCAGCAGGTCCTCCACGCGGCGGCCGGGCGTGAAGTGGTCGGTGGCGGCGCCGTCGGCGGTGAGGCTGATGTAGGCCACCGACAGCGGGTAGCGGCGGCTCGCCTCGGACAGCGTCGCGCCGAACATCTCGACGTGGTCGAGCGTGCGGGCGACCAGCTGCCGGTAGTCGTAGGAGAAGTCGGTGGAGCTGCGCCGTTGCGGCAACCGGGCCAGCACGTCGCGGATGCCGGTGATGACCTCGGTCTCCCGGCGCAGGATCTCGGTCAACGCGCTCGGCCCGAACGGCGGCAGCTCGCGGGCGATCTCGATCACGTACCCGGCGCACTCGCGCAGCAGCAGGCCGTAGAGCTGGACGCCGTCCGCCGACAGGCCGTCGACGGCGTCGGCCGCGCGTCCGCGCAGGTGCCGGTCGAGCCGACGGGCGTCGAGGTCGGCGGCGAACAGGTCGTCGTCGTCCAGCGCGGCCCGCTCGAACGTCTCGCGCACGGCCTCGACCGCGGCGAGCCGTTCGTGCTCCGGTAATCGCCGGTACTCGGCGTCGGTGATCGGCTGGACCCGCTCGACCACGGCGTCGGTGAACTGCTCGCCCATCCGCCGCAGCTTGCGCTGGTCCAACGCGCCGGTCAGCCGCTTCTCGAGCAGGTCGACCCCGGTGCCGCCGACGGCGGCCGTGACCGACTTGTCCCCCAGCCACAGCTTCAGCGCGCTGCGGACCACCGACGCACCCAACGGGATCAGCGCGACTTCGATGCCCATGCCGACAAGCCTGGCACCCGTCGTCGCCGACGGGTGCCGGACCCGGCGACGACTAGCAGTAGACCGAGCCGAACAGGCCGATGACGGCCTCGCCGGGCACCTCGGCCGGCAACGGGTTGTAGGACAACGTGGCCCGCGTGCCGTCGTCCGCGCGGGTGGCGTAGGTGAGGTAGCCGATCAGCTCGCCGCCGTGGCCCCACACCGAACGGCCGCACGGCAGGTCGAACCGCTGCAACCCCAGGCCGTAGGCGAAGATCGTGCCGGTGTCGTCCACGGTCCGCCGCATCTCCGCGAGGGACGCCGCGCTGGTCAGCCTGCCGCCCAGGAGCGCGTCGAAGAACCGGTTGAGGTCGTCGGCGGTGGAGATCATCTCGCCCGCCGCCCAGTCCAGGGTCGGGTTCATCAGGGTCGCGTCGACCAGTCGGCCGTCGACCTCGGTGTAGCCGCGGGCGTGCGGGTGCGGCAGGGCCGGCCACCGTCCCGGCACGGTGGTGCGCGACAGGCCGAGCGGGCGCAGGATCCGCGCGCGCACCTCGTCGCCGTACGTGCGACCGGTCACGCGTTCGATCAGCATCCCGGCGACGACGTAGTTGGTGTTCGAGTAGTGCCACCCCTGGCCCGGGTCGAAGTAGGGCGTGCCGGCGAACGCCACGTCCAGCAGCTCCTGCGGCCGGTAGGTCCGGAACCGGTCCGCGCCGCGCCACCGGTTGGTCGAGTAACCCGCCTCGTGCGCGTAGTCGTACAGGCCGCTGGTGTGGTTGAGCACCTGGCGCACCGTGATCAAGTCGCCCTTCGGCACGCCGGCCACGTACCGGTCCACCGGGTCGTCCAGCCCGACCCGGCCCTCGTCCACGAGCTGCAGGACGACGGTGGCGACGAAGGTCTTGGTCACGCTGCCGATCCGGAAGTGCCCGCCGACCACGGCCTCACCCGCCGCGTCCGCGCGGACGCCGGTCGAGTCCTCGACGGTCAGCAGCGCACCGGACGCCCGGTCGTGCTCCACCCACCCGTCCAGTGCGGGGAACGTGCCGGTCAGGGCCAGGACGACGCCCGCGATCGCAGTGTTGATCATCACCTGGTCGACGCTAGGCGTCACGGCTGCGACCGACCATGAGGAGCACCACCCGGTCGGCTGTGGAAAACCCCAGTGGTGATGTGCCCCCGACCGTCGCCCCTGGCAGGATCGGGGCGTGAGTGACATTCAACGAGTTGGAGTGGTGGGATCGGGCCTGATGGGCTCCGGCATCGCCGAGGTCTGCGCGCGGGCCGGGCTGGACGTGCTGGTGGCCGAGGTCAGCCCGGACGCCACGGAGGCCGCGCGGGGGCGGATCGCCTCTTCGCTCGGCCGGGGTGTGCGCAGCGGCAAGCTGTCCGCTGAGGACCGGGACGCCGCACTGGAGCGCCTGCGGTTCACCACCGACCTCGCCGACTTCGCCGACCGGAACCTGGTCGTGGAAGCCGTCGCGGAGAACGAGCAGGTCAAGACCGAGGTGTTCGCGGCGGTGGACAAGATCGTCGTGGACCCGGACGCGATCTTCGCGTCCAACACCTCCTCGATCCCGATCATGAAGCTGGGCATGGCCACCGGCCGTCCCGAGCAGGTCATCGGCGTGCACTTCTTCAACCCGGTGCCGGTGTTGAAGCTGGTGGAGCTGGTGCCGTCGCTGCTGACCGGCGACAAGACCAGGGCCAGGGCCGAGGCGTTCGTGACCGGGGTGCTGCACAAGGAGGTCATCCGCTCGCAGGACCGGGCCGGGTTCGTCGTCAACGCCCTGCTCATCCCCTACCTGCTGTCGTCCATCCGGATGCTGGAGTCCGGGTTCGCCAGCGCCGAGGACATCGACAACGGCATGGTGCTCGGCTGCGCGCACCCGATGGGTCCGCTGCGCCTGACCGACCTGATCGGCCTGGACACCACCAAGGCGATCGCCGAGTCGATGTACGAGGAGTTCAAGGAGCCGCTGTACTCGCCGCCGCCGTTGCTGCTGCGCATGGTGGACGCGGGGCTGCTGGGCAAGAAGAGCGGGCGCGGGTTCCACAACTACGCGTCCTGAGCCGACCCACCGCCCGGGACCGGGCGTCCGCGGGGCCGTCGATCCGGTGATCGGCGGCCCCGTCCGCGTGTCCGGGTCGCATTACCACAACGCGGTCGCCGCCGTCACGCCGAACGCGCCACGAACAATTAACAGCAGTGTCTTGAATGGCGGAAAAGTATTAGCCGGCAAACGATCCAACACGCTTCGGGTCACGGCCGGCACAAAATAACACGATCCGTCATCGGGTCGTGCGGGGTGATTAGTGCGAAAGACTGACGCCCACCTCGTCAATAGGCCGTTCGGCGTATCCTTGATTACCGTCCTCTTCCTCGGGGTTACTGATCGACAGGACCTGTGACGTGCCTTTAGAGTGCCCTACGTCACGCTACGGCCGCCTGGTGGACAAGATTGCTTCGCCTAGCGTAACTTTCGACTCGCCCCCCACGAGGAGAACCCCGCCTTGGACCCTCAAAAAGTATCCATACGCGATTTCACGGGCCGACAGCTCAGCGCCCTGCTGCATTCGCTGGATATCACCGAAAATAGCGTCAGCCCCGTCGGACTGCTCGCGGACGCACTCGGACCCGGTGGCCTCCGGCCGGTTTCCACCAGCCCGGCCTGGCCTTCCGACGTCGCCGACGACCACACCCCGGTCGAGTTCTCGACGGCGTTCGCCGCAGGTGAGCCCCCGACGCTGCGCACCATCGTCGAACCCACCGCGACCAGGCCTTCCCGTGCGGCCAACACGACGGCGGCGCTCGCCGCGCTCGACCGGATGAAGCGCCGCGGCGGCCTGGACACCCGTCGTTTCGACGCAGTCAGGAACCTGTTCCTGCCGGAGCACCCGGAAAGTGATTTCACCTTCTGGTACTCACTGGTTTTCCGGCGCGACGAAGCACCCGCGGTGAAGGTGTACTTCAACCCTGAAGTGCGCGGCGAAGCCGCTTCCGAAGAGCTGGTGCGAGCAGGGCTGGACCGAACCGGTTTCGCCGCCGGTTTCCCGACCCTGCGCAGCCACGCGGTCACCAGGCCCGGACTTGACAAGTATTCCTTCTTCGCACTCGACCTGGTCGAACAACGGCGGGCGCGGGTGAAGGTCTACATCTCCCACCACGCCGCCGATGTAACGGACGTCACGCGTGCCGCGAGCGCCGCCCGGGGTGTCGATGTGGACAGGGTGCCCGATTTCTGCATGCTCACCGGCGGCAGCACCGGAACGTTCGACAAGCGTCCGCTCATTTCCAGCTACACGTTCCTGGACGGCGACGCGGACGCGCCGAGCGGCTATTCCCTGTACGTGCCGATCCGGGACTACGTGGCCGACGACGAAGAGGCCCGGCGCCGGGTGCTCGCGGTGATGGCCAAGTACGACCTGGACCCCACGGAGTTCGACAGCGCGCTGCGCACCATCGCCCGACGTCCGCTGGACGAAGGCGTCGGCCTGATCGCGCACGTGTCGCTGCGCATGGGCAGGCCGCGTCCCGGGATCACCGTCTACCTCTCGTCCGAGGCCTACGACGTGGCCTCGCCCCGTTCGATCAGCCTGGCAGGCTAGGAGTCACCCATGCCCACGATGGAGCCGTACCGCATCAAGGTCGTGGAGCCCATCCCGATCACCACGCGCGCGCACCGCGAGCGGGCGCTGGCCGCCGCCGGGTACAACCCGTTCAACCTCGCCGCCACCGATGTGACGATCGACCTGCTCAGCGACTCGGGCACCGGCGCCCTGTCGGCCGAGCAGCAGGCGGCGGGACTGCGTGGTGACGAGACCTACGCCGGTGCGCGCTCCTACTACCGCTTCCACGACGTGGTGCACGACCTGACCGGCTACCCGCACGCCTTCCCCGTCCACCAGGGGCGCGCGGCCGAGCGGATCCTGTTCACCGCCCTGCTCAAGCCGGGCCAGGTCAGCGTCAGCAACACGCACTTCGACACCACGCGGGCGAACGTCGAGATCCTCGGTGGCCACGCCGTCGACCTGCCGTGCCAGGCGGCGAAGGACCTCGACGACGACGCGCCGTTCAAGGGCGACATCGACCTCGACGCGCTGGAAGCCATCCTGTCCGGACCGCGGGACGTCGCCATCGTGCTGCTCACCATCACCAACAACGGTGGTGGTGGGCAGCCGGTGTCGATGGCCAACATCAAGGCGGCGGCCGGGATCGCCCGCCGCCACGGCGTGCCGTTCTTCCTCGACGCGGCGCGCTTCGCGGAGAACGCGTGGCTGGTCACCCAGCGGGAGCCCGGCTACGAGCACCACACGCCGCGGCAGGTCGCGGAGGAGGCGTTCCGGCTGGCCGACGGGTGCGTGGCGAGCCTGAAGAAGGACGGCATCGTCCACATGGGAGGGTTGCTCGCCGTCCGGGACCCCGAACTGGCCGCCAAGTGCGAGCTGCTGCTGATCGCGACCGAGGGTTTCCGCACCTACGGCGGTCTTTCCGGTCGTGACCTGGAGATGCTGGCGCAAGGCCTGCTCGAGGTGACCGACCCGGAGTACCTGCGGGCCCGGGCGGACGCCACGGCGTACGTGGCGGAGTTGGCCCGAGCGGCGGGGGTGGACAGCGTGCGGCCGACCGGCGTGCACGCGGTGTACCTCAACGCCGGTCGCCTGCTGCGGCACCTGCCGGCGAGCCGGTTCCCGGGGTTCGCCCTGGCCACCGAGCTGTACCTGGCGGGCGGGATCCGGTGCGCGGAGCTCGGCTCGCTGTACCTCGGCGAGCTGGACGACGCGGGTGAGCTGGTCAAACCCGCGCCGTACGAGCTGGTCCGCCTGGCCATCCCGCGCCGGGTCTACACGCAGAGCCACCTGGAGTACGTCGGCGAGACGCTGGCGGAGATCGCGAAGGACCCCGAGAGGGTGCCCGGCTACCGGTTGACGCACGTGCCGAAGCTGTTGCGGCACTTCAACTGCAGGCTCGAACCGGTGGTGTAGGCGGACGGGTGACCGGTGTCCCGGTCACCCGCCTCCGGCCGGTCAGGCCATGGCGTCGAGCCGGTCCATGGTGTGCTGGATCAGGCTCACCAGCACGGTCTTGGCCGACTCGCGGTCCCGCGCGTCGCACAGCACGAGCGGGATGGCGGCGTCCACGTCCAGGGCCCTGCGCACCTCGTCGACCTCGTAGTTGTGCGCGCCCTCGAAGCAGTTCACCGCGATGATGAACGGGATGCCGCGCCGCTCGAAGAAGTCGATCGACGGGAAGCTGCTGTCCAGCCGCCGCGTGTCGACCAGGATCACCGCGCCGATCGCGCCGTAGGCCAGCTCGTCCCACATGAACCAGAACCGGTTCTGCCCCGGGGTGCCGAACAGGTACAGCACCACCTCCGGGTTGATGGTGATGCGGCCGAAGTCGAGGGCGACCGTGGTGGTCTCCTTGGACTCCAGGCCCAGCACGTCGTCGACGCCGACACCGGCCTCGGTGAGCAGCTCCTCGGTGTGCAGCGGGGGTATCTCGCTGACCGAGTTGACCATCGTCGTCTTCCCCGTGCCGAAGCCACCGGCGATGACGATCTTCACTGGGGTGGGTACGAGCAGTTCCCCACCCGGCCGCTCAGATTCCACGGACACCATCCAACACCGCCTGGAGCAGGTTCCGGTCCGGCACTTGCGGGACTCGGGAGGGGTCTCGGATCACGACGTCACCGCGCTGGATGAGATCGCTCAGCAACACCTTGACGACGACGAGCGGCACATCGAGGTACGCGGCCACCTCCGCCACGGACAACGGGCGCCGGCACAGCTCCATGATCTCCATGTGCTCGACCGACAACGCGTCCGGGTCCGACGCCGACGGCATCGCGCGCACCTGCGTCACCAGGTGCAGCTCCGGCCGCAGCGGGCGGGTCCGACCGCGCACCATCGCGTACGGGCGGACGAGCGGGCCCGCGGCCTCGTCGTACCACCAGTCCTCGCGGCCCGCCATCAGGAGGACCTTCGAGCGGCCGGCAGGCTCGCCGCGGCGGTGCCGCGCGGCGCCGACGACAGGTACGTGCCGACGCGCTTGACGAGCATGTTCATCTCGTAGGCGATCATGCCCATGTCGGAGTCCTCTTCGCCAAGGACGGCCAGGCAGGCGCCGTGGCCGGCCGCGGTGACGAAGAGGTAGGCGTGCTCCATCTCGACGATGGTCTGCCGCACCGCACCGCCGCCGAAGTGCCGTCCCGTGCCGCGGGCCAGGCTCTGGAACGCCGACGCCATCGCGGACAGGTGGTCCGAGTCGTCCTTCGACAGCCCGGGCGAGCGGCCCAGCAGGAGGCCGTCGGCCGAGAGGACCACCGCGTGCCGAGCTCCGACCACCCGGTTGACCAAGTCCTCCAACAACCAGTTCAGTTCGTTGTGCTGGCTGGTCATGTCGTTCATCGGGTTGCCTTTCCGGTTTCCAGTCGTCCGGCCACTGCTGGTCAGGGTTCGAGGTCGTCGGCGGGTGTCCGACGGGCGTCGCGTGTGCCCCGTTGGAACGCCGACAGGCCCTTGCGGACCCTCTCGGCGGACTTCTCGGGGTCGACCTCGGGGAGCGGTTCGGGCGAAGGGTGGAAATCGTTGCGCACCAGCTGCGGCGCCAGGTTCTGCTGACGGCGCCTGCGTGGCAGTTCGGGTCGGTCGGCGACGGCGGCGGCCGACTCCGGCTCGTCGGCGGGCCACTCGGACGTGGCCCGCTTCCGCTGCGGCAGGTCGAGCTCGCCGCTGCGCTGCGACAGGTCCAGCCCGCCGCTCAGTCGTTCGACCTCTGGAACGGAATCCTGGTTGGCTGCGGCCTCGGCCTGGGCCCAGAACCCCTCGAGGTCTCGGGAACTGTCGGGAAACCTGGCGTCTCGCACTGAGTCGTCGCCCTGCTCCGGGATGTCGTGGAAGGAGCGGCGGGGCAACTGCCGGGTCTCGGCGGGCTCCGTCGCCGTGGTGGGGCCCGCGACGATCGCGGACGGGATCAGCACCAGCGCCAGCGTGCCGCCGTAGGGCGAGTCGCGCAGTTCGACGTGGATGCCGCGGCGGGCGGCGAGCCGGGCGACCACGAACAGGCCGAGCCGGGACTCGCCGCGCAGGCGCATCGCGTCGAACTCCGGCGGGTCGGCCAGCATCGCGTTGTGCTGCTCGCGGTCCTCCGGGTTGATGCCGAGGCCGTGGTCCTCGATCTCGACCACGATGCCCTGGGGCACTTCGCTGGCGTGCACCTGCACCTGCGACCGCGGCGAGGAGAACGCGGTGGCGTTGTCGACCAGCTCGGCGATCAGGTGGATGGTGTCGGCGACGGCCGCGCCGACCAGCGCGGTGTCCGGCACGGGGTTCACCTTGACCCGCACGTACTGCTCGGTCTCGGCGACCGCGGCGCGCAGCACGTCGAGCAGGCGCACGGGCTTGCGCCACTGCCTGCCGGGCTGCTCGCCCGCGAGGATGATCAGGTTCTCCGCGTTGCGGCGGGCGCGGGTGGCGAGGTGGTCGAGCTGGAACAGCGCGTCGAGCTGCTCGGGGTTCTCCTCCTCGCGCTCCAGCTTGTCCAGGATCTTCAGCTGGCGGTGCACCAGGCCCTGGTTGCGGTGCGCGATGTCGAGGAAGACCCGGTTCACGCCTTCGCGGGCCTGGCTCTCCTTGACGGCCGCGGCGACGGCGGTGTACTGGGCCGCGTTGAACGCGTCCGCCACCTGGCCGATCTCGTCGCTGCCGTAGTCGAGCGGCGGCACCTCGACCTCGACGTCCACGTGCTTGCCCTCGCGGAGCCGGTCGACGATGTCGGGCAGCCGTTCGTGCGCCAGGGTCAGCGAGTCCTTCTTCAACGCCGTGAGGCGCGTGATCAGGGCCCGGTTGACCAGGCGGTTCGACGTGCGGATCGCGATCAGGATGCCGATGATCACGGCGAGCAGCGCGACCAGGCTGCCGATGAGCACGGTGCGGAACTTGCTCTCGCCGCGGCCCATGGTCACGTTCACCGCGCTCGACGCCTGCTCGCTGACCAGCGCGACCAGCTCGTCGGAGATGGGGCCGCTGACGCTCTGCCACTCCTGCAGCGACCCCGCGTTGCCCGGCTTCGGGCCGTTCTGGATCAGCCTGCCCTCGAACTCGACCAGCCGCTTCCACTGGTCGCCCTCGATCATGAACTGGTAGTGCTCGCGCACCTCGGGCTGGGCGTAGGGCGCGATCGAGTCGTAAGAAGAGTGGTAGGCGCCGACGAGGTTGGCGAACTCGATGTGCTCCTCGGGCGTGAACTGCCCGGCGGCCAGGGCGCTCGACGCGAGCGACGTGGCGCGGGACATCCAGTCGGCCGCCTTGAAGTACTCCTCGGCGGTGATGGCGCCCTTCACGGACTCGTGGTCGGGCACCACGCGCGCCTGCACGCTGAACAGCGCGTCACCGGCGTCGAGGAGGCTGTTGTAGTACGTGTAGATCTCGGTCTTCGAGGCGCGTCCGACGTCGAGGGCGGACCGGCGCTGCGGCAGCTGGTCCAGCAGCACGTTGAGCGCGTTGATCTTGTCGACGATCTCCTGCGGCGCCTGGGACGCCAGCTCGTCGAACGCCTTGCGCATCCCCTCGACCGCGCGGTCGGTCTCGGCCTGCTGCACCTCGAGGTTGCTGGTGCCGAGGGAGGGCTGGCTCAGCGCGGTCATGCTGAGCTCGCGCTCCTTCTGCAGCGCGGCGAACGTCTGGACCGCCGGGATCGACGCGTCCTTCACGCCGGAGGCGACCGCGCGGAGGTAGAAGCCGTCGAACAGGGTGTACGACGAGAACAGCGCCCACATGATGAGCAGGACGATGCTGGGGACGACTACGACGCCGGTGAGTCGTGATCGGATCGTCTTGTAGTTCGTCTCCGTGGTGCTCTTCTGCTTCACAGCGCTCCGCAGCCTCGTCCGTTGCCAGGTCAGGCGCAGCACTAGGAACGCTGACTCTTCTTCACCTGATCGGCGACGGAACGGTAACACTCGAAGATCATTATTACGAAGAGGCAGCGATCACTTGCGCGACGCGACGATGAGGTTACCCAGTCGAGTGATGCCCCGAACAGGGGGCCGATGTGAACTTCTCGACACCGACCCCCCGTGTTTCACGGCTTCGGCACCGAAACGGCGTCGTACGTCGTCGTGGGCGTGGGCGGTGTGGTGAAGCGGGCGTTGGGCAGGTAGAGCCGGCCGGCGAACGACGCGACGGTGGTCGGCACGTCGAACCGCGCGTCGGTGATCTTGGTCACGAGCGCACCGCTCGATCCGTCCCTGGCCAGGGAAAACACCGCGACCGCGTTCAGCCGGTTCTGCACGACGTACAGCGTGCGGCCCTCGACGAGCAGCCCGTCGCCGTTGGTCAGCACCTCGCCGCCCAGGTCGACGGCGGTCGTCACGCCCGTGCGCGGGTCGACCCGGTGCAGTTGACCGGTGTTGCTCTGGACGATCAACAGCGCTTTGCCGTCGGGCGTCTCCGCGATCCCGTTGGCGTTGTTCACGCCGGGGGTCAGGACGAAGTCGCCGGTCAGCGGAATCGCGGTGTGCGACTCCGGCAACGAGCCGCGCCGGCCGAACGGGACGCGATAGAGCACCGCGTTGCGCGAGTCGGTGAAGTAGGCGGCGGCGTCGGTGATCACGACGTCGTTGACGAAAGTATTCGCGTCGGACGTGAACCGGTAAGACTTGAGGATCGCTCCCGTTCGAGCGTCGACGACCCGCCCGTCACCACCCGCGCCACCGGCCACGAACAGCCGCTTGCGCCAATCGACCTTCACCCCGACCGAAGCCGTGCCGGGTCCTTGGCTGAACACCTCGCCGCGCCCGGTGCGGAGGTCGACGCGGAACAGGTCCCCGTCGGCCCGCGACCCGAAGTAGGCGGTCGGCACGTCCCCGATCGCGATGCCTTCCGGCAGGAACCCGTCGGGCAAGGGGAATTCGGCGGGGAACGGGTGTGCTTGCGCTGCGGTGGCGGGCGCGGCGGTGACGAGGGAGACCCCCAGCACCACGGCGGCCAGCGCACCGAGTGTGCGAGACATGACCACTCCTTCTTCGCTCTTGAGGCGTCCCGGGAGTGTTCCGCAGCCCTCGCCACCCGGTGAAGCCCATCGCGCGCGTGGTGCGGGCATCTACAGCAAACCGACAGGAGCAGGATCGACGGGCACCCGGACAGGAAGGCGCCGGGTTCCAACGGGAACGCGTGCTCCGATACGCCGCCACGCGACGCCAGGCCCAGTGATGGGACAGGGGCAACGCCCCGGCCGGCGGGGCGAAAGGTTAGGGGTCGGTTCAGATAACGAACGGGTAACGGTCAGGTCGCGGACTGGGTTCGGCACGTATGCCACTGTGTCCACCGCCCACCGGCGGTCGGGGTTCAACGCACACATGCGCGTACCTACGACGAGGTGACACATCCATGACGCGAAACCAGGGGCGGCACCGCTTCTCCCGGCGCACGAAGCTGACTGCCGGCGTGACCGGGTTGGCGCTCACGATCGGCCTGGCCGTCGCGATCAGCACCACCGGCGATCAAGGCACCGCCCAGGCGGACGGGGCCGACATCTCCCTGTTCGTCGACATCACGAAGCAGCAGCGCAACGTGAGGACGCCCCAGCCGCGACGGGGCGCGAGCACCGGCACGTTCACCGTGGACTGCGGCCGCAACGAGAACGGCCACTTCAACCCGGACAACTTCATCGCGCAGCCGGGTGTCCGCAACGGCGCCGAGCACCTGCACGACTACGTGGGCAACGTGTCGACCGACGCCGACTCCACCGACGAAAGCCTGCTGGAAGCCGACACCACCTGCAAGAACGGCGACAAGTCGGCCTACTTCTGGCCGGTGGTCCGGATCGACCGCGAGAACGAGGACGAGGAACCGGGCGAGCCGGCCGGCGCCGAGGTCGAGTGCCCCGACGTGCAGCGCAAGCTGCGCAACGTGCCGCGCCAGGCCAAGGCCGAGGTGGACCGCAACCTCCAGGGCTTGAAGGACCAGATCGCGGAGGCCAACACCAAGCTGAAGGCCGCGGCGAACGTCGACGACCCGAACTTCGTCAACAACACCGTCCTGGGACCGCTGCGGGACAAGCGGACCGCGACGATCGACCGCATCGTGCAGGCCGTCGACCGGGTCGCCGAACGACCACGAGGGCTCAAGAGGCTCGCGCCGTGCACGGTGAAGGACGGCGACGCCAACGACGCGAAGGTGGCCGAGGCGGCGCAGGAAGCCGAGGCCGACGCGCCGGAGAAGGGTGACGGCAAGAGCGCCAGCGACGAGAACGAGCTGCCCGGCAACGAGGGCGAGATCCAGCGCCCCGAGGTCGTGGACATCACCTTCCGCGGCAGCCCCGTCGGCAAGGTCGAGCCGATGCCGCAGTTCCTCCGGATCCTCTACGGCGACGCGAAGGTCTCCACGAACGGCCCCAAGAACGCGCGCAACTCGTGGACCTGCACCGGCTTCGAGGACAAGGTGCTGATCAACAAGTACCCGATCTGCCCGGAGGGCAGCAAGGTCAAGCGCATCCACGACTTCAACAGCTGCTGGGACGGCAAGAACACCGACAGCGCCAACCACCGCGACCACATCGTCGCGCCGAACCAGGACGGCAAGTGCCCCAAGGGGTTCAAGGCCGTGCCGCAGCTGCGGATCAGCCTGACCTACAACATCCCCCGTGACGTCCAGGTCGCCGGGCAGTACGCGGTCGACGCCTTCCCGCAGGAGGAGCACAACCCGTTCTCCGACCACGACGACTTCGCGAACGTGATGTCCGAGGAGATCATGAACCGACTGGTGCAGTGCGTGAACTCCGGTCGCCGGTGCAAGGAGTGACGATGATCCAGGCCAACTTCGCGTCCGGTGTGGACGAACTGCGCGCCACGGACGACGTGCGCCGCCTGCTCGACCGCCTCGCGGTGGCCCGGGAAGCCACCCTCGTGCACGGCGACTGCCCGGACCACCGCGTGTGGGTCGGCGTGCGCGGCGACCGCGGCGCGATGCTGTTCACCGACGTGATCACCGGCTCGTGGGCCAGCCTCGGCGAGGGTCCCCGACAACGCCCCCGGTACGCCGGGGTCGACTTCCCCACCCACTGCGAGATCCCGGTCGCCGACCTCGCCGTCGCGATCGAGGAGTTCCTCGCCACCGGACAGCGCCCGACGCTCGTCCCGTGGCAGCAGGTGAGGTGAGGAGGACGTCATCCCCGACCCGCGCGGCGGCGGGTCGGGGATGACGCTCGTCCGCAGACCGGGTTCAGCCGGCTTGCAGCGCCAGGTACAGGTCCACCCGTTCGGTGAAGTTCGACAGGTCGACGCCCAGCAGGTCCTCCACCCGGCCCACCCGGTACCGCAGGGTGTTCACGTGGACGTGCAGGCGTGCGGCGGCGGTGGTCCACGAGCCGGAGCAGTCCAGGAACACCCGGAGCGTGCCGACGAGGTCGGAGCCGTGCTCGGCGTCGTAGTCCAGCACCGGGCCCAGGAGCCGGCGGCGCAGCGAGCGGCGCAGTTCCTCCGGCACTCCGGCCAGCAGGAGTTGGTGCAGGGCGATCTCCTCCCCCGCCACCACGCACGTCCGCCCGGTCCGCCGTTCGCCCAGCCGCCGGGCGTGCGACGCCTCTTCCGCCGCGCCGCGCAGCCCCGGGTGCCCGACCGGTGACGAGATCCCGACCAGCACCCTGGTCGAGCGCAGGCCCGGTTCCACCGTCCGCAACGCCGACCGCACACCTTCCGTCCACGAGCCGGACGGCGCGAGCGCGTACACCTCCGCGCCGACGGCGGACACCAGGAACGCCGACGTGATCGACGCCAGCACCTCCTCCACCAGCGCGACGACCTGCTCCACCTGCCCGTCCGAGGCCGACGCCGCCAGCACCCGCAGCGGCGCGTCCGGATCCCACCCGACCGCCGCGATCCGCGCCGCGAGGTCCCCGCCGGCGAGCACCTGCCGCAGCAGCGGCCCGGCCGCGCGGTTCTCGATCTCCCGCCCCTGCACGACCCGCGCCCGCTCCACGCCGACCAGGCTGGCCAGCTCGGCGGCCACCTCGTCCTGCGTGTGGTCGCCGGCGACCACGAGGATCCACGACGTCAGCCGCGAACCCCCGCGCGCGGACACCGGCAGCAACGTCGTGCCGCGCGCGACGCGGGGCAGCCGGTCGGCCAGCAGGAACTCCCGCACGAGCGCCGCCGCCTCCGGCAGCTCGGGCCCGGCGACGACGTGACCGGTGCACGACAGCACCCAGCACGGCGCGTCCAGTTCCGCCGCGCCGGCCGCCACCAGTTCCGACAGCCCGCCGCCGTCGGCGACCACGGTCAGCAGCCGCCGGTGCCTGCCGAGCAACGCGCCCGCGTCGCCGACCCGTTCGGCCGCCAGCTCCGCCACCACTCGTTCGGTGATGGCCGCGAACGACAGGTCGACCGGCACCTCCAGCAGCGGCACTCCGTATCGTTCGCACGCCCGCACGAGCGCTTCGGGCAAGTCGGCCGCGTCGGGCGAGCTGGCCGCCAACGCGGCGACTCCCGCCGCCGCCAAGGAAGCGACAAACTTTTCACAATCGGCGGCCGTGCGGTGCCACAACAGTCCGGAGAGCACCAGCTCGCCGCCGGACAGGTAGCGGGCCGGATCGGGCAATTCGGTGCCATAGAGCCTGGTCACGGGCCTGTCCAACGACTCGGTGCCGCTGACGAGGCGAAGGCGGAGTTCCGGCATCGCGAGCAGGCTCCGAACCAGCAACACGGGCGCCTCCTCCACGTCATCCCACCGGATTACCGTCGTCCGATCGTGTTTGTAGGAAAGCACAAATCCACTCGTCGTAGGAGTCTGGGATTCATCCACACCGCCCTAGCCGATCACCGCCCTGGGTCTGTGTACTGGCTCACACACCGCGCACTCCACCCCACCGAGGTAGCTGATGGATTTCCTCCGCCCCGACACCCTGGCCGAGGCGCTGGCCCTCAAGGCGCAGCGCCCGGACGCCGTGCCCATCGCCGGTGGCACGGACGTGATGGTGGAGCTGAACTTCGACCACCGCCGTCCGACCGCCCTGCTCGACCTGACCCGGATCGTCGAACTCCGCTCCTGGGACTCCGACGGCGGCGCGGTGCGCATCGGCTCCGGCGTCCCGTACACGCGGATCATCGACGAGCTGGGCGACCGCCTGCCCGGGCTGGCGATGGCGTCCCGCACGGTCGGCTCGCCGCAGATCCGCAACCGGGGCACGGTCGGCGGCAACCTCGGCGCGGCCTCGCCCGCCGGTGACACGCACCCCGTGCTGCTCGCCGGGGACGCCACCGTGGAGGCCGCCTCGACCAGGGGCACCCGGCTGATCCCGGCCACCGCGTTCTACCTGGGCGTGAAGCGCAACGCCTTAGAGCCGGACGAGCTGATCACGGCGGTCCACGTGCCGGTCACGCGGGCGCCGCAGCAGTTCGCCAAGGTCGGCACGCGCAACGCCATGGTGATCGCCGTGTGCTCGTTCGCCGTCGCCCTGCACCCGGCGGGGCAGCGGGTCGGCGCCGCGGTCGGCAGCGCCGCGCCCACGCCGCGCCGCGCGTCGGCGGCCGAGGAGTTCCTGTCCGCCGAGCTCACCGCCACCAACCAGTGGGACTCGCCGAAACCACTGTTGGACTCGGTGAAACGGCGGTTCGGCGAACTCGTGGCGGAGGCCGCGAGCCCCATCGACGACGTGCGCGGCTCGGCCGCGTACCGCAAGCACGCCCTCTCCGTGCTGGCCCGCCGCACGCTCGACTGGGCTTGGCGCGACTACTCCGAGAAGGTGGCCTGACCATGCGCGTGAACGTGACGGTGAACGGCGAGCCGAGGCAGGCCGACGACGTGTGGGAGGGCGAGAGCCTGCTGTTCCTGCTGCGCGAGCGGCTGGGTCTGCCCGGTTCGAAGAACGCGTGCGAGCAGGGCGAGTGCGGCTCGTGCACGGTGTACCTGGACAACACGCCGGTGTGCTCCTGTCTGGTGGCCGCGGGCCAGGTGCAGGACCGCGAGGTTCGGACGGTGGAAGGCCTGGCCGACGGCGATCGGCTCGACCCGGTCCAGGAGGCGTTCGTGGAGGCGGGCGCGGTGCAGTGCGGGTTCTGCACGCCCGGTCTCGTGGTCACCGCGCACGACCTGCTCGACCGCGTGCCGAAGCCGAGCGACCCGGAGATCCGCGAGGCCCTCGCCGGGAACCTGTGCCGCTGCACCGGGTACGAGAAGATCCTGGACGCCGTGCGCCTGGCCGCGACCCGCAGGGCGGACCCGGAGGCCGCGACCCGATGACGCCGACCATCCTCGACGGTGTCGCGGTGGCCACGGTGGACGCCGCGGGCACCGAGCACGCGTTCGGCCACGTCGTCATCGAGAACGGCCGGATCACCGCGGTGGGCGCGGGCCAGGCGCCCAAGCCGACCGGCCCGCACACGTGGGTCGACGGCAGCGGCTGCCTGGTGACGCCGGGTCTGGTCAACACCCACCACCACCTCTACCAATGGGCCACCCGGGGCCTCGCCCAGGACGCCACGCTGTTCGAGTGGCTGACCACGCTGTACCCGGTGTGGCGCGGTCTGGACGCCGAGATCACGCACTCGGCGGCCTCCGCCGGGCTGGCGAAGCTCGCGACCACCGGGTGCACGACCGCCGCCGACCACCACTACGTCTACCCGCGCGACGGCGGCGACCAGTTCGCCGCCCTGGTCGAGGCGGGCAAGCGCGTCGGCCTCCGCCTGCACGCCATCCGCGGCTCGATGGACCGCGGCCGGTCGCACGGCGGCCTGCCGCCGGACAACCTGGTCGAGGACACCGAGGCCGCGCTCGTCGCCACCGAACAGGCCGTGAACGACCACCACGACACGAGCCCGGACGCGCTGATCCGGGTGGCCGTCGGGCCGTGCTCGCCGTTCTCGGTCAGCGCCGAGCTGATGACCGGCGCGGCGGAGCTGGCCCGCGCCAAGGGCGTCCGGCTGCACACCCACCTCGCCGAGACGGTCGACGAGGAGGACCAGTGCCAGGCCGAGTACGGCTGCACGCCCACCGAGTACGCCGAACGCCTCGGCTGGCTCGGTGACGACGTGTGGCTCGCGCACACCGTGCACCTGTCACCCGACGCGGTGAAGCGGCTGGGCTCCACCGGCACCGGCAGCGCCCACTGCCCCACCTCCAACGGCCGGCTCGGTACCGGCATCGCCCCCGTCCGCGAGCTGCTCGACGCCGGCGCCCCGGTCGGCCTCGGCGTGGACGGCGCGGCGTCCAACGAGTCCGGCGGGATGGTCGAGGAGCTGCACCAGGCCCTGTTGCAGGCCAGGCAGCGCGGCGGCCCCAAGGCGTTGGACGTCCGCCGGGCGCTGTGGCTGGGCACCATGGGCGGCGCGCGCTGCCTCGGGCGCGACCGGGAGATCGGCTCGATCGAACCGGGCAAGCTCGCCGACCTGGCCGTGTGGCGCCTCGACGGTCTCGACCACGCGGGCATCGACGACCCGGTGGCCGCTCTGGTGCTCGGACCGCTGCCGAAGCTGAAGCTCCTGCTGGTGGGCGGCCGGACCGTGGTGGACGACGGCGAGCTGCGCACCACCTCCGAAACCGATCTCGCGCGCGACCTGCGCGCCGCCGCCGAGCGACTGAAGGGGACGCGATGAGCCTCACCCCCGCCGAACTGACCTCCGCCGTGTCCGGTGGCATCGGCTCCAGCCCGCAGCGGCCCGACGGGAACCTCAAGGTGCGGGGCGAGTTCGCCTACGCCTCGGACCTGTGGCACGAGGACATGATCTGGGGCGCGACCCTGCGCAGCCCGCACCCGTACGCGCGGATCCTCTCGATCGACCTGACCGAGGCGCTCCAGGTGCCCGGCGTGCACGCCGTGCTCACGCACGAGGACGTGCCGGGCCGGAACCGGTACGGGCTGGAGCACAAGGACCAACCGGTGCTCGCCGAGGGCATCGTCCGCTACCAGGGTGAACCAGTCGCCCTCGTCGGCGCGGACCACCCGGAGACCGCGCAGCGCGCCATGAAGCGCATCAAGGTGGAGTACGAGGTGCTCACGCCTGTCGTGGACATGGAGACGGCGGTCGACGACACGCCGCTGCACCCCGGCGGCAACCTCGTGCGCCACGTGCCCGTGCGGCGGGGCGACCAGCACGCGCGGGCCGAGGTCGTGGTCACCGGCCGGTACGAGGTCGGCATGCAGGACCAGGCGTTCCTGGGACCCGAGTCCGGCCTCGCCGTGCCCGACGAGGACGGCGGCGTCGACCTCTACATCGCCACCCAGTGGCTGCACGTCGACCAGGGCCAGGTCGCGGCGGCCCTCGGCCTGCCGCTGGAGCAGGTGCGCCTGACGCTGTCCGGCGTCGGCGGCGCGTTCGGCGGACGCGAGGACCTGTCCATGCAGGTCCACGCGTGCCTGCTGGCGCTGCGCACCGGCAAGCCGACCAAGATGGTCTACAACCGCGAGGAGTCGTTCTACGGTCACGTGCACCGACACCCGGCGGTGCTGCACTACGAGCACGGCGCCGACCGCACCGGCAAGCTCGTGTACGTCAAGGCCCGGATCCACCTCGACGGCGGTGCGTACGCCTCCAGCACCTCCGCCGTGGTGGCGAACGCGGCCACGCTCGGCGTCGGCCCGTACGACGTGGACAACGTGACGGTCGACTGCTGGGGCGTCTACACGAACAACCCGCCGTGCGGCGCGATGCGCGGGTTCGGCGCGGTGCAGTCCGCTTTCGCCTACGAGTCCCAGATGGACAAGCTCGCCGAGGCGCTCGGCATGGATCCGGTCGACGTGCGGATCGTCAACGCGATGAGCGAGGGCTCGGTCATGCCGACCGGGCAGGTGGTCGACTCGGCCGCGCCCGTCGCGCAGCTGCTGAAGCTGGTGAAGGACAAGCCCATGCCGCCGCAGGCGACCGCGATCGATTTGCGTGACATGCCCGGAGGCGTCTCCAACACCACCCACGGCGAAGGCGTGGTGCGCGGTGTGGGGTACGCCGTGGGCATCAAGAACATCTGCTTCTCCGAGGGCTACGACGACTACTCCACCGCCCGGGTGCGCCTCCAGGTCATCAACGGCGAACCGGCCGCGCTGGCGCACACGGCGGCGGCCGAGGTCGGCCAGGGCCTGGTGACGATCATGCAGCAGATCGTGCGCACCGAGCTGGGCGTGGAGCGGGTGACGATCCTGCCGATGGACACCAGCATCGGCAACGGCGGCTCCACCTCCGCGTCCCGCCAGACCTACGTGACCGGCGGCGCGGTGAAGGCCGCGTGCGCGGCCGTGCGGGAGAAGCTGACCAAGCTCGCCGGTGGCCGCGACCTGTCCACCGTGGACCTGGCCGGCCTGCTGGGCGACGACGTGATCGACGAGACGGTGGAGTGGCGGCACCGCGCCACCGAGCCCATCGACCCCGAGACCGGGCAGGGCAACGCCCACGTGCAGTACGGGTTCGCCGCGCACCGCGCCGTGGTGGACGTGGACGTGGAGCTCGGCCTGGTGAAGGTGGTCGAGCTCGACTGCGCGCAGGACGTCGGCAAGGCGCTCAACCCGCAGGCCGTGCTCGGCCAGATCCAGGGCGGGTCGGCGCAGGGCCTCGGCCTCGCGGTGATGGAGGAGATCCAGACCCAGGGCGGCAAGCTGCGCAACCCGTCGTTCACCGACTACCTCATCCCGACCGTGCTCGACATGCCGCCGATGAGCATCGACGTGCTGGAACTCGCCGACCCGAACGCGCCGTACGGCGTGCGGGGCGTCGGTGAGCCGCCCACCATCTCGTCCACCCCGGCCATCGTCGCGGCCATCCGCGCCGCCACCGGCCTCGCCCTGAACCGCGTGCCCGTGCGACCGGAGCACATCACCGGCACCTGACCCCCGCGCGGGCCCCCACACCGAACGAAGCAGTCGCCACGGCCGCCGTGGCGCGCTGGCGCACGCCCCGAGGAGCACCCCATGACCACGTCCGTGTCCCCCGACCACGCCTGGCTGCGCGAGTCGATCGACCTCGCCACCCGCAACGTCGCCGCCGGCGGCGGCCCGTTCGGCGCGGTGATCATCCGAGCCGGCGAGGTGATCGCGACCGGCACCAACCAGGTCACCACGACGCTCGACCCGACCGCGCACGCCGAGGTGGTCGCCATCCGGGCGGCGTGCCGGGTCGTCGGCGACTTCCGGCTCACCGGCTGCGTGCTCGTGTCCTCCTGCGAGCCGTGCCCGCTGTGCCTGTCCGCGGCGCTGTGGGCGCGGGTGGACCGGGTCGTCTACGCCGCGGACCGGCACGACGCCGCCGCGGCCGGGTTCGACGACCGCGAGTTCTACGAGCTGTTCGGCCGGCCGCGCGAGACGTGGAGCCTGCCGGTCCACCAGACCACCACGGGCGAGGACACCGCTCCGTTCACCGCGTGGCTGTCCAGGACCGACCGCGTCGACTACTAGCCGGAGCAAACCCCGAAGGCGGAACCGGAGCAGGCGACGGACCTCGGCGCGGCCACGAGCCGCTGGTGCTGACCGGAGCACCGAGAACACCGACTCGAACGCGTTCGGCTGCGCCCCGCCGAACGCGCCCACCGGCATGGGAAGGGCGTCATGACCCGGCTCAGCGATGACATCCCCACGCGGACCACACGACTCGACCGGTTCTTCCGCGTCAGCGCACGCGGCAGCACCCTCGGCCGGGAAGTGCGCGGCGGTGTCACCACCTTCGTGGCGATGTCGTACATCGTGCTGCTCAACCCGCTGATCCTGGGCGCCTCGGCCGACATCACCGGCGCCCGCCTCACCGTCGAACAGGTCACCACGGCGACCGCGCTGGCCGCGGGCGTGATGACGATCCTCATGGGTGTCGTCGGCAACGCGCCGCTGGCGCTGGCCGCGGGGCTCGGGGTGAACGGCGTGGTGGCCTTCCAGCTCGCGCCGACCATGACCTGGGCGCAGGCGTTCGGGCTCGTGGTGCTGGAGGGCCTGTGCATCGTCGTGCTGGCCGCCTCCGGGGTGCGGGAACGGATCATCAACGCCATCCCCGCGCCGCTGAAGACCGCCATCACCATCGGCATCGGTCTCTACATCGCGTTGGTCGGCCTGGTCAGCGCCGGGTTCGTGACCAGGACGCCGGACGCGGCCGGCTCCACCGTGCCGGTCCGAATGGGACTGGACGGCCACCTGGTCGGCTGGCCGATCGCGGTGTTCTGCCTCGGCCTGCTGCTGATGATCGTGCTGATGGCACGCGGCGTGCCCGGCGCGGTGCTGATCAGCATCGCGGCGGCCACCGTGCTGGCCGTGGTCGTGAACGCGGTGTTCGACGTGCCCGGGTGGGGTCTGGTGACGCCCGACGTCCCGGACTCGGTGGTGGCCGCGCCGGACTTCGGGCTGTTCGGCGAGGTGGACCTGTTCGGCGGGTTCGCCTCGGCGGGCGCGATCACCGCGACGGTGTTCCTGTTCACGCTGGTGCTGTCCGGGTTCTTCGACGCCATGGGCACCATCACGTCCGTCTCCGACGAGGCCGGGCTCACCCGGGACGGCAAGGTGCCTGGCATGGGCCGGATCCTGCTGGTCGACGGGTTCGGCGCGGTCGCGGGCGGTGTCACCGGGTCGTCGCCCAACACGGTGTTCCTCGAATCGGCCGCGGGCGTCGGCGAAGGCGCCCGGACCGGTCTGGCGAGCGTGGTGACCGGTGCGATGCTCGCCGCCACCCTGCTCTTCACCCCGCTCGCGGCGGTGGTCCCCGCGCAGGCCGCCGCACCGGCACTCGTGGTGATCGGCGGTCTGATGATGGCGCAGTGCCGGCGGATCCCCTGGGACGACGCGGATTACACGATCCCGGTGTTCCTCACGGCAGCCGTGATCCCGTTCACCTACTCGATCACCAACGGCATCGGCGCGGGTCTCGTGTCCTACGTGGTGATCAAGACCTGCAAGGGCCAGTGGCGGTCGGTCGGCCGGCTGATGACCGTGATCGCGCTGCTGTTCGTCCTGTACTTCGGGGTCGAGGGGTTCACCGCCGTCCTGCGTTAGGGAGTGTGTCGTGCGCGTGTCGGCCATTTCGGTGCTGGAGTGGACCGGGCCGTTCCCGGCCGGTCTCACGGTCGAAGGGCGTCCGGTGGTGTTGACGAGGTCGTCGGCCATGGGCACAGGTTCGGCGGAATTCCCGACGTTCGCAGCAACTCCTTCCTCGGTTGTGGACAACTGCTTTGTGGCGTCCTGGGGAACGGCTCCGCGATGGCCGGTTCGGTGCCGTCGACTTCGCCTCGGCCGTGGCTCTACTAGGAAGTCTCTGGAGTATCACGCCACGGTGCGCGATGCCCGAGCTGTCTTCGCGACTGTGGACAAGTTCCCGGCGGCCGGACCTACATCCCGATCCACAAGGAGGCCCACGATGGCGTTGATCTTCCTCAACGGCGGCGGCATGCGCGGCGGCCCGCTGCACCACCAGTTGCAGGGGACGCCGCTGCTGTGCGTGGCGCGCAGTGCGCCCCGCTACCGCTACTTCTCCGTGGGCGACCGGTTCCCCGCGATGCACGCCTCCGGTTCGGGCCACGTGGTGGGCGAGGTGTACGACGTGCCGCTGGCCGTGCTGCGCGACCACCTGCTGCCCGCCGAGCCGTCGGAGTTGGAGATCGGCGTGATCGAGCTGGCCGACGGCGGCGCCGCGTTGGCCACCGTGCTGCGGGACGCCTGCCTCGACAGCCCGGAGCTGACGGACATCACCCGGATCGGTGATTGGCGTGCGTACCTGGCGACGGTTCAGGCCCCCAGCAGGCCCCGCTCGTAGGCCACCGCGACGGCGGCGGCGCGGTCCTTCACGCCCAACTTGGTGTAGACGTGCACCAGGTGCGTCTTCACGGTCGCCTCGCTGATGAAGAGCTTCGCCGCCGCCTCGCGGTTCGTGCACCCTTGGGCGATCAGCCCGAGCACCTCCACCTCGCGGTCGCTCAACGGCTCCGCCATCGGCTGCCGCACCTGACCCACGAGCCGGGTGGCCACGGACGGTGACAGCACCGCCTCTCCCCTGGCCGCCGAGCGCACCGCCCGGAACAGCTCGTCACGTGGCGTGTCCTTCAAGAGGTACCCCGTGGCACCGGCCTTGATCGCGGGCAGCACGTCGCTGTCCGTGTCGTACGTCGTCAGCACCAGCACCCTGGTCGGGCAGCCGCGCAGCCGCTCTATGGCCGTGACGCCGTCCACGCCGGGCATCCGCAGGTCCATCAGCACGACGTCCGGCCGCAGGGCGCGCACCACGGTGACCGCCTCCGCGCCGTCCGCCGCCTCACCCACCACGTCCACGTCACCGGCGCTCGCGAGCATCCCGCGCAGCCCGTCGCGCACGACGGGGTGGTCGTCCACGATCACCACGCGGATCACGGCGCCACCTCGGCGGGGATCGCGGGCACCGACGCGGACACCGCCGTGCCGCCGCCCGGCTCGGACTCCACGACCAGCGCGCCGGCCAGGCGTGACACCCGCTGGCGCATGCCGACCAGCCCGAACCCGTCGGTCTTCACCTCCGGGTCGAACCCCGCGCCGTCGTCCCGCACGTCCAACGTCACCACGTCCTCCATGTACGACAACGTCAACCCGACCCGCGACGCGCGCGCGTGCTTGGCGACGTTCGACAACGCCTCCTGCGCGGCACGCAGCAACGTCACCTCCACCTCGGGGTGCAGCGGCCGTGCCGCGCCCGTCGTGCTGATCGACGCCGTCACACCGGTCTGGTCCGTCCACCCCGCCGCGACCTCGGCCAACGCGTCCGGCAGGTTCGCGTCCACCAGCGCGGGCGGGCGCAGGGCGTGCACCGAGCGACGGGCCTCGGCCAGGTTCTCCCGCGCCAGCCGCAACGCCGTCTCGACGTGCCGCGGCGGGTCCTCGTCCGCCTGGAGCTGCGTGATGATGCCGGCGAAGCCCTGGGCGAGGGTGTCGTGGATCTCCCGCGCGAGCCGCTGCCGCTCGTCCAGCACGCCCGCCTCGTGCGCCTGGATCAGCAACTGGGCGTGCAGGCCGGCGTTCTCCTGCATCATCGCCGCCATCTCGGCGACCATCTCCTTGCGGCGCCGGGACTGCTCGGAGGTGATGTGGCCGAACGTGGTGAACGTGCAGGCGATGATCACGATGAACACGACGATGATCAGGTACACCACGATCGGGCCGAGCTCCGCCGGCGGGAAGCCGCCGTAGAGCGACGTCGCCGCGAGGACACCGGTGGCCGACACCCCGACGAGCTTCCACCGGCCGGGCAGCACCTCGACGGCGTAGATGTACCCGGCGAAGGAGAAGAACCCGAACATCGGGTCGCGCAGCCCCAGCAACGCGTACGAGACCAGGATCCCGACGAAGAACAGCGCCATCAGACCGGTCCGGGAGCGCCAGCCCGGGTGCAGGGTGTGCCACCACAGCATCCACAGGCCGGTCGCCGCCGCGATGCCCACGTTGACCGCCGTGGTCGGCCCGCTGTCCGTCCCGACCACCAGGTACATGACGGTCGTCAGCACCAGCACGAAGTACGGGATGGCGTGCCCGGCGACGTTCAGCCGCCGTTCCCACGTGTCCAGCACGTCCATCGCGCGCACCCCTACTCCCAGCGGAACGACCTCGCCGCGACGGTACCCGCCACCAGCGTGACCAGCGCCAGCACGCCGAGGTGGACCGGGTCCGGGGCGACGCCCAGCCACGACTGCTGCAACGCCTCGACGCCCGGCGGCAGGTACGCGCCGATGGTGTTGAGGAAGTCCGGCAGCAGGAACCGGGGCAGGTACACGCCGCCGAAGAACATGACCAGCATGAACACCACGGTCGCCCACCCGCCGGCGGACCGCGCGTTCGGCGCCCAGGCCGCGACCAGCAGACCGATGGCCGACAGCGACAGCATGCCCAGCAGGAACGTCACCAGGAACCAGAGCGGGTGGTGCGGCAGGTCGATGTCGAACACCGCCCGGGACACGACCACGAGCAGCACGATCGAGATCACGCCCGCGATCAGGTTGACGAGCACCTGCGCCACCAGCAGGCGCGCCGGGTGGACCGGGGTGGTGGAGAAGCGGCGCAGCACGCCCTTCTCGCGGTAGGTGGCGACCGTGGCGGGCAGCTTGTTCAGGCCGAGGAACGCCAGCGTGGTCACGACCAGCGACGACATGAAGGCGTCGATGAACCGCTGGTTGCCGAAGTTCGGGTCGGGGGTGCGCAACGCGGGGATCGCGCCGAGCACCAGCAGCAGGATGGTCGGGAAGAGGACCGCGAACACGACCATGCTCGGCTCGCGCAGGAACAGCTTCCACTCGGTGTTGACGATCTTCAGCATTGTGCTACTCCGTGAGCGCGCGGCCGGTGAGGCGGATGAAGGCGTCGTCCAGGCCGGCCTGCTCGATGCGCAGGTCGGCGGCGACGATCTGGTTGCGGGCGAGGACGGACGTGACGGCGTGCAGCAGGTTGCCCGTGCCGGTCACGACGAGCTGCGGACCGCGCTGCTCGACATTCGAGACCTCGGGCAGCTCTTCGAGCAGCGCCACGTCCAGCGGCGCGGTCGGCCGGAACCGGACCCGCTGTTCACCGTCCACGCGGGACACGAGGCCGGCGGGGCTGTCGACCGCGACCAGCTTGCCCGCGTCGATCACGGCGATCCGGTCGCACAGCCGCTCGGCCTCTTCCATGAAGTGGGTGACCAGGACGACCGTGACGCCGGCGTCGCGGACCTGCTCGACCAGGCTCCACGTGTCGCGGCGCGCCTGCGGGTCGAGGCCCGTGGTGAGCTCGTCCAGCACGGCGACCTTGGGCTTGCCGATCAGCGCCAACGCGATGGAGACGCGCTGCTTCTGGCCGCCGGAGAGCTTGCGGTACTCGGTCTTGGCGCGATCGGCCAGGCCCAGGCGTGCCAGCAGCTCGCGCCAGTCGGCCGGGTCGCGGTAGAACGACGCGTACAGGTCCAGGGCCTCGCCGACCCGGATGCGGTCGGGCAGCTCGCTCTGCTGGAGCTGGACGCCGAGCCGGGTGCGCAGCTCCGCCCGGTCACGTCGCGGGTCCAGCCCGTCCACCCGGATCGTGCCGCCGTCCGGCGAGCGCAGGCCCTCCACGCACTCGACGGTCGTGGTCTTCCCGGCCCCGTTCGGGCCGAGGATCCCGAAGATCTCCCCCTCGTCGACGGAGAACGAGACACCGTCCACCGCGACCTTCCGGTCGTAGGTCTTGACGAGGTCGACCACCTCGATGATTGCCATGCCATGAGCGTCGTCGGCCGGGCGTTCGACCGGATCACACGGCGGGCCACACCTGGCATCAACCGATCGGTTGATCTTCCCGTAGACCACCCTGATCCGCCCTCGGGGTGCGCCTGAGCGTTGAACTCAGGGGTCCTGAACGTAGGACTCTCGCGTGCGGAACGTAGGACTCTCGCGGTCTGGGGGTTCGACGCGCGCGAGGTCAGGGGTGGAGGCCGTGGAGGATCTGGGTGACGAGGGCGGTGACGACGGTGGTGTTGTGGGGGGTGTCGCCCGGGCGGAGGGTGCGGGCGGCGGCCTCGACGGCGCCGTGGACCAGGACGGCGCGCAGCGCCGGTGAGGGGACGCCGGCTTCGGTGAGGACGTCCACCAAGGGGGCGAGGAGCTTGTCGTGCTCGGCGCGGATCGCGGTGCGGGCGGCGTCGGGCAGCGCGTGCGCGGAGAGGGCGACGACGGCGCTGTGGCTGCCGTCGGCGATGATCTCCAGCTCGGTGCGGAGGTAGGCCTCGACCTTGGCCTCGACGCCCTCGGCCGAGCGCACCGCCTCGGCCAGCCTGCGCCCCCACTCGGGCAGCTCGTCGGACACGATCGCGGCGACCAGCTCCTCGCGGGAGCGGAAGTACTCGTACAGGCTCGGCCGCGACAGACCGACGCGACGGGCCAGCGACGCGAGGGTCAGCGCGTCCGCGCCCTCCGAGGCCACGATGTCGCGCCCCGCGTCCAGCAGGTCCCGCAGCCGGTTCGCGCGGTGCTCCGCGAGCGTGTCGGCGCTGATCCTGGGCACTCGCCAGATCCTAGCCCTTGCCTTACCTACGCGCCGTTGGAATAGTTCCCTACACAGCGTCGGGAACCACGGAGGTGTCGGGTGTTCATCGCGACCAACCGCTTGTTCGTCCCCGCCGAACGCGCCGAGGAGTTCGAGGCGCGCTTCCGGAGCAACATGCGCGAGCACCTGCCCGGCGTGCCCGGCCTGCGTCGCAGCACGCTGCTGCGCCCCACCCGCCCTGACCAGCCATACGTGTCGGTCAACGAGTTCGACACCGAGGACGACTTCCACGCCTGGGTCGCGTCGGACTCCTTCAAGGCAGCCCACCGGCGCAACGCCGGCATCGCCCGCCACGTGACGGGCAACGCGGTGGAGACCTTCCAACCGTCGGAAGACCTGCTGCTCAGCCCCTGATCGCGGTCACGGGATCGTGATCGTTTTCATCCGCTCGATCTCGTCGGTCTGGGAGACCGAGACGTCATTGGCCATCTCCTCGACCCGCACGTCGCTGCCCGAGGACAGCACCTCGACCGCCATCCGCACGGCGCCCTCGTGGTGGGCGATCATCAGCTGGAGGAAGAGCCGGTCGAAGTCCGCGCCGCGGGCGGCCTTCAGGGCGGCCATCTGCTCGTCGGTGGCCATGCCGGGCATCGAGCCGTGGTCGACCTCCGGCAGCTCGGCGCGGTGGCCGTGCGCGGGCGCGTTCTCCGCGTACTGCCGCTGCCACTGCTCCATCGCCGCGATCTCCGGGCCCTGCGTGTCGTGGATCCGCGACGCCAGGCCGCGCACCGTCTCGTGCTGCGCGCGTTCCGGCGCCAGCGCGGTCATCTCCAGCGCCTGCTTGTGGTGGACGATCATGCCGGCGACGTACTTCAGGTCCGCCTCGCTCGGCGCGACCCACCGATCCGTGCCGAAATCCTCCGGCGCCAGGGTTTTCGCTTGCTCGCCCGGCCCCTGCGGCGCAATGATCGGAGGCTGGTCGTCCGCCTGGGACGTACAGCCCGCGAGGACGGCCACCAACACCGCGACGAACACCATCCGCATCCCGCTACCCCCTAGAACCTCCGGTCGGCCGTCAACGTACCCGGCCGTTCCACCGGTCGGAAGCGGAGAAACTTTCCGACGATCGGGTCTGGTCCTTAGCCATGCGAAGGGGTGATACTGCGGGCCCTGCAGTGGGTTGGAAGGGGAACCTGAAGTGGAAGTACGCGATTTGGCCCGCCGACGCAGAACGCCGGCCGCGGTCTTGGGGGCGTTCGCGCTGAGCCTGTCGGTCGTGGCCTGGGCGCCTCAGGCGACCGCCGCGCCGGACGACGCCGACCTGGCCGGACTGTCCGAGACCCAGCTGTCGAGCCAGGAGCAGCCGGCCGCCGGCATCCCCGGCGTCGACGAGATCCGCAACAGCCGCAACTTCAAGCACCTGGCGAACCTGCCGAAGCCGGCGCCGTTCACCGCCTCGTCCACGTGGTCCGACCTGGCGTTCCAGAACGGCTACGCGTTCAGCGGCAACTACGACGGCTTCGTGATCTACGACGTGCGCAACCCGCGCAAGCCGTCCATCACGAGCACGGTGTGGTGCCCGGGCTCGCAGAACGACATCTCGGTCAAGGACAACCTGCTCTTCCTGTCCACCGACTCGTCGCGCAGCGACAACTCCTGCGCCAGCACGCCGCTCTCCGCGACCAACAAGGACGCGTGGGAGGGCATCAAGATCTTCGACATCAGCGACAAGAAGAACCCGAAGTACGTCGCCGCGGTCGAGACCAAGTGCGGTTCGCACACGCACACGCTGGTGCCGGACAAGAAGGGCAAGAACGCCTACCTGTACGTCTCGTCGTACGGCCCCAACGACACCTTCCCCGACTGCAAGACGCCGCACGACCTGATCAGCATCGTCAAGGTGCCGCTGAAGGACCCCGCGTCGGCCTCCGTGCTGTCGGAGACCGTGCTGTTCCCGGACGGCGGCAACCCCGGCCGTGACGGCACGATCGAGGAGGGCTACGTCCGCGCCACCTCGGGCTGCCACGACATCACCGTGTACCCGTCGAAGGACCTCGCGGCCGGCGCCTGCATGGGTGACGGCGTGCTGTGGGACATCTCCGACCGGGAGAAGCCCCGCGAGATCAGCCGCGTCCAGGACAACGTGAACTTCGCGTTCTGGCACTCGGCCACCTTCAACAACGAGGGCACCAAGGTCGTCTTCACCGACGAGCTCGGTGGCGGCGGCGCGCCGACCTGCAACGAGAAGATCGGCCCGACCCGCGGCGCGGACGGCATCTACGACATCACCGGTCGTGGTGACGACCGCGAGCTGGAGTTCCGCTCGTACTACAAGATCTCCCGGACCCAGGGCGACACGGAGAACTGCGTGGCGCACAACGGCTCGCTGATCCCCGTCCAGGGCCGCGACATCATGGTGCAGGCGTGGTACCAGGGCGGCATCTCGGTCTGGGACTTCACCGACTCCCGCAACCCCAAGGAGATCGGCTGGTTCGAGCGCGGTCCGCTGCCCAACGGCGCGGGCGGCGGCTCGTGGTCGGCGTACTACTACAACGGCTACATCTTCTCGAACGACATGGCCAAGGGCCTCGACGTGCTCGACATCCGCGACCCGCGGACGGCGACGGCGAAGCTCGTCCGGGTCGGCGAGTTGAACGTGCAGACGCAGGGCTCGTACCGGGACCTGTTCCCGCGCTAGCCCGGACGGTCCGACCGTCGTGACACCAGGAGGGCCCGCCGCGCACCAGCGGCGGGCCCTTCGCTCGCCCAGCGGCACGCACTCTGCATATACGCCTTTTAACACCGCTTAACACACCGCATTCCCACGGCCCGATACTCCTTGCCGGTGAATTCGTCCGCGTTCGCCCCTACGCCGCGTAGGATCGAAACCGATTCCTCTTCACGAATTCCTCGCGAGGAGTATTCCCATGCCGGACATGACCCTCTACCGGGGTGAGCGCGACAATGTCTGGCCGGCCCCTGCCGTGCGCCTCATCTGGGGCGGCATGACCATTCGCGACCCGTGGCCGGGCGCTCGCCTGCCGAACCAGACGGCCACCGGCGCGTGGTCGGCGCTGTCGCGGGCGATCAGCACCGGCGGCGGCGACCTGGCGGCGTTCTCCCGCACCGTGCGCGCGACCGGCGTGTCCTACGGCCTGAACTTCACGCGGACACCCGTGCCCGTCGACCCGGACCGCGAGCACCACTACGTGGTCACCATCGACCACGCCCGCACGTTCCTGCTGCGCTACGGCGGCGTCGGCGGCTGGACGCTCGGCGACGAGGTGCCGTGGGCCGCCGACCCGACCCTGGCCGACCAGGATTACGTGGTGCTCAACGGTCCGAGCGTGAGCCGGTCGACGGTGTTGGGTTACGGCCATTTCACCGACACGCCGGAGGTCACCTTGTTCACCGATGTGCCGACCAATTGGGTGACTTCCGTGAACGGTCAGCCGATCGGCGCCCACGGGGTGCGCGTTCTGACCGATTCGGCCTTGTCCGACGACGAACGGCTCAGGTTGACGAAATTGCGGCGACCGTAGCGCCGCGCCGGCCGGGATCACCGACGCGACCGCGTCGTCAGGCCGCGACCACCATGAGCCTGCCTGCCCCGAGGTCGAGCGCGACGGTCGTGCCGGGCGGGAAGTCGGTCGCACGGCTGGACGGCTGGTCGACCCGCACGACCTGGTCGCCGCCGTCGAGCCGCACGGACAGCCTCGTCACCGGTCCGAGGAAGCTCTGCGTGAGCACGCTGCCGGTCAACGCGCCGTCGGCCTGGCCACCGTGCGGCGCGATGCCGATGTCCTCCGGCCGCACGATCACCTCCACCTCGCCGGTCAGCCCGCCGACCGCCTCGGTGGCCAGCCGGAACGCGCCCAGCCGCACGCCACCGGCCTCGGCGACGCCGTGCACCGCGTTGGTCACGCCGACGAACCGCGCCACGAACGCCGACGCGGGCTCCCGGTACACGACCGCCGGCGTGTCGAGCTGCTCCAGCCTGCCCTCCGACATGACGCCAACCCGGTCGGAGACGGCCAACGCCTCTTCCTGGTCGTGCGTGACGAACAAGGTGGTCATGCCCAGCTCGGTCTGGATCCGCCGGATCTCGTCACGCAGGTTCACCCGCACCTTGGCGTCCAGCGCGGACAGCGGCTCGTCCAGCAGCAGCACCCGCGGCCGGATCGCCAGCGCACGGGCCAGCGCCACGCGTTGCTGCTGGCCGCCGGACAGCTGGTGCGGGTACCGCCCGCCCAGGTGGGCGAGCCCGACCAGCTCCAGCAGCTCGGCGACCCGTCCGGCCCGGTCCGGCGCCTTGCGCAGCCGCGGCCCGAACGCCACGTTCTGCGTCACGGTCATGTTCGGGAACAGGCTGTAGGACTGGAACACCATGCCCATGTCCCGCTTGTTCGCGGGCACGTGGGTGATGTCGCGGCCGTCCACCAGGACCGTGCCCGAGTCGGCCGTCTCGAACCCGGCGACGATGCGCAACGCGGTCGTCTTGCCGCAGCCGCTCGGCCCGAGCAGGCTGACCAGCTCGCCCTCGGCGAGTTCCAGGTCGAGCCCGTCGAGCGCGCTCTGGCCGCCGAACGACTTGCGCAGCCCGTCCAGTCGCAGGTACCCCATGATCAGCCTTCCTCGACGGCGGCGCCCCGCCGTCGCCTGCCGACGAACGAGAGCAGCAACAGCAGCGCGAACGCGAACAGCAGGCTCAGCAGCGAGACGGCGATCGACACGCCCGCGTCGCGCTTGCCGAGCAGGTTGACCCGCACCTGCAAGGTGTCGAAGTTCAGCAGCGACGCGATGGTGAACTCGCCGAGCACCAACGCCACCGACAGCAGCGACGCGCCGAGCAGCGCGGTGCGGATGTTGGGCACCACGACCCGCAGCAGCACCGTGCCCCAGGACGCGCCGAGGCCGCGTGCCGCTTCCGCCAGCGTCTTCAGGTCGATGGCGGACAGGCCCGCGTCGATCGCCCGGTAGGCGAACGGCAGCACCAGCACCGCGTAGGCGAACGTCAGCGTCAACGGCGAGTCGCCGAGGAAGTAGTTCACCCACGCGTACAGCGGCGCCATGCCCACCACCAGCACGATCGCCGGGATCGCCACCGGCAGCAGGCACAGGAACTCCACCAGCCGGCGCAGCGCGGGCAGCCGCAGCCTGATCCACGTCATCGTCGGCACCAGCAGCGCCAGCATGACCAGCGAACTGGTCACCGCGAGCTGCACCGACACCAGGATCGCCTCGACCAGGTCCGGGTCGTCCACGATCGCCGCCCACGACGCGAGGCTGCGCGTGCCGCCCGCGCCGCGCGTGGAGAACTCCGCCATCGCGACCAGCGGCAGCAGGAAGAAGGCCCCGAGCACCAGCAGGATCACGAACCGGGCCACCGCGCTCCCGGTCGACCTGGACGGCTTGGTCACCGCTGCCATCGGGCGAACCTCCGTTGCAGCAGCGCGTACAGGCCCATCGCCACGCCGACCACCACGACCATGCCCAGGCCGAGCGCCTTGCCCAGGTTCTCCTGGCCCAGCAGCACCTCGCCGGTCAGGAAGCCCCGGATCTGCAGCGGCACGATCGGGCTGCCCTGCGACACCAGCGCCGCCGCCGTGGCGTAGGCGGAGAACGCGTTGGCGAACAGCAACAACAGCGCGCCGAGGAACGCGGGCAGCAGGATCGGGCCGCCGACGTGCCGCCAGTAGGTCCACGACGAGCCGCCGAGGCCGGCCACCGCCTCACGCCACTGCGGGCGCAGGCCGTCCAGCGCGGGCAGGAACACGATGACCATCAACGGGATCTGGAAGACCGTGTAGACCAGGGTCAGGCCGGGCAGCTCGAACAGCCACGCTCCGCCGGCGAACAGGTCGACGTCGAACGAGTCGCGCAGGAACTGCGTGACGAAGCCCTGGAAGCCGATCGTGGCCAGGAAAGCGAACGCCAGCGGCACGCCGCCGAACTGGGCGAGCACACCCGCGCCGGCCACCACCACGCGGCGCAGCGGGCCTTCCGGCTCGCCGACCGCCACGGCCCACGACAGCAGCCCGCCGAGCACCGCGCCGAGCAGAGCGGTGATGGCGGACAGCTCCACGCTGCGCAGGAACGCCTGCAGGTACACGCCGCGGGTCAGGTCGGCCAGGTTGTCGAGCGTGAACGAGCCGTCCGAGTCCTGGAACGCCCCGGCCAGCACCAGCGCGGTCGGGTACACCAGGAACGTGCCGACGTAGGCCAGGAACGGCACCACGACGAGCCACGCCGGCAGGCTCCGACCGGGCCCGCGGCCGGGAGAGGCCCGATCGGCTCCCCCGACCCCGGTCGTGACGGGTGCGACCACCGGTCAGCCCACCGCCTGCGCCCACGTCGAGGCCAGCACCTGCTTGGCCTTGTCCGACTGCTCCTGGGTGGGGAACACCCGCGCGCCGGACGTCTCCGGCAGCTTCGCCGCCGCGTCCGCGTCGACCGTGCCGGACTTGGCCATCGCGTCCATCCGCACGGGCCGCGACAGGCCCTTGAGGAAGATGTTCTGGCCCTTGTCGGAGTACAGGAACTCCTGCCACAGGCGTGCGGCGGCCGGGTGCGGCGCGTCCTTGTTGATCGCCTGGTTGTAGTAGCCACCGACCTGCGCGTCCGCCGGGACGACGACCTTCCAGTCGACCTTGCCCGCGAGCTTCGCGGTCTGCGCGGCGTTGGTGTAGTCCCAGTCGATCACGACGGGCGTCTGGCCGGACTCGATGGTCGCGGGCGACGGGTCGACCGGCAGGAAGTTGCCCGCGGCCTTGAGCTGCTTGAAGAACTCCACGCCGGGCGCGATGTCGTCGGCCGAGCCGCCGTTGCCCAGCGCGGCCATCACCACGCCGGAGAACGCGGCGCCCGCCTGCGTCGGGTCGCCGTTGAGCGCGACCTTGCCCTGGTACTCGGGCTTGAGCAGGTCCTTGACCGAGGTCGGCGCGGGCACCTTCGCGGCGTCGTAGCCGATGGACATGAAGCCGCCGTAGTCGCCGTAGTAGAGCCCGGACGGCTCCTTCAGCTCGTCGGCGATGTCGGCCCACGTCCGCACCTGGTAGGGCGCGAACAGGTCCTTGTTGGCGAGCGCCACGGTCAGGCCGAGGTCGAACACGTCCGGCGCGCGGTCGCCGCCCTTGAGCTGCTTGGCGGCGTTGATCTCGTCCTGGCTGGACGCGTCGGGCTGCGCGGAGTCGACCTCGATGCCGTACTCGGCCTCGAACGCCTTGATCATCTCGCCGTAGTTGGCCCAGTCCGGCGGCAGCGCGATGACGTTGAGCCTGCCCTCCTCCTTGGCGGCCTCGACGAGCTTGTCGAACCCGCCGAACTCGGCGGCGGACTTCGCGGTCGCCGCGGGGGTGTCGCTCGCGGCGCCGTCCTTGGGCGGCGGCGTGCCGCAGGCCGCGACCAACGCCAGCGCGGCGACGCCGACGCCTACCGACCGCAGGACTCGGGTGTGGTTCACGGGCGAACCTTCCTCGGGTGACAAGGGTTTTTTCGCGGACGACCAAAACGTGTGGCCCAGCGGAGGATTCGGGAACTCGCGCGCACTTGTCAAGGGACTGAGACCCGGTCGACCGGGTGAGCGAATTCCGGGTGGTCCGGGGGTGTCCGAACGGTTAACGCCGACACCGGTCCGATCGGCCCGGATCAGCCGAAAGGTTCGACCGTACGGCGTAGCGGACAACGTCAACAGTCACCGTGCGAATCGTCTCTTTGGGCCATTCGAACGTTCTGCGCTCGGAAGAGTGTGAATGTCCACCCCTATTTTTGCCCAATTGTCTACTCACATTTCCGGGTCCGGTAACGCGCTCCGATCGACCCTCGACACCCGGTTGTCACGTGACGGAAATGCCCGAACAACTGCCGAACCCCGAAGAAGGGCAGATCCATGCTTCCCCCGCGAAGATCCCTGGTGCTGGCCGCCGTCGGCGCGCTGCTCCTCCCCCTCGTCGGCACGCCGTCGGCGTCCGCCGCCCCCGTCCCCGGCGAAGACGTGCTCTACACGTTGGACGCGGACTTCGACCAGGGCGTGCTCCAGGACGTCAACCACGACGCCCCGAACAACAACCAGCTCCAGCTCAACCGCCAGAGCGTGTTCTTCCCCTACGTCAACGTCGCCGCCTCGGCGCGCGGCACGATGGTCCGCATCGACGTCAACACCGGCGAGATCGTCGGCGAGTGGCTGTCCGCGCCGGACGGCCAGGGGCGCAACCCCTCCCGCACGACCGTGGACAAGCTCGGCAACACCTGGCTCTCCAACCGCAACGAGCAGAGCGGGGGCCGCGGGTCGGTCACCCGCGTCGGCGTCATCCGGGGCGGCACCCGGACGAACGCCGACGGCACGCCCAACCCCGCCGGCGACTATCTGAAGGGGCCGTTCGGCTACAACACCTGCGTCGACCGCGACCTCGACGGCCTGTACGCCACGTCGCGCGGTCTCGGCGACATCCGGCCGTGGACCAACGCCGGTGGCGCGGACGCCAACGGCGGCGTCACCACGGCGGCCGACGAGTGCCTGATCACCTACAGCCGGGTCGCGGGCACGAACACCCGCACGGTGGCCGTCGACGCCGACAACAACCTGTGGACCGGCGGCTCCAACATGCAGCACCAGAAGATCTCCGGGCTGGACGGCTCGCCGCTGACCGCGCCCGTCAGCTTCGGCTGCGGCGGTTACGGCGGTCTGGTCGACCAGGCGGGCACGCTGTGGTCGGCGCGGTACGGCGCCAACCTGCTGCGCTACGAGCCGGGCAGCGGCTCGGGCGCCTGCCTGGACACCTCGCACGGCGACTACGGCCTCGGCATGGACCCGCAGACCGGCGAGATCTGGCACACCGGGGTCAACTCCGGCCAGACGGTCAAGATGGACGCGGCGGGCAACGTCCTCGGCTCCTTCCCGCACGGCCACAACCGCGCGCAGGGCGTCGCGGTCGACATGGACGGCAACGTCTGGGTCGCCCACGCGCTCGACAACGGCACGAACACGGTCGGCCACCTGCGCACCGACGGCACGTTCGTCGGCAACGTGGTCCTGCCCGGCGGCAACGGCCCCACCGGCGTCGCGGTCGACACCAACGGCAAGGTGTGGGTCACCAACATCAACTCCAACAACGCCCAGCGCATCGACCCGGACGCCGGTCCGGTCGGTGGCGGCGGGTTCACCGTCGGCGCGGTCGACCTGACCGTCGACCTCGGCGCGGGCGCCGGGCCGTACAACTACAGCGACATGACCGGGTCGGTGCTCGGCGAGATCACCGCGCCGGTGGGCACGTGGTCGGTGGTGCAGGACGGCGGCGTCGCGGGGCAGACCTGGGGCACGGTCACCTGGAACACCGAGGCCCAGGGCAGCGTGCCGGCCGGCACCTCGATCACGGTCGAGGCGCGCACGTCCGACACCGAGGCCGGGCTGGCCGGCGAGACGTTCACGCCGGTGGCCAACGGGGTGGAGTTCGCCCGCGTGGGCCGCTACATCGAGGTGCGGGCGACGTTGACCGCGAGCCCGTCCGGCGACACCCCGGTGCTGTCGGACCTGCGGATCAAGACCTCCGAGCGGACCGGCGTGTTCTCCTGCCAGGCGACCGCGCTGAACCTGGCCGGGATCGTGGTGGCGCGGGCCAACCCGCCGGACGTGCCGTGCGTGGACGACTACGAGAACGTGGCCAACGTCAACCTGTCCGCGGGCATCCTCACCGTGCGGGCGAACGCGTTGACCGCGAGCACCGAGCAGACACCGGACGACCTGCTCGCCCTGCCACCGGCTCCCGGTGACGGCGCGGTGTCCAACGCCCGGGTCGAGTACACGCGGATCAGCAGCCTGCTGGTGAACATCGAGGTGGGCGTGATCCAGGCGACCGCGTCGGTGACGTGCGACGCGAACCTCGACCCGCAGTTCGCCGGCTCGTCGCAGATCGCGAGCCTGCGGATCAACGGGGTCCAGATCGCCGTGGGCAGCGCGCCGCTGACGATCCCGCTGGTCATCGGCTCGTTGCAGCTCAACAGCACCACGACCACGCCGACCAGCGTGGTGCAGCGGGCGTTCGCACTGGACACCGTGCTGACCGACGTGGTGCTCGGTGAGGCGAAGGCCAACGTGGAGGCGTTGCCGGGCGAGCCCGGCGGCAGCCCCTGCCGGGTCTGAGCCACCACCCTACTAGTAGCCGTACTATATGTAGTGCGGCTACTAGTAGGGGTGGGTCATGGGTCGGAAGTTGCTGGTCTGGGCGCACGTCGTGTCGTCCACGGGCTGGATGATGATGGCGCTGGCGTTGTTCGTGGTGGTGAATCACGCGTTGGCCGTGCCCGACCGGCGGACGGCGTTCGAGGTGGCGCTGCTGCTCGACGTGCAGGTGCTCCAGTTCATGGCCACCACGTCGGCGTTCAGCGGGTTGATGCTGTCGGGCCTCACGGCGTGGGGCTACTTGCGGCACTGGTGGGTGCTCATCAAGTTCGCGATCACGCTCAGCCAGCTGTACGCGGGGATCTTCGTGCTCAGCCCGAACCTGCACCCGGGCGGTTCGGAAACGCTCCTCCGCGTCGGCTCGCTGCTGATGGCGTCGGCCCTCGCGGTGCAGGTGTGGCTGTCGGTGGCCAAGCCGTTCAAGCGGACGCCGTGGGCGGCGCCGACGAAGCCGAAGACCGCGCCGCCGTGGGGTTTCGCGCTGTGCCTCGCCGTGCCCGCGGCCGACTACGCCCTCGGTCAGAGCCTGCTCGGCGTGCCCCTTCCGGCGCTGTCTCTGCTGGTCGCGGCCGGCTACCCGATCGTTCGCGCCGTCAGGCTGAGAAGCCGCCCGCGGGAGGCCGTGCATTCCTCATGATGGGGAAATGCGCACGGTCCGACCTGCCTTGTCGTCGGGCATGGTTGATGTCCACCGGCGTACGCCCGGGCGGTGCTGTTCCTCGGCTACGCCGCGGGCAATGCCGTGTTCGCCGCACAGGCCGGCTCGGCTTCCCGGGTGGCCCTCCCGTGTCGGACGCCGAAGCCGAGGGCTGCTTCTTCCTGCTCCGGGGCTGGTGCTGGGCAACCGCCGCCCGGCGGCTCGGCCGGCTGCCCAGCACCCCGTGACGCTCAGAGCCGCGGGTCGACCGGCTCCGACTCCAGCGCGAGCACGGCGAACACGCACTCGTGCACCCGCCAGAGCGGCTCGTCGCGGGCGACGCGCTCCAACGCCTCCAGGCCGAGCGCGTACTCACGGATCGCCAGCGACCGCTTCGCGCCGAGGCCGCGCTTGCGCAGGCGCTCCAGGTTCTCCGGCTCGGTGTAGTCCGGGCCGTAGATGATCCGCAGGTACTCGCGCCCGCGCACCTTCACGCCCGGCTGCACCAGGCCGCGGTCACCGCGCACGAGGTTCGCCAGCGGCTTGACGACCATGCCCTCGCCACCGGCCGCGGTCAGGTCCTCCCACCAGCGGATGCCGGCGGCGACCTGCTCGTCGTCCGCGGTGTCGACCACCAGGTGCCGGGTGCGGGTGAACACCTCGCCCGCCAACCGGCCGAGCACGTCCAGGTGCCACCGGTGGTCGCGGTCGTGGAACGTCCGGCCGCGCGCGGCGAGCAGCTGGAACGGCGCGATCGTGACGCCCGACAGGCCGTCGGTCGGCCGCACGTACCGCAGGTAGGCGTCACGGTAGCCGGTCGCGTTCGCCAGCCTGCTCTCCGTGCGCGCCAGCAGTTCGCCGACGTCGACGCCCCGTGCGGCGGTCCGCGCGAGCACGTCCACCGCCACGCCGAGAGCACCCGTGGCCGCCGCGCCGACCGAGGCGTACTGCTCCTTGATCAGCCCGGCCGCCTTGGCGTTCCACGGCAGCAGCTCGGCGTCGAGCAGCAGCCAATCGGTGTCGAACTCGTCCCAGAGCCCGGCCCTCGCCACCTCCTCGCGCACCCGTGCCAGCAGTTCGTCGCCCAACGGCGGGTCGAAGAACGCGCGGCCGGCCCGCGTGTGGATCACGCCGCCGCCGTCCCTGCGCACCAGGACCACCGCACGCGACCCCATGTGCTTCTCCTCGCAGATCACCTCGCGCACGCCCGCGCTCCGGTACTCCGCGAAGGCGTCCTCCGGGTGCTCCAGCACGTCCGGCCGCCGCGAGGTGGCCGTCGGCGCCATCGTCGGCGGCAGGTACAGCAGCGAGTGCGGGTCGATCGCGAAGCGGCTCATCACCTCCAACGCCGACGCGGCCTGCTCCGGGCGCACCCCGATCCGGCCCCGGTGGGCCGTCTCGACGAACCGGCGGCCGGTGACGTCGGACAGCGCGAGCACGTCCGGCTCCCGTTCCTCCTCCGGCACGACGAGCGGTCGCACCGGCTCGTACCAGACCTCGTGCGCGTCGACCGCCACGACTTCGCGCTCCGGGTAGCGCAACGCGGTCAGCCTGCCGCCGAACACCACACCCGTGTCCAGGCACATGGTGTTGTTGACCCACTCGACCTCCGGCATCGGCGTGTGCCCGTAGAGCACGGTCGCCTTGCCCCGGTACTCCGTCGCCCACGGGTAGCGCACCGGCAGGCCGTAGTCGTCGGTCTCACCGGTCGTGTCGCCGTAGAGCGCGAAGCTGCGCACCCGGGCCGACGCGCGGCCGTGGAACTTCTCCGGCAGGCCCGCGTGCGCGATCACCAGGTCGCCGCCGTCGAGCACGTAGTGCGCGATCAGGCCGTCGCAGAACCGCACGGCACGCTCGCGGAACTCCTCCGGCTCCGCCGCGAGCTGCGCCAGCGATTCCGCGAGACCGTGCTTGACCTGCACGTTGCGCCCGCGCAGGGCACGCACCAGCTTCTGCTCGTGGTTGCCGCACACGGCGAACGCGTGCCCCGCCTCGACCATGCCCATCACCAGGCGCAGCACACCGGGCGTATCAGGCCCCCGGTCGACCAGGTCACCGACGAACGCCGCACGCCGTCCCGCCGGTGGGACGGCGTCCACCGGACGGCCCTCGTCGTCGCGAACCAGCGCGTAGCCGAGCTTGACCAGCAGGTCCTCCAGCTCCGCGCGGCAGCCGTGCACGTCGCCGATCACGTCGAACGGCCCGGTCTCGTGCCGCAGGTCGTTGAGCAGCCGCTCCGGCACGATGACCGCTTCGTCCACTTCGGACTGTGCGCGCAGCACGTGCACCCGCTTGAAGCCCTCCTTGCCGAGGTGCTTCAACGACTTGCGCAACGCGGCGCGGTGCCGGCGCACCACGTGCGCGCCGAAGTCGCGGTCCGGGCGGGAGGCGTTGCGGGCGAGGCAGACCTCCTCCGGGGTGTCGAGCACGATCGCGACCGGCAGCACGTTGTGCTCACGGGCCAGCTCGATCAGCCGCGCCCGGTCGGACCGCTGCACGTTCGTCGCGTCGACGACGGTGGTGCGGCCGGCGTCCAGGCGCTTGCCCGCCACGAAGTGCAGCGTCTCGAACGCGGCGGCGGACGCCGACTGGTCGTTCTCGTCGTCCGCGACCAGGCCGCGGAAGTAGTCGCTGGACAGCACCTGCGTCGGCCGGAAGTGCCGGCGCGCGAACGTGGACTTGCCCGAGCCGGAAGCGCCGATCAGCACCACGAGGCAGAGGTCCGGGATCTTGAGCTCCATCAGTCCTCCACGCTGAAAACGGCGAGCTGGGTCGGCGCGCCGCGCTCGTCGTCCACCGGTCCGATCGGCAGGTGGGCGACGGTGTAGCCGCGGCGGTGCGCGACGCCGTCCGCCCAGTCCTCGAACTCGGCCCTGGTCCACTCGAAGCGGTGGTCGGAGTGCCGGTGCCTGCCTTCCGGCAGGGTCTCGAACAACGCGTTGTACTCGACGTTCGGCGTGGTGACGAGGACCGTGCGCGGCCGTGCGACGACGAACACCGAGTGCTCCAACGCGGGCAGGCGGTCCGGGTCGAGGTGTTCGACCACCTCCATCAGCACGGCGGCGTCGTAGCCCTCCAGCTCCGGGTCGGCGTAGGTCAGCGACGACTGGCGCAACGTGAGCCGGGCGCGCCGGCGGTCCGACATCCGGTCCAGGTTCAGCTTGCGCGCGGCCGTGGCGAGGGCGTTCGCGGACACGTCCACGCCCTGGATGCGGGTGAAGTCGGGCACTTCGAGCAGGGCGCGCAGCAACGCGCCGCCGCCGCAGCCGAGGTCGAGGACGGACCGCGCGCCGACCTGCTTGAGCTGGTCGAGGACCGCCTCACGGCGCTGCACCGCCAACGACACCTTCGGCTCGACGAGCGCGTTGTCCAGCTCCTCCGGCTCGACCTCCTCCACCTCGGCCAGGCGCGACAGCGCGGACCGCACCAGCGGACGTCGGCGCATCAGGTACCGGGTGGTGATCAGCTCGCGGTCCGGGTGCGCGCCGAGCCACCCCTCCCCCGCGCGCAGCAGCTTGTCCACCTCGTCCTCGGCGACCCAGTAGTGCTTGTCGCCGTCGAGGACGGGCAGCAGGACGTAGAGGTGCTTCAGGGCTTCCGACAGCGTGAGCGTGCCGGTGAGGGTGACGTCGGCGTACCGCGAGTCGTCGCCGTCGCCGAGCGGGAGGGGCGTGATGTGCGTGGTCCAGCCCAACGGCGTGAAGAGCCGTTCGACCAGGCGGTGCGGCAGGACGGGCACGCGCACGGTGAGCGGGATCGGGGTGGCGGCCACGTCCGCGCGGCTCTTGCTGCGGCCGTTCATCGCGGTGCGGAACACCGAACCGAGCGCGACGGTCAACAGCGAGCCGGCCGCGTACGGCCGGTCGTTGACGTACTGGGTGAGCGTGCTGCCGGGACCGCGGACCAGCGCGACCGGGTCGACCTCCAGCAGGAGCGCGACCGTGCACTCCTCCTCGTCCGCGCGCGGGTAGAAGACGTGCGCGGCGCCCGAGGACGTGGTGAACGACTGCGCCCGTTCGGGATGTTTGTGCAGCAGGTGGCTGAGGTCGGTGGCCGGGCGGTGGGTCGTGGTCAAGGTGAGCAGCACGTCGTCCAGTGTGGACGAGGCGAACCGCTCACCGCCCCCGAATTACGAGGGTCTTACGGTGAAAGCAGCCCATGACGATCGGTGCTAACTTCGGGTGTGCCGCCGCCTTTTCCTACGGAAGGCAGAAGTGTGAAACGTCTGATCCCCCTGGTCATCGGCGGATTGCTCGCGACGGCGGTGACGCCGAGCGCGTCCGCGGACAGTCCCCGAGGCTCCGGAGTCGCCGTGACGGTGGCCCGCTTCGCCACCCCGGCCACCGCGACCAAGGCCTACACCTACGACCCGGCGCTGATCGCGCCCGGCGCGGCCGTGATGGTCGTGGCCACCCCGCTGCGACGCTCCACGAAAGCCCTGCTCAGCGTCTACGGCCTGGTCCCGAACCGAACCTACGGCGCGCACGCGCACCAGCTGCCGTGCGGCGCGGCGCCCACCGACGCCGGCGCGCACCACCAGCACGTGGTGGACCCGAACCAGCCGTCGGTGGACCCGGCGTACGCCAACCCGGAGAACGAGATCTGGCTCGACTTCACCACCGACGACCGCGGCCGCGCGGTGGTCGGCGCGGTCGTGCCGTGGCAGTTCGCCGACCGGCGGGCGGGCTCGGTCGTGATCCACGCCCAGCGCACCGCCACCGAACCGGGCAAGGCGGGCACCGCCGGTCCCCGGGTCGGCTGCGCCACGGTGAAGTTCTGAGCTGACAAGGGGCCGGCCCGGTGGGAGCCGGGGGCCGGCCCTTGTTGCCGGATCGGCAACAAGGTTTGCCGATCCGCTCACCTCGCACGCATGGTGGTCGTGGAGGTGGTCGCGATGACCTTTCAGCTGAGTGACAGCTATGACGTGGCGGTGGTGGGTGGTGGGGCCGCCGGGTTGAACGGCGCCCTGATGCTGGCGCGGTCGCGGCGGTCGGTGGTCGTGATCGACGCCGGGTCGCCGCGCAACGCGCCAGCCGACGGCGTGCACGGGCTGCTGGCCAGGGACGGGATGCCGCCGGCCGAGCTGGTCGAACGCGGTCGGGCGGAAGTCCGGGCCTACAGCGGTCAGGTGGTGACCGGCGAGGTCGACGCCGTCAACCGCGAGGGCGACCGGTTCGTGGTGGCGCTGGCCGACGACCGCGCGGTCCGGGCCCGCCGGCTGCTGGTGACCACGGGCCTGGTGGACGAGCTGCCGGACGTGGCGGGGCTGCGCGAGCGCTGGGGCCGCGACGTGGTGCACTGCGCGTACTGCCACGGCTGGGAGGTCCGCGACCAGGCGATCGGCGTGCTGGCGACCGGGCCGATGGCGGTGCACCAGGCGTTGATGTTCCGGCAGCTGAGCGCCGACGTCACGCTCTTCTCCCACACGCAGCCGCCGACCGCCGAGCAGGCCGAGCAGTTGGCCGCACGCGGTGTCGACGTCGTGGCGGGCGAGGTGGCGGCGCTGGAGATCGCGGGCGACCGCATCGTCGGCGTGCGGCTCGCCGACGGGCGCGCGGTCGGCCGTGAGGTGATCGTCGTGGCGTCGCGGATGGTGGCACGAGCCGGTTTCCTGGCGACGCTGGGGCTCCGGCCCGTCGAGCACCCGTCCGGGATGGGCGAGCACATCCCCGCCGACGCGCTGGGCCGCACCGACGTGCCCGGGGTGTGGGTCGCGGGCAACGTCACGGACCTGACCGCGCAGGTCGGCGCGTCCGCCGCGGCGGGCGCCACCGCCGGCGCCCAGATCAACGCCGACCTGATCGCGGAGGAGACCCGCCTGGCCGTCGACGCCTACCGGAACCCGTTCTCCGGCGAGGCCGAGGCCAGGGTCGCCGAACTCGTCACGGGCGACCGTCGCCACGGCGTGTGAGGCCCGGGAACGCCGATGCCCGCACCGGCCACGACACGCGTGGACCGGCGCGGGCACGGCCTCGGCCGACCGACGGCGCGGCCGGCCAGGAGCGGGTCAGTCGTTGCCCGCCTCCAGGGCGGCGTGGTCGAGCAGCTCGTCGTCGGCCACCTTGCCCCGCGAGGCGATGGCCTCGGCGCCGCCCTCGGGCATCGCGCCGATCAGCTCGGTCTGCGCCACCTGCGCCGCGCTGATCAGCGTCGACTGGCTGCCGACCATGCCGAGCCCGGCGTACTGCTCCAGCTTGGCGCGCGAGTCGGCGATGTCGAGGTTGCGCATGGTCAGCTGGCCGATGCGGTCGACCGGCCCGAACGCCGAGTCCTCGGTCCGCTCCATGGACAGCTTGTCCGGGTGGTAGCTGAACGCGGGCCCGGACGTGTCCAGGATCGAGTAGTCGTCACCGCGGCGCAGGCGCAGCGTCACCTCGCCGGTGACCGCCGTGCCGACCCACCGCTGCAACGCCTCGCGCACCATCAGCGCCTGCGGGTCGAGCCAGCGACCCTCGTAGAGCAGCCGGCCCAGCTTGCGGCCCTCGTTGTGGTAGGAGGCGAGGGTGTCCTCGTTGTGGATCGCGTTGACCAGCCGCTCGTAGGCCGCGTGCAGCAGCGCCATGCCCGGCGCCTCGTAGATGCCGCGGCTCTTGGCCTCGATGACCCGGTTCTCGATCTGGTCGGACATGCCCATGCCGTGCCGGCCGCCGATGGCGTTGGCCTCCAGCACCAGGTCGACGGCGGAGGAGAACTCCTTGCCGTTGATCGTCACCGGCCTGCCCTGGTCGAACCCGACCGTGACGTCCTCGGTGGCGATCTCGACCTCGGGGTCCCAGAACCGCACGCCCATGATCGGGTCGACGATCTCGATGCCGGCGTCGAGGTGTTCGAGCGCCTTGGCCTCGTGCGTCGCGCCCCAGATGTTCGCGTCGGTCGAGTACGCCTTCTCCGTGCTCGACCGGTACGGCAGGCCGCGCGCCTGCAGCCACTCGGACATCTCCGTTCGGCCGCCGAGCTCGCTGACGAACGCGGCGTCCAGCCACGGCTTGTAGATCCGCAGGGACGGGTTGGCGAGCAGGCCGTAGCGGTAGAACCGCTCGATGTCGTTGCCCTTGTAGGTGGAGCCGTCGCCCCAGATCTGGACGTCGTCGTCGAGCATGGCGCGCACCAGCATGGTGCCCGTCACGGCCCGCCCGAGCGGCGTGGTGTTGAAGTAGGCACGGCCGCCGGACCTGATGTGGAACGCGCCGCAGGCCAGCGCCGCGAGCCCTTCCTCGACCAGGGCGGCCCGGCAGTCGACCAGTCGGGCGATCTCGGCGCCGTACACGGCGGCGCGGCTCGGCACCGATGCGATGTCGGGCTCGTCGTACTGACCGATGTCCGCGGTGTACGTGCACGGCACCGCGCCCTTCTCCCGCATCCAGGCGACCGCCACGGACGTATCGAGACCACCGGAGAACGCGATGCCGACGTGTTCGCCGGCGGGGAGGTAAGTGAGCACCTTGGACACGACTAGAAGTATGCACGACGCTGCATGACCATGCATAGCCGGGGGCTAGAATAGCGCTGACCTGCGGTGATGCGGGGTCGACGGCAGGAACCGCCGCCGACCCCGTGAGACGACCTACCGCACGATGCCGTACCGGACGGTGCCCTGTCCGGCGGCGCCGTCCAACGGCCGGAAACCGGCCTTCTCGAGGACGCGGACCGAGGCGGGGTTCGACAGCTCCACCTCGGCGCGGACCACCCGGACGCCGGGCGCGGTGAACGCGAAGCCGGTCAACGCGCGCGCGGCCTCGGTGGCGTACCCGCGCCCCCGCCGGGACACCACGACGCCGTACCCGATCTCCACGACACCGTCGCTCGGCGGCCAGAACAGCCCGATCGACCCGACCACCAGACCGCTGTCACGCTCGACCACCAACCGGTGGCCGTGACGGCTCAGCCACTCGGGGTGCTCGCGGAGCAGCCCGGCGATGACCTGATCGCCGTCCGCGGGGAAGTCTTCGGCCCAGTGCGGCAGCCGGACACCACCCACGACGGCGTCGACCTCGGCCGCGGTCCAGGACCGCAGCACCAGCCGTTCGGTGGTCGGATCGGGCACGGGAAGGGAAGGAGAAGACACTCGGAACTCCTGGTCATCGGGATGACCCGGCCCGCGCGTCAGCCGCGTGCGGACCGGATGAGGACGTGCTGAAGACGGCCGCGGACAGCCATATTCATCGACCTCCCCGTTCCCGGTGACCCAGCGATCTCCATCGCCGCCGTGACGCTAGCAACGGCCCTGTCCGCCGGACAACCCGATTCGCGGCGGCCGTGCACATCTCCTTGCAGTTTCCTTGCAGTTGCCTGGCAGTTCACTCGCGCCGCCGATCGCCGGCCGGCCGTTCGGCACAACGGAGCAACAACTCGACATTGCCCTGCACAATCCGGTCCGACTCCAGCACACTGGCAATACCGGACCGTCGTGCCAGCGAAAGGTGAACGCTGGTGGAATTCAAGATCCTGGGCAAGACCCGATTACGCGTGGCGGACGAGAACGTGGACCTCGGGTCCGCGAAGCAACGCGCGGTCCTGGCGCTGCTGCTCTACCACGTCGGCCAGCCCGTCGGCATCGGCACGATCGCGCAGGCGGTGTGGCCCGACGAGGATCCGTCCGGCATGCGAGGAAGGCTCCAGCCACTGATCAGCCGCTTGCGCAGGGTGCTGGGCCAGGTCGGCCTCGACCGGTCGATCGAGCGCGAGGGCGACGCCTACCTGCTCGACGTCGACCGCGAAATCGTCGACTACCACCGGTTCCGCACAATGGCGGAAATGGGTCGGGCGGCAGCCGCCGCCGGCGAGCACGCGCGCGCGAGAGCGGTGCTGCGGGAAGCGTTGTCGCGATGGCAGGGACGCCCGTTGCAGGACGTCGAAAGCATGTGGGCGGACCACCTGCGTTACCAGATGGACACGTTCGACCGGCTCACCGCCCACTACGCCCTCGTGGAAAGCCTGAACGCGCTCGGCGAGCACGTCGAGGCGATGGGCGAAGCGGGCAGGCTCGCGCAGGAGCACGAACTCGACGAAGTGCTCGCGAGGCTGTACATGCGTTCGCTGGAAGGGCAGGGCAAGTACGCCGCGGCGCTGGAGTACCACGAGCGGTTCTGCGAACGCCTCTTCGAGGCCACGGGCGCCGAACAGGGTCCGGAACTGCGCGCGGTGTACCAGAGCATCGTCGCCAAGCAGGTGGGCACCGCGACCACGTCCACCAAGCCGCAGCACGCCCCACCCCGCCAGCTGCCCAGGAGGGCCAGGACGTTCGTGGGCCGGGAGGACCTGCTCGCCGCGTTGGACGCGTTGCTCGACGGGCCCGACGGCGGGCGCGGGCAAGTCGTCGCGCTGCACGGGATGCCGGGCGTCGGCAAGACCGGACTGGCCATCCACTGGGGACGGACGAGGGCCGACCGGTTCCCGGACGGCCAGCTCTTCCTCGACCTCCGCGGCTTCGGCCGCGGCACCGCGATGACCGCCGAGGACGCGTCCGGCGTGCTGCTGACCTCGCTCGGCGTGGCGCACATCCCGACGACGGGCGCCGAACGCGCCGCCGCCCTGCACCGCGCGCTCGGTGACCGCAAAGTGCTGCTGGTGCTCGACGACGCCCGGCACAGCCCGCAGGTCCGACCGCTGCTGGGCGCCGCGACGAACTGCTTCACCATCGTGACCAGCAGGATCCGCCCCTGGGGACTGGACCTCCACGACGACGTCCACCTCTTCGCCGTGCCGCCGCTCTCGTTCGACGAGTCGATCGACCTGCTGCGCCGCGAGATCGGCGCGGGGCGGGCCGAAGCGGAACCCACCGCGCTGCGGGCGTTGGCCTCGCGGCTCGACGGCCACCCGATGGCCGTCAAGATCATCGCGCAGCACGTGGCGAACCGGCCGCAGGTGCCGATCGGCGTCCTCGTCGAGGAGTACGCGACGCAGGAAGGGCTGGGAATACTGGGTTCCCTGGACGACAGCGACGACGACAGCGCGAGCCTGTCGTTCGCCTTCGGGGTGTCCTACCGGGACCTGCCGACCGAGACCGCGCGGGTCTTCCGGCTGCTGGGCCTGCACCCGACGGCCGAGTTCTCCTCGGCGGCGGCGAGCGCCCTGACCGAGCGCCCGGAGCACGACGTCCTCGTCCACCTGCGGACGCTCACCAAGGCCAACCTCCTCCAGTACACGACCCACGGGCACTTCCGCCTGCACGACCTGCTGCACGACTACGCCCTGGACCGGGTCCGCACCGAGGAGTCGTCCCACCAGCGGCAAGCCGCGCTCAGCGGGCTGCTGACCTGGCAGCTCGCCGGCGCGATCGGCCTGGAGCGAGCCCTGAACGCGCACGACGACCCCGTGCCGCTGCTGCCGGGCATGACCCTCGACGCCGTGCCCCGGTTCGCCGACGAGAACGACGCCCTGGCCTGGTTCGCGACCGAGCGGGCCACCCTCGTCGCCGCCGTGCCGCACGCGTTCCGCCACGGCTTCGCCGGTCACGCCTGGCGGATCGCGGCGAACATCGACCGCGCCCTGGACCGCACCGGCGCGTACCGCGACCTGGTCGCGGTCGAGCGGGTGGCGGCCGACGCGGCGCGCTCGACCGGGGACGTGGAGGGCCGGTGCGGCAGCCTGCTGAACCTGGGCACCGCCTACTACCGGCTCGGTGAGTACGACGAGGCGGTCGAGCACATGCAGGAGGCGCTCTCCATCGCACAGCGCATGGAGGACGTGGAGTTCACCGAGATCGCCGTGCACAACCTGGCCAGCGCGCACCGCGAGCGCGGTGACGTCCGGACCGCGCTGTCGCTGTACGAGTCGGCCCTGGAACTGCACCGCGCGACCGGCCACCGGAGCCTGGAAGCCTCCACACTGGACCAGATGGCCGCGGCCTACCAGCGGCTGGACCGGGTCGACGAGGCCGTGGAGCTGTACCGCGAGGCGTTGGACCTGCGCCGGACCATCAAGCACCGCCACGGCGAGGGCACGACCCTGACCGCGCTGGGCAAGCTCCACCACCAGCGCCGCGAGCTGGACGACGCCCTCCGGTGCCTGGAAGCCGCGCTCGAGATCAACCTGTCCACCGGTGAACGGGCGCGCACGGTCGAGGCGCTGGTGGCGCTCGCCCGCGTCCACTACGACCGCAAGTCCCACGAGAAGACCATCGAGTTCTGCCACCGCGCGTTGGAGCTGTCGGCCGACCTGGACATCACCCGGGAAAAGGCGCAGGCGCTCTTCCTCCTCGGGCACGCGCACGCCGTGGTCGGCGATCAGGTGGAGGCGGAACGACGGTGGCGGGAGGCCGAACCCTTGCTCGTCGAATCCGGCCTCGCGGAGAAAATGCACACCGCGCTCGGCGAACCGGAATTCATGCGCGGCCGACCGGGCGCCATCCCCGACCCTCGCGACCACCTTTCGCCACGCAGCCCAAAAAGCCCTGCCCGAAACGACGGGCAGAGCGAAACACAACCTACTCCATTCGACCAAGGAACCGAAAGTCACCCGATCGAGTGAAGACGAAATAAACTCGCGTTGACTGGAGTATCACCCTGACGTGCCGCCACGCGGAGCTTCCTTGACCCCTGGTCCAATGCTAGGGAACCGTTGTGGTTGAATCCCGCCATGATCTTCGGCACGATCCGACGCACGTCCTTCTACCTGGCACGACACCTCAAGTCCCGCCCATTGCAGTTGGCCGTCGCGGTGACCTTCGTGATCCTCGGGTGGCCCAACGTCATCTACGAGTTCCCGTTCTTCGGCGCGACCGACTCGCCTGCCGCATAGCACGCGACGCCACCGTTCCGGCATCACTCATCTGGGGAAGGTTCGAGCCATGTCGAGGTTATCCATCGATTCCGAGAGACCCACGACGACCGGGGTGCGCCCGAGTACCGGCAGCCCGAAAACCGGTCAGGCCCCGTGACGGACGCGGGGCAGGCGGATGAGCCCGCCTGCCCCGCCGGTCAATCGCCCTTCACGTTGACGATCTGGCGCAACGTGTGGCGCACTTCGACCAAATCCCGCGCGTCGCGCATGACGACGTCGATGTCCTTGTACGCCGCCGGGATCTCGTCGATGAACGCGTCGGTGTCGCGGTACTCGATGCCGACCATCGCCTTGCGCAGGTCGTCCCGGCCGAACGCCCGGCGCGCGGCCGAGCGGGAGTACTCACGGCCGGCGCCGTGCGGCGAGGAGTTCAGCGCGACGGGGTTGCCCTTGCCGACCACGACGTACGACGCGGTGCCCATAGAGCCCGGGATGAGGCCCGCCCGGCCCTTCTCGGCGTTGATGGCGCCCTTGCGGGACAGCCACACCTCCTTGCCGAAGTGGGTCTCCTGCTCCGTGTAATTGTGATGGCAGTTCACGACTTCCCGGCGCTCCACGTCACGGCCGGTCCAGTCGGCCACGCAGGCGACCACCCGGTCCATCATCTCCTCGCGGTTGGACCACGCGAAGTCCTGGGCCCAGCGCATCTCCCGGATGTAGTGCCAGAACTCGTCCTCGCCCTGGACCAGGTACGCCAGGTCCGGGTCGGGCAGGTCGATCCACCGGCGCTCGCACTGCTGGTGCGCGACCCGGATGTGCTTCTGGGCGATCTTGTTGCCCACGCCGCGCGACCCGGAGTGCAGGAACAGCCACACCCGCCCGGTCTCGTCCAGCGTGACCTCGATGAAGTGGTTGCCGCTGCCGAGGGTGCCGAGCTGCAGCTCCCAGTTGCCCGCGTAGGAACCGGGGTCGAAGCCGGCCTCCTCCGCGCGGCGGGCGAGCACGTCGACGCGTTCACGCGCGGTGTCCGTCAGCCGGGTGTTGTACTTCCCGGCGGACAGCGGCACGGCGTTCTCGATCGCCTCGCGCAGCGGGGCGAGCGGGCGCGCGCGGAAGTCGTCCCCGGTGAACTGGGTGCGCACGGCGATCATGCCGCAGCCGATGTCGACGCCGACGGCGGCCGGGATGATCGCGCCCAGGGTGGGGATGACGCTGCCGACCGTGGCGCCCTTCCCGAGGTGCGCGTCGGGCATGAGCGCCAGGTGCGGGAAGATGAACGGCATCCGCGCGGCCTTCTCGGCCTGCTCGCGGGTGCCCGGGTCCAGGATGGACGCCCAGTTCACCAGTCGCTTGCTGATCTGCTCCACGGTTCTCCTCTGCTCGACGCAGAAGCTAGGCCTGATCGGGCGGTTCCGCGACCGAATTCACGCTGGTCCGGGGCCGCCGGCAGCCGGATTGTCGGTGGTCGCCGGTAACTTGTGGGCCGTGAACGCTCGGGAACGCATCCAGGAACTCGCCGACCAGGTCGTCGTGCTGCGCGACGCCTACTACCGCGGCTCGCCGCTGGTGGCGGACGCGGAGTACGACGCGATCGAGGACGAGTTGCGCGGGCTGATCGAGGCGAACCCGGAGCTGGCGCCCGACCCGAACCCGCTGGAGCAGGTGGGCGCGCCCGCCGTGCTGCACGCTCCGGTCCGGCACTCCCGGCCGATGCTGTCGCTGGAGAAGGCGACCAGGCCCGAGCAGGTCGCGGCGTTCTTCGACCGCTTCCCGGGCCAGCCGGTGGTGGTCATGCCGAAGCTGGACGGGCTGTCGCTGGCGGTGGTCTACGAGAACGGGCGGCTGGCCCGTGCGATCACCCGCGGTGACGGTACGACGGGTGACGACGTGACGCCGCTGGTGCGCGCCCTGGTCGACGGCGTGCCGGAGCTCCTCGACGCGCCGGGCCGGGTCGAGGTGCGCGGCGAGGCGGTGATGCTGCGGTCCACGTTCGCCGCCTACAACACCGCGCACCCGGACAAGCCGCTGATCAACCCGCGCAACGCCGCCGCGGGCACCCTGCGGGCGAAGGACGCGGCCACGGTCGCGGAGCGCCGGCTGCAGTTCTTCGCCTTCGACCTGGACACCTCCGAGGGCGGCGCCGCGGCCGACCTGGAGCGCGGGCTGCGCGCGCTCGGGTTCGACGTCGCCGACATGCGGCACTGCGACGACGCGGACGCGGCGCAGGCGGTGATCTCCGAGATCGAGACGCGGCGCAACGACCTGGACTACGACCTGGACGGCGCGGTGCTGCGGCTGGCGAACCGGGACGCCTTCGCCGCCGCCGGCACCCGGTCGAGCTCGCCGCGCGGCGCGTTGGCGTTCAAGTTCGCCGCCGAGGAGAAGACCACGGTGCTGCTCGACGTGGTCTGGGACGTCGGCAAGACGGGCAAGATCGCCCCGGTGGCGCACCTGGAGCCGGTGTTCGTGGGCGGCACGACCGTCACCCGCGCGACGCTGGCCAACCAGGAGGTCATCCGGGCGCGCGGCATCAGGATCGGCGACACCGTGCTGATCCGCAGAGCCGGCGACGTGATCCCGTTCGTCGCGGGTGTGCTCGACGAGTCCAAGCGCACGGGCGCGGAGCGGGAGATCGTGCCGCCGTCCGAGTGCCCGTCGTGCGGGCAGCCGTTGACCGAGCAGGGCAACAGCCGCGAGCTGTTCTGCACCAACGTCGCCTGCCCCGCGCAGACCGTGCGGCGGTTGATCCACTGGGCGTCGCGGGCGGCGGCGGACATCGAGGCGGTCGGCCCGGTGTGGATCGAGCGGCTCGCCGAGGCCGGGCTGCTGGAGCACCCGTCGGACCTCTACACCCTGACCAAGGAGCAGTTGCTGGAGTTCGACCGCATCGGCGAGACCTCCGCGACCCGCATGATCGACTCGATCGCCGCCAGCCGCGCCGTGGGCCTGCGCCGGGCGTTGATCGGGCTCGCCATCCCGATGGCCTCGGAAGGCACCGCGACCCGCCTGTGCCGGGCGGGGTTCGGCTCACTGGAGGAGGTCGCCGACGCGGGCGAGGAACGCCTGGTGGCCGTCGAGGACATCGGCCCCAAGGTCGCCGCGTCGCTGACCGAGCACCTCGCCCGGCTGCGGCCCGAACTCGAACGGCTGCGGCAGCACGGCGTGTCCCTGGACGTGCGGGAGGAGGACCTGCCGCCCGTCGTGGCGTCGGACGCGCCGTTGGCGGGCAAGACGGTGGTGATCACCGGCGCGATCAGCGACCCCCGGTCCGGCGAGAAGGTGCCCCGCCCCACCTTCCAGAGGCTCTGCGAGAAGGCCGGCGCCACCACCGCGACCTCGGTCTCGGCCAGCACCGACTACCTGATCACCGGGGCGGACGTCGGGGCGAGCAAGATCGCCAAGGCGGAGAAGCTCGGCGTCGAGGTCGTCGACCAGGGCGAGATCTGGCAGCAGCTCATCGCCGCCGGCGTCGCCTGAGCCGGACGGGTGGTCGGTCCGCGGGCCGGGTCTGCGCCCGTGTTCGTCGGCACTGCGGAGGGGTGCGGTTTCGGCTTCGCGCTGCCGGAGTTCACCGCTTCTCCCACACGGGTTCCGGTGGCAGGCCGAGTTGTGCGCGAGCGCGGTCGGTGAGCTCCTGCACCAGCGCCGTCTTCGCCCGCGCATACTCACCCGATGCGGTGCCGGCGACGACGATCGCCCGCTTGAGCTGCGCGTATCGGGCCGCGTCCTCGGGATGGGCACGCAGGTGGTCCCGGAAGATCCGCTGGTTCCGGGTGGGCCAACTCTCCAGGCTCACCACGTGCAGGACATGGCTTCGGATCCCGCTGTCCGCGCGGACGTACAGCAGCCGGTCGGTCATCCCGTTGTCGTGCGGGTGGAAGCCGAGGCAGGCGAACGCCGCCTGGTGGGATCGAGCGTGCGTGAGGTCGTCGACGGCGGCCATCAGGTCGATGACGGGCTTCGCCGCCAGTCCCGGGACGGCGGTGGAGCCGATGTGCTCGATCTCCACGAACAGCCCGGGCGCCGCTGCCAGGAGAGCGTCGATCGCGGTAGCGGCCTGTCGCGGCCAGTCGGGGTCGTAGTCGGCCACGTGGATGCTGCTGGGCTCCGACACAGCCGCCATCCTGCGTCAACGCACGCTGCGATGTCCACCGAACTGTCACCTCGCCCGCCGTGATCCCGGCCGCCCGCCCTCGGGGGCACGGGCATCCCGGCCGATCCCGAACCGACCGCCGGGCGGGGGCTTAGAGCACGCCGTGAGAAGACTTCCGCTGTCCGCTGCGGCATCGTCAGAGCTCAGCCAACTCGAGCGAAGGACATGCGCAATGGACGTGATCACGGCGCTCCGGGCCACGGGCGACGACTTCGACCGGATGATCGCCGACCTCGACGACTCCGCGTGGTCGCTGCCGACGCCGTCGCCCGGCTGGACGGTCAAGCACCAGGTGGCGCACCTGACCGCGATTTTCGCCATGGCGGGCCTCGCGGCGTCCGACGGCGCCCGGTTCCAGGCGATGATGGCGGGGTTGTCCCCCGACTTCAACGCCAACGTGGACGCCGCGATGGCGCCGCACCTCGCGCTCGACACCCCCGAACTCGTGGAGCGCTGGAGCCAGACCAAGGCGCGGGCGATCGACGCGCTGGCCGCCGTGCCGGCCGACACCACGGTGCCGTGGCTGGTGAACCCGCTGCCGCCGGCGGTGCTGGCCAGCGCGGGCATGATGGAGCTGTTCGGGCACGGCCAGGACGTAGCCGATGCCCTCGGCGTGCCCCGGAAGTGGGACGACCGACTCGGTTTCCTGGTCGGTTTCGCGGTGCGCACCAAGGACTTCGGTTACCTGGCGCGCGGCGAGGAGCCGCCGACGGACGAGTTCCGGTTCGAGATCACCGCACCGTCCGGCACGGTGTGGTCCTACGGCCCCGAGGACGCCGCCCAGCGCGTCACCGGCTCGGCGGAGGACTTCTGCCTGCTGGTGACCCGGCGGCGGCACCACTCCGACTTGGACGTGCGGGCGGAGGGCGAGCTCGCCGAGCAGTGGCTGGACATCGCCCAGGCGTACCGCGGTCCGGCCGGTGAGGGCCGCAAGCCCGGCCAGTTCACGCTGTCCAACGTGGACTGACGCACCCGCGGCCCGGAGCTCCCCGGGGGAGCTCCGGGCCGCCACGCACCGCGCGCGGGACGACGCCGGCCACGTCGAACGGCGCGATCGGGTCCCGGATGCCGCCGGCTCGTCGGACTCCACGAGCGGCGGCTTTCGACGTTCTGCGCCACCGAACGGCTCGGTGCCCAGCGTGCTCGCCGCCGGCCGACGGGAGTGTCCCGACCGACCACCGCGACGGCACCACTCGGCGGGATGCGCGAGGGCCACGACGGTCGCGCCAGGTCGACGGACCGGCCCACCAGCGCACCGCGGACAGCGCCCGACCGGTCCACCTCCCGCACCGCGCACGTGCCCCCGGTGTGGCCGAGGTCGCGAATCGGGCCGAAGTGCCGCCACCGCCTTCGCGCCACCACGCCGGGCCCCGCGGACGGCGGTTTCCACGTCATCCGGGCCGCCCCTCGGAAAAACACCGAGCAGTTTCCGACAATGGAACCGGTGCGCCTGAGAATGCGGCACACGACCCAGCCCGCCCCGGCTCGGACGACGTCACGCCGGGCGATTCGCGGTCCGGCCGCCACGTCCCACAACGGTGTCGTTCCCGTTGTCGGCACACCGCGCAACGGCCACGACGGGTCGACCACTCGATTCGCCACGAAGTCCGCATGTTCGGAGAAGGTTTCAGCGACGCCCGGACCGATCCTGGGAACGCCCGACCCCCGGCAGCGAGTACGACCACGCGACTCACCGATATCCTCGGCAAGGAGCCACGGATGGCCCACATCGGCGCCGACGAAGCGCCCCGAAAGGGAGCCGACCCCGCTGCCGGGGCCGAGCCGGTGGCCGCCTCGACACTCCTCGACGGTCATTTTCCACGTCGCCGCGACACAATCGGCCCACGCGGCCACCCGGGCGGGATCGCGCTCGTCGACGCCCGACCGGGCCACTTCGCGGACCCCGTGACCGACGACACCGTGACCGACGACACCGCGCTCGACGTCGTGCGGGACCCATTCCGGAAGGTCTCGCACGCGGGCGCCCACCACAGCTCGACCTCGCGGGGCACCGCGATCGCCGTCCGGACCGAGGGCACGAGGAAATCCCAAGACGCACTGGGGGTCTAGCACCATGTCGACAACGCTGGGATCGCTGCGCAGGCTCGTGATGGCGCCTTCGTTGCAGGAGGTGACGCTCGGCGCGCGCGGTTTCCCCGGCGCGTCGTCGGAGTACGCACCCAAGCTGGACGCCATCCCGCAGTCGGTCGTCTGCGGTTTCGAGTGGGGAATCGACTCGCGCGACCAGGACGAGATCGTGCGCCGGCTCGGGTTCGTCGAGCCCGAGCTGCGCGGTTTCGCCTACGAGGGCGCGACGATGGCGTTCACCATCCGCGACGTGATGGGCCGGGGCACGCGGGCGCGCGACCTGCTCAACGGACCGGGCGCGGAGCACCTGTTCGTCGCCTACATCGGCATCGGGTTCGCCATGAACCACCTGCCGCGCGCGCTGTGGCGCAAGGTCGTGCCGGACCTGGCCGGGTCGCCCTACCACCCGACGATGACGTGGCTCGCGGTCGACGGCTACGGCTTCGACCTGGCCTACTTCCACAGCCGCAAGTGGGTCGACGAGCAGCGCGTGCCCCCGGCCTACCCGTGGCAGGGCAGGCCCGACTACTTCCCGCGCGCCATCGACCAGGGCATCGGCCGGGCGCTGTGGTTCATCCACGGCGCCCAGAGCGAGGAGGTCGCGCGGGCGCTCGGCCGGTTCGACCCCGCTCGGCACGCCGACCTGTGGAGCGGTGTCGGCCTGGCGGCGACGTTCGCGGGCGGTGGCACGCCCGACGAGCTGGCCACGCTGCCCGCCGCCGCGGGCGAGCACCGCCCGGAGCTGGCACTGGGCTCGGTCTTCGCGGTGAAAGCCCGGATCCACGCCGGATTCGTCCCCGCGCACAGCGCCACCGCCATCGAAACGCTCGCGGAGATCACCCCCGAGGCCGCGTCGGAACTCGCCGACGCCACCGCGGTCGCACCCGACACCGAGGGCGCGGTACCGCCGTACGAGGTGTGGCGCAGCAGGATTCGTGCGCATTTCGCCGCAATTCGGACACACCCCGCCGCATGATCGAAGGTTTACCGGCGCGGATCCGCAAGCCTGAAGTAGCCGCGCCGAGTGCCGCGCTGCAACTATTTTCCCGTTCCTGTCCGGTTGATCGTCGCCCGACGTTGGGGGGATGAATGTGAGTGCCCTGCGCGCCTTGCGGCGCCGATTACTGACTCCGAAGATATCCGACACGTTGATGGAGACCCGCGGGTTCAGGGTCAAGAACGAGGCCGGCAAAGAATTGCTGGAGACCGTCGGCCGGATGTTCATCGAGGGATACGCCGCCGCGGTCGAGGCCCGCCACCCGCGGGATGCCGAGGAAGCACTCGAAAGGCTGCCGACGAGGTTCAAGGGTTTCGCCTACGAGGGCGCCGGAATGGGTCTCGCGGTCCTGGACGGAATGCCCTTCGGCCACTCCCGGCACGTCGAGCAGTTCCTGGAGGGGCGCGGCGGCGACCACGTCTACATGATCTACGTCGGGATCGGCTGGGCGATGGCCCGGCTGCCGCGGTTCCGGTGGCCCGCCGACTCGACGACGGACCCGCTGCTGCGCTGGCTGGTACTGGACGGCTACGGCTTCCACCAGGCCTACTTCCACACCGACAAGTACGTGCACGGCCAGTACGTCGACCGCGACTTCCCGTGGCCCGCCTCAGGACCGCGGGACTACACGAGCCGCGCGCTGGACCAGGGCATCGGTCGCGCGATGTGGTTCGTCGGCGGCACCGACCCCGAGTACGTCGCGGACCTCATCGACGGGTTCGCCGAGCACCGCCGTGAAGACCTGTACTCCGGCGCGGGCTTGGCCGCCACCTACGCGGGCGGCGTCACCGAGGACGAGCTGCTGATGTTCCGGGAACGGTCCGGGCAGCACGCCGGGATGGTCGCGCAGGCCAGCGCGTTCGCCGCCGAGGCACGCGCGAAGGCGGGAACGATGGTTCCCCACACCGGGTTGGCCACCCGGGTGTTCTGCGGCATGGAGCCCGAGGACGCCGCGCGGATCACGCAGGACGTGCGTCCCGCGCCGCCGATCGTCGACGGCGCCGTGCCCGCGTTCGAGACGTGGCGGCAACGCATCGCCGCACAGTTCGTCCACCAGGAAGGAGTCGGTACGTGAGCGCCACCACCGGCTGGCTGGGCAGGCAACTCCCCGGAATCATCGCGCTGGTACTGGTGGCCGCCACCTTCTCGGTGGCGAGCCATCCCGAGTCGTCGGCGGCCGAGAAGCAGGAGCTGGCGTCGGGCTTCGGGTTCGCGCCCGAGAACATCGCCCTGCCCGGCGGCTACACCCAGCAGACGATCCGCAAGGTCAACAAGGACTACAAGCACATCGACGCGTGGATCTCGTCGGTCGGCTCCGCCATCGCCATGAACGACCTCGACGGCGACGGGCTGTCCAACGACATCTGCTTCGTGGACGTGCGCATCGACCAGGTGATCATCACCCCCGCGCCGGAGGCCGGGAAGACGCCGCGGTACGCGCCGTTCGCGCTGAGCTCCGGCAGCCTGCCGGTGAACGACGTGATGGCGCCGATGGGCTGCGTCCCCGGTGACTTCAACGAAGACGGCGCGATGGACCTGCTGGTCTACCTGTGGGGCCGCACGCCGATCCTGCACCTGGCCAAGTCCGGCGAGGACGAGTTGACCGCCGACTCGTTCCAGGCCACCGAACTGGTGCCGGGCGCGTCGAGCGGGCGCTACGCCGGGCCGGAGTGGAACACCAACTCCGCCACCGTGGCCGACTTCGACGGCGACGGGCACGACGACATCTTCATCGGCAACTACTTCCCGCACGGTCCCGTGCTCGACCCGAGCAAGGACACCGGCGTGCAGATGAACGCCTCGATGTCCGCCGCGCTCAACGGTGGCGAGGACTACATCTTCGAGTGGACCGGCGGCACGGCGGGCGCCAACCCGACCGCCGGCTTCAAGCAGCACGACAACGCGATCCCGCACGACGCGTCCAAGGGCTGGGCCCTGGCGTCGAGCTCCAACGACGTCGACGGCGACCTGCTGCCCGAGCTGTACGTGGCGCACGACTTCGGTCCGGACCGCTTGCTGCACAACCGGTCCACCCCCGGCAAGTTCGAGTTCGCGATGGTCGAGGGCACGCTCACGCCGTTCGAGCCGAAGTCCAAGAACGTCGGTATCGACTCGTTCAAGGGGATGGGCGTCGACTTCGGCGACCTCAACGCGGACGGCATCTACGACATGTACGTCAGCAACATCACCACCTCGTTCGGCATCGAGGAGAGCCACTTCGCGTTCATGAGCACCGGTGCGGACGTGAAGTCGGCCATGCGCGAGGGCGAGGCGCCGTGGGAGGACGAGAGCGGGCCGCTGCTGCTGGCCTGGTCCGGCTGGGGCTGGGACGTGAAGCTGTCCGACTTCGACAACAGCGGTGAGCTGGAAGTCGCCCAGGCGACCGGGTTCGTGAAGGGCGAGGTCAACCGCTGGCCCCAGCTGCAGGAGCTGGCGACGGCGAACGACGCGCTGCTGGCCGACCCGATGTGGTGGCCGGTCGTCACCGCCGGCGACGACGTGGGTGGCAGCCAGCGGTTCCACCTGTTCGTCAAGAACGCCGAGGGCCGCTACGACAACCTCTCGCCGATGCTGGGCCTGGACATCCCCGTGCCCACCCGCGGCATCGCGACCGGTGACGTGGACGGCGACGGCCGGCTCGACATGGCGATCTCCCGGCAGTGGGAGGACCCGGTGTTCTACCACAACACCGGCAAGTCCTCCAACGAGTTCCTCGGCCTGCGCCTGACCCACGAGCAGGACGGCGACGACACCGTCGGCTCCCCCGTGATCGGCGCGCAGGTGACGATCAAGACCGCCGACGGGCGCACCCAGATCAACCGGGTCGACGGCGGCAGCGGCCACTCCGGCAAGCGCAGCCACGAGGTCCACTTCGGACTCGGCGAGCAGTCCGGACCGGTCGACGTGCACATCAAGTGGCGCGACCGCGACGGTTCGACCCACGAACAAGACCTGACACTGTCCGCGGGCTGGCACGACCTGCAGCTCGGCGACCAGGCCAAGGAGAAGTGACGGACATGGCTGAGACGAAACCGAGCGCGCCTCGGCACGATCCCAAGGTGGTCACCGCCCTACGGCGGTTCGCCATCTCGATCACTATCTTCAACATCGTCGGCTACACGATCCTCGGGTTCGAGCAGCCGTGGCTGTGGCCGTTCATCGCGCTGGCCACCGGCTACATCGTGGAGATCTTCCTCGAGATCGTGGGCGCCAGGCAGGAGGGCCGCCCGCCGCGGTTCGCCGGCAACGGGTTCCGAGGGCTCATGGAGTTCCTCTACCCGGCGCACATCACGAGCCTCGCGATGAACATGCTCATCTACGTCAACGACAACGTGTGGGCCCTGATCTTCGGCGTCACCGTCGCCGTCGGCGCGAAGTGGGTGCTGCGGGTCCCGGTGCGCGGCCGGATGCGGCACTACATGAACCCGTCGAACTTCGGCATCGCGGTGATCCTGCTGGTGTTCCCGTGGGCGTCCATCGCGCCGCCCTACCACTTCACCGAGCACGTCGGGACGTTCGTCGACTGGTTGATCCCGGCGCTGATCCTCCTCGGCGGCACCATGCTCAACGGCATGCTGACCGGCCGGTTGTGGCTGATCATGGCGTGGATCATCGGGTTCGTGCTCCAGGCGGTGGTCCGCGGCTTCCTGCTGGACGTCTCGATCCCCGCGGGCCTGGGCATGATGTCCGGTGTCGCCTTCGTGCTGTTCACCAACTACATGGTGACCGACCCGGGCACCAGCCCGTCGCGACCGCTGTCGCAGGTGGCGTTCGGCGGCGGTGTGGCGGCGGTGTACGGCGTGCTGATGGGCATGTCGATCCCCTACGGCATCTTCTTCGCCACGGCGATCGTGTGCCTCATCCGCGGCGGCTTCCTGTGGGCGCTGCACATCGTGGACAAGTCGCGTGCCGAGGCCGCGGCCCAGCAGAAGGCGATGGCGGCAGCCGAGCAGCCGCCCGTCGAGCAGGCCGCCGGCGACCCCGCCCTCAACGGGAACGGCGCGCAGAAGAAGACGGAGGTCGTGCCGACATGACCGGGACCGCGGCCGGCGTCCGTCGGACTCCTCCGGGACCTCCGCGCAGCGCGACTCTGGGCCTGCTCAAGAAGTTGGTCGGTGACCGGTTGGCGCTGATGACGTCGGCCGCGGACCAGTACGGCGACGCCGTCCGGATGGCCATCGGGCCCAAGACGCTGTACTTCTTCAACCACCCCGAGCACGCCAAGCACGTCCTGGCGGACAACGCGGCCAACTACCACAAGGGTATCGGCCTGGTGCACGCCCGCCGCGCACTCGGCGACGGGCTGCTCACCAGCGAGGGCGAGCTGTGGCGCAAGCAGCGCAAGGCGACCCAGCCCGCGTTCCAGCACAAGCGGATCGCGCAGCAGGCGGGTGCGGTGGCCGAGTCGGCGGGCAGGCTCGTCGACCGGCTCCGCGCCGGGCTCAACGGCACGCCGCTGAACCTGATGGAGGAGATGACCGGCCTGACGCTGGACGTCCTCGGCCGGACGCTCTTATCGGAGGACCTGTCGGAGTTCGAGCACGTCGGGCACGCCTTCGAGGCCGTGCAGGACCAGGCGATGTTCGAGATGGTGTCGATGAGCGCGGTGCCCATGTGGGTGCCGCTCCCCCACCAGCTGCGGTTCCGCAAGGCGCGCAAGGAGCTGCGCCGGGTCGTCGACGAGTTGGCGGCCCGGCGGGTGGCCAACGGCCACGCCGACGGCGACGACGTGCTCTCGCGCGTGATGGCGTCGACCGCCGAGGAGGCCGACCCCGCGTTCGGCAGGCAGCGGCTGCACGACGAGCTGGTGACGGTGATGCTGGCCGGGCACGAGACGACGGCCAGCACGCTGGGCTGGACGTTCCACCTGCTGGATCGGCACCCGGAGATCAAGGAGCGGGTCCGCGCCGAGGCGCAGTCCGTGCTCGGCGACCGGATGCCGACGTACGAGGACCTGCACGGCCTTCGCTACACGTCGATGGTCGTGGAGGAGGTCATGCGGCTGTACCCGCCGGTGTGGATCCTGCCCCGTGCGGCGCAGGCCGACGACGAGGTGGGCGGCTACTTCGTGCCGAAGGGCGCGGACGTGCTGATCTGCCCGTACACCCTGCACCGGCACCCGGCGTTCTGGGACGAGCCCGACCGGTTCGACCCGGAGCGGTTCAACCCGGCCACCACGCACAACCGGCCTCGCTACGCCTACATCCCCTTCGGCGCCGGGCCCCGGTTCTGCGTCGGCAACCACCTGGGGATGATGGAGGCGACGTTCACCATCGCCATGATCGCCCGTGAGCTGGACCTGCGCACGGTGCCCGATTTCGAGGTGGTGCCCGAGCCGATGCTGTCGCTGAGGATTCGGGGCGGTCTGCCGATGACCGTGCACGCCGTCGCGTAACACCCCCGCACACAGTCAGGGCCGCCCCGGAAGATCGGGGCGGCCCTGATGTCGTGTCCGTGTCGGTTGTGCTCGGTCGCGGCGGTGCGCCCAGCCCTTTCAGGAGGCGGCACCCGCCCCCAGCGCGACCGTGCGCACGTCCAGCAGCGCCAGCAGGACCGGTGGGTCCAGGACGCAACTGGGGCGCAGGGCGAGGTCGGCGTGCCGGACCGGCACACCGGGTCGGATGGTGATCGGGCCGGACGAGGCGACCGCCAGCGCCTGGTCGTCGGCGAACGGGCCGTCGACCAGCATCGACTCACGACCCAGCGCCACGGAGTGCGCGAGCAGGTGCCACGTCCCCGTCGGGACCGAGGTGAGCGTGTAGGGACCCGGGCGGCTGAGCACGGAGCACCTGATCGGCGCGCCCTGCGGGATGCCGTCCGGGAAGAGGCCGATGAAGATCAGCCCTGGTGTGCCGCAGGCCGGGGCGAAGATCTCGCCCTGCACGGTGGCCGTGCGCGTGTTCCCCGCACGCCGTGCCATCGGGATGTGCGGTGCGAAGCCGCCCAACTGGCGGTAGGTCGTCGGCGAGACGCCGACGCTGGTGCGGAAACGGGAGCTGAACGTGCCGACGCTCGTGTAGCCGACCCGGTGGCTGATGTCGGTCACGGTCAGCGACGTGGACACCAGCAGGCGCTTGGCTTCCTGTAATCGGACGGCGGCCAGGAACCGACCCGGCGACACACCGGTCACCCGCTGGAAGGCCCGCGAGAAGTGGAACTTGCTGTAATTCGCGGTGCGCGCCATGTCGTCGAGGGTGAATTGGTCGCCTATGTTCTCGTGCATGAAGTCGATTACTCGGCCCACTGCTCGCTCGAGCACTTCGCCCACTACGACCCCCATATCGTAGAGATTGCCGACAGAGGTGGAACGCCAACTCCGACCACGGCCGGCCCACCGGCGAGGGAGATAGGGCCGCAGTCCATCGGGTTCCGATGGCGCGAAGCCTTCGGTGAACCCCCAGAAATCCCCAGTCGTCACCCTGATTCTTGCAAACTACATGGCCCCCACAGCCTGCGCAAGGCTCGCGAACGACCTCCGCATGATCGCCGACGGGACATCGGAACGATCTTCGTCACAGCACGTTTCAAGGCACTACGGGGCACTGGATGCATAAGCACCCCGGGCGGCGATTGGGTGAACATCCCATCATCTGCCGCGTCGGCGAACGCACAGGGTCGCCCCAGTAGCCCCGTCAGCCGATCCGGCACACCTCCCGACGGGCGCACGACGCGTGACGCCATCGGCCCAGCAGGCGCGGGCAAGTGCCCTAGCGACATTATCAAGGCAACCACGGAGAAGCATCTTTTAGTGCCCCGGTCGGACCATGGTGAGAACGACGGGGCGACAGCTTCGGCGCATTCCAGGAGTCGGCCGCACGATGTCTTCGGGTGTCCGGTCGACCCATTCTTCGCCAACCCGGAGGAAGGATCACCCGTGCAATTGGACACCGCACCGGATCGCGCCGTACGGACCATGACACTGGAGGCGTTCGCGGACACCATCGTGCCGGGGGCGAAGCGCTCGCCGGACGACCGCGCCATCGCGGGAGCCAGCGAGGGTGGCGGCGCGGTGGTCGCCGGCGCCGTCGATCTCCTGGAGACACCGGCCGCCGGCGTCGCGGAGGGGCTGGACAGCCTCACCCAGATGCTCAACGGGCACGCCCGCGACTACGCGGCCGAGCACGGCCTGGAGCTGGACGAGGACGTGCCGCCGTTCGTGGCGCTGGCGTTCGAGCACCGGACCGCGCTCGTCGCCCGGCTCGTCGCGCCCGGCCACCCGGAGAAGGACGGCTGGGTGGCGTTGACGCTGTTCAGCAACATGGCCTTCGACACCGGCGCGCACATGCACACGCTCGACGCCATCGCCGCGGGACACCCCGGTCTGAAGGCGATGAAGTTCTCCATGCCGGACGCCGACGGCCTCTGGCGGTTCCCCGCCTTCACGTACGGCAGGGCGCTCGCACGCAAGCACCCGGACACCACGCCGTCCGGGAACCCCGCCTGAACCCGTCCGCAACGTTCTGCCGCGCCCGTCAGGCCCGGCGATTGGAGTTTCCATGACGAGCACAGAGAGCACCGACGTCCTCATCGTCGGCAGCGGGTTCGGTGGCGCCATCGCCGCCTACCACCTCGCCGCGGGCGGCGCCAAGGTCACGGTGCTGGAACGAGGCCCCTGGCTCGAGGGCAAGGACTTCGAGCACGACTACCTGATGGGCTCCTCGTACACGCGGATCTTCGACTTCGTCGTCGGCAACGGCATGAGCCTGCTCGGCGGCAACTGCGTCGGCGGCGGCAGCGTCGTGTACTTCGCGGCGATGCCCCGCGCGCCGCGGTTCGTCTTCGAGCGCAAGGGCAGCATCGGTCGGCGCATGTGGCCCGGCGCCATCAACCGCGACACGCTCGACCCCTGGTACGACAAGGTCAGCGAGGCGCTGCCGGTCACCAAGCAGGACTGGGACCAGGTGAGCTACTCGGGCGGCCTGTTCGCCGCGGCCTGCGACCACGCCGGCCGCACGGCCAACCCGGTGCCGGTCGCCATCGACACCGAGCTGTGCACCAACTGCAACTGGATGATGGCCGGCTGCAAGTTCGACGCCAAGCGGTCCCTGCTGCTCAACTACCTGCCCGCGGCGATCGCGCACGGCGCGGAGATCCGGCCGATGCACGAGGTGCAGAAGCTGGTCCGCACGGCGGACGGCGGCTACCGCGTCAGCTACAACGTCATCCACGACGTCGACTACCGGGTGAGCATCGGCCAGGGCGAGATCGAGGCCAAGATCGTGATCCTGGCCGCGGGCGCGGGCGCCACGCCGGTGATCCTCCAGCGCTCGGAGGACACGCTCGGCAAGATGCCGCACGCCGTCGGCCGGTACTTCTCCGGCAACGGCGAGCGGTTGAACACGGCGATCATCGACGAGGACAAGGCCCGCGACCTGCTCGGCCTGTCGCGCGAGGACGACCTGTCCTACGCGGCGAACCAGATCGGCAAGGGCCCGACCGTCGCGAGCTGGGACAACCTGGACCCCTCGCTGCCGGAGTACTCGCGGTTCTGCCTGGAGCAGCTGTACTTCCCGCCCGGCTTCGGCACCATCCTGGCGCAGACCCCGGACGCGCTGCCCGGGACGCCCACGTGGTTCGGCGCGGAGAAGAAGAAGATCGTCGAGAAGTGGCAGTCCTGGTTGACGATCTTCTCGATGACCGAGGACGACAACGAGGGCGTGTTCGGCGCGCCCCCGCCCACCGGCAACTCGGTCCGCATCTCGCAGCAGATGCTGGGTCGGGGGCCGATCACCTACAACCCGACCGAGAACACCCTGTTCGGCTGGCGGCAGGCGGACGCGGCGGTCAAGTCGATCATGGAGAAGGACGGCCTGTCGAAGGTCATGCCGTGGACCAACGACGTGGTGGGCGCGTACACGGTCCACCCGCTGGCGTCCTGCCGCATCGGCGACGACCCGGAGACCTCCGCGCTGGACGACCGGCACGAGCTGCGCGGGCACCCGGGCATCTTCGTGACCGACGGCGCGGCCGTGCCGGGCGCCCTGACGGTGAACCCGGCGCTGACCATCGCCGCGTTGGCCGAGCGCGCGATGCCGGGCATCGTGCGGGCGCTGCAGGAGCGCGGGGTGGACGTGAAGTACGGCGCCCCGTCGCCGGACGGCGAGACCGCCGGTCGGCGTGGTGTGAAGAACCTGCTGCCGGACCTGGTGCACGACTGAGTTGCCGGTCGTACCCGGCCGCGAGGGACTCCCTCGCGGCCGGGTACCGCTGTGCCCGGGTCCGATCCCGCCGCCGCCCACGGCCTTCCCACGTCCGATGATCACGCGATCCGGTCGTGGCGCGAGCACGTCGCCCGCGCGACCGGCCATCGTCGCAAGGGCCACCCGGCCCGCCCGTCTCCGCACGTGCGCAGCCGACGAGTCGGCAAACGTCCGAGCAGTCCGGAAGAAGGTTTCCGGGGTGATCGGCGAGAGCATCTACGCGTGACCACACCGCGCATGGACACCGCGCGGCGCCAGGCGCTCACCGCCTCGGCGTCGTCCGTCGTCGCGCTCGACGCGGTGGTGGCAGATCGGTGCGGCGCCGGGCGACCGGTTCGGGCGTCGGCGCGTCCTCGTCGTCGGACCGGCCCCGTGCGCGTCGCCGTTCCTGCTCACCCGACACCTGCAGGAGGTGCTCGGCCGCGGTCCGCTGAGCGCCGGACCCCGCCTGGCGCCGTCGACCGCCACGCTCGTGGTCCGCACGCCGGGCCCCGCGATGGCGTGGCCGGTCCTGATCACCGCGTCCACCACCTCGCGTTGCCGCCACCGGCGAGCGGTGTGGGCCTGTCGACGGCGGTGCCGGCCGTGCACCGGTCGATCACCGGCGCGGTCGCAACCCGGTCGTCGGTGGTCCGCACCGCGCGTCCCGAGCGGCTCGTCCGGCATCGCGGCGCCGGGCGTGGTGTTCGGCGGCCCGCGCTCCCCCGCCGGGCCAGGGGCGCCGGGCGCGGCGCGTCCGGCGCCGACCGTGAAACTCACACCAGCTAGGGAGATTCCGATGGGCAGGATCGTCCGCACCGCGCTGCGCCGTTCCCTGAAGCAGATCCGTCACGTCGAGCCGGTGAAGCCGAGCGCGGCGACCGGCCTGGTGGAGGTCGTGTACTCCGACGTCGAGGCCGACTTCGGCATGCTCGCGCCGCCGGTCGCGCTGCACTCCCCCGCGCCCGTCGCCCTGGCCGCCGCCTGGTCGCTGCTGCGCGAGACGCTGGTGGCGTCGGGGCACGCGTCGCGCGCGGCGAAGGAGGCGGTCGCGGCGGCCGTGTCGCGCTCGAACACCTGCCCCTACTGCGTCTCCATCCACACCGCGACCCTCGAAGAGCTCACCCCCACCACGTTCGCGGACGTCGAGGCGTGGGCGAGCGGGTCCGGTCCGGTGCGGCCGTTCCCGGCGGAGCAGCTGCCCGAGCTGCTCGGCGTCGTGGTGGCGTTCCACTACCTCAACCGCGTGGTGAACGTCTTCCTCGGCGACTCGCCGCTGCCGGCCAACGCGCCCGCGCCCGCGCGCAGGTTCCTGGGGAAGTTCATGGGCACGAGCGCGCGCAAGGACTACCCGCCGGGCCGGTCGCTGCGGCTGCTGGCGGAAGCGCCGCAGCCGGACGACCTCGCCTGGTCGTCCGCGAACCCGGTCATCGCCGACGCGCTCGGCCGGATCGCGGCGGCGTTCGACGCCGGTGGCGAGCGGGCGTTGTCGCAGCCCGCGCGGGACCTGGTGCTCGACCGGATCGCCGCGTGGGACGGCACGCCACCGGGCTTGAGCCGCGCCTGGGTCACCGAGGCGGTGGCCGGCCTGCCCGCCGAGGACCGGCCGGGCGCGACCCTGGCGCTGCTCGTGGCGATCGCGTCCTACCAGGTCGACGACGACACCGTGGCCGCGTTCGGCGGGGACGACCGGCGGCTGGTCGAGCTGGTGTCCTGGGCCGGCTTCGCGGCTGCCCGGCGGATGGCGGGGCTGCTGCACCGCGCGACGGAGGTGTGAGGTGCAGCGACCGTGGCGGGCGCTGGTGGTCCTGTGCCTGGCGAACTTCCTGATCCTGCTCGACACCACCATCGTCAACACCGCCGCGCCGGACATCATGTCGAGCATCGACGCGGGCATCGACGAGGTGCTGTGGGTGCTCAACGGCTACCTGCTGGCGTTCGCGTCGCTGCTGATCGTGTTCGGCCGGGTCGGTGACCTGGTCGGGCCCCGGGCGGTGTTCGTCGCCGGCCTCGCCGTCTTCACCGTCGCGTCGGTCCTCTGTGGACTGGCCACGTCGCCGGGTCTGCTCATCGGGGCGCGGGTGTTGCAGGGCGTCGGCGCGGCGGCGCTGACACCGCAGGCGTTGACGTTGATCTCCGGCATCTTCCCCGCGGAGCGGCGGGGAGCGGCGTTCGGGATCTTCACCGCGGTCGCGGGTGTCGCGGCGGTGAGCGGGCCGACGGTGGGCGGCTTCGTCGTCACGGCGTTCGGCTGGCAGGCGGTGTTCCTGCTCAACATCCCGTTCGGCGTGCTCGGCGTGGTGCTGGCGCTGAAGTTCGTGCCGGACCTGCGCGCCGGGCGACCGCACCGGTTCGACGTGGTCGGCGTCGTCCTCGCCACCGGCGCGCTCCTGGCTCTGGTCTACGCGTTGGTCGAGGGGCAGCGGCACGACTGGGGCGTGATCACGGGTGTGGTGAGCATCCCGGCTGTGCTCGTCCTGAGTGCGGTGCTGGGGGTCGCGTTCGTGCTCTGGGAACGGCGACAGCGCGAGGCGCTGGTGCCGCTGGACCTGTTCCGCGACCGCAACTACTCCATCGCCACCGGCATCACGCTCATCTCGTCGTTCGCGGTGTACGGGTTGATGCTGGTGTTCGTGATCGAGACGCAGACCCTGCTCGGCATGAGCCCGCTGATGTCCGGGGTGACGGCACTGCCGTGGACGATCCTGCTGAGCGCCGTGGCGCCGGTCGGCGGGCGGCTGGCCGACCGGATCGGGGGCCGGCTGCCCCTGACCGTCGGCATGGTGCTCTTCGCGGCCGGCGTCCTCGGGGTGGCGTTCGTGCCCGACGCCACGTCGACGCCCGTCACGTTCGTCGTGCCGATGCTGCTCATCGGCGTCGGCATGGGACTCGCGCTGGCACCCGCCACCACCGAGGCCATGCGCGGCATCCCACCCGAACGCGCGGGCACCGCCTCCGGTGTGCTCAACACCGCCCGGCAGACAGGGGCCGCGCTCGGTGCGGCGGTCGTGGGCGCGGTGCTGCAGAACCGGCTCGTGGCGGCGCTGAGGGAGGAGACCGCGGCGCTGTCCACCCGGCTGCCCGAGCAGGTCCGGCCCCGGTTCCTCGACGCGTTCGAGGAGGCCGCCGCGCACGGGCTGCGGCTCGGCGCCGGCCAGCAGGGCGGGGTGGAAGTCCCCGCCGACCTCCCGCCGGACCAGGCGGAGCTGTTCGGGGCCCTGGCGCGGGAGGCGTTCGGCGCCGCCTTCGTGTCCGCCAGCCGTCCGGCGCTGGCCGTCGCGGCGGGCGCCATCCTGTTCGGCGGGCTGCTGGCCCTCGGGCTCAAGACCCGCGCCGCCGCGCCGGCGCCCATCTCGCCGGTTCGGGGGTGAATTCCCCGTAGCGCGGAATTGCGCCGGCCAGCCGCTCCTCGACGGTCGACGTCGAGGCGGCGGTCCAGCCGGGCTACCCGACCGACGACGAGTTCACGGGCGCCGGGCAGGACGGGTTCGGCCGGTACCAGGTGAACCAGCGCGACGCACGCGGTGCAGCGCCGCGTGGCGTTCCCGCACCCGGCGATGTCGCGGCCGGACCTGACCGCGGAGACCAACGTCGAGGTGCACCGGGTGGGTTTCGACGGCGACCGGGCGACCGGCGGCTTCTTCGGTCCGAGGACGGGTCGCCCGCGCCGGACATGCAGTTCATCGCCGGTCCGGTGATGTTCGCCGACGGCGGCTCGGGGATGCCGACCGACCGCGCGATCTCCTCCGGCGCGTGCCTGCTGACGCCGCGCAGCCGGGCAGCGTGACCACCGCGTCCAACGACCCGACCGGGGTCTTGGAGGGAGGAACCGGGGCGGTCAGGCAACCACGGCGGGTTCCGGGAGGGGGAACAGGCCGAGGAAGCGCTCCACGCGTTCCCGGCTGCCGGTGACCGTGATGTCACCGTCCTCGATCGCCTCGGACAGCCGGCGCCCGCTCCAGACCAGCGCCTTGAGCGTCGCCGGGTCGGTCTCGATCACGGCCTGCGGGTGGTCCAGCTCGCCGCGCGTGATCCAGATCCGGTCCACGGACAGCTGCACCCGGAACGAGTCCTCGCCCAACCGCAGCACCAGGTCGGCGGTGAAGCCCTCGGCGCGGCGGGGGTCGAACAGCGTCTTCAGCGCGAGCATCAGCGAGTCCACGCTGAGCGTGGCGTCGTGCCGCAACGACGGCGACCGGCCGCCCCAGCGCCCGAGCGCGGTGATGACGGGCTCCAGCTCCCGGCCCCACGCCGTCAGCTCGTAGACCCAGGCGGCGGCGGGCGGCGGCAGCTTCCGGCGGCGCACCACGCCGAACTCCTCCAGCTCGCGCAGCCGGTGCGACAGCACGTTGGGGCTCGCTCCCGGCATGCCGGCCCGCAGGTCGGTGAACCGCTTCGGGCCGAACAGCAACTCGCGCACGACCAGCAACGCCCAGCGCTCTCCCACCAAGTCGAGGGCGTGAGCCGTCGCGCACCCGTCATCGTACTTGCGCTTGGTCGCCATGACGGCATCTTACCAGCGGAAGTCCTCCGTACGCGGTCCGTGGTTGTCTTTTAGGACTAGCGGATTGTAGGGTGCAACCGAGCGGGTTGATTTCAGGACTGACAGCCCTCCGGGGGAGCGGATGTCCAGTCAACGGAGCGACCGGTCACCACCGACACAGACTCGTCCGAACCACTGGATCCGCACCGTCGACAGGCGCCGACCCCGCCGGGCACGACGTTCCTCGTCGAGGTCCCGGTCGGCACCGGTGTGCCGATCACCGCGGAAGTGGCGTTTGGTCCGAGAAGGACCGACAACCGCCGCCCGGCGCCGCGTGGGTGGGCCGGGGCACGGCCCACCCGCGGGGCGTCATGTCAGAACACCACCGAGAGGAACTGCATGAGCAACCACGTGATCAAGTACACGGCCGACAGCAAGGAGAAGGCGGACGAGAACCAGGAGCTGGTCGAGCGGATCTACACCGAGCTCGAGGCCCAGGACCCGGGTGGCATCCGGTACGCGACCTTCCGGCTCGAGGACGGCGTGACGTTCGTGCACATCGTCGTCCACGAGACCGACGACAACCCGCTGGACGGCATCTCCGCGTTCGCCGACTTCATGAAGGACTTCGGCGACCGCGTCAGCAACCCGCCTTCGTTCAACGAAGCGACGATCGTCGGCTCCTACCGGTTCACCGGGTAAGGGAGCCGAGCGCGGACGTCGGCCCGCCCCCACCCGCGCCGGACGGGGCAGGCCGACGTTCCGCACCACCGCCCGGACCACTCGGGCGTCCTCGCAAGGTCGTTCTCACCCTGGGCAGGTGCACCCGTGGCGAGCAAGCGCAAGTACGAGGAGAGCTGTCCGGCCGCCCACGCGCTCGACATCGTCGGTGAGCGGTGGGCGCTGCTGGTGGTCCGCGAGCTCTTGTTCGGCCCCAAGAGGTTCACCGACCTGCGCGCCGGGATACCGGGCGCGAGCCCGGACGTGCTGTCCCAACGCCTGCGGCAGTTGGAGGGCGCCGGCGTGGTCCGGCGGCGCAGGCTGCTCCGGTCCGCGTCGACGCGGGTGTACGACCTGACCGCCTGGGGCCGCGAGCTGGAACCGGTGATCGTCGGTTTCGGCCGGTGGGGCGGGCGGTCGCCGGGGCTCGACCGGCGCGCCGCCATCGGCGCCGACGCCGTGATGCTGGCGTTCAAGAGCCTGTTCGAGCCGCGGCTGGCCGCCGGGCTCGCCGTCGACGTGTCCGTCCGGCTCGGCGGCGACGAGTTCCGGCTCTCCGTGGCCGAGGGCGCCATCACCGTGGACCGGGACGACGCCGCGGTCGCGGTCGCCGTGGTCGTGACCGATCCCGGGTCGCTGCACGAAGTCATGTGGGGCGCACGGCGGCTGGAAGACGCCGAGGCGGCCGGCGAGGTCGCCGTGCGGGGAGACCGCGACGGGTTCGTGCGGCTGCTCGCGGTGCTGGACCCACCCGCACCGGCCGTGGTCGAGGGCCGCAAGGGAAACGCCGCCCCTCTCGCGTAGACCTCGCGCGGGTCCACGGAGCACCCCGCCGACCACGCGCGCCGCTCAGCGCAGCTTGGCGAAGAACTCCCGGATGTCGCCGACGAGCAGGTCGGGCGCCTCCATGGCCGCGAAGTGGCCGCCGCGACCGAACTCGGACCAGTGCACGACCGTGTGCTCGGCCTCGACGGTCCGCCGGATCGACACGTCGAGGGGGAACACCGCGACCCCGGTCGGCACGGCGGAACGCTCGCTCGCGCCCCACGCCCCGGCGTGCGCGGTCTCGTAGTAGCTGTTGGCCGACGACCCGGCCGTGCCCGTCAGCCAGTACAGCATCACGTTGGTGAGCAACCGGTCCCGGTCCACCGCGTCCTCGGGCAGCTCGGCGGCCGGATCGGTCCACTCCTTGAACTTCTCCACGATCCACGCCAGCTGCCCGACCGGCGAGTCGTGCAGCCCGTGCGCCAGGGTCTGCGGCCGGGTGATCTGGATGCTCACGTAGCCGGACTGCTCGGTCGCCAGGTGCGCCAGGTGCGCCAGCCGCGCCCGTTCGGCCTCGGTCAGCTCCCCCACCTCGTCCGGGTCGACGTCGGTGAACGCGGCGAGCCCGTTCGCGTGCACGCCGACGACCTTGTCGGGGTTGAGCCTGCCGAGACCGGGCGAGACGACCGCGCCGGTGTCGCCGCCCTGCGCGCCGTAGCGGTCGTAGCCGAGCCGGTCCATCAGCTCGGCGAACGCCCTGGTGACCCGGTTGGTGTCCCAGCCGGCCTCACGGGTCGGCCCGGAGAGACCGCTGCCGGGGATCGACGGGATCACCAGGTGGAACGCGTCCGCCGGGTCGCCGCCGTGCGCCCGCGGGTCGGTCAGCGGGCCGATGACGTCCAGGAACTTCGCGACCGAGCCGGGCCAGCCGTGGGTCATGATCAGCGGCAACGCGTCCGGCTCTGGCGAGCGCACGTGCAGGAAGTGGACGTTCTGCCCGTCGATCTCGGTGGTGAACTGCGGGTGGGAGTTCAGCTCCCGCTCGTGGACGCGCCAGTCGTAGCCGTCGCGCCAGTACTCGGCCAGCCCCTTGAGGTAGGCCACCGGCACCCCGCGGCTCCAGCCGACGTCGGGCAGGTCCGCCGCCCACCGGGTCCGGGCGAGCCGGTCCCGCAGGTCGTCCAGGTCGGCCTGGGGAACGTCGATCGTGAAGGGGCGGATCCCGCTGTTGTGCTCCATGCCGAGAACCCTAGGAGCAGCCTAGGTCAGGTTCGGTCCTAGCCGGCTGGCACACTGCGAACCATGTGGGAAACCTCGGCCCGGTTGCTGCGCCTGCTCTCGCTGCTGCAGACCCGTCGCGACTGGTCCGGCGCGGAACTGGCCGAGCGGTTGGGGATCACACCGCGCACCGTGCGGCGCGACGTCGAGCGGCTGCGCGGCCTCGGCTACCCCGTGGACGCCACCGCGGGCGTCGCCGGCTACCGGCTCGGACCCGGCGCGGACCTGCCGCCGCTGCTGCTCGACGACGACGAAGCCGTCGCCGTCGCGATGGGCCTGCGCACGGCCGCCGGCGGTTCGATCACGGGCGTCGAGGAGACCTCGGTGCGGGCCCTGGCGAAGCTCGAGCAGGTGCTCCCGTCACGCCTCCGCCACCGGATCAACGCCCTGCGCTCGATGACGGTGCCGATGGCCAACGCCGGCCCGACCGTCGACCCGGGCGTCCTCACCGCCATCGCCGCCGCGTGCCGCGACTCGATGCGCCTGCGCTTCGACTACCGCGCCCACGACGGGACGGTCGGCGTCCGCACGACCGAGCCGCACCGGCTGGTGCACTCGGGCAGGCGCTGGTACCTCATCGGCTGGGACGTCGACCGCGAGGACTGGCGCACCTACCGCGTGGACCGCCTCGACCCGCGCACGCCCACCGGACCCCGGTTCACCCCGCGCACCCCGCCGGAGGAGGACCTCGGCGGCTACACCTCGCGCGGGATCTCCACGTCGGCCTACCGCTACCAGGCCCGGTTCACCCTGCACGTCAGCGCCGAGACCGCGGCGGAGCGGATCGCGCCCACCACCGGGGCGCTGGAGCCGATCGACGAGCGCAGCTGCACCCTCCGCGCCGGGTCGGACTCGCTGGACGAGCTGGCCATCCACGTGACCACCAAGGGGTTCGACTTCCAGGTGCACGAACCGCCCGAGCTGGTCGAGCACATCAGGACGCTGGCGGCCCGGCTCGCCGCCGCGACGGACTAGCCCCGGAAGTCCCGGATCTCCTCTTCCGTGCGACGGGCGGCGGTCTCCATGAACCGCAGCAGCGTCGCGAGCTCCGCGTCGTCGAGCGCCTCGACGTCACGGCGGTGCCGGTCGTTGAGGCCGTCGTACATCCGGCCGATCCGCGCCACCGCGTCGGGGTCCGGTTCGATGAGCACCTTGCGCCGGTCGCGCTCGTCCGGCACGCGGCGCGCGAAACCGGCCCGCACCAGGCGATCGATCATCCGCGACGCCGAGCCGCTGGTGAGGTTGACGCGCCTGGCCAGCTCGCCGGCGGTGGCCGGACCGTAGTTGGCGAGCACGTACAGCGCCTGGAGATCCGCCCAGGGCACGCCGAGGCGTTCGGCGATCATCCCGTTGAGCTGGATCACCGGGACCTGCCACCGGGCGACGGCCCGCAGGACTTCCGACCGCGCGTCGTCAGGTGTCCGGCTCATCCCGCTCGCTCCACGCCGCCAGCATACTGCGCCACGCAGTCGATGCGCAGCACAGCTTCTGTGTTGTGCAGTATCTGCGCTGTGCAGCTATATTGGGCGTCGTTGTCACTACCAGGGAAGGCGCCCATGCCCGACGCACCCACCGTCACCTGCCCGTTCTCCGCCCAAGCCCACGCCATCGGCGCACCCGACCCGCAGCGGGCGCGGATGCGGGAGACCGGCGCCCTCGTCCAGGCGGAAGCGCCGGCGGGCGGACCGGTCTGGATCGTCACGGACGCCGGTCTGGCCCGCGAAGTCCTGACCGACACCCGCTTCGCCAAGGACACCGCCCTCGCGCCGCCGCACTGGGACGCCCGCGTGGCGGGCCTCGAACCCACCGCCGCCGAGCAGCTGTCCGTGACCACTTCGGACGGTGAGGCGCACGGTCGGCTGCGGCGCGCGTTCGCGCCCCTGTTCGGCGCGGCCAGGATGCGGGCCGCCTACCCGCGGCTGCTGGCCGTCGCCGAACGACTGCTCGCCCGCCTCGGCCCCGGCGAGGTCGACCTCGTCCAGGACTTCACCACCAGGTACCCGCTGGCCGTCCTGTGCGACCTGCTCGCCATCCCGGACGAGCACGTCGACAGCGCGATGCGCGCCTGCCGGCTCATGCACACCGACTACCCGGACCACGTGGGTCAGGCCATGGCCGCCTTCGCGGACCTCGCGACCGCCGCGCTCGACGGCGGCGGACCGGCCGACGAGCTCGCGGCCCGGATGCCGCCCGGCAGCACGCGGCGGGACCTGCACTACCAGGTCTTCACCCTGCTGTTCGCGGGCCAGCTCACCACCGACCTGACGATCGGCTTCCTCGTGGCGCGCCTGCTCGGCGATCCCGCGGCGCCGGCCGACGACGACGAGCTGGTCCGGGACACCCTCCGACGCCACCCGCCGGCGCCGTTCACGCTGTGGCGCTTCACGTCGACCGAGCTGGACCTCGCCGGGACCCGACTGCCGGCGAACTCGCCCGTCCTCGTCGACATCAAGGGCGTCAACGAGAGCGGTGACGGCAACGACCTCACCTTCGGCGCGGGCCCGCACTACTGCATCGGCGCCCAACTGGCACAGCTCGAACTCCGCGCGCTCGCCGAGACGCTCCGCACCCACTACTCCGGAGCCCGGCTCACCACCCCGTTCGACGACCTCCGCCACAGCGGGCCCGGCGGCATCATGGGCAGCCGCCTGCACGCGCTCCCCATCGTGCTGCGATAGCGATCCGCACTCCGATCCAGGTTTCGGATGAGCTGCGGTCGCGAATTGTCGGCAGCCTCCCGAACAATCACTCCATCGTGTGGCATCCATGTCGCTGACCTGCACGTTCAGCATGATCGGAGGGAGTTGGCCATCGGCGATCCTTGACATTCCGCAGCACGGGCGGTCAATCTCGATGCGGCGGCGACCCGGGGAGTCGTCGCCGATCACCTTTCGACGTGATGACGGGGGAATCATGTCGGTGGAAGAGAAAGCCCTGCGCGCGAAGCAGGGTGGTACCGGAAATCTGGTCGAACGGCTCGAAGGGCTCGCGCGCGACCGCGGCTGGCTGGATCGGCCCGCCTACCGCGTCGACGACGAGACCTACCGGTTCGCCGACGTCTACGAGGGGGCGGGCCGAGCCGCCGCCGGGTACACCGCGAGAGGGCTCGGGCCGGGCAGCCGGATCGCGCTCGTCCTGCCGGACGGCATCGACGCGGTGTGGGCGTTCCTCGGCGCGCTGCGGATCGGCGCGGTCGCGGTTCCGGTGAACTCGACCATGCACCCGGACGAGGTGCGCCGCGCGATCGGGATCGCGGAGCCGGACGCCGTGGTGTGCGAGGAGGACCCCGGTGGTCCGCGCGCGGACCTGATCGCGCCGGAGGAGCTGCGGGCGGACGGTGTCGCACCTTGTGCGCCGGCCACACCGGACACCCCGGCGTACGCGGTGTTCACCTCGGGCACGACGGGCGACCCGAAGCTGTGCTTCCACACCCACGGCGACCCCGGCGTGTACGAGCAGGCCATCGGGTCGGTCGTCGACACCACGCCGGACGACGTCACGTTCTCGGTGTCGCGGATGTACTTCGCGTACGGCTTGGGCAACTCCGTGTTCCTCCCGCTGCACCGCGGCGCCACGACGGTGCTGTCGCGGGCGCGGGCGACCGAGGACGACGCGTTGCGGATCATCAAGGACCGCGGCGTGACGGTGTTCTACGGCCAGCCGAGCTTCTACGCCCGGCTGTCGCGCCACCCCGGTCACGCGCTGCTGTCCGGGCTCCGGCTGGCGCTGGTCGCCGGCGAGGTGCTGCCGGCGCCGTTGGAGGCACGGCTCAGGCAGGTGCTCGGCGAACGGCTGCTGAACATCTTCGGCACGACGGAGATCGGGCACGCGTTGGTGGCCAACGCGATCGGCCACAGCCGCGACCACACGATCGGGCGAATCCTGCCGCCGTACCGGATGCGGATCGTGGACGAGGCGGGCGCCGAGGCGCCGCCGGGCGTGCCGGGCGCGTTGGAGGTGGCGGGTCCGTCGATCGCGTTGGGCGTGGCACGGGGCAGCGATCCGCCGTCGCGGGCCGGGGACTCCTGGTACGCCACCGGCGACGCGGCCACCGTGGACGAGGACGGGTACGTGCGGCTGCACGGCCGGTTGGACGACGTGGAGATCGTCGGCGGCCAGAACGTGCACCCGGCCGAGACCGAGGACCACCTGATGCGGCACCCCGACGTGCGCGAGGCCGCGGTGTGCTCGGCGCGGCGCGAGAACGGCGTCACGGCGCTGCGCGCGTTCGTCGTGCTGGACGACGGCGCGTCGCCGGAGCGGGTGCGGGCCGAACTGCTCGCCGGCGCGCGGGCGACGCTCACCTGGTACAAGGTTCCGGAGGACGTGGTCTTCGTGGCCGAGCTGCCCCGCACGCCGACGGGGAAGCTGCGCCGACGGGTGATCCGCGCGATGGCGGGGGGTTGATCCGGTGGAGCAGGGCGGTGTCAACGGGAAGGCCGCCGCGGCGGTCGTGGTCACCATGGTGCTGTGGGCGTCGGCGTTCGTCGGCATCCGGTACGCGGGCGAGCACTTCGAGCCGGGGTCGCTGGCGCTCGGCCGGTTGCTGGTCGGCGCGATCGCGCTCGGTGCGATCGCCGCGGTGCGCGGTGTCGGCGTGCCGCCGCGAGCGGCGTGGCCGGGGATCATCGGGTCCGGGGTGTTCTGGTTCGCGCTGTACATGGTGGCGCTGAACTGGGGTGAGCGGCACGCGGACGCGGGCACGGCCGCGCTGATCGTCGGCGTCGGCCCGATCCTGGTGGCGTTCCTGGCGGGGTGGCTGCTCCGCGAGGGTTTCCCGGCACGACTGCTGGTCGGGCTCGCCATCGCGTTCGCGGGGGTCGCGGCGGTCGGGCTCTTCGACTCCGGCGGCGGCTCGACCACCCGGGGCGCGCTGCTCTGCCTGGTCGCGGCGGCCGGGTACGCGGTCGGCGTCGTGGCGCAGAAGCCCGCCCTGCGGCACGCGTCCGCCTTGCAGGCCACCACGTTCGGCTGCGTGGTCGGCGCGGTCGTGTGCCTGCCGTTCGGCGGTCAGCTCGTCGGCGACCTCGGCGACGCGCCGGCGAGCGCCACGCTCTCGGTGGTGTACCTGGGTCTGCTGCCGACCGCGCTGGCGTTCTACACGTGGGCGTACGCGCTCTCCCACATGACCACCGGCAAGCTCGGCGCCACGACGTACCTGGTGCCGGCGATCGTCGTGGTGCTGTCGTGGGCGCTGCTCGACGAGGTGCCCGGTCTCGTGGCGCTGGCGGGTGGCGCGCTCTGCCTGGTCGGCGTGGCGGTGTCGCGCGGCAAGCCCGCGCCCGCCGTCACGGCGACGAGGTGACCGGAGGGCCGGGCGAGGACGCGGAACGCCCTCGCCCGGCCCCGGACGTGCGGTCAGGCGGGCTGGTCCTTCTCCGTCGGGAGCCAGATCCGGAAGCTCGTCGGGTCGATCGGGATCGAGACGTGCTCGTTCGTGATCGCCCACGTGCCGTTCGACCGGCGCAGGCAGACCGTCTCCCGCACCCAGATCGACCGCTGGACGCCGCCTTTGCGCTCCCCCGAGTCGAGGTGGAGCATGCCGGCGTACGCGACGTCGCCGCCCGTCACGATGGTCCGGTCGTGCGTTTCCAGGGTGATGGGCCCTTCGTAGCCGTCGAACCACCGCAGGAAGTTGCGCCGCACTTCCTCGGTACCGGCGAACCGGAGAGGCGGCACGACGTCGTAGTAGACGATCTCGGGGGAATAGCAGGACATCAGCCGGTCGATGTCCTTCGACTGCTGGGCGGCGGCGCGGCCCTCCAGGAACGCCACCACTTCGGACTCGTTCGAGCTCACCATGTCTCCGTTCGAGGGTTCTGACGATGTCACGCGGCGCGGCCGGCCTTGAGCGCGGTCGCGATGTCGACGACGCGGCGAGCCTGGTGGCGGGCCGCCGCCAGGGGCACCTCGCCGGGCGCGCCGGCGCCGGCGACGTGCGACGTGCCGTAGGGGTTCCCGGACTGGAACTGGATCGGGTCGGTGTACCCGGGCGGCACGATGACGCCACCCCAGTGGTGGAAGGTGGTGCTCAACGCCAGGATCGTGGACTCCTGCCCGCCGTGCGGGCTGTTGGAGGACGTGAAGGCCGAGTACACCTTGTCCGCGAGCTTGCCGTGGGACCACAGCGGGCCGGTCGTCTCGATGAACGCCCGGAGCTGCCCGGCCGGGCTGCCGAAGCGGGTCGGCGCGCCGAACAGCACCGCGTCGGCCCACTCCAGGTCCTCGTGGCCGGCCACGGCGACGTCGGCGGTGCTCCGGACGTGCGCGGCCCACTCCGGCCTGGACTCGACGGCTGCCACCGGCGCCGTTTCGGCGACCTTGCGCAGCCTCACGTGCGCGCCGGCCTTCTCCGCGCCCTCGGCGGCGGCTTGCGCCAAGGCGTGCACGTTGCCGGTGGCGCTGTAGTAGATGATCGCGACGTTCACCGCGGACGACTCAGGGTTCAAGGTCGGCCACCCCTCGACCCGTCGACACGTCGAACGGCACGGACACCTGGTCGTGCGCGATCAGCCACCGGCCCTCGACCTTCCGGAAGCCGAACGTGGCCCGGACCCACATGCCGTTCGTCACCACGCCGTTCCGCGTCGTGCCGCTGAGCCGGCCGAAGCCGTGCCCGAACGCCACGTCGTCGCCCACGGTGAACCTCAGGTCCCGCACCTCGTAATCCACGTCCTGGAAGAACGCGAACACGTTCGCCCAGTTCTTCGACTTCGCCGCTATCCCGACGTGCTGCAACGGCGGCTCGACGTCGAAGGACACGACGTCGGTCGCGTAGATCCGCTCCAGGCCTTCGAGATCCTTGGCCCGGAGCGCTTCGACGATCCGGTCGACCTGCCGCCGGATCTCGGCTTCCTCCGCCTCGCGGTTCGCGGGCATCGCCATCCACCCCTTTCTCGACTTGCCCGGTACGACGACGCAGCCGGCCGGAATGTGAGGCGGCACGGCGACCTGACGTTTCGGTGCGCTGTCCCGTCGGAGAGGGTGAGCGCAGAGCCGACCCAGGGAGCCACCGAACCATGACCGACCACTCAGGACCCGGGCACGACCGGTCCGACGCGGGGTTGAGCGCGATCGTCGGCGAGCGGCGTCAGCTGATCAACCTCGCCTACCGGCTCCTCGGCTCCCTGGCCGAGGCCGAGGACGTCGTCCAGGAGACCTACGCCCGCTGGTACGCCCTGTCCCGGGAGCAGCGGGACGCCATCGAGTCGCCCGGCGCGTGGCTCACGACGGTCGCCGGGCGCGTCTGCCTCGACCTGCTCGGCTCGGCGCGGGCCAGGCGTGAGCGCTACGTGGGCGAGTGGCTCCCCGAGCCGCTGCCCGACCGGACCGAGTGGGCCGGTCGGCGACCGGACGCCGCCACCGCCGACCCGGCCGACCGGATCACCCTGGACGAGTCGGTCGGCATGGCCTTCCTCGTCGTGCTCGACTCGATGACGCCCGCCGAGCGCGTCGCGTTCGTGCTGCACGACGTCTTCCGCTACCCCTTCGGCGAGGTGGCCGAGATCGTCGGCCGCACCCCGGCCGCCTGCCGCCAGCTGGCTTCGTCGGCCCGTCGCCGCATCCGCGCCGCGCAGGCCCCCACGACCCCGACCGCCCGGCAGGCCCGGATCGTCAGGGACTTCAAGCAGGCCTTCGAGGCCTGGGACATCGACGCCCTCGTCGACCTGCTCGCCGACGACGCCACGGTGATCAGCGACGGCGGCGGCCTGGCCCGCACCTCGCTGCACCCGGTGGAGGGCGCCGAGCGGATCGCGCGCTCGCTGCGCCACCTCGCGGACCGGCTGCGCGGCCAGACGGTGCTGGAGCGGACGGTCAACGGCCAACCCGGCCTGATCGCCCAGCAGGACGGCGTCACGGTGTCGGTGTACGCGTTCGAGATCGAGGACGACCGGATCAAGCGGATCTGGGCGGTGCGCAACCCGGAGAAGCTCCGCCCGTGGACGACCGGCTGACCGTCAGCGCCCGTCCCGGGGTTCTCCGGCGGTCCAGTCCCAGTCGGTGATCGTGGCGCGCATCAGCCGCGCGGCGGCGGACAGGCGGCTGTCCGCGCTCCAGTACAGGGTGACCGTGCGGCGGCAGTCGGCGCTGTCCACGGCGACCCAGGCGCCGGGGACGCGGGCGGCGGCGCGGAGCGCGAACGCCGGCACGAGGCCGACGCCGAGCCCCGCGCTGATCAGGTCCGCGATGGCGCCGGGCTCGTCGCTCTCGCAGACGATCTTCGGGGTGAGGCCCCGTGCGGCGAAGAGCCGATCGAGCAGCCGGCGGATCCAGTGCCCCTGGCGCGCGGTGATGAAGGGCAGGTCGGCGAGCTCCTCGACGCTCACCGAAGCGCGGCTCGCGAGCGGGTGGCCGGGCGGCGTGCCCACGCCGACCGCCTCGTCGAACAGGCGCGCCGACTCCAGGCCCTCGGCGTGGATCGGCTGCGAGGCCACGCACAGGTCGACGTCCTGCGCCCGCAGGCGGCGGGCCATGTCCTCGGCCGGAGACCAGTGCAGTTCGACCTCGACGGACGGGTGGGTCCGCTTGTAGGACGCCAGCGGCCCGGTGAGGGTGAGGAAGGTTTCCGACGCCAGTCGCACGGCGCCCATCCCCGCGCCGGCGGCTTCGGCGACGGCGCGTCGTCCCGCGTCGAGCTCGCCGAGCGCGCGTTCGACGTGATCGCGGAAGAGCTTGCCCGTGTCGTTCAGCCGGAGCCGGCCGCCGCGGTCGAACAGCGGCGCGCCGAGTTCGCCCTCCAAGCGGGCGACGGTGCGGCTCAGCGACGGTTGGGCGACGTGCAGCTCGTCGGCGGCGCGGCTGAGGTGCTCCAACCGTGCCACCACCAGGAACTGCCTGAGCGAGTTCAGCTCCACCATGCCTCCCGGCGCATAACACCATAGCAATATTGATCTTAGACACGATATCTCGCAGGTCATAGCGTCAGCGGCGTTCACCCAAGAGATCACAGTGAGGAGGGATCCCTCATGGCCACCAGGCCGGGATCCGCTGCCGCGCCTCGGACCACGCCCACCGGATGGGTCTACCGGGCCGTCGTCAGCGCGCACGTGGTGGCGGTCGTCGCCCAGCCGGTGTTCGCCGGCGCGTACCTGACCGGGGACTTCGACAGCCTGCGCCGGCACGCGGTCGGCGCCGACGTGACCTCCTCCATCGGCTACGTCCAGGTGATCGTGGCGATCGTGGTCTGGGCACGACTGCGCGAGGCCGGGCCGTTCCTGGCCACGATGGCGGTGGTGGTGGCCGAGACGGCGCAGTACTTCGCCGGCTTGGCCGGCGCGCTGTGGCTGCACGTCCCGCTGGGCGTGATGACCGTCGCGGCGCTCGTCGCGCAGTTCACCGCCGTCTGGCGCCGACCCTTCCCGCGACGGGAGGCCCGCGATGCGTGACGGCCTGTCCAGGCGGCGGGTGCTCGGCATCGGCGGCGCGCTCGGGCTGCTGGCGGCCACCGGGCTGTCGGCCTCGGCCGTGCTGGCCCGCCGACCGTCGATGACCGGTGCCGAGCTGCGCAGCGCCGTGCCGCTGCCGCCGCCGTTCCGGGTGCCGCTGCCGATCCCCCCGGTGCTGGCGCCGGTCGGCGCCGACCGCTACGAGATCACCCAGCGTGAAGCGAGCGCGGAGATCCTGCCCGGCGTCAGGACGCCGTTGTGGACCTACGAGGGCACCTTCCCCGGGCCGACGATCGAGTCGCGGCGCGGCCGGCCGGTCACCGTGACGCATCGCAACGAGCTGCCCGTGCCGACCGTCGTGCACCTGCACGGCGGTCGGACGCCGGCGGACTCCGACGGGTACCCGACCGACCTGGTCCTGCCCGACCGGCACGACGCCACCGGGCACGGCGGGCACGGCATGCACGACCCGCGGGCCGTGGTGTCGAGGGTGACGCGGGACTACACGTTCCCGCTGGACCAGCGGCCGACGCTGCTCTGGTACCACGACCACCGGATGGACTTCACCGCTCCGGCGATCTGGCGCGGCCTGGCCGGGCTGCACGTCGTCCGCGACGACGCGGAGGACGGCCTCGGCCTGCCCGCGGGGCCGCGCGAGCTGCCGCTGATGATCGCCGACCGGGCGTTCGCGGCCGACGGCGGCCTCGCCTACCCCTCGCTCGACCCCGACCTGCGTGCGCGACCGGGCGTGCACGAGCCGTACTTCGCCGGTGTCCTCGGCGACGTGATCCTGGTCAACGGCGCGCCGTGGCCCGTGCACGAGGTCGACGCCGCCCGCTACCGGCTGCGCGTCCTGAACGCCTCCAACGCCCGGCACTACGAACTCGAGGCGGTCACGGACGACGGGCGCACGCTCGACCTCGTCCAGGTCGGCGCCGACCAGGGGCTGCTCGCCGCACCGGTCACCCACCGGCTGCTGCCGATCGCGCCCGCCGAGCGCTACGACGTGATCGTCGACTTCGCCGGTGTCCCGGTGGGCGGCCTCGTCCGGCTCGTCAACCGGCTCGGCGCGGGCCGCACCCGTGACGTGATGGCCTTCCGCGTCGCCCGCCGCGCCGCGGACGACAGCCGCATCCCGCGCACGCTGTCCACCGATCTGCCGACGTGGAGCCGCGCGGATGCCGTGGCGGTGCGCGACTTCTCCTTCCGCACGGGGCGGGCGCACGGTGGCCGCGGGTGGTTGATCGGCGGGCTGCCGTTCGACCCGGCCCGCACCGACGTCACCACCCGCCTCGGCGACGTCGAGGTGTGGCGGCTGGTCGCCGACGTGCACCACCCCGTCCACCTGCACCTGGTCGGCTTCCAGGTGCTCACGCGCGGCGGCCGGCCACCGTTGCCGCACGACGCCGGGCTCAAGGACACCGTCGCCCTGCGGCCCGGTGAAGCGGTGGAGATCATCACCCGCTTCGACGGCTACCCGGGCCGCTACCTCTTCCACTGCCACAACGCCGAGCACGAGGACATGGGGATGATGGCGAACCTGGAGATCACCTAGCAGGCCGTTGCCGAATGGATGTCGTTGTTCGGCCGGTCGGCGGGCATGGCCGTGCTCCGCACCGGACCGGTCATACCGGGCGCCGGCGCCGCCGCACCCCGATGTGGCCACATAACCGCTGGTCAGCGGCGCGCGATTCCCGAGATGCGGAAAGCCGTGACCACTACCCAATGTTTCGTTGAAGTTTCGGTGAGTGACGTATAGTGTGATGACTGGTCTGGGAGCGCTCCCATTTTCCGCCGCCGCCGCTCAACCACCCGAAGAGTGGAGGTTCCTTTCCATGCGAATGCGCAGCACCTCCGTGTCCGTCACGCGACGGCAGGGCATCATCGCGCTGATCCTCGGCGTGATGGCCACCATGCTCGTCTGGTCGCCGACGGCCTCGGCCCACGGCACCATCGTCGGTCCCGCCACCCGCCAGTACCAGTGCTGGCAGACGTGGGGCAGTCAGCACACGAACCCGGCCATGCAGCAGCAGGACCCCATGTGTTACCAGGCGTTCCAGGCGAACGCCGACACCATGTGGAACTGGATGAGCGCGCTGCGGGACGGCCTGGGCGGGAACTTCCAGGGGCGGACCCCCAACGGTCAGCTCTGCAGCAACGCCCTCTCCCGCAACAACTCGCTGAACACCCCCGGTCAGTGGAAGCAGACCAGCGTCGGCAGCAACTTCACCATGCACCTGTACGACCAGGCCAGCCACGGCGCCGACTACTTCCGCGTCTACATCAGCAAGCAGGGGTTCAACCCGGCCACCCAGAGCCTCGGCTGGGGCGACCTCGACTTCATCACGCAGACCGGCAGGTACGCGCCCGCCAAGGACATCAGGTTCAACATCTCGACCAACGGCTCGTACCGAGGGCACCACATCGTCTTCACGATCTGGCAGGCTTCGCACCTCGACCAGGCCTACATGTGGTGCAGTGACGTGAACTTCGGCTAGGAACCGGCGAACCTGCCGGAACACGGAAGCACCCGGCCCGGCGCGGCAGCACTCGCGCCGGGCCGTTCTTCCGGGTCAGACGCTGAAGTACCGGATCGCCGCGCCGCCCGAGGCGGCCGTCTCCTCGAAGAACGTGACCAGGTCCCGGTAGTGGGACCGAAGGTATTCGAGGTCGTCGTCGTCCCAGAGGTGCCTCATGGGGTAGACCTCCTCCTCGCTGAGCTTCCGCGGGTCGTAATGCTCGGCCAACACCTCGAACGGTGTCGCGCTCAACGCCCTGGCGGACGCGGCGACCAGGCGGTCGTGCCAGCCGAACAGGGTGCACTCCTCGTCGATGGGGTCGCCGTCCTCGAGCACGTCGACATCCACCCCGGCCGCGCGGAGCAGGAACTGGATGCCCGCCCAGGTCTTCTCGAGGAAGCAGTACGGCCGGTTCTCGTCGTCCACGAGCTCCCACGCCAGTTCCGGGTCCTCGGACGCCCGGTCCAGTTCCTCCGGGGTGACCCGGGTGAACGACAGCGTCATGCCCATTGATCCACCACTCCCACATCGACCGCTGTGATCGACGGCCAGTTTTCCACGGCCGCACCGACCGCGACCGGCGTTCGTCGACCTCGGTCGCAGATCGGCGAACGCCACCGCCCACCACCGCGTCCTCAGCGCCGGACCTCGCGCATCGCCGACAGCACGGCCGGTGGTGGGCCCGGGTGCACGACGCCCAGGCGGTGGGTGGCCCTCGTCATGGCGACGTACAGGTCGTTGTGGCCGAGCGGTGCGGCGTCGAGGATCGCGGTCGGGTCGGCGATCAGGACCGAGTCGAACTCCAGTCCCTTGGCCTGGCCGGGGGTGAGCAGCACGACCTCGTCCGTCAGGTCCGTCGGTGTGGTGAGGGACAGCGCGGTTGCCAGGGCGCGGATGTGGGTTGGTGGCGCTATGACCGCGAGCCGGCCGCCCGCCCACGCTCCGGCCAGGTCGGCGACGACCTCGGGCAGCTCGGCGGGAGTCGTGCGGAGGCGCCACGGTGTTTCGCCGGTCGACCGGACCGAGCGGGGTGGTCGCAGGTCGGGGTGGTGGGTCGCGAGCAGGTCGGCGGTGGCCGCCATGATCTCCGACGGCGTGCGGTAGTTGACGGTGAGCTGGGCGAGCCGCCAACGGTCGGCCACGTGCGGGCGCAGCACGTCGTCCCACGAGGAGGCGCCGGCGGGGTCCCCGGTCTGGGCGAGATCGCCGACGATGGTCATCGACCTGGTGGGGCACCGGCGCATCAGCATGCGCCAGGCCATCTCCGACAGCTCCTGCGCTTCGTCGACGACCACGTGCCCGAAGGTCGTCCGGCCGTCGCCGTCGTGGCCGATCAGGGCCTCCGCCTCGTCCAGCAACGGGACGTCCGCGGCACTCCAGTCCCACGCGGGCTTGGCGAGCAGGTCCGCCACCACGCGCTCCGGGGTCAGCGGCGGCCACACGCCGTCGAGCGCCACCCGGACGCCGCGGTCGGCGAGCAGCGAGTTCCGCAGCGCGGCCCGGTCGGTCTCGTCCAGCACGTCCCGTGCCCCGCCCGGATCGTCCTCGTCGATCACGACACCCGCCGCCGCCAACGCGCGCAGGTCCGCTTCGCCGAGCCGTCCGTCGACGCTGCCGCCGTCGATCGCCTCGCCGGTGTCGGTGAGCACGACGGCCTCCATGTCCCCGATCAGCCGCTGCGCGAGCACGTCCACGACCTCCCGGTGGAAGACCAGCCTGGCCCGGTTGTGCGGGAGCCCGGTGCGGGCGGCCTGCCGCACGGCACGGCGACAGGTGTCCGGGTCGAGCCGCAGCACCTGCTGCTCGAACTCGACGTCGACCGGCTCGTCGGGAACGCGGACCCGCGCACGCACGGCAGCCGCCAGCCGGTCCGCCATGCCCGCCCTGCCCTTGAGCTCGGCGGTCTCGGGTGGGTCCACCCGGCTGACCTCGACGTCCGCGCGCAGGTCGGCGATGGTGGCGGTCACCACGCTGTGCTCGCCGAGGCCGGGCAGGACCTGGCCGATGTAGTCGAGGAAGATCCGGCTGGGGCCCACGACCAGGACACCGCGGGTGCGCAGGCGCCGGTGCCGGTAGATCAGGTAGGCGACGCGGTGCAGCGCGACGGCCGTCTTGCCGGTGCCCGGCCCGCCCTGCACGACCAGCGCACCCCGGTACCCGTCCCGGATGATCAAGTCCTGCTCCGCTCGCAGCGTCGCGACGATGTCGCGCATCCGCCCGGTCCGGTCGGCGGTCATCGCCGCCACCATCGCCGCCTCCCCCACCAGGCTGCCGTCGGCGCCCGCGACGTCCGGGTCGAGCAGTTCGTCGTTCAGCGCGACGACCACCCGGCCACGCGAGGTGATGCGCCGCCGTCGCCGCACACCTCGCGGAGCGGCGGCGGTCGCCGTGTAGAACGCCTGGGCCGCGGGTGCGCGCCAATCCACCAACAACGGCTCGTCGTCCCCGTCCCGGAACAGCCCCAGCCGTCCGATGTAGACGCGGCGGCCGTCGCGCAGGTCCAGCCGCCCGAAGCACAGACCGTGCTCCACGGCGTCCAGCCGGGTCGTTTCCGCTTCCCAGACGGCTGCCGCGTCCCGGTCCGCGCCCGTCCGCCGCGCAGTCGCCAAGTGCGCCGCCGCCTCGTCCCGCATGGCGTCCACCCGTGCGTACAGGCCCGCCACGTACTCCTGCTCGATCTCGATCTCACTGCCGCTCACGCCCTGTGCCCCCACTAAACGACGATCAGTGGCGTCGAGGGTGCGCGGCGAACTCGCGAAGGAACAGTCTTGTTCTTCCCGGCGACCTCAGCCGCGCCCGTCAGGTCGCACGAGCACCCGGCCGTGCGGGTCGCCTCCGGCCCGCGAAACCGATCTCACCGGCGTCCGCAGGTCTCGGAGAGCCGCGTGCCGTCAGCGTCCGCCGCCCCGGCGAGGGTCGTGCCGTCGTCCGGGCGGCGGCCGTTGGATTCGCCGGGTCGCGGTCAGGTCGGGCGGCGTGGCGTGCAGCAGCCGGCCCAGCCCGGGGTGATCGCCGGACCTCAGGACCAGCGCGGTCACGCGGGGCGTGACCAGCCGGAGGACCGACCACGCCACGGCCGCGCCGAGCAGCAGGCCGACGATCACGTCCCGCGGGTAGTGCACGCCCACGAACACCCGGGAGAACGCCATCAGCAAGGCCATGGCCGCCACCCACGGCAGGAGCGCGCGCCACGCGATGGCCAGCCCCACGGCCACCGCCGACGCGATCGTGGCGTGGTTGCTGGGGAACGACCAGTCACCCGCCTCCGGGCACCGCTCGATGATGGCGTCCACCGGCAGCGCGCGGCACGGGCGGTCCGCGTCCACCAAGGTCTTGAGCACCTCGCTCACGACGTACGCGACGACGGTCGCCGCGGGCGCGAGCAGCGCCACGGCGGTGGCCTCGGAGTCGTTGCGCCCGCGCGCCCGCCACCACGTGAGCGCGAACAACGCGCCGAGGATCAGCAGGCCGACGTCGGCGTACCAGGAGAAGATGCCCCGCACCCACTCCGGCGTCGCCCCCGCGACCTCGACGATCCCGTCGTACAGGTCGCTCCCGGACCGGGTCGTCCCACCCAACCGCACTTGGTCACACCCCCATCCACCGACCCGCGTCCACGGGTCGACTCCGCTCAATGCGAAGTTAGGGGCGCAACGGGGGCGGGCGCCGCGCACTTCCGGCACGGACCCGCACCCACCTCCGACCGCGACCACACCTGACCTTCGTCAGGTCGCGCTGGTCAGAGGCACCGGAACCGACTCCGCGGGGAGACTCCTCAGTGCGCCGACCGTCCCACTACCCCTACCTGACGCGCCGCGTCCTGCACCTGTTCGAGCAGGGGGCGCTCACCCGGGTGTCGAGCATCGACGTCGAACCCGCCTACGGCCACGTGGTGCGCATCAACTACGACGACGGCAGCCACCGGGTGCTGTACGGCAACGACCTCGGCCTCAACACCAGTGCGGCCGCCGACCTGGCGAAGGACAAGGGGCACAGCAAGTTCATGCTCAGGACCATCGGGGTGGACGTGCCCGAGGGCAGGGAGTTCCTGCTCCCGACGTGGGCAGCGCAGGTCCGCGAGAGCCCGCGCCAGGCGACGAACACCGGAATCCGGGAGGTCGACCAGGCCCACGGCTACATCGAGGGGTCGTTCGGCTATCCCGCGTACGTCAAACCCGTCGACGGTTCGAAGGGCATCGGCATCTTCAAGGTCTACGACCGGGCCGAACTCCGCACGGCCTTCCAGGCGCTGGAGGAGAGGAAGGTGCGCCTCGCGCTGGTGGAGGCGCCGGTCGAGCTGCCCGACTACCGGATCGTGACGCTCGACGGCGTGCTGGTCAGCGCCTACCGCCGGGTGCCCTTGTCGGTGACCGGCGACGGGACCCGGTCCATCGCGACCCTGCTGGGCGAGCTGCGGGCGACGTTCGCGGCGAAGGGGCGTGACGCGCGCATCGCGGCCGACGACCCCCGCATCGCGGCGCACCTGGGCAGGGCGGGACTCGACCTCCGCAGCGTGCCGGGTGAGCGCGAGGTGGTGCCGCTGCTGCCGATCTCCAACCTCTCCACCGGCGGTGTCGCCGAGGACGTGTCCGACGAGATCGACGAGCGCTGGGTCGAACTGGCGCGTCACGTGGCCCGCAACTTCACCCTGCGCCTGTGCGGCCTCGACCTCGCGTGCGCCGACGTCGCGGACCCCGGCGCCGCGAGCGCGGTCTTCGAGGTCAACGCCTCGCCGGGGCTCGACCACTACGCGCTGTCGGGTGCGGCACAGCGGCAGGTCGTCGACGACCTGTACGTCAGCGTCCTCGACGCCTACGCCTAGCACCGCTGCCCGGAGCCTGCCGGTGGTGTTCGCCGGACAGGCCGTGCCGGGTCACGGTTTCCGGCCGACCCCGCCGTAGATCACCATGTTCATGCCGGGCGTCTGGGACATGTCGCCGGGCCCGCCGGGCCGCCACGCCGCGCAGCCGACCAGGCCGGGCTCGACCAACTCGAAGTCGCCGAACAGCGCCAGCACCTGCTCGTGCGGGCGCTCGTTGAGCTGGTCGGCACTGCGGCTGTCCTTGATCAGGTCCGTCACGTCGGACAGGCCCTCGTCCTGGTTGTCGGCGGTGACGTGGGTGATCGCCAGGTGGCTGCCGGGCGCCAGCGCCTCGCGGTAGGTCGCCATCAGCCCCCACGGGTCGGCCTCGTCGGGGACCCAGTGCAGCATCATCAGCACCAGCAGGCCGACGGGCCGGTCGAAGTCGAGCAGCCCCCTGGTCTCCGGGTGGTCGAGGATCGCCCGGGGGGCGCGCATGTCGGCGTGCACGACGGCCGCGCGGTCGTTCTCCGCCAGCATCAGCTCGCTGTGCGCCACCGCGATCGGGTCCTTGTCGACGTACACGACCCGGCACTCGGGGTCCACGGCCTGGGCGACCTCGTGCACGTTCGCCACCGTGGGGATGCCGGAGCCGATGTCGAGGAACTGGGTGATGCCCTGCCCGATCATGTGCCGCACGGCCCGGCCGAGGAAGGCCCTGTTCACGCGGGCCGCGGACCGGGCGTCGGGCATGATGCGCTCGACCTGGACCGCGAGTTCGCGGTCCACCGCGAAGTTGTGGGCGCCGCCCAGCAGGTAATCGTACGTGCGAGCCATGCTCGGCACCGAAATGTCGACGCTGGGGGGAATCCACTCCGGTTGCACCACTGCGAACACCCTTTCGGAAAGAGGGCATCATCCTAGCCGGCAGGTCGCTCTCGTCATTGCGCCACCCGAGTGCGCGCAGTCACCCGATCGGCCACTGTCGACGTCACCCGAACGGCTTCTATCGTGGGCCGTCCCATCTGCAGAGGCGAGGAGCGGACATGTCCGTCCCGGTGGCTCCGGGTCGCCTTCCCGTGCTCGGCCACACCGTGTCGATGTTGCGCCGCCGACACCTGTTCACCGCATTATTGCGGAATCACGGCGACATCGTCCGAATTGACCTCGGCACCATGCGTACCTACTTTGTGACGAATCCTCGATTAGTCCACGACCTCCTGGTCACCAAAGGATCGTCATTCAGGAAGGGCGCCTTGTTCGACAGGTTCCAACCGATCTTCGGCAACGGTCTGGCGACGTCGAACGGCGAGTTCCACCAGCGCCGGCGCCGGATGGTGCGGCCCGCGTTCCACCGCAACCGGATCTCCCACTACACCCGGACCATGGCGCGCGCCGCGGCCGACTGGACGGCCGACTGGCGCCCCGGCCAGGTGCGCGTGGTCGAAGAGGACGCCCAGGCCCTGGCCCTCACCATCGTGGGCGAGGCGCTGTTCTCCACCGAACTGGGCAAGCGCGCGGTCGAAGAGGTGCGCCGGTCGCTGTTCATCGTGCTCAAGCAGGGCATGGTCCGCGCGCTGTCGCCGTCGTTCGTCCAGAAGCTGCCGCTGCCGGGCAACCGCGCGTTCGACGAGGCCATCGCGCGCATGCGGGCGATCGTGCTCGAGGTCGTGCGCGGGTGGCGGGAGGACGGCGTCGACCGGGGCGACCTGCTGTCGGTGCTGCTGACCGCCCGGGACCCGGACACCGGCGCGGGCATGTCCGACGATCAGGTCCACGACGAGGTCATGACGCTCCTGGTCGGCGGCGTCGAGACCACCGCGCTGGCGCTGGCCTGGACGTTCCACGAACTCGCCCGGCACCCCGAGGTCGAGCGGCGCGTCCACGCCGAGGTGGACGAGGTGCTCGGCGGGCGCGAACCCACCTTCGCCGACGTCGGCGACCTCGTCTACCTCAGGCAGGTCGTCAACGAGGTGCTGCGGCTGTACCCGGTGTGGTTCCTGATGCGGCGCACCCTCGCGCCCGTCGAGCTGGGCGACGCGGCGTTGCCCGAGGGCGCCGAGGTGATCTTCAGCCCGCACGCCCTGCACCACGACCCGGCGTCGTTCGAGGACCCCCACCGCTTCGACCCCGACCGGTGGTCCCCCGAACGCGCCGCGCTGATCCCGAAGGGCGCGTACGTCCCGTTCGGTGCGGGCGCGCGCCAGTGCGTCGGGAACCTGTTCGCCCAGACCGAGATCGCCGTCGCCGTCGCCACCGTGGCGGCGCGGTGGCGGCTGGTGCCCGTGCCGGGCAAGCCCGTGCGCGTCAAGTTCACCTCCGCCGCCTACCCCAGCGGGATGCTGATGACGGCGGTTCCCCGAAACTGAGTTGGAGGCTCTGTCCGTGCGTCCGTTGCGTTTGCGCCGAATCGTCGCCGTCGTCCTGCTCGCCGCCGGGTTCTGCGTCGCACCCGGCACGGCAGGCGCGGCGCAGACCGCGTGCGAGGACGTGAGGGTGCCGGTGACGGTCGCCCTGGCGGCGCACTCGGTGTACGGCCGGCTGTGCGTGCCGCCGGGCGCGACGACGCTCCAGGTGCTGGTGCCCGGTGGCACGTACAACAGCGCGTACTGGGACATCGGCCACGCGCCCGAGACGCGGTCCTACCGGCAGGCCATGAACCGGGCGGGCATCGCCACGGTCGCCGTCGACCGGCTCGGCAGCGGGCGCAGCTCCAAGCCGTTGAGCGTCCTGCTGAACCTGTCCACCCAGGCCGGGGCGGTGCACGCGGTGGTCGAGTCGCTGCGACCGCGGTTCGACCGGGTCGTGCTGGTCGGCCACTCGATCGGCTCCGCGGTGGCCACGACCGAGGCCGTCACGTACCGCGACGTGGACGGCGTGGTGATCACCGGGCTGACGCACCGGATCAACCTGCCGGGCGCCGTGCCGGTGTTCGCCACCCTGATCCCGGCCGCGCTCGACCCGCGGACGCGGGGGCGCGGCCTCGACCCCGGCTACCTGACCACGATCGCCGGTTCCCGGCACTCGTCGTTCCACGCCCCCGGCGCGGCGGAGCGGGGCGCGCTCGACTTCGACGAGGCCACCAAGGACGTCGTCACGCCGGCGGAGACCCTGGGCACCGTGCTGATCAGCCAGCTCATCCCGCTGTCACGGCGGATCACCGTGCCGGTCATGGTCGTCATGGGTGGTGGCGACAGCAACTTCTGCGGCCCGCCGCTCGGCGCGGACTGCTCGTCCAGCGAGGCGCTGCGCACGTCGGAGGGGCCGTTCTACGCGCCCGAGGCCCGGTTGAGCGCGCACGTCGTCCCCGGTTACGGGCATTCGCTCAACTTCTCCCCGAACGCGCCCGGCTACCACCGCGCGGTCGCCGGGTGGACCAACGGACTCGGTTGACCACACCGGTCGACCACGCGCAGAGCTGTTCCCTCGCACTCGCTGATCCCCACGTCCAACGCCCACGGTCGCATGCCGCGGAACACCGCACCCGGCAACTCGACGCCTCCGAGGGTTCCTGCCGCGCTTGTTCTCGAGCACGAGTCACACTTCGAGCGCCCAGCGCACGTGCCGCATCGTCGGCGTGAAGCCGGCCTTCTCGAAGATCCCGGTCGAGCCGAAGGGGTCCGCCGAGTCCACGCTCACGCCGGCGCGGTCGTAGCCCTGGTCCGCGACCGCACGCAGGGCGTGCCCGACCAGCGCGCCGGCGACACCCCGCCTCCGGTGCTCCCGGAGCGTTCCGACGAGCATGAAGCGGGCCTCGCGGATGCCGGTGGCCGCCGTGTCGGCCTCCCAGTGCATGGTCACCAGCATGCCCACCGCGGTCCCGTTCGCCACGTCGCGGAGCAGGAAGCTCGCCTCCGGCCGGAACGTCTGGTTGGTGATCTTGTTCTGCCACGCGTCCACGGGCATCGGCGCCGAACCCCAGTGGTCCTGGAACGAGGAGTTCCGGATAGACCGGAACTCCTCGTCGTTCCGCGCCGACCACGGTTCGACCCGCAGGCCTTCGGGGATGCCCGCGTCGGGGACCGCGTCGCCGAGCGGGTGCTCCAGGTACTGGTAGTAGCGGACCGGCGCGAAGCCCTGGGAGCGGACGAGTTCGGGCACACCGGCGATGTGCTCGACCTTGTGGACGTCGACCACGAGCTTGAGCGTGGGGTGGTGCCGCGCGTGCACCACCTTCGCCGCCGCCACCCCGGCTGCCACGAGCGCGGCGCCGATGCCCCGGCGGCGGTAGTCGGGGTGGACACCGCCGTCGAGGAAGGCCCGGTGGACCTCTTCCGCGACCGGCTTGTGGCGGACCTTCATGTAGCCGACCATCACGTCACCGTCGAAGGCGGCGAGGCTCGCGCGCTCCAAGTCGGTGTAAGGATCGATCAGCTCCTGGAGGGTGTCCTCCTCGGTGTAGTTCTCGCCGATCCGGTCCACGGTCTCGATGGCGTTGAGGAGGTCGGCCGACGCCTTGGCGTCCTCGCCGGTGAGCGACCGCCACGTGAGCGAGGCGGGTTGTTCGTCCATGCGGCGCACAGTATTGCCCGCGCGTGGGGTTGTCGCTTGGTTTCCGGTCCGGTCGCGGCGTCGGGTCCCTTGTGGGCGATCGGCGTTCCGCGACCGTCCACTCGACCGATTGCCGCACCCGGAGCCGAACGCCGTTCCCAGTGGGTGAACGCTCGTCCGGACGGTCGCGGCGAGCAAGGTACGGTCCGTCGCGCGAGCCCGGACACCCCCACCGGGGGGAGTGTCCGCTCGACGAACTGGGAGGGAACCGAGCCGTGCGCCGTCCTGTCCGTGGCACCGCTGTGGCCGCTATCGCGCTGACCGCCCTCATGGTGGTGAGCGCCTGCGCGAAGGACTCCGGTGGCGGCACCGGGTCGACCGACGTCGCCGGCGCCGCGTGCGAGTTCGCGACGCCGCCCAGCCCACCCGCCACGTCGAGCACCAGCGCCGCCAACGACGACGAGGACGGCGACAAGGTCGACGGGAGCGGGCTGAAGATCGGCCTGGCCTACGACATCGGCGGCCGTGGCGACGCGTCGTTCAACGACCTCGCCGCCGCCGGGTTCGACCGGGCGATCAAGGACCTGGGGGTCGCGAAGGAGAACACCCGGGAGCTCTCCGCCGCCCCGAACGAGGACGAGTCGGTGAAGCAGTCCCGGCTGCGCCAGCTCGCGCGCGAGGGCTTCGACCCGATCATCGGCGTCGGCTTCGCGTACACCGAGGCGCTGAAGGTCGTCGCGCCGGAGTTCCCGGACGTGGAGTTCGGTCTGGTGGACTCGGCCGTGGAGGGCGCGCCCAACGTCACGCCGCTGGTCTTCGCCGAGCAGGAGGGCGCGTTCCTGGCCGGCGTCGTGGCCGCGTACCAGAGCAAGAAGTGCCACGTCGGCTTCGTCGGCGGCGTCGACATCCCGCTGATCCACAAGTTCGAGGCCGGCTACGTCCAGGGCGCGAAGGCCGCCGCGCCGAAGATCGTGGTGGAGAAGAAGTACATCACGCCGGCCACCGACTTCACGGGCTTCCAGGACCCGGCGAAGGGCCTGGAAACCGCGAAGGGCCTCATCGAGAAGGGCGCGGACGTCCTCTACCCGGCCGCGGGCGCGTCCGGCATCGGCGTCTTCTCCGCCGTGAAGCAGGCGGGTGTGCTGGCGATCGGGTGCGACGCCGACCAGTACAACCAGCCGGCGCTCGCGGACACGAAGGACGTCATCGTCGCGTCGAGCCTCAAGCGCGTCGACGTGGCGGTGTACGACTTCTTCAAGGCCGCCGCGAAGGACGACCTGGACTCGTTGCCGGAGGTCTTCGACCTCAAGGTGAACGGTGTCGGTTACGCCACGTCGGGCGGCCGGATCGACGCGAACCTGCAGGGCATCCTCGAAGGGTTCAAGGCCCGGATCATCGAGGGCCGGATCAAGGTCTCCGACAAGCGCTAGTCCGTGCCGCGGGGCGTTGCGGGGAAGCGTCCCGCAACGCCCCGCAGCCGATCACCGGACCTGAGCGGTCGCGTCCGCGCCACGCGGCGTCCCGGTCGTCGTGCCCGTGTCCCGGGCGGCCGGACGGCGGGCGGCGGGCTTGCGGCGTTCCAGCACCCAGTCCGTGATCAGCAGCAGGAGCAAGGGGCTGAGCCAGACCCCGATGCTCGCGGAGCTGTGCTGCAGCAGTTCCCAGCTGCCCTTGAACATGGTGTCCAACTGCGGCGTGAGCACGATCGTGGCGACGATGTTGACGATCCGGCTCAGCACGATCGACATGCTCAGCGCGAAGCTGCGCGACATCCACCTGCGGTGATCCTGGTAGCGGCGCCGGCGCGCCATCCACAGCCCCGTGATCGTGACCGCCACCCACAGCGCGGAGCCCACGAGGTTGGCCACTCGGACGGAAGGGCCCGCCGCGGTGTGCCAGCCGATGTAGAGCCCGAGCACGCCGGCGGGCAGCGCACCGGCGAAGACGTAGATCCGGCCGGTGATCCGGTGCCCGCGCGGGTGGCTCGTGCGGAACGAGGGCCAGACCTGGAAGCACGCGGTCACCATGGCGACGGCGCCGAAGACGACGTGCGCGACCAGCAGCGGGTAGTAGAGGTCGTTGCCCTCCGGCGGCGCCAGGCGGGACAGCGACGGGTCGAAGGTCAGGTAGGGCGGCACGGAGAAGGCGAGGAACGCCGCTGCCACCGTCATCAGCGGCGCGATCCAAGGGCGCCGCCACCAGACCGGCGCACGGCGGGGCGGAGCGGTGCGCGGCGCGTTCGAGGTCGAGGTCGAGGTCGAGGTCATGACGATCCGCCCGCGATGGGGCCGGACCGACGGACGAGCAGGTGCGTACACCGTATTGGCAACATGCGTACACCGTATCGAGCAGGCACGCCATGACCGCGTTTTACCAGCAAAAAGTGCACTAGTACGGACAGGAACTGGACTAGTACGATTCCGGCATGTCGTCACCACTGCGGCCGAACCCTCCGTACCGGCGGATCGTCGCGGAACTCCGCGCCCGGATCCTGGCCGGCGACCTGCGGCCCGGCGACCGGATGCTCTCCACGCGGCAGATCGCCCAGCGGTGGGGCGTCGCGGTCGCGACCGCGACCAAGGTGGTGGCGGCCCTTCGCGACGACGGGCTGGTCGAGACGAAGGTCGGCTCCGGCACGGTGATCAGCGCCCGCGCCGAGCCGGCGCGGTCGACCGAGCGGACCGCGTCACCGCGGCGGCGGGAGGGCGTCCCCCAGCAGGCGTTGCACCGCGAGCACGTCCTGCGCACCGCCATCGCGATCGCCGACGTCGAAGGGCTCGACGCCGTGTCCATGCGGCGACTGGCGGCCGAACTCGGCGTCGGCCCGATGTCGCTGTACCGGCACGTGGAGAACAAGGACGAGCTGGTGGCGCAGATGGCCGACGAGGTCTTCGGCGGCGCGGACCTGCCCGTCGAGGGGCCACCGGGGTGGCGGGCCAAGCTGGAGCTGATCGCCCGCCGGCAGTGGCAGCTGTGCCGGCGGCACCTGTGGCTGCCCCGAGCCGTCTCGTTCACCCGACCGATGCTGGTGCCCAACATGATGACCCAGACGGAATGGGTCCTGCGCGCGCTCGACGGGCTCGGACTGCCCGTCGCGACACGGGTACGCGAGGCGCTCACGCTGCACACGCTGGTCATCAGCACCGCCCTGCCCCTGGCGGACGAGGTCGAAGCCGAGCAGGAGACCGGCGTGCCGCTGGACCAGTGGTGGCCGGCGCAACGCGCACGAACGGACGAGCTCCTCGCGAGCGGGCGGTTCCCGTTGCTGGCCACGATCCCGCAGGACGTGGCGTCGGACCTGGACCAGCTCTTCGAGTACGGCCTCGCACGTCACCTCGACGGGTTCGCCGCCCTCCTCGGGGAGCACGCGGCTCCGCAGCCACCCGATCGGTGACCCGAGGTGGGACCGCTTGTCGTGCGGACCCACGCGCGTGCTCTTAGTGTCGACGGCAGGCAGAGCCGCGGAGGTGCGATGAGGAGCCAGTACGAGTACGTGGCGGTGCTCGCCGCGTGCTTGCTCGTCACGGCGCCGTTGGAGTGGGTGGGCCGTGGTGTGTACCGCCGCGGGCCGGACGTGGCCCGGTCGGTCGTGCCCGTGCTGCTGGTGCTGGTCGTGTGGGACGTGGTGGCGATCGCGCGCGGGCACTGGAGCTTCCACCGAGACAGCACGACGGGCGTGGTGCTGGCCGGTGTCCTGCCGATCGAAGAGGTGTTGTTCTTCGTCGCCATCCCGCTCTGCGCGTTGCTGACCTACGAAGCCGTCGGTCGGCTGTTGCGCGATGGCTAGGGAGTACCTGCTGGCCGCGGTGACCGCGGCGGTCCTGGTGGTGCTGTGGGAGCTCCTGGTGCTGCGCACGGGGTTGTTCCGGAGTCCCGTCTACTGGGTCACGATGGCGATCGTGCTCGGCTTCCAGGTCCCGGTGGACGGGTGGCTGACCAGGCTCGACGCGCCCATCGTGCGGTACGCGGACTGGGCGATCAGCGGTGTGCGGGCGCCGTGGGACATCCCGGTCGAGGACTTCCTGTACGGATTCGCGATGGTGACCGCGGTGCTGCTGCTGTGGGAGCGGAGGAGGGGTGCGCGTGACCCGGCTGACCGCCGCTGACGTGCCGGGGTCGTTCGACGGCGCGGCGGAGGGCTACGACCTGCTGGTCGGCCTCAACCCCGGTTACCACCGGGCGTTGCGGACCTCGGCGCGGGCGCTCGGCCTGCGTGGGCGTGGCGCCGGTCTGCGCCTGCTGGACCTGGGCTGCGGCACGGGCGCGTCGACCGCGGCGTTGCTGGACGTGGCGCCGGACGCGGAGATCGTCGCGGTGGACGCGTCCGTCGGGATGCTCGCGCGGGCACGGGCCAAGCGGTGGCCGGACACCGTCACGTTCGTGCACAGCCGCGTCGAGGACCTGGACGTCCGGGGGCCGTTCGACGCGGTGTTCGCCGCCTACCTCGTGCGCAACCTGCCCGATCCCGACGCCACGCTCCAAGTCGTGCGCCGGTTGTTGAAGCCGGGGGCGCCCCTCGTCCTGCACGAGTACTCCGTGCGCGACTCCGTGCCGCGCACGGTGATCTGGACCGCCATGTGCGGACTCGTCGTCGTGCCGGCCGGGTGGCTGCTCACCGGCGACCGCTCGCTCTACACCTACCTGTGGCGCAGCGTGCTGCGGTTCGACGGCGCGGGCGCGCTGCGCGACCGACTCCGGCGCAACGGGTTCGTCGGCGTGCGCAGCCGCCCGGCGGCCGGGTGGCAGCTCGGTGTGGTGCACACCTTCGCCGGGCGTGCGCCGGAACGCGAGCGCCCGTGAGGCCTCGTGACCGCAAGGCGGTTCGCGTCGCCGCACCAGCGGGTCGCGCGCGGTTCGAAGGGGACGCGCCGACGGTGGTCGTGGTCGGCGCGGGCATCGCGGGGCTGGCCGCCGCGACGATCCTGGCCGAGCGCGGCGCCCGGGTCGTGGTGTGCGAGCGCGAGCACCACCTCGGCGGCCGGGTGGGCGGGTGGCCGACCCGGCTCGCCGACGGCAGCGAGGTCACGATGACGCGCGGCTTCCACGCGTTCTTCCGGCAGTACTACAACCTGCGCTCGTTGCTGGGACGGGTCGACCCGGGCGGTCGGGCGCTGGTGGGCCTGCCCGACTACCCGCTGTGGCACGCCGGCGGGCACCGCGACGGGTTCGCCGGGCTGCCCACGACCCTGCCGTGGAACGCGTTGGCGTTCCTGCGCCGCAGCCCGACGTTCCGGTGGTCGGACCTGCCGTCGGTGGACGCGCGGGCGGCGTTGCCGCTGCTCGACGTGTCGGTGCCGCAGGTCTACCGGGAGCTCGACGGGCTGGACGCGGCGACCTACCTGGAGCGCATCCGCTTCCCCCGGCCCGCGCACGCGCTGGCGTTCGAGGTGTTCTCGCGCAGCTTCTTCGCCCACCCGAGCCGCATGTCGGCGGCCGAGCTGGCGGTGATGTTCCACATCTACTTCCTCGGCTCGTCGGAGGGTCTGCTGTTCGACGTGGCGGCCGACCCGTTCCCGCACGGCCTGTGGGAACCGCTCGGTCGCCACCTCGCCGAGCTGGGCGCCACCGTGCGGCGGGGCGTCGAGGTGCGGTCGGTGCGACCCGGCGGGACCAGGCGGTTCGCCGTGGACGTGGCCGGTGACGTGCTCGACGCGGACGCGGTCGTGCTGGCCGCCGACGTGCCGGGGCTGCGCCGGGTCGTGGCCGCGTCACCCCGGCTGGGCGACGCCGGGTGGCGCGAGCGGATCGCGGAGCTGCGGACGGCGCCGCCGTTCCTGGTGTCGCGGTACTGGCTCGACCGGCCGGTGGACCCGGACCGCCCGGGTTTCCTCGGCACCAGCGGGTACGGCCTGCTGGACAACGTGAGCGTGCTCGACCACTACGAGCACGAGGCGCGGTCCTGGGCCGCGCGCACCGGTGGTTCGGTGGTGGAGCTGCACGGGTACGCCCTGCCGTCCGACGAGCCCGATCCCCGGGCGCGGCTGTGGGAGCAGCTCACCGAGGTCTACCCGGAGGCCAAGCGGGCGGGTGTGGTGGACGAACGCCACGAGCTGCGGGCCGACTGCCCGCTGTTCCCCGCGGGAGGGTACGCCCGTCGACCCACCGTGGGCACCCCGGACGAGCTCCTCGTGATGGCGGGCGACCTGGTGCGGATCGACCTGCCCGTCGCGCTGATGGAACGCGCGGCGACGACGGGGTTCGCCGCGGCGAACCGGCTGCTGAGCCGGTGGGGCGTGGCCGGGACGGAGCTGTGGAGCGTGCCCACCGCGGGTCGGGGGCCTCTGCTGCGCGCCGTCGCCCGCCGTTGGGGCCGGACCCCGGAGGTCGACGACCCGTCACAGCGCCGCGACGGCACTGGTGCGGATGGGTGGCCGCGCCGTTCGTCGTAGACGGACTTGGTGCGGCGTCAACGGCTGTTCTCGCCGGACAGCAATCGCTCGACGATGTCCTTGAGCGCCTTCGCGTCGTCGGGGCCCAGGCGGTCCAGCAGGTGACGACGAGTCGAGGCGTCCAGGGTCGGCACCGACGCGTCCACCGTGCGCCGTCCCGCCGGTCGCAGGGTGACTTCGACCCCGTTCGCGACCTTGCCGCGCACGATGTACTCGCGCTTCTCCATCCTGGTCAGCAGGTGCGAGAGCCGGGTCCGGTCCCAGCCCAGGGCCGCGGCGATGGCGTTCTGCCGCAGTGCACCGCCCGATTCGTGCAGGCACACCAACACGCTCAGCTCTGCCTCGGAGAGGCCGGACGCCGTGGTCATGTCGGCGATGACCGCGGCGCGAACCGTCTCGTGCGCGCGCTTCCACAGCAGCCACAGCTCCGTCGACCCACCCGGACCACGTGTTGACATGTCAACACCACCCTTCTGCGGTTCGACCCTACAAGGCAGCCCGGACTCAAGGACTTCTTCGATGCTCACCAGCCGATGGCACCACACCGACCTGCGCTTCGTGGCACTTCTCCCGCTAGTGCTCTTCCTCCCGGCCGTTGTCGCCTTCTTCGTGAACCCGCGCGTGGCGTGGGGGGAATACCTGGGCGTCTTCTTCCACCTCTCCATCCTCTTCCTCGTCTCGCGCCTGGACGCGGCGCCGTGGGCCAAGGCCGCCGGCTACGGGTGGGTGGCACTGGACGTGCTCGCCGGCATCCTGATGATCAACGACGTCGCGCACGACACCGCCTGGGCGGTCCGGCTCGGCGGACACGTCCTCGCCGGCGTCTGGATCGTGTCGAGTTCCCTGGTCAGCACGACGTGGCCGGTCCGCGCGGTCGGCGTGGTCACGGGCCTCTGGCTCGCCGCGTACTCCTTCGTGGGGAACGTGCTCCCGGAATCGTTCCTGCGCCCGGCCGGCATCTTGATCCTGATCTGGTTCGCCCTCCTGGCGATCTTCGACCGGTCACACGGGGAACGCGCGGCGGCACCGACGAGTTCGACGTCGGCGGCCGGGGTGGTGTGACGCGACGTCATCCACCGGTCGACTCCAGTGCCGTTGCCGGCCACGGCACTAGCCGCCGAGCGGGTCGACGACCAGGCGCACGGCTTCGGCCAGCGTGGCCGGCCGGCGCACGGACGCGGGCAACGGCAGCCCTTCCCAGCCGGGGCCCGCGGCCAGGAACACCGCGTCGGCGCCCCGGCTCAGTTCCTCGATCGGCACGGCGGCGGCGAGGTCGACGTGATGGGCCCAGATCACGACCACGGCCGGGCGCAGGCGTTCCAGCGCGGCGCGCAACGCCGTCGACGGCACCCGCGCGCCGAGGCCGCGCCACCGGCAGTCCGCTTCGGACAGTGCGGCGCCGAGTGCTTCCAGCGCCAACGTGTGCTGCTCGTCCGGCGCGCACGACAGCAACGCGGTCAGCACGCCGTCGCGGTCCGGGTCGGGCACCGCGCGCAGCGCGTGCAGCAGGCCGGCGCTGGCCAGGTGCTCCACCTCGATCCCGGCGCCGCGCTTGCGCACGCGGTCGCCCAGCTCGACGAGGAACGGCGCGAGCACCTCCTGCCAGGCGACCACCACGCCGTGACCGGTGATCAGCTCGGCCGCCAGCCGCCGCACGCGCGGCTCGTCGAGCCGGTCGGCGGCGGTCAGGAACCCGCGCCGGGCGGACCGGGCCGCGGCGGCGGTGAGTTCGGGCCCGGCCGGCCGGGGTGGGGCCGGGGTGTGCTGCCGCGACTGCAGCGCCGCGGCGGCGGGCGCGACGCCTTGCGCGGTCAACGCGATCATGCGCCGCAGCCGGTCGACCTCGTCGTCGCGGTAGCGGCGGTGACCGCCTGCCGTGCGGTCGGACGGTCCGAGGCCGTAGCGCTGGTCCCACGTGCGCAGCGTGGTCGGCGAGATGCCGAGCATCGCCGCGACCGCGCGGGGTGTCCAACTCATCGGCTGCGGACTCACCCCCTGGCGCGTGCGGAGAGCATAGCCCGCAGTTCTCTCTCGCCGAGGCCGCCCCAGACGCCGAACGTCTCGTGCACTTCCAGGGCGTGCTCACGGCACTCTCGCATCACCGGGCACCGGTTGCAGATGGCCTTCGCCATGGCTTCGCGCTGCTCGCGGGCGGAGCCGCGCTCGTTGGGCGGGTGGAAGAAGCAGGTGCTGTCCATGCCTCGGCACAGACCGGAGAGCTGCCACTCCCAGGACTCGGCGACGGGGCGGGGCAGGCGGGAGAGCTCAGGCATGGCACGTGTCCTCCGCGAGTCGACGACGATGACGAGCCCATCGTAAATTCGACTCAGAACCGTTTCAACTTGAGCCGGTCTCATCCGGGCAACGCGCCCCTCGAGCGGAGGGCGTACCGGCGCTCGGCATAGGCGAGGTCGTCGCGCCACAGCCGTGCGGCGGCCCACCGCATCGCCGGCCGGATCGCCGGCGCAGCCCTCCTGACCAGCGTGAACCCGCGTCGATCCGAGTGCGCGACGGTGGCCTCGACCACGGCCGTCCGCCCGTCGCCCAGCGGGGTGGCGTGGGTTTCGACCACGCTGCCCTCCCCCTCTCCGGCGACGATGCGCATCACCACCGTGCGCGGCTCGGGGCAGGTGAACTCGGCGGTCACCGGCACGCCGAGCCTGCCGAGCACCCGGAACGTCACCTCGACCAGGAACCGGTCCCGCTCCTCGGTGGGCGTCTCCAGCACCCGGAGGTTCGCGAACGAGTAGGGGTGGAACCACGCCCCGTGCCACGGGTCGAGCCGGTTCGCGATCACGTCCTCGGGCTCGCAGCGGCCGACCAGCGTGGTGACCGCGTCGAGCACCCTGCCCACCGGACGTGCGGGCAGCACCGGCCCGAGCAGCGGTTCCTCGCCGCCCACGTCGTCCAAGCGCACCCAGACGAGCACGCCGTCGTCGTGCGCGGGGAACGGGCTCCACCCGCCGAACCGCTCACCGCCCAGCGCGAGCCCGTGCCACCGGCAGACCAGCTTGCCGCCGGCGACCGCCCCGTCGCACAGCGGCGCGCCCAGGTGGGGGCACGAGCCGGGACCGGCCAACGGCACGTCACCCGGCCCGCGCCACAGCACCACCTCGCGCCCGGCGACGGTCCGGCCGAACGGCCGGTCCCGCACCACCTCGCGGCTCGCGGCGACGACGAACCAGTTGCCCGACGGCCGGGCGGTGGCGCGTTTCAGCGCCGCCTCTATGAGCGCGGGTTTCGCGTCCCGCCAGGTCGGTTCCTGCTGCGCCCAGGGCGGGCTGGTGAACGCGCGCAGCGGCAGGCGGTCGGGCATGTCCCCTCCGGTGGTCAGGCCGTGCGGGCGAGCACGGCCTTGGCGAACGCGGGCAACGCGACCGCGAGCCGTCTGCCGTTCGACACCGCGACGCGCCGGGACAGCACGTCGTGGTCCGCTTCCTCGACCAGGTCGAGGATCCGCCCGTAGAGCCGGTACGCGGTGTTCACGCACGGCCGCGACCGGGGGTCGAGCATCGCGATGCCCGGCAGCGCCCGGGCGTAGACCTCGCGGGTGCGGTGGACCTGGTCGCGCAGCGCCGCCCGGATCCGGTCGTCGACCCGGCCGGCGGCACGGGCGCACGCCAGCCGGTCCCGGTCGACGCCGAAGGCCGCCAGCTCGTCGGCGGGCAGGTACACCCGGCCGCGGTCGAGGTCCTCGCCGACGTCGCGGATGAAGTTCGTGAGCTGGAAGGCGATCCCGAGCGCGGCGGCGGCGGGCTCCGCCTCCTCCCGAGGCACGACCGTCCCGAGCACCGGCAGCACCTGCAGGCCGATGACCGCCGCCGAACCGTGGACGTACCGCATGAGCTCGGCGCGGGTCGCGTAGTCGGTGACGGTCAGGTCCATCCGCATGGACGCCATGAAGTCGCGGAAGTGCGCGGTGGTGATGTCGTACCGGCGCACGGTGTCCAGCAGCGCCGCGACCACGGGATCGGAACTCGTGCCGCGGTCCAGCGCGGAGGCGAGGTCCGCCTCGACGGCCGCGAGGCCCTCGGCCTTGCGCTCCGGTCCGCTGTGGACTTCGTCGACGATGTCGTCGACCCGGCGGGCGAACCCGTACAGCGCGTGGACGGCGGGCCGCTGCTCCGGGCCGAGCATCCTCGTCGCCAGGAAGTACGTGCGGCCGTGCTCGGCGTTGAGCGCGCGACACCGTCGATAGGCGTCGCGCAGCTGTGGCTCGGTGATGCCCGCGGCATCCAGTTCCCGGTCTGCGGACATGCGTCGGCGTCCTTCCCGCGATGGCACCTCCTCACGCTAAGTCGGCCCGCGACGCACCGCACAACCAACGCCGCTCGTTGTGCGGGACCTGTGTCGCGCTGCTTAGCTCGATCCGCTGAGTCCCGACCCACCACGCGAGGGAGCGACGATGTCGCTGTTGGCCGGCGTCGACACCCGCACGCCCACTCCTCCGGCGCCTGACGCGTTCACGGCGCTGTTCGCCGGCGAGCTGGACGACTTCTTCCGCACGCGTCCGCAGGTCGACGCGGCACGGGAACTGGTCGAGGAGGTGCGGGAGCTGGCCCTGGCCGGCGGCAAGCGGATCAGGCCCGCGTTCGCGTGGTGGGGGTGGCGGGCCGCCGGCGGCGAGGCGCGCGGCGAGACGGCCGAGACCGTCGTGCGCGCGCTCGTGGCGTTGGAGCTGCTGCAGTGCTGCGCGCTGGTGCACGACGACGTGATGGACCATTCGGCGACCCGGCGCGGCAGACCCGCCGTGCACGAGGCGTTCGCCGCGCGGCACCGGCGGTCGCGCTGGTCGGGCAGCGCCCGCCGCTACGGCGACTCCACCGCGATCCTGGCCGGCGACCTCGCGTTGGCCTGGGCGGACGACGCGCTCGTCACGGCCGGGCTCCCCGCCGACGCGCTGCAACGCGCGTGGCAGCCGTGGCAGCGGATGCGGACGGAGATGATGGCCGGTCAGCACCTCGACCTGCGCGCCGCCGCGGGCCGGGACCGGTCGTTGGAGGGCGCCTTGCGCGTCGCGGCGCTGAAGACCGCCGCCTACACCGTCGAACGCCCGCTCCACCTCGGCGCCGCGCTCGCCGGGGCGCCCGCCGAGGTGATCGAGTGCCTGCGCGAGTTCGGCCGCGACATCGGCGTGGCGTTCCAGCTGCGCGACGACCTGATCGGCATGTTCGGCGACCCGGCGGTGACGGGCAAACCGGTCGGCGAGGACCTGCGCGAGGGCAAGCGCACCCCGTTGATGGCGATCGCGATCGCGCGGGCCACCGCGGCGGGTGACCACGCGGCGGTGCGGACGCTGCTCCGCTGCCTCAGCAGCGCGCCCGTGACCGACCGGACGGTGACCGTCGCGCGGGCGCTGCTGATCGACCACGGCGCCGTGGACACCGTGGAGGAGCACATCGAAGCGTTGACCACCAGCGGCCTCGCCGCGCTCGACCGGGCGGCCGTCGACGACGTCGCCCGCACGCACCTGAGGCAGCTGGCGGCCAAGGCCGTCCGCCGCCGCGATTGACGGGGGGAGCGCCGTGGCGCACCTGGTGAGGGGTCGCACCGACTCGGTCGTCGTGATCGGCGCGGGCCTGGCCGGCCTGTCCGCCGCGCTGCACCTGCGCGGGGCGGGGCACGAGGTGACGGTGCTGGAGCAGCACGGCCACCCCGGCGGCCTGGCGGGCAGGCTGGACGTGGCCGGCCACCTCGTCGACACGGGACCGACCGTGCTGACCATGCCGGAGCTGCTCGAGGACGCGTTCGCGGCGGTGGGCGGACGACTCGCCGACCACCTCGACCTGGTGCCGCTGCACCCGGCCTACCGGGCCGAGTTCGCCGACGGCAGCGCGCTCGACGTGCACACCGACGCCGACGCGATGGGCCAGGCGATCGCCGAGTTCGCAGGCGTCCGCGAAGCGGAGGGCTACCGAGAGCTCCGCGAGTGGCTGACCCGGCTGTACCGGGTCGAGCGCGACCGGTTCATCGGCGCGAGCTTCGACTCGCCGCTCGACCTCCTCGGCCGCGACCTCGTCACCCTCGCGCGGCTCGGCGGCTTCGGCTCCCTCTCGCGGGCGGTGGGTCGCTTCCTCCACGACGACCGGCTCCGCCGCGTCTTCACGTTCCAGGCCCTGTACGCCGGGGTGTCCCCCACCGACGCGCTCGCCGCCTACGCGGTGATCGCCTACATGGACACGATCGCCGGCGTGTGGTTCCCGCGCGGCGGCATGCGCGCGGTCCCGCAGGCCCTCGCCGACGCCGCGGCGGCGGCAGGGGTCCGGTTCCACTACGACACCGAGGTGGTCTCGCTCGACCGCACCGGCCCGCGGGTGACGGCCGTCCGCACCACGACCGGCCGCTTCCCGTGCGACGCCGTCGTGCTCGCCACCGGCTCCGCCCAGAGCACGCGGCTGCTGCGCGGCGAACCGCGGCGTCTCCTCGCGCTGCGGTGGTCGCCGTCCGCGGTGGTGGTGCACCTCGCGGCTCCGCGCGTGGTCGACGGGGTGGCGCACCACACCATCTCGTTCGGCGCCGCGTGGGAGGCCACGTTCGACGAGATCATCCGCGAGGGCCGCCTCATGAGCGACCCGTCCCTGCTGCTCACCACACCGACCGTCACCGACCCCGGACTGGCCCCGCGGGGACGGCACCTGCAGTACGTGCTCGCCCCGTGCCCGAACCTGGACGCCGCGCCGATCCGGTGGGACGCCGTCGGCCGCCGCTACGCCGCGGAGGTCGTCGACGAACTCGTCGCCCGCAAGCTGCTGGACCCCGACGTCGAGGTCCTGTCGGTGACGACGCCCGACGACTGGGCGCGGGCCGGCCAGGCCGCCGGGACCCCGTTCTCGGCGGCGCACACCTTCGCCCAGACCGGCCCGTTCCGCCCGCGCGACCTCCCGTTCCGCGACGGCAACGTCGTGCTCGCGGGCGGCGGCACCACGCCCGGCGTCGGCATCCCGCCGGTGCTGATCTCCGGCAGGCTGGCCGCCGAACGGCTTCGGCGGCGGTGACGAGCGGGGACTCGCCCGCCGCGTCGTCAGTCCTTGAGGGGGTCGTGCACCCAGTTCATGAGCGAGTAGCGCCACCGCGTGTGCGTGACATCCCCCTCAGGGCGCTGGGCGAGGTGCCGGTGGACGTAGCCGACGACCTTGCGCACGCGCGCCTGGTCGTCCTCGGTCAACTCGCCCTTCTTCGTCCTCGGCAGGTCCACGATCCGCCTGCCGGACTCGTGCCCGACCGATTCGCCGCCGTCGGACCGCGACTCGTCGGTGTCCGACCACCGCGCCGACTCGGCCGCCGTCATGTTCACGGCGTCCTCGAACTCGCCGCTCACGAGTCGTCCTTCAGCGCGGACGGCTTGTGCACGGCGTCCTTGCCGCTCTTGTCGCTGCGCACGCGGTACTGAGGCTCCTCCTCCGACGCGCGGACCTGCCTGCCCGCGGCCTCGGTGTCCTCGGTGATCTCCTCGACCACCTCGCCGTGCACGGTCTGCCCGTGGCTCGACCACGTGACCTCGTCGCCCTTGTGCAGCTTCTTCTCGCACACAAGCGAATTCTGCGCGGCCTCGTCCCGGCGCGCCGGACGGTGGCGCGCCGATCGGGCGTACGACGCGACAGGTTCACCCGGTGGCGTGGCCCGCCCCCGCGTCCCGGTCGCCCGCGCGACGCCATCACCCGATCGGGGCCCTACAGCGGATCAGCTGCGGGAAACGCGGACATGCAAGGAATCGTCACGTTGGAATTCGAACCAGTGCCGGACAGCGACTGATCGGGTCATCGGATTTGCCCATCACATAGGTGAATGACGGTGTGACGAAAGCCGGAAGTCGCTCGCCCATTCGGCCCTGTACAGGGTATGGAGGTGCTGTTGGGATGATCGACATGTACAACGCCATTGTGATAGGTGGTCGGTGTGCCGGGGCGGCGGTCGGCGCGCACCTGGCCCGACGGGGGCTCCGGGTCTTGGTGGTGGACCGGTCGCGTTTTCCCAGTGATGTCCTGTCCACGCATTTCGTCTGGCCGCACGGAGCGTCCTACCTGAACCGCTTGGGGGTGTTGGACCAGGTCCGGGCCGTGACGCCCGCCCACACCGAGGTCACGGTGGTCAACAACGGGATCGCCTTGCGCGGCAGCGTTCCCGAAGAGCTGCTGCGCAACCAGTTCCGGTTGCTGCACGACGACGACACCGGTATCACCACGGAGTACTTCTCGGTCCGCCGGCACGTGCTGGACAAGATCCTGGTCGACAACGCGGTGCGAGCCGGTGTCGAGTTCCGCGAGGGCTACACCGTCAAGGAGCTCCTCCGGGACGAGGACGGGACCGTCATCGGCATCAAGGGGCGGGACGGCACGGTCGAGCACGCGCAGGTGGTGATCGGGGCCGACGGGCGCAACTCCTTCGTCGCGCGGGCCCTCGGGGTCGAGAAGTTCGACGAGCGGCCGAGGTGCACCTTCGCCTATTGGAGCTACTTCAGCGGCATCCCCGACGCCGCCGCGCAGATCCACCGGCGGGGCAGGCTCGGGATGGCGATGGCCTCGACCAACCACGGGCAGACCATGGTGCTGACCTGGGGGCCCAGCGAGTGGGCCGCGGAGTTCCGGGCCGACGTCGAGGGCAACTTCCACCGCGCGCTCGGGCTGATCAGCGAGGAGGCGGCGGACACCGTGGCGCGGGCGCGGCGGGAGGAGCGCTTCTACGGGACGCTCGACCAGGCCGCGTACCTGAGGCAGCTGCACGGACCCGGCTGGGTGCTGGTGGGCGACGCCGAGTCGTTCAAGGACCAGTGCACGGCGCTCGGGATCACCCACGCCCTGCGTGACGCGGAGCTGGCCGCCGACGCGGTCGGCCGGTGGCTCGGCGGCGAGACCGACCGGGACACCGCCATGGCCGGGTACGCCGCCAAGCGGCGCAGCCAGACCGCCGCGGCCTACTACGACTACGTGTGCACGCTCGCGGAGATGAAGCCGCTGCGGCACGACGAGCTGCAGCTGTTCGCGATCCTGCGCGGCAACCAGGCGGAGACCGACCGCTTCATCGCCACCCACGTCGACGTGGCGCCGGTCTCGGAGTTCTTCGACCCGTCCAACGTGTTCCTGCTCAACGACACGGCCAAGGAGTCCTCGCGCGACCACGTCGCGTTCGCCGACTTCGAGGCGACCTACCGCGCGTACCAGCAGAACCCGTTCCTGCGAGTGGAAGCGGAGGCGACCCGATGACCGGCACCCTGCCGCACGAGCGCGAGGACGGCGAGGTCGTCGCCGCGCTCATCGCCGCCGCCGACGCGGCCGACATCGACCCGCTCGCCGCGTCCAAGTCGGTCGCCGAGGCCGCCCGCGAGGTGTCGGACATGATGCGGAACTGGGCGACCCACATCCCGTGGGAGGACCTGGAGGAGCTGGACACCCTCCCGGCGGACGAGGTGGTCCGCTTCTTCGGCGAGGACTACCCGGCGATCCGCGCCGACCTGGAGCCGATGTGGGAACCGGCGACGACGGCCGCGCCCGCGATCGACCCCGACGAGGACTACGCGCTCGACAAGAACGCCTACGACTTCTTCCGGCCGGTCGGGGCCAACCTGCTCGGCCGGACCGAGGAGTTCCACGGCTGGGTGGAGGCGCGCAGGCGCACCGAGACCTGGCAGTACTCCCGCGTCCTGGAGGCGGCGCCCGGTGGGTTCGCGACCATCACCAACGACCTGAGCAAACCGGCCAGGGGCATCAACTTCAACTCCCAGGACTACCTGTCGTTCAACGCCCACCCGGAGATCAGGGAGGCGGCGGTCCGGGCGATGCGCGACTTCGGCCCGCACAGCGCCGGGTCGCCGATGGTGCTGGGCAACACCCGCATCTCCGACGAGCTGGAGGTCGCCCTCGGCGAGCTGGTCGGCCTGGAGCACGTGACCCTGTTCTCGAACGGGTGGTCGGCGGGGTTCGGCACCGTCACCGGCCTGGTCCGCCAGGAGGACCACATCCTCATCGACCGCCTCGCGCACTCGTGCCTGCAGACGGGGGCGCGTGCGGCGACGAAGAACATCACCCGCTACACCCACCTCGACGTCGAGGCGGTGCGCGCCCACCTGGCCCGGATCCGCGCCACCGACACCCACAACGGCATCATGGTCATCACCGACGGCCTGTTCTCGGTGGACGCCGACTGGCCGGACGTCGTCGCCTTGCAGGAGATCTGCCACGCCTACGACGCGACCCTGCTGGTCGACGTCGCCCACGACCTCGGCTCGATGGGCCCCGGCGGCACCGGCGTCCTGGGCATGCAGGACATGCTGGGCAAGGTGGACCTGGTCATGGGCGCGTTCTCCAAGACCTTCGCCTCCAACGGCGGCTTCGTCGCGGCCGGGTCGCCCGCGGTGAAGCAGTACATCAAGATGTTCGCCGGGTCCCACTTCTTCTCCAACGCCCTGTCCCCCATGCAGACCGCGGTGGTGCTCAAGGCGGCCCAGATCATCCGCACCGACGAGGGCGACGCCCTGCGCGGGCGGCTGTTCTCGGCGATCCACGCCCTGCGCGACGAGCTGACGACGCGCGGGTTGACCTGCATGGGCTCGCCGAGCCCGATCGTGCCGGTCCTGATCGGGAACGAGAAGCTCGCCCGGACGGTCAACCGCCTGCTGTTCGACCGCGGGGTGCTCGCGTTCATGGTCGAGTTCCCCGTCACCCCGACCGGCGCCTCGCGCTTCCGGTTGCAGGTGCAGGCCGCGCACGAGCCGGAGCAGGCGAGGGAGGCGGCCCGCATCATCGACGAGGCCCTGCGCGACGCGCGGGAGCACCTGTCCAGCGCGTTCGGCAACTCGTTCTGACGGGAAGGGCGCTCGCGGCGAACGCGAGCGCCCTTCCCCGCCGCACGCCTGATGAGGTCGGCCGGCGTCGAGCCGATCCGCGACCGGCCGGACCGCCGCCCGCGTGAAGCCGTGGAATCCGCCGGCTAACCAAGCGCCTCGTCGTGCGCACCGCTCTCTCGGACGACCGGGCTCGCGAACCGCGACGCCAGCTCGGCGTTGACCTCCACGTGGCGGAGCAGGAACGCCCGCTCGTCCAGCCGCTTGCGCCTCAGCCAGCCGGTGACCTCGTCGTTGCACTTGCTCGCGTTGCACGACCCGCACGCGGGCACGATGTTGTCGAGCGTGTACCGCCCGCCGCGCGACAGCGCCTGCACGCAGTCCTTCTGGAGGGGCACCCCGGTGGACCCGCAGTAGGCGCAACCACCCCAGGCGTCCTTGAGCGCCGTCCACTGCGCCACGGAGAGGTCGTGCTCGACGCGCTCCATCCGGCGCTTCCGCTTGCGCGCGGCACGTGCCCTCCTGCTCCCACCGACGGCCATGCGCGAACCTTACGCTCCGTCACCCCTCCGGCACCGGCGGACCCGCCGGGCACGGCGGCGTGCCGGACCCGCGTGGTCGCGTCCACATCGGGTGTTCGTGGCGGATCTCCCTTCGTGGTCGGTGTTCCTCAGACGAGCGGAAGGACCACCGCGGTCGGTGTCGTGGGACGGGCGGATCCGCCCCGCGGCTCCACCGTCAGCCCCACGGCCTCCCTGCCCGTGAAGCCGCTCGCCAGCAGGGGTTCGGCGTGCCCGTCGGACGACGTGAGCAGCCCGGCCGGTCGCGGCCCGTCGGCGCCGATCAACCACAACTGGTACGTGCGGTCCTCGGGCAGTCGCGGCAAGCCCTGGGCGAGGAAGAGGACTTCGCCCTCGGCGGAGGACGCCACCACGGCGCCCGTGCCGCCGCCCGTCACCTCACCGCGGACGAGCTTGGCGTCCGGTGCGGCCAGCAGGTCGGCCATCCGGCTGTGGTAGCCGTCGACCTGTTCCAGCGCTCGCAGCTCCCGTTCCAGTCGGCGGTTGGTGTCCACGCCCTGGATACCCGACGTGATGGCGACCGCGATGCCCGCCGCGGCGGCGAGCGCCGCGGTCCGGCGCAACCACACACCCGCGGTCCGGGCCGGACGGGACGGCTTCGGTCCGGTGGGGACGGTCTTCGCCTGGTCGTCCTCCGGAGGGAGCTGCCGGGTGTCGGCGATGGCGTCGAGCACGTAGGCCCCGATCAGCGTGTGGACCTCGGCGCGCGCGGTGCGGTCGGTCACCGGTTCACCCCCAGGCAGTCGCGCAGTCTGATCAAGCCGTCACGCATCCTCGTCCTGACCGTGCCCAGCGGGATGCCGAGCACGGAGACCGTCTCCGGGTAGGTGCAGCCCTGGAAGTAGCCGAGCAGGATGGACTCCCGCCGCAGGTCGGTCAACGTCGACAGGCACCTCCGCACCTGCCGCCGCTCGAGGCGCGCGGCGACCTGCTCGCTGACCGCGTCGAACGGCGTCTCGACGTCACGACGGGCGGCGACGTCCTCGCGCCGGGTCGCGGCCTGCGCGGAGCGGACCCGGTCCACCGCACGGCGGTGCGCCATCGTCATCACCCACGCCGACGCGCTGCCCCGCTCCGGGTCGAAACGGGCGGCGGTGCGCCACACCTCCACCAGCACCTCCTGCGTGACCTCCTCCGACTGCGCGTGGTCCCGCAGGATCCGGCGGACCAGGCTCAGCACCTTGCCCGCCATCGCGTCGTACAACCGCTCGAACGCCTTGTCGTCACCGCGCGCCACCAGGCACAGCAACTCCTCGGCCGAGGCGTCACCCGCGTCATCGACACCCACTACCGCTTGGAGCTCGCGCTCGCGCCCTGCCATCGTGACCTTCCCGATCGACTGGTCCCGAGAGGCGTTCGTCGCCGACCCCTCTTCGGTTCGCGACGAGGAAAGTGACGCCCGTCACATAGGTCGGTTGAGCCGCCGGCCGACCATGGCTGTCGGCGCCACCTATCACGGAGCCGACCCGATGACCTTGTCGACGACGAACCGGTTGCGCTACGGTGCGATTGGGAGCGCTCCCAATCGCACTGGTCGACACCTGGCGACGACATGCTCCGCCCCGGCGTGTTAGCGATAACAAGCCGATTGCCTTGTCCGCCAAGACAAGGAGACACCATGACTCACCGCAGTGCATCGCGCCACCGTCGCTCGCGGACGCTCACGGCGGTCGCGATCGCCGTCGCCGGTGCCGTGGCCCCCGGCGGTTCCGCCGACGCCGCAACGGCCTCACCGTGCACCCCGGGCGCGAGCTACGGCCCACCGCTGCCGACCCGCGCGGTGGCGGCCCAGCTCATCCGGGGCGGGTTCAACTTCCTCGAAGGCCCGACGTGGGACCAGCGCACCGGCACCTTGCTGCTGTCGCACATGCAGCGCCCCACCGGTCCGCAGGGCGTGCAACCTTCGGCGGTGCTCCGGCACACGCCACCGGCCACCTTCGAGACGTTCGTCGCCGACTCCGGCAGCAACGGCCTCGCGATCACGCCCGACGGCACGCGGTTGCTCGCCGCCACCCACGACAACCGCACCCTCTCCGCCTACAACCTGACCGACCGCAGCCGCACCACGGTCGCGGCCGACTACCTCGGCCGCGCCTTCAACTCCCCGAACGACCTGACCACCGGCCCGGACGGCACCACCTACTTCACCGACCCGAACTACCAGCGCGGCAACCGCGCCGACGAACAAGGCGGGCGCACCGGTGTCTTCCGCGTCCGCGACGGCGTGGTCAGCCTCGTCGACGACACGCTGCGGCAGCCCAACGGCATCGTCCTGTCGCCTGACGGCAAGACGCTCTACGTCGGGGCCACCGCGAGCAACACGATCGTGAAGTACACCGTCCTCCCCGACGGCACCACCGGCAGCCGCACGACGTTCGCGAGCATCCGGACGCCGGACGGCGCGACCGTCGACTGCGCGGGCAACCTGTACTGGGCCTCCTACGACGAGGGCCTCGTCCACGTCTTCTCCCCGTCGGGCGAACGGCTCGGCAGCATCTCCGCCGGGCGCAACAGCACCAACGCGGCGTTCGGCGGGCCGGACGGGCGGACGCTGTACATCACCTCCGGTGTCTCCGGCGGGTTCGGCCTCTACCGGACGTACCTCAACGTGCCCGGGAACCCGTACTGAACGAACCGGTCTCCATCCTGGCCCGGTGTGACGCGTGCGGCGATCGTCGAGGCGGCGGGTGTCGTGGTCGGCGCGGGCGGCACCCGGGTCAGGACGTGCGTGCTAGCCGGAGCTCTCGTTCACCCGTCGGCGCACCCGTTGGGCGAGCTCGACGGGGTCGCAGTCGGCCAGGTGGTCCCGGATGAGGCGATGCGCGAACCGGTACTCCGCACCCACCTGGATGAGCAGGATCCGTTCCGCGGCGAACCGCAGCAGGACCGTGCGCCGCCAGGGCAGCTCCGCCGCGGCCAGCGGCCGGGCCAACACCTCCGCCAGCCCGTCGGTCATCACGTCGACCGGGAAGGCGTCCACGGTGAAGACCGGGAACACCGCCAGCCCCATCAGCAGACCGGCGACCGGACCGACCACCGCCGCGTCCACCGGCGCGCCGGGCGAGGCCGCGGCCAGGCCGGCGCAGGCGCCGAGCACCATCACCACCCCGCCGAGCAGGCTCCACGGGATGCGGGTCGTCACCGGGACGTGGACCGACCACCACACCGCGGAGAACGCGTTGGCCACCACCGCGAAGACCGCGCCGAGGAGCAGTCCGACGGCCAGCCCGCCCAGCAGCCCGGGTGACGGACCGGTGTGGGCCATCACCGCGACCGGCAGGGCCATCGCCACCACACCGAAGTAGACCGGGCCGTCGCGCTCGGCCACGATGGCGAGGACGCTGCCGAGCACGAGCGTGGCCAGCAGCACGAGCCCGTAGGCCGTCGGAGCGGCCCAGGTGTGCGCGACGTGCTCCGCCACCGCGGCCACCGGCACGGCCGCCGCCGCCACGGCCCCGCCGACACCGAACGCGACCGCCGACGACCTCCACCCCCGTCCGGTGCGCGGGTCGACCGGCATCGCCGGTGCGGAGATCCGGTGCATGACGAACAACGCCGCGGGCAGACAAGCGCTCACGACGAGCGCCGGAACCATCCCGTAGCGCAGGGCCACCACCGCCGCCGCGACGCCCGCGAACCCGGCGAGAAGGGCCGGCACGACGCGGGTCGCGAGACCGACCACGGCGTCGGACGGCACGAACGGCAGCCACGCCACCCGCTGCGCCAACCGGCGGCGGGCGACGTCGTCGTTCCACAGCGGGCTCGACGCCAGGCGCGCCAGGAACCGCAGCCCGCGGATGACCTGCTCGTCGTCGAACGGGGCCGTGCCCGCCCGTCGGCGGACCAGCATCTCCACGACGTAGTCGTCGAACAGGCGGCGGTGGTGGTCGGCCGCCGTGCCGCCCTCGTCCAGCTCGTCGGCCTGACGGCCGGGTTTGTAGGTCAACGCCATGATGTTGAGCATCAAGGGCGTGACGAGCAGCTCCCACAGGCTTTCGCTGCGCCGCAACGCGGTGCGAACCCCGTCCAGCGCCGGGCCCACGGCGTCGAAGTAGTCGAGCAGGCGACCGCGGTCCAGCGGTTCGATGCGCACCGCGTCGTACAGCGCCAGCCTGCGCTTGAGCCGCTCGTAATCGGCGAGGCGGCACGCCACCGCGATCTGGAGGTTGTGCTCTTGGCGCAGGGCGTTGATCTCGTCGACGCAGCGGGCCCGGTCGTTGGCGTACACCTCGTCCAAGCCGTCGAGCAGCAGGGCGATCCGGCCGTCCCGCAGCCACACCTTCGCGGTGCCGGGCGGAATGCGGTAGCGCGCGCCCATCTGGGCGACGAGCCAGGTGCGGAAGTCCTGCGGGGCGGTGAGCTGCCCGTCGCCGCGCAACCGGCGACCCGAGGTCGACCACGACGCCAGGTCGATCAGGACGGGGACCGGCCGCTCCGGGTCGTCCCGCGCTTCGGCGAGCAGCGACAGGCACAGGTTGAGCAGCAACGTGCTCTTGCCCGCGCCCGGCGCGCCGAGGACCAGCAACTCGTGCCGCTTGTCGTCGAACAGCTCGGCGACCTGGTCGCTCGTGTAGGCGACGCCGTCCGGCTCGTCGGGGTCCTCGACCCAGTCGATCGCGCGCACCACCATGTCCGGTTCGGCGGACAGCGCGAGCTCCAGCTGGACCCGCACCACGAGGGAGCTGTTCCGCCGCTGCACCGCCCACCGCTCGACGCGCTTGCGCGCCGCCTCGAGGTTCCCCGGGTGGTCGGCCTTGGCGAACAGGTAGGACGTCCCCTTGTCGCGCAACCGCTCCCACGTGCCGAGGAGCACGGTGAGCGCGGTGAGCCCCACGACCGCCGGCCAAAGCCAGCCCACGTACCCCGCCAGGAAGCCCGGCGCGGTGCCGCCGGTGCCCACGTTGATCGCGATGGGCAGCAGAACCAGCGTGGTGACCGACCCGGTCGCCACCACCGCGACCACGCGCGCGCTTCTCCCGAAACCCCGAGCCATGATCACCCTCCCCTGGTGATGGGGACGACCGTAGTGGGCGACCGCCGGCCCCGGCTCCCGAGCCCGTCCCAGGGGACCGTGCTGGTGCTCAGCGACGGACGACGACGGGAATCACGAGCTGGACGGGCACGCCGCCGCGAGGCCCGGTGTTCGCGACGTCGCGGTAGCCGCCGTCGGCTCGCCGGCGCTGGTAGACGATGGTGAGCAGGGCCGGGCGGTGGGCGGTGACGGCGATCTGGTCGCCCCGCACGGTGACGGTGCCCGCGTCGGCGGGCCGCAGCACGGCGCGGACGCGGTTCTGCGGGTTCGTCAGGGCGAACTCGGCGCCGCGAGCGCTCGTCACGTGGACCGTCGTGGTCCCGGAGCCGTCCGGGCGCGGGCGCAGCACCGGGTCGTCGGCCCGGAGCCCCAGCGGTCCGACGCCCGACGGCAGCGGCTCGTCGGAGGTGGACGCGTCGATGGACAGGCCGTCACCGAGGTGGAGGCGCGAGGTGTACAGCGCCCGGGAAGACGTGGTGGACGGACGCCCGTGGTGGACGTAGTAGAGCTGCGCGCCGTCCGGTGAGCCGATGACGCTGCCGTGCCCGGTCGAGTACAGGCCCCGGGCGGGGTCCTGTGCCGGCACCGGGTTCGCGGGGCTCTTGCGCCAGGGGCCGAGCGGGGTGGTAGCCGACGCCGTAGAACTCGTTCTCGTAGTTGTTGGCCGAGTACGCCAGGTAGTAGCGGGGGTTCCCGCTCGCGTCGACGGTCCTGGTGGTGGTCGAGCCCTCCGCCCACCGCCGGTCCTTCTTCGCGCCGCCCGACGTCGCGTGGTCGTGGACGTGCGCGTTCTCCCACCCCTGCGGGTCGGAGCCGTGGTCCAGGACCGGGACGTAGCCGTCCTTGCGGACGCCGGGCGGATCGTCCGGCGACCGGTTGCTGTCGCGGTACGCGGGCGCGATGGTGGGCATGGTGCGACCGGTGGGATCACGCCACCAGTCGCCGGTCAGCTCGACGGCGTAGATGTTGGACTCCTCGACGTACTTGCCGAGGTCGTGGTCCCACACCCAGTTCCGGTAGGCGTTGCGGGAGAAGTAGAGGAAGATCCGGCCGTCGGCGTCGAAGAAGACGTTGGGGTCGATGTAGGGGATGTAGGTGCCGAGCGGGGCGGTCCGGCCCTCCTCCAAGGTGGCGGGCGGCTTCTTCTGCTCGGCGTCCATGATCAGGTTGACGTCGTGGTACGCCGGGTCGTACGGGTGGTAGTCCATCGGCGCCTCGGTGATGTCGCGGAACGGCCCGGCCGGTGAGCGGGACACCGCGACGCCGACCTTGCACGGCTCCTCGAAGTCGGCGTGCCGGAAGTGCTCGGCCACGCCGCGGTTCATCCTGGCCGCGTAGAACAGGAAGTACAGGCCGGTCTCCGGGTTGTGGTAGACCTCGGGCGCCCAGAACCAGTCGTGCGCCCAGTCGCCGTCCTGGCCGGCCCGCAGGGCGCCGCCGGGCAGGTGCTCCCAGGTCGCGAGGTCGGGCGAGCGGTAGATCGCGAAGTGGTGGCCGGGGTCGGCGCCCTCCGTGGAGTAGGCGTAGTACTGACCGCTGGGACGGTCGAACAGCACGAACGGGTCCGCACCGGGGGTGTCGGCGGCGTTGTGGTAGGTCGCCTCGGTCGACCGGGCCGGGTGGGCCGAGGCGGGGACGGGCACGAGCGACAGGGTCGCGAGCACGGCGACGAGCAGGGCGGTGAGTCGCATCCCCGCATCGTGCCGCCGATCCCGCCCACGCGGAACGACTCGGACGACGCGGTCCCCGGCTCGACGCCGCGCGGGTGCGGGGTTCGGGGAAGGCGCGCTGGATCCCGGCCCGCGTCGGGACCTCCGAATGGCTGATCGCGACTGCTTTCACTGACGTCTCCTGGTCGGGAATCGGTCCGACTGACGCCGCCGACGTCAACCGGACGCCCCCGTCCGCTTGGCTGAAGTGAGAGCCGTGACGCGGCACGTGCACCGCCACTCTCTACCGTCGTTTCCCGACCAAGGAAATACTGGTAACCGAAGCATTCGGAGATCAGCCGCGCGCGCGTCAAGCCATCGTGGACGAAGGGCTCACCGACCCGGATCCGTGCACGGCTTCTGCCTTGCGATCGAACGGATCCACGAGTTGCACGCACGCAGTCGGGGCTTCACCTCGGCCTTCATGTCGACCTTCCCCACGCGGTGGATTTCGCCGCGATCCGCTGGCAGTCGCCCGGTCCGGACGCCATGACCGGAAATTTCGGCATCCGCGACCACTGCGCGTTCGGCGGCCGAACGCAGAATCGTCGAATTGCCCCCAACACGGGCGTACCGACCGATACGACAATCGGATCAGTCACCGAAGGCAGCCTGACCGGAGGTTGCCACGCGAGGTGACCGCCGGTTACGCTGAAGCCAGCCATCATGACGATAAGTCGAGGGGGCGGTTCATTTTGCTCTTCGCGAATGACGCTCCGCCACGCCGCCGCGCCGCGTGGTGAACGTGAATTCAACCCCCATTCTCCTCGATGTGACCTTGCGCGACGGCGGCTATTTCAACGACCACCGCTGGACCACTCACGAAGCCGCGTCGATCGTGCGCGCCGTCGGGGCCGCCGGTGTTCCGTACGCGGAGATCGGCTACCTGCGGCGCACGCACGACCCGGGGCGGCCGACGGCCAGCTGCCCGCCCGCCTACCTCGACGCGCTCGCGACCGTGGCCGAGCGACCGAAGCTCGCCGTGATGGCGCGTCCCGCCGAAGCGCCGATCGAGCGCATCGCCGAACTGCCCGACCGGGGCGTCGCCATGGTGCGGGTGCTCGTCTCGGGCGGGTCGGTCGAGGCGGCCGAGCCGTACGTGGCGGCGGCACGTGCGGCGGGCCTGGACGTGGCGATGAACCTGACGCGGGTCAGCGAGCGCGACCCCGAGGGGATCGCCGTGGCGGTCAAGGCGTGCGCGGACGCCGGCGCGCAGATCATCTACCTCGCCGACTCCAACGGCAGCCTCGATCCCGGCTCGGTGTCCGAGCGGGTGAGCGCGGCGGTCGACGCGAGCCCCGTGCCGGTGGGCTTCCACGCGCACGACAACCTCGGGCTGGCGTTCATCAACACGACGACCGCGATGGCCGCGGGCGCGACCGCGGTGGACGCGTCGATCGCCGGCATCGGCAAGGGCGGCGGCAACCTGCGGCTGGAGGTCATCGTCGCGCACCTGATCGTGCGGCACGGCGCGGAGCTGCGGCTGGACCCGATCGCCGCCGACCGCACCACGTTGGCCACCCAGTTGCGGATGATCGCCGACGGCGGCTCGAAGACCGTGGTCAGCGGGCTGCTCGACGTGAACCTGGACGGCGCGGCCCACTTCTCCGACATGGTCGCGGCCGACGGGCTCGACGCGACGATCCTGACGCTGACCGGCCAAGGGCGGCCGTCGGCCGAACCCACCCACGACAGCAGAGGTGCCGATGAGTGACTTCGTCGCGGAACTCGACCGGATGATCGACGAGCGCAGGAAGATGACCAGCGGGCTGTACCAGACGATCCTCGCCGGCAAGGCCACCCGGCGGTTGTTGCACGACTTCGTGCTGCACCGCTGGCCGATCAAGAGCTTCTGGACCCGCAACATCCTGGGCATCGCCTCGCGGATCGAGGACTACCGGCTGCGCGTGCTGCTCGTGGAGAACATCTACGAGGAGGAGACCGGCAGGCTGTCGGGCTCCGGCCGCCACCTGGACACGTTCGCCGCCTTCGGCGAGGCCGTCGGGGTCACCGCCGACGAACTCGCCGACGCGCCGGTCGTGCGGGAGACCGCGGCGGTCGTCGAGCACAACGTGCGGGTCTGCAACACCGAGACCCACTTCACCCAGGGCGTCGCGTCGGTGCTGCTGCTGATGGAGGGCCAGCCGCCGATCGTGGACAAGGGCGGCAAGAGCATGCTCTCGGTGATGCGCGACGTCTACGGCCTGCCGGAGGAGGGGTACGAGTTCTTCGTGCACCACGCCTCGGCCGACGAGGGCGACGACGCGGTCAGCGAGCTGGAGGACGAGCACGCCGCCGCCGCGCGCGAGCTGCTCCGCCGCTACTGCGACACCCCCGAGCTGCGGCAGAACGCGATCGCCGCGCTCGCCGACGCGCTCGAGCTGCGGCACCGCCACTTCGACATGATCCTGCGGACGGCGTACGACCCGGCGGAGCCGGTGTTCCGCTACACCGCATGACGGCCCTCGCCGCCGACAGCCACGTGGTCTGGCCGCTGGCCCACCACCGGGGACGGCTCGTGCCGCGCGACGAGGCGACCCTGCCGGTGGGCAGCATCGCGTTGCGCTACGGCATCTCGGTGTTCGAGGGCATCCGGCTGTACCGGCAGGATTCCGGTGGCGTCGCGCCGTGGCTGCCGCGACCGCACCTCGACCGGCTGCGCCACTCGTGCCGGCTCATGGGCCTCGACGAGGAGTGCGCGGCCGACGTGCCCGCGATCGTCGACGAGCTCGTCGCCGCGCAGCGCATCGACGCGGACGGCTACATCCGGGTCGCGGCGAGCGCGGCCAACAGCGGCGGCATCGACCAGGCCGCCGTGACCGCGTTGACGGTCACGATCACGCCGTCGGGCCGCAAGCGCTGGTTGGCCGACCAGGAGGGCATCCGGCTGGGGATCAGCGCGTGGCAGCGGCCCTCGGACGCGGTGTTCCCCAGTGCCGCCAAGAACATCTCGGCCTACGCCGGGCCGCGCCTCGCGCTCGCGCAGGCCAAGCGCGACGGCTACGACTCGTGCGTGCTGCGCACCGCCGACGGGTTGATCAGCGAGGCGCCGACGGCCACGGTGTTCCTCGTCGAGGGCGAACGCGTCGTCACCCCGCGACTCTCCGACCACGTCCTGCCCGGTGTCACGCGGGCGTGGGTCCTGGCGATCGCGTCCTCGCTCGGCTGCGAGGCCGTCGAGGACGCGGTCACCGAGGAGCGGCTCACCGCCGCCGACGAGGTCTTCCTGTGCGGGACGGGCATCGAGTTCGGTCCGGTGCGCGAGGTCGCGGGCGTGCCCCTGTCCGGCTGGCCGTCGGGTCCGGTCACGAAGGCGTTGGTGGACGCGTACTTCGCGCAGGTGCGTGGCGCCGCCCCGCCGACCGGAGTCGATCTCGGCCTGCCGGGTCGGCAGTCGTGACGGTCACCGGGCTGATCGACTGGCCGGCCGCCCTGCTCGCCACCCACGCCGCCGTGGCGCGACCGGCGGACACCCGCAGGGCCACCGAGCACGCGGTGGCCGCCGGGCCGGTCTTCCGGAACAAGGAGTTCCCGCTCTCGCCGGTTCCCGTGATGGTCCGCGCCGACCGGGCCGAACGGCTCGCGCCGCTGCTGACCCGCTACGCCGACCTGCTCGGCAAGGTCGTCGCCCTGTACCGGACGCGGCGGGACGTGCGCGACTTCTACGGCCTCGGCACGATCGCCGAGCTCCTGATCGACGCCGATCGCGGGGTGGGCGACGCGCCCTGGGTGTGCCGGCTCGACGGCTACCTGGAGGCCGGTTCGGAACGGCTGCGGGTGTTGGAGAACAACGCCGACTCCCCCGCGGGCACCCTGTTCACCGCGCGGATCAACGACGTGGTCGCGCGCATCCGGTCGAGTTCGCCGCACGCGATGACGTACACCGGCGAGCACCGCTTCCTCGACGCGCTGCGCGCCGCGGCGCGCGCCGCCGCCGAACGGGACGCGGGCCGCTGCGCCGACCCGTCGCACATCGCGGTCCTCCAACCCGCGGGCGCCCCGAACGTGGAGAGCGTCGAGCTGGTGCGGTGCCTGCGCGCCGCCGGCGTGGACGCGTTCCTCGCCGACCCGCGCGCGATCGAGGTCGACGGTGACCGGGCGCGGTTCGACGGCAAGGTGGTCGACCTGTGCTGGAACAAGGTCAACACGGTGTCGTGGCTTGCGTACTGCGCCGACCCGGCGTTCGTCGACCGGTGGGCACGCGCCGTGCGGGACACCGCGATGGTGCACGTGAACCCGTTCGGCGCGCGGTACGTCGCGGAGAACAAGCTGGCGCTGGCATTCGTGCAGCAGCCCGAGTTCGCCGACCTGTTCACCGCCGGGGAACGGGCACTGGTCGACGGGTTGCTGCCCTGGGCGCGCAAGCTCACTGCCGACGCGGTCGACGAAGACGGCGGACCGCTGGCCGACCGGCTGCTCGCCGACCCGCGCGAGTTCGTGCTCAAGCAGCCGTACGACATCAGGGGCGACGGCGTGACCATCGGCCACGACTGCGCTCCGGACGTGTGGCGCGACGCCGTCGCCACCGGGCTGCGCGCGGGGCATCTCGTGCAGCGGCGGGTGGCGCCGGCCGGCTACCCCGTCGTGCGGGCCGGCTCGGACCAGGTGCAGGCCATGCCGATCAGCCTGGACACGTACCTGTTCGGCGGCCGGGTCGCCGGCTTCGGGTCCAAGGCGAGCCGCAACGCCAAGGTCAACATCTTCCAGGGAGGCCAGAAGTTGGCTGTGCACGTGGTCGGCGGCGGTTCATGACGGACAGCGGCCGTGAGCTCGCGGTGTTCGGCACGTCGGCGGTCAGCGACGCGCTGGACCTCCTGGGCGTGTCGGGCGCGCTGTGGGGCGCCACCCGCCAATCCGGCTCCGGGGTGGTCGTCGGTCCCGCGTTCACCGTCGGCTTCGAGCCGGTGGCCGAGGGCGACCGCGCCGCCGCCGCGGACTACATCGACGACGTGCCGCCGGGTTCGGTCGTCGTGCTCGCCAACGACGGCTCGCACTGCACGGTGTGGGGAGACATCCTCGCCGAGGTCGCGGTGGCCAGGGGCGTCGCCGGGACCGTGATCGACGGCTACTGCCGCGACATCGACGGCATCCGCGCGCTCGACTACTCGGTGTGGGCGCGCGGCGCGTTCATGCGATCCGGCAAGAACCGCGCGCGCATGGTGGCCGTGCGGCAGCCGGTGACCATCGGCGCCGACGGCGACCGGATCACCGTGCGCCCCGGCGACCTCGTCACCGCCGACGGCAGCGGTGTCGTCGTCGTGCCGGCCGACCTCGTGGCGGAGGTGGTCGACACCGTGAAGCGGGTGGCCGACGTGGAGGCCAGGGTGCTCGCCGACGTGCGGGCGGGCGTGCCGCTGCGGGTCGCACGGGCCGACCACGGGTACCACGACGTCGCGCGGCGGTGACGCGATGACCGGGCTCGGCGTACCGCTGCGCTCCAGGACGATCCCGGGATCGTGCGGACCCACCCGACGAATCGGGACGTCACAGCTCACCCCGAGATGAACCCCGGCGCCAGGTCCACCCGCACGCGCTCCGGGTCCTCTTGGAGCACGACGACCGTGGCCACCTTCTCGCGGCGCCACCCCACCGGCAGCAGGAACCAGCGGCTGTTGGCGTACAGCAGCGGTCGCAGGCCGTTGTAGCGGAACCGGTAGGCACTGGCCTCCCCCGTCAACGGCGTCGCGCTCACACCCGGCCCGGACAGGTGCAGGTCGTCCCGGCTGTAGACCACCGCCTGGGCCTGGAGCGGCAACGACAGCTCGCGCAGTCGCGCGGCCTCCAGCCCTCGCGACTGCGCGATGTTCGTCACCGCCCAGAAGACCGCCGTCACCACCAGCGCGAGCAGCACACCCCGCCGGAGCACCACTCCCGACCGCACCACGCCCCGCGCCCCCTCCGACAGGACCGCGTAGCGGTCCGCCAGCCACGCGCCGTAGTCGACCAGCAGCCCCGCCGCGGCCAGCGAGAGCGGCGCCACCAGCCCGCGCGGCTGCCCGAACAGCCCGGTCAGGCCGACCTCCGCCAGCGCGATGACGGCCACCACCAGGGCCAGGAGGACCCAGCGGGCGCACCGGCCCCACCGGGCCAGCACGGCCCGCAGCGCCAGGTGCAGGGTCACGACGGCGGCGGCCACCAGCAGCACCGTGATGAGCGACCGGAAGAGCAGGTTCGGGCTGATGATCAGGTAGTCCGTCGGCTGGAGGTCCAGGACGCTCAGGCTCACCCCGAAGTAGGAGTAGAACGTCCCGGCGCTGACGTAGCCGAAGTAGTAGAGCAGCGCGCCGACCGCGCCCGCCGGTCCGAGCAGCACCAGCAGGTCCACGGACAGGCGCCAGAACGAGCGCTCCTCCCCCGGCGGCGCCGTGCTCACGAGCCGGTGGTCCGGGGCGGCGGCGTCGGAGTGGGCCACGACGGCGGCGTGCCGGTCCCGGTGCCCGTGGTCGGTGGACGGCCGGTGGTCCTGGTCGAGGTCGTCGGAGGAGTCGTCGTGGACGTCGGCGCCACTATCGACCGCGCCGCGACCGTGGCGCCGCTGCACAGCTCCGCCCGACGCCGGCAGAAGGTGCTCCCGGGATCGGGGTCCCAGATCATGACCACCCCGACGTCCGCGTCGTCCCGCGCCAGACCGAAAAGCACGCAGGGCGGTTCGTGGCACGGCGGTCGGGACGGCGGCGACGCTCCCGGGGTAGTGGTAGCGGTGGGGAGCACCGCCACGTCCGCGATGCTGTCGATGCACTTGTCGGAGATCCCCGGAATGCCTTCGACCTGCTCGCACGCCCGCTCGATCTCGGCCAGCTGCTCCCTGCTCAGCCCCACCGCGGCGACGTCCGTGACCTGGTCGGACGGCCTGCCGGGAACGGTCAAGCTGACCGGGACCGGCGTGGTCGCCGACGTGGCGCCCCCGGTCGATCCGCCGCCGCCGCACGCGGTGGCGGACGCGACCAGCGCCGCGAACACCAGGGTGGTCCGGATCGTGGTGCGGCCCACGACATCACCTCCACGCCGGGGATCGCGGAGTGCGCGGAAAGCTCGTCCACCCAGACTAGGCGAACCCGTCGCCGCCATCCCCCGACATCGCCCGATCGTGGGACCTGCGCCGCGTGAGGCCATCGCTGTGGGTCACCCTGCGCCTCACGGTCCCGCACGGTCAGTCCGGGCAGTCCTCGAGCGCGGCGACGAATCGGTCGAACGTCGCGGCGACCCGCCGAGGCACGCGGTCCTCGTCGACGTAGGCCACCGCGGGCTCGCCGGTCGGGCCGCACTCGGAGTAGTCGAGCATCACGGTGTCGTGGCCCGCCGACGGGGTGTCGCAGATGACCACCCCGATGTCCGGGTAGCCCCACTCCCCCACCAGGTACCGGCTGCCCAGGTCCTCCGAGTCGATGCCCCACGGGCCGCCGAGGCCGCGCAGGCCGCGGATCTCGAAGTGGTCCGGGGCCCACGACGTCGCGAACGGCGTGCGCAGGCAACGGCGGCGTGGGGTGCCGCCGTTGCGCTGCGCCAGCAACGCGAGGTAGGTCCGCGGGAGCCGGACGCCCAGGTGGGCCTCCGCCGCGCGGACCATCTCCCCGGTCAGAGGAGGACCCGTGTAGTACGGGTCCTCCTCGAAGAACGACTCACTCATGCAGGTTCAACGCGTGCCCTCCCGTGTGACCCGTGGCGTTGTGGACGTCACGGCGGATCAACTGCATCAGACCACTGTCCTGGTGGTGGTGCCAGGTGTAGTCGGACGGCGTGTTCTTCAGCCCGGCCGCCTCGTTGGCCAGCCGCTCGTCGACCTTCCGGTTGCCGGTCAGCTTGATCCGCACGTCCGGGACCTTCGGGTGGCGCCACTGGGAGAAGTCCGGGAAGCCGTTCTTGTCGAACGGGACCCCGGTCTTCGGGTGCTTGCCGCCGGCCAGGTGCTTGTTGCGGATGACGGGGCCACCGCAGTTGTGCACCAGGACGTCGACCGCACCCGCCGCCACGTGGTAGGTGTGCAGTCCGTCGACGGTCAGGTTGTGCACCCGCTGCTGCTGCGTCCACGCCCTGACCTCGACCACCTGGACGTAGGTGCCGCTGCCGGTGCGCAGCAGCGTTCCGACCCGGACGTCCTTCGCGTCGACCCACGACCCGAGGTCGGCCGCCCAGAACGGGTGACCGTCGGTGGCGATGACGACGCCCTTGCCGGCGCCCGTGTCGACGGTGATCTCGACCAGGTCCTTCGAGCCGTCGCCGACGATGAGGTCGGTCACCGGTCGGGCCTCGGCCACGCCCGTCTCCGGGTCGGTGGCCAGGACCAGGTCGCCGACCTGCACCTCGCTGATCGGCTTGCGCGTGCCGTCGGCCATCAGCACCGGTGTCTCCGGCGTGAAGCTGTTGGGCACCGCGCAGGGCACCGACGTGTTGCGCGCCGCCTTGGCCGCGTCACCGCCCTTGTCCGCGGCACGGGCCGTGGCCCGGACGCCTTCGACCGCCCGTTCCGCGTCCCGTGCCCGGTCGGCGGCCCGGACCACCTCCACGCCCTTCTCGGCCGCGCGACCGGCCTTGATCAAGGCGCCCGCGCCGCCCGGCACGACTGGCAGCACCAGCGCCGCGCCGTCCGCGACGATGCCGACGGCGTCCAGCGCCGCGCCCCACCCGTTGCCCTCGCGGACGTTCTGCACGAAGCTCGCCACGCCGATCCCCAGGCTGATGGCGTCCCACGCGCTCTCCACGTACCGGCCGTCGGGGTCGGTGAACTTCACCGGGTTGTTGTGGGCGTAGGTGTAGGCCGCGAGGTTGACCGGCCGGTGCACGCCGCCGGCGGGTCCACCGTCGAGGTAGGACTCGATGATCGGGTCCGGACTCTGCCAGACCTGCGTGCGCGGGTTGTAGTAGCGGGCCCCGTAGTAGTAGAAGCCGGTCTCCTCGTCCAGCTCCTTCGACCCGTACAGGTACGGGACCGGTGTCGGCTGGGCCGGGTGCTCCTGCACCCACGGCTCGCCGAACGCGAAGTACTCGGTGTGCTCGGTCAGGTTGCCGTGCTCGTCGGTGACGTACCCCGACGAGCCGAGGTGGTCGGCGTGGAAGTAGAAGTGGTGGTTCTCGTAGGTGGAGTCGGTCTTGACCGTCTTCGTGGCGATCCGGGTGTCACCGACGAACACGTGCTTGAACGACGTGCCGTTGCGCTCGCTGAACGCCCGGTTGGGGTAGATGTGCTGAGGTCCGGCGTTCTTGACGACCCGGTTGCCCTCGTCGTCGTACACGTACCGCACGGTCGCCGGTTGCTGCGGGCTGGTGCACGCGTCCGGGTGCTGGGCGACGGTCTTGTTGCGGCTGTGGTCCTGGTTGCAGGCGAGCCGGTTCTCCTCGTCCCACACGAGCTGCCGTCGCTTGCCCGGCGCGGGCGGCAGGGTGTTGACCGAGTCGACCAGGTTGCCGTTGGCGTCGTAGGACTCGTTGACCGGACCGACCGCGCTGGGCGCGTGCGGTTTCCCGCTGTTGTACGCGTAGTTGTAGTCGTAGGTGGTCTTCTTCTGCTCCTGCGCCGTCGTCGCGGACTGCACCGAGTAGGCGACCGGCTCGTACGCGGGCTGCGTGGACGGCACGGGCTCGGTCTGCGAGACCTGCTCGTCCTCGGGCTCGATCGGCCCCAGCGGCGGCAGGGCCTCCCCGGTCGCCGGGTCGGTGACCGGCTCGTCCGCCAGCGTCGTCGTCTCCTGCGACAAGGCGGACGTGGAGCCCGACTGCACCAGGATCTCGTGCCGCTGGCTCTTGGCCGTCAGGTTGTGGATGGAGTCGTAGCCCAGGGCCATCGAGTACCGGTCGAGCTTGTTGTCCTTGTTCTTGTACTCGCCGGTGGCCGACGTGAGCCGGTACAGGTCGTCGTAGCCGTAGGTCTGCCTGCTCGGACCGCCGATCGGCTTGCCGTGCGGCAGCGGCACGGTGTTGGTCAGGGACAGGACGTTGCCCACGTTGTCGTACTCGTAGCTGATGTCCTGGAACTGGTGCCCGTCCGCCAGCCTCGACTTCAGGGCGCTCAGCTGCCGGTCGGCCGGGTCGTAGGCGAACGTGGTGCGCACGCCCGTCCCGGTCTCCTGCAGGAGTCGCTGCCCGAACTTGTCGTAGTCGAGGCGCGCCAGGTACGGGTAGTCGAACCCGGCCTTGCGCCCGGTGGCGCGGGTGACCTGGCCGCCGGAGTCGTACTCGTAGGTGAGCACCTCCCCGTCGGGGTAGGTCAGGTCGAGCACCCGGTTGAACGAGTCGTACCGGTACCCGGTGGTGTAGGTCCGCGCGGGGGTGGTGAGCGCGGTGACCGACCGGGTCTCGCTCGTCTTCTCGCCGAGGGCGCCGTACTTGCGGGTCACGGTGCCCGCCGCGTCGCGGACGGCCACCACGCGGTCCGCGCCGTTGTCCGGCGCGCCCGGACCGCCGTAGGTGTAGGTGACGTTGTTGCCGGAGAACACCGGGTACCGGATGCCGGCGAGCCGGTTGTACTCGTAGTCGTACTCGACGGCCTTGCCCGCCGCCCGCAGCTTGGCCGTGGCCTTCGCCGTCTTGTTGCCCGCCAGGTCGTACCGGGTCTCGGTGCGGCCGGAATCGGGGCTGTCCACGACGGTGCGGCGGCCGAAGTTGTCGTACTCGGCCCTGGTCGTGTTGCCCTTGTCGTCCACGACGCTGGTGAGCTGGCCCATCGGGTCGTAGCCGTAGCTGGTCCAGATCGCGGCGCCGGCGTTGAACTCCTGCACGGCGGTGGTCAGCACCCGCACGTCGGTGTAGGTGCGGCGCTGCTTGCCGTTGGCGTCGGTGGCGATCGTCCGGAACCGGATCTCACCGGAGCGGTCGGCGCCGAAGCCGTAGGCCAGCTCGTTGGACGTGCCGTCCGGCAGCACGGACTTGACGCTGCGGTCCACCACGTCGTAGCTCAGCCTGGTGGGGGCCACCGCGTCGTAGGCCGCGTTGAACGCCGTGTTGCCCGCGCCCTTCGGCTCGGTCACCGGGTAGTACTGCTCGACGACCCGACCCAGCGGGTCGAACGCGACCCGACCGGACACCACCATCACGTCGGCCGGCGCGCTGCCCGCGGTGTCGGCCACGGAGCCGTCCTGCTTGCTCTGCACCGGTCGGGCGAGGCCGTCGGCGAACTGGACGGTGTCGAGCGTGTCGTCGCGCACGCCGGTGGCGGTGCGGTCGAGGTGCCGGGTGACCGCGTACGGGACGGCCGCCTCCGGGTGGTACTCGAAGTCGATCGTGGCCCGCCCGGAGTCGATCTCGTACGGCCCGACCACCTCGTCCACCCGGCCGGCGCTGTCGTAGGACATCCGCAGCGACTGGCGGTTCTCGTCGACGGTGAGGTCCGGCAGGCCGAACCGCAGGTCGTGCGTCGCCGACGACTCGTAGCCGAAGCTGTCCCTGATGGACTCGACGTGCACGCCGACGACGGTGTCGTAGCCGTACTCCTGCCGGTAGCGCTGCCCGTTCTTGTTGGCGGGCCCCGTGATGGTGCGCAGGTTGCCGTTGTCGTGGTAGGTCAGGTCGCTGACCGCGGCCGATCCGTCGGGCAGGATCTCGCGCACCGCCAGCACGTCACCGGTCTCGCAGTCCAGTGTGGACTCACGGTGGCGCATCAGGGTTCGCGGCGTGGCGCCGTGCTCCCGGACGAGGTTCGCGACGCCGACGATGTTGCGGTCGCGGCACGCCTGGATCGAGGACGTGTAGCCGAACTCGGCCTCCACGTCGTCACCCGGGCCGCTGTCGGCGGCGTCGAAGGACCGCACGAGGTTGCCGTGCTCGTCGTACGACATCTCGGTGTAGGTGGACTTCCCGGGGTTCGCCTGGCCCTCGTGGTAGTGCTTGTCCACGCGGGCCAGCAGCGGGAAGACCCTCGCCGTCGTCGCCTTCGGGTTCGCGGCGCCGCCGGTGGCGACGTCGCGCAACTGGTAGGTGTTGACAGTCTCCTGGAACAGCCCGCCCGACGCGTCCGCGGTCGCCGACCGGGTCACCAGGCCGCGCAGGTAGTAGCTGTCCGTGCGGTACTCGCTGGTCAGCGCCCGCAGCAGGGCGTCACCGGAGCCCGCGTCGCGCTGCTCGGCGACCACCTTGCCGTAGCCGAGGAACTCGCGCTCCAGCCGGTCGTACCTGCCCGCCTCGTAGCGGAACGTGGACAGCTGCACGTCCTGGCCGTCACCGGGGTGCCCGTCGTGCACGGCGGAACGGGAGAGCACCCACTTGGAGTCGGGCTGGTCCTGCGTGTTGCCGGACCGGGTGTAGTCCAGGTCGATCCGGGCGCCCAGCGGCCGGGACACGGTGCGCAGCAGGTTCGTGCGCCCGGTCTTGTTGGCCGCCACCACGAGCTCGTCGTCGCGGGTGGAGCGGACGTGGTCGGCGTAGCCGTCGCCGTTGACGTCGCGCAGCGCCACCTCGGCGCGGCCGATGCCGGTGGAGACGTCGGCGCCGGGGTTGAAGACCAGGCAGCCGAAGAAGAAGCAGAACCCGAACGTGAAGTACACGCCGCCGCCGAGGGTGGCGTTCTCGTCCTTGCCGACCTCGCCCGCGCTGCCGCGGAACGGGGTCGGCGCGCCGAACCCGTTGCCGGTGTTGACGGCGACGCCGACGGGGTTGTCGCCGTTGGCGAACACGCGGTCGGCCAGGCCGTCGCCGTTGACGTCCAGCAGCGTGGCGCTGGTGACCGACGAGCCGACCGCCGCCGACACACCGCCCGCGAAGCCGTAGTAGTTGGTGTTGAAGCCCAGGTTCACCCCGGCGCTGGTGGTCTTGCCGTCGTTGACCGGGCCGCCCGGCCACGGCTCGCGCGCCGCGAACGAGTAGCCGAGGTTCAGCGCGGCGTCGCCGTTGTCGAACACCTTGTCCGGCAGGCCGTCGCCGTTGATGTCGATCAGGTCGTGCCCGGTGTCGGACTCGCCGCCGCCGACGTTGCCGCCCACGCCGAGCGCGGGCATCTCCGGGCCGGACTTGGCGCTGTTGGCGTTGCGGCTGCCCGAGGGCGCCGCCTCGCCGCGACCGTTGCCGCTGGTGCGGGCCGGGCTGCCCGCGTTGGCGTTCACGCCGTAGGCCAGCGAGTCGGACTCGCGCACCGCGCCGCCGACGCTGCCCCTGGTGTCACCCAGGCCGCCGGTCATGTCGGAGTACTGCACGCCCGCCGAGCCGACGACGTCGGGGAACCGGTCGCCGTTGAGGTCGAGGAAGTCGAGCTGCCCGGTGGAGCGGCCCTTCGCCACGCTCGCGCCACCGCCGATCGGGACGCCGGGGATGCTCGCGCCGAACGTGGTCGAGATCTGTTGCGTGCGCCCGCGCCGGGACACGGCCGCGGCGCCCGCGACGTCGCCGTCGGTGACCACGTCGATGGTGTCCAGGCCGAGGCGGGAACCGGCCGCCGCGTCGCGCGAGACCCACGTGTTGTCGTCCGCGCCGGCCCAGCGGTCCTGCGCGGGAAGCGGCGCGAACACCACCACCCGCGGCTGCTTGACCTGCGGGTTCTCCGTGAAGCCCGGCACGTCGTCCTCGGTCGGGCCGTCGGGCAGCTCGTCGCGGTAGCTCTCGTCCAGGACGAGGTCGCCCCGGTTGATCGGCTTGGTCGCCCGGTCGCGGTTGCCCTGGTAGCCCACGGCGCCCCAACCCCGGTACGGCTGCGCGAACGCGCCCTGCTCGGCGGAGGCGTGCAGGGCGCTGGGCACGGCGGTGAAGTTCGTGCCGTCGTGGGAGAGGGACGCCGACTGGCCCGTCAACCGCGCGGGCAGGCCGGTGTCGAGGGTGGCGAAGTCGAAGAACAGCTCGTCGCCCTGGGCGACCTCGGCGGTGACGCGCAGCGAGGCCGGGTCGGGCACCTGGCCGTCCACGACGTCGATCACCCGCTTGGCCAGCAGCTCGCCGCGCTTCTTGACCGTGAAGACGACCCGGGTGTCGGGGGTCTGGCCCGCGAAGTCGAAGGCCAGCGCCGGTTCCACGGTGACGGTGCCGCCCTGCGTCGCCGTGTGCGACGCCTGCGGCGCGGTCAGCGTGGAGACCGGGTACATGTCCAGGTCGTACGGCGGGTGGATGACCAGCGTGGGGTTGCCGTCGCCGTCCACCACCGAGTCGACGCCCTGCGCCGCGGTGTAGTGGGCGCGCGGCACCCAGCGCAGCGTCCCGGCGTCGACCGGCGAGTCGACCTTCAGCCGCCACGACAGCGTGTCGTCGGCGGTGACCGGGATGTCCAGGTCGATGGACGCGGTGCCGGAGCCGCCGCGGGCGAGCGTGTGGCTGTAGACGTCGGAGCCGTTGCGGGTCACCACGACCGTCACGTCGTCGGTCGTGGGACCGGACTTGGTGACGTCGCCGGACAGGTGCAGCGTGCCGGTCAGCGGCGCGACGACGACCGACGGCCGACCGCCGAGCGTGAAGTCGCGGGACGCGAGGTAGGTGTCGTTGGCCAGGCCGTTGACGTCGGTGCCGGTCGGGACGCCGGTGTAGGTGATCTCCGGGTCCCACGCGACCGCGTCGTAGCGGCCGTCGAGCACCGACTGGACGCGGAAGAACAGGGCTTCGCCCTTGCGCACGGCGATGTTGTCGGTGCCCGTCGGCGCGAACTCGATGTGGTCGTCCGGGCCGATGCGCTGCGACCACAGCTCGGTGTCCTGGTGCTGGATGGCGACCCGGACGCCGTCGGCCGAGCGGTACGCCTGCCGTTCGGGGCTCGTGTCCTGCACCAGTTTGACGCGGCCGGCCACGCGGACCGTGCCGTCGAACGGCGCCACCCAGCGGCGGACGCCGTCCAGCAGCGGGAACGCGTCGACCTGGCGCTCGAACTCGGCGGTCTGGTCCCCGACGATCGTGCCGGACGCGGTGCCGACGCCGACGGGGACGCCGGTGTCGGCGCTGTCGGCGCTGTAGGCGGGCCGGCCGTCGGCGTCCAGGTGGCCGAACAGGACGCCGCCGTTGTTCACCAGGTCGGTGATGCCGTCGCCGTTGACATCGGCGAAGTAGCGGTCGGACGTCGTGGTGGTGGAGACGTAGTCCAGCTGGGCCGCCACGCCGAAGTAGGACTCGACGCCGACCGTGCCGGACCGCGTCTTCTCGGTGGAGATGCCCGGCAGGTTCGTGAGGCGGATCGGGGTGTCGCCGAACCTGGCCCGGCCATCCGGTCCCGACTCGTTGGGCCGGTAGAACACGCCGCCGCCGGAGCGGAACACCTTGTCCGGCAGGTTGTCGCCGTTGACGTCGGCGAGCGCGAGCAGCCCGTCGGAGGAGCCGGAGTTGTAGCCGACCTTGACCCCCGCGGAGTTCGACTTGCTCACCGAGCTCGGGTTGTAGCCGACGTACAGGTGCCCACCCGCGCTCGTCGACGTGGTCGCCGAGAGCGCACTGGCCTCGCCGTCGCGGATGTCCACGCCCAGGTCGTCGTCGGCGACGGCCCAGTCGCCCGCCGCGTCGAACGCGTCGTACCCGCCGGAGGCGTCGCGGATGTCGTCGAAGTAGTCGAACGCGTGGGTGTTGAAGCGGGTGTTGTCCGCGTCGAACTGGCTGACCGAGCCGAGCAGCGTCTTCGCGAACGCGCCTTGGCGGTACTCCAGCTCGTAGGCGCGGATCAGGGTGTCGTCGACCTTCACCTCGACCCGCCGCAGCAGGTCCGCCGTGACGCGCTTGAACCCGGAGCGGGCCTCGATCTGGACGTCGCCGCGGCGCGGCTCACCCCGGTCGCGGTCACGGGTGAAGGTGACCGAGTAGCGGCCCTCGGTGTCGCCGTGACCGGTGTAGGTGATCTTCGAGGGGTACAGGTTGGCGCCCGGCACCGATCCGCCCGCGACACCGGCGTCCTCGACGCGGACGCTGTGGTAGCGCACGAAGTTGTCGTTGGTGTCACGGGTTTCGCGCAGCGCCCAGGTGGCGATGTTGCCGGACGCGTCGGCCAGCGTGGAGGTCTGGTCGCCGCCGAAGACCGACCGCGTGCCCTCCCGGTCCACGACCTCCCACCAGTAGTTGGTGGGGTGGTCGCCGTGCCGGACGATCCGGTCGAACCGTCCCTCGACGCGGGTGTGGAACACCTTCTCTGCGGTGCGCGCCTGGAGCTCGCCGCGGTGCGCGACGGGCGTGAGCTGTTCGCCGTTGAGCAGGTAGGTCTCGGTTTCCAGGCCGGTGTGGTAGCGGGGCACGCCCCAGCGGGTGTCCAGGGTGATCGCGGCCTGGGGGAGGTCCCAGCCGACACCGGTCCAGCCGTTGCCACCGGCGGAGTTGTACTGGACGACGAGCTGCGGCTGCATGCCGGCCCGGCCCGGCGGCACCTCCAGCGGGTACGACAGCCGGGCGTCGCCCATGTTGTTGGCGCTGGGGGCGGAGACGAGGTTGACCCCGCTGGTCGGGTCCGCGGCCTTGATGCCCTTGAGCTGGTTGGGGTTGAACGCGGCGCCCTCGGGGTGGTCCGGCGCGGTCACCGAACCGCTGCCTGCCGAGGTCGGGCTGACGCGGTCGTACAGCTCGGGCGGCGTCAGCCCGACGCCGATCAGTGCGAGGAGGGCGAGGAGGGCTACTCCGGCACGTCCTTTGGACCTCGGTCTGCGGCGTAACCCGGCACGAGCGGACATGCGGCGTCCCCCTCATCAGGCGGCGTTCTTCCCTAGCCTGTTCGGGTAGCGGCATCCCGGTCGTTACACGAGCGCTCGTCCGTCACTCGTCCGGCCTAGCACGACGTGGGGGAACTCCGGCCGGTGCTACCGGAGGTGTGCGCGACACCGGCCCGGACGCGGGCCGTGGTGGTTCAGCGCCGGTCCAGGTCCCAGTCGTTCAGCACGGCCAGGCGTTCGACGACCGGGGTGAACTCCGCGGCGTAGGACTGGGCGGCGGCACGCGCACGCGCGAGCACGGCAGGCGGAACCACCCCGTCACCCGAGGCGACGAGGGCGGCCACGTCCCGCTGCGCTGCCAGCTCCCTGCCCAGGAGCGGGCCGGGCGGAGGTGGTGGTTCCCCGTGCCGCACGACGACCGGGCGCTTGCCCATCACCTCGACGTCCAGGACCCCGGCCAGGGAACGCAGCGTGCCCAGCGCCGTCGCCACATCGGACGTGGACCGCCGCAGCGAGCCGGCGAGCGCGATGCCGACGAGGGTCGTGGACTGGTCCACGAAGTACTCCGGGCTGCCCATGTCGACCTCCTCCAAGTCGTCGGCACCGGGTTCCAGTTCGCCCAACGCCTCCTCGCACTCGTCCGCCACCGGCTCCCCGGCCGCCGCCGCCCAGGCCAGGTCCAGCGACGCGGTCAACCACGCCACCTGCTCCGGCGTCCCGAGGACGCGGCACAGCGGAGCGGCCCGTTCCGCGACCGCGGCGCTGATCACCGCCAACTCCTCGTCCGAGGCGTCGGCCAACGGACGGGACTGCGATCCTGACGTCACGCCTACTCCCCTCCGCGGACGTAGAAGAGCCGGAACGGGGAGTTCTGCGGTAGGTGCGGGAACATCCCCTCGCCGAGCAGCACCGCGCCGCGGACGTCCAGGTGCGGCAGGCAGTTGGCGACGCAGAAGTTCCGCGACGCCGCGCCGAAGATCGCGTGCTCGTGGGCGGCCATGTTGTTCAGGATGGTCTCCTCCCCGTGGTCGCGCAATCTCGCTCCCTGCACGAACGTCTCACCCGGCCGGAGGGTCCACGTGCCGGGCATCTCCCCCGGTCCGTTGATGGCCAGGCGCGTGCTCGTCTGGTGCGTGAGGGTGTTGTAGACCCCGATCACCGCCGTGGTGCCGTGCACGACCATGCCGTCGTCACGGGTCGACTGCAGTTCCATCGCCCGGTCCAGCGAGAGCCAGGCGTCGTCCTCGGACGCGATCCGGTTGCCGCAGTTGTGGACGAGCACCGAGATGGCGCCGGCGACCACGAAGTACGTGTGGACACCTTGGACGGTCAGGTTGTGGACGGTCGTCACGACCGTGCGCCGCGTGACCGACAAGACCTCCCGAGCCGCACCGTCGGAGGACCGCAGCACGTCGCCCGCCGCCAACCGCTCGGCGTCGACCCACTCGCCGCGGTCGTTCACCCAGAACGGGTGGTTGTGGGTGGCGGTGATCGTGGCCGAGTCGTCACCGGCCGCGCCGTCGGCGTCCACCGTGACGTCGACCAGCGCCTTCTCGCCTCGACCGACGACGGTCCTGGTGACCGTCCGGGCACCGGTCTCGCCGGTCTCGGGGTCGGTGGCGACCACCTCGTCACCGACGCGCACCGCGTCGATCGCCTTGCGCGCGCCGTCGGCCATCAGGACTTCGGTGTCGGCGGTGAAGCTGTTCTTGCAGCTCGCCGCCCCGGCGCGCCCCAGCTTGCCCATGCCCTTGCCGCCGACCACGAAGTCCAGCAGGCCGCCGACGGCCATGCCGAGCGCGGCGCCGTGCCGACCCGCCTGGTCCGCGTCGATGATCGGCTGGACCGTCGCGTCCCACAGGCCGGTGGCGAAGCCGACCGGATCGGTGACCAGGAACTCGACCGTGCCGAAGAAGTTCTGCGCGTACTCCAGGCATTCGTGGCGGTAGGCGATCGCGGCCAGCGGGGTGCTGCACTTGGCCGCGATGAGGGTCAGGTCGATCGCCCCCATGACCGTTTCCGTGACGGCGTTGCCGAGGGCGTTGAAGAAGTCGTCGACCTGGCACCCGAAGCTGCAGGACGACTCCAGGCCGTTCGCCTGGCCGGGCGCGTAGGGCAGGTCCTCGGCCACGGTCGAGCCGTTGCCGATCTGGATGGCGCCCTGGCCGGTGCCGACCGACGCCGACGGGCGGTTCACCCACGCGGTGCTCTGCTCGATCGTCGGCGCCGGGGCCGGGTTGCTGTTGTTGATCTCCGCGATCGGCGGGCGCGGCGGGGTCGGGACGGTGACGTGGCCCTTGCCGGTCCCCGTGCCGCCGCCGATCTTGCCCGTGCCGGTGCCGCCGGGCTTCTGGCCCGGCGTCGGAACACCCTGGGTCGGGTTGGGGACCGGGAGGTGGGTGCTCGGCGTCGGCGAGCTGTCGGGCTTCATCCCGCACCGCGAGCACCCGGAGATGCGCTCCGGACCGGGCGAGGGGTAGGGGGGCAGGTTCGGGTTCGGCCTGCCCGCGACCGCGGCACCGGTGGCGATGCCGACGACGGCGATGGCGGCCCAGATGAACAGCGGGATGGCGTGGCCGGACGGGTCGTTGTGGTTGACCGGATTGGCGTTGGCGTAGGTGTAGCGGTTGGCCTGCACCACCGGTGACGGGGGCAGCGTCCACGTGTCGCGCGAGGTGAACGCGCCCGTCGCCGGGTCGTACCACCGGGCGTGCGCGTTGACCTGGCCGGTCAGCGGGTCGGTGTAGCCGCCCTGGTAGCCCAGGGCGCCCTGCTCGCCGGTCCGCTCGCCGAACGGCGAGTACGACGTCGACCCGCCCACGGCGCCCGTCGCCGGGTCGAAGCCCGCGGTGACGTCGGCGCGGCCGGTGTCGGTCAGCAGGGACCTGGCCGGGCCCGTGCCCGTCCGGTCGGACTGCGGCGTGCCCAGCGCGTCGCGGGAGACCAGCGTGTCGCCCGGCAGGCCGACCGGGCTGTTGTCCAGGCCCGCATACGCGAAGCCGGCGCCGTTGCGCGTGACGAGGCGGTCCAGCGCGTCGTACTGGTAGGTCGCCGTCTCGGCGCCGCGCTTGGCCTCGGTCATCCGCTCGTACGCGTCGAACTGGTACTCGGTGGTCACCGACCCGCTCTGGCTGCTGCGCACCGTGCCACGCGGGGTGTGGGTGTTGGTCACGTCCGGGACGCCGCCGCCGGTCACCGCGGTGAGCCGGTTGCGGGCGTCGTAGGTGGCCGTGCGCGTGCCCTGCGCGGTGGTGACCGCCGTGCGGTTGGACGCCTTGTCCCAGGTGTAGGTCTCCTGGGCGCCGTCGGGGCGGAGCCAGGACCGGAGCCTGCCCAGCCCGTCGAAGGCGTAGGCGTTCAGGCCTTCGCCGGTGACGCCGGCCGTGGTCTCCTTGGTGATCAGGTCGTCGCGGTCGTGGTCGTAGTCGGTGCTCGCGGCCACGCTGCCGTCCGGCTTGACCAACTGGTCGAGGTCCAACCGGCCGAGGCCGTCGTACTGGAACGCGCGGCTCGCCGCGCCGGTCCCGTAGCCGATGGAGGTGACCAGGCCCAGGTCCGCGTCGTAGGTGTAGGAGGCGGTCCGGCCGGTCAGCGGGTCGGTGGTCGAGGACAGCTTGCCGGTGGTGGGGTGGTACGCGAACGCGGCGGCGCCCGCCTTGTCGACCCGCTCGGTGAGCCGACCGTCGCCGTCGTACTGGAACGTCGCCGTGCCGCTGCCGCCGGTGCTGCCGGTGAGCAGTCCGCGGTCGTTCCAGGTGTAGGTGGTGTCGCCTGCGGGGCCGGACACCTTCGCCACCCGACCGGCGGCGTCGTAGGCGAACTCCTTGGCCGGGTTGGCGCTCGCCGTGCCGTCACCGGTCTGCCTGGTCAGCCTGCCCAGCGCGTCGAAGGTGCGCCCGACGGTCACCCCGCCGGGCAGCGACTCGGCCACCGCCAGTCCCGCCACGTCGTAGGTGGTGGTCCAGGTCCGGTCGGACGGGGCCGGGTGCGCTGCGGTGGCGGCCTCGACCGTGGACTCGGGCAGGCCCCAGGCGTTGTGGGTGTAGTCGGTGGCGTTGCCGTTGCCGTCGACCATGCGCGTGGTGCGACCGGCGGCGTCGTACCCGAGCTGCACGGTGACCGCGCTGGTCGGGTCGGCGGCGTCGGCGAGCTGCGTGATCGTCGTCGTGCGACCGGCGGCGTCGTAGGCGCGCCGGCTGACGCGGCCCTCGCCGCTGACCGCCTCCGTGAGCCTGCCGTCGGCGTCGTAGGAGTGGCGGGTGGTGCGCAGCGCCGGGTCGTAGCGGCCGTACGCGCCGGTGTGGCTCGCCTTCGCGACCAGCCTGCCCGCGGCGTCGTAGCGGTAGCTCTCGCCGATCTCCTCGCCGATCATCCGGCCCAGCAGCCGGCCGCTGTGGTCGTACTCGCGGTCGTCCCACACCCCGGCCGGGTCCAGCACGTGCTTGAGCTCGCCGACGTCGTTGTAGGTGAACTTCGTCGTCGCGCCCGTCGGCGTGGTCGCCCGGGTGACCTCCCCGGCGTCGTTGTGCTCGAACGCGGTGGTGAAGAAGACGGTCTGGCCGCCGATGCGGTCCGACGTCGTGGCGGTCGCCCGCCGACCGCGGGTGTCGTAGGTGGCCGACGTCGTGCCGCCGGCCGGGTCGGTGGTCTTGAGCAGCTGGCCGACCCGGTCGTACTCGTGCGTGGTGACGGGCGCGGCCTGCGGGCCGTCGCCGTCCGGGTCGGGCGCGGTGGTGCGGACCACGCGGCCGTAGTGGTCGTGGGCCAGGGCGGTGACGCCGCCGCGGGCGTCGGTGACCTCCACGGGAAGGCCGCGGTCGTCGTAGCGGTAGGACGTGGTCGCGGTCAGCACCTGGCCGTCGGGCCGGGTGTAGTCCGGCGAGACCTCCTTGGCGACCCGGCCCATCGCGTCGTACTCCGCGCGGGAGGTGGCGCCCGCCGGGTCGCGGGTCTCGACGACCTCGCCGTAGGTGTTGCGCCCGAGCACCGCCTGCGGGGTCACACCGGTCGTGCGCTGACCGGCCACCCACGTGTCGACCGCGGGCAGGGTGGTGGACACCAGGGCGCCCGAGTTGTCGTACGCGAACGAAGTCGTGCCGCCGCCGGGCGAGGTGACGGAGGTGACCAGGCCGCGCGGGTCACGCAGGTAGGTGGTCGCCAGGGTGGACGGCGTGCCGCCGGGGTTGTCCACGACCTCCTTGGTCTGCCGGCCGGCCGCGTCGTACTCGTAGGAGACCTTGGTCGTGGGCGAGGTGCTGTCGGTCAGCCGCAGCCGCAGCGCCTCGACCCGGCCGCCCCAGCCGTCCGCCGGGCGCGAGTCCCGGATGCGGATGTACACGGTGCGCGAGGACAGGAACCGGCTCACGTCGTAGGTGCGGTCGCCGGTGTTGGACCGGTTGGTGACGGCCTGCGTCTCACGACCCAGCTCGGTCCACGTCGTCCGGTCGGAGCCGGCCTCCACCAGGAACTGGTTGGACAGCCGCAGGGTCAGCTCACCGCCGGTGAAGGTGCTGCCCTGACCGCTGACGTGGCCGGCCGGGGGCAGGGTGAGCCGGTAGACCCACGACCTGTCGTTGTCGGCGAACCGCGCGCCGGGGCCGTCGACCTGCGAGGTGTCGGGAGAGCTCGAGTCCAGGAACGACGCGTCGTCCTGGCTGGTGAACGCGACACCGGTGTGGTTGCTCACCGAGGTCGGGTTGCCCATCGCGTCACGGGTGTAGGACTGCGCGTGCTTGCTGGTCTCGCCGGTGTGCCCGCCCGCGAGCAGGCCCGCCGCGTCGTGGACGTACCGGCTGGTGCGCGAGCCGGCGGTGACGAGCTTGACGACGTTGCCGACGCCGTCGTAGGTGTAGGACGCCAGCGTCACGGAGTCGGTGATCGCGCCGGCGGCGTCGCGCTCCACCTGCCGCTCCTGCGCCAGGGGCCCGTTGCCGTGGTAGGTGTAGGTCCGCTCGCGGCCCTGGGCGTCCACGACGGACGCGAGCCTGCCCATCGGGTCGTAGCCGAGGGACTGGACGACCATCCGGGTGCTCCCGGCGTCCAGCGGGTCCACCCCGGCGCCGACGGCGGCGGTCTCGACCAGCAGGTGCCGGTCGTCGAACCGGTGCTCCAGCACGCGGTTGCCGGTGTCGACCGTCTTCACCACGTCACCCGCGGCGTCCCACTCCTGCCGCCGGACGGTCTGGTCGGGCAGGGTGGTCGAGGTGAGCCGCCCCGCGGCGTCGTAGCCGAACTTGGTGGTGCGCGGCGCGTCGTTGCCGTTCGCGTCGGACACGGTCGTCTCGGTGAGCCGGCCGGCCCGGTCGTAGACGTGCTTGGTGACCAGCCGGTGCGGGGTGTTGGTGACGGCGTTGGCCGTCGGAGGTTCCTTGACCTCGACCGGGCGGGACACGGCGTTGTAGGCGTACTCGGTCGTCCCGGTGTAGGTCCAGGTGGTGCCCGACCTCACCGAACCGGTGCGCCTCTTCACCCGGCCGAGCGCGTCGTAGCTGTGCTCGTACCGCCTCCCGACCTGGTCCACGACGCTGCCGAAGTCACCGGTGCCCCAGTACCAGTACTGGGTGAGGCCGCCGCGCTGGTCGGTGTGCGCCAACAGCTTGCCCGCGGGCACCTTGCCGCCGTCCACGGAGGTCTCGGCGCCGGTGGCGTAGCGGAACGTCTCGGTCGGGTTGGCCGCCACCCCGACGGGTCTGGGGTAGGTGGTCTTCGTGACGCGCCCGGCCGCGTCGACCTCGTAGGACGTCTTGTAGGCGTCCTCGTCGCCCCAGCCGTAGCCGTTGGTCTCCCACGCCAGGGTGTCGTTGCGCGGGTCGAGCGGATCGGCGGTGTTGAGGAAGTAGCCGTAACCGCGGTAGCTGTACCGGCCGCCGTTGTAGTGGGCGCTGCGCACGACGTTGCCGCGCGCGTCGGTGTCGGTGTACCGGGTCCACCCGGTCTCGTCGATCGTGCGGTGCACGTACCCGGCGGCGTTGTACTCCCACTTGACCGCGCCGAACTGGTCCTTGCGCTCGATGATCCGACCGCCGTTGGCGGTGTCGTAGCTGTAGGTGATGTCACCGCGGACCGTGGACTTCACGGTCACCGTGCGCACCGCGCTGCCGCTCGGCGTGGACGCGCCGACCGTCCACGTGGCGCCGTTGCGGTCGGTGAGGGTGCCCACCCGGCCGCCCTGGCCGTCGTAGGTGATCGCGGTGGCGGTGAAGTCACTGGGCTCGACCACCTTGGTGAGCCGGTGGGACGCGGAGCGCAGCGCGTGGTGCGTGGTGACCTGCGCGGGCGTCAAGGCGTGGCGGTAGACGGCGGCCTCGTCCAGCGCGCCGGTGAACGGGTGGCTGCCGGCCGGGGCGTTCGGCCACAGGTTGGTGTGGCCGGTGCCGACCAACACCTTGTGGTTCAGCTCGTGGTCGATGGTCTTGCCGGTCACCTGGCCCACCTGCTGCCCGTCGAGGAACAGCGTGTGCGTGTCGACGGCCGTGGTGAGCACCGCGTGGTGCCAGGCGCCGTCGTCCACGCGGGCGGTGCTGGTGATGTGCATGCCGCCGGAGGTGGTGATCGCGTTGCCGCTCAGCTTGCCGTTGAGGTCGACGTGCAGCAGCGGCGCGTAGTTCGTCGGCGTCGTGCCGAGCTCGGTGTTCTGGTGCGAGAACAGCACGCCGCTCTTGCCGGGCGCGGCCTTGAACCACACCTCGAGCGAGAAGGACATGTCCTTGTTCAGCAGGTCGTCCGGGGCCACGACCGCGGCGCCGGCGGCGAACTCCGCGCCGAAGTCCGTCGAGCCGGTGATCGCGCCCGCCCTGCCCTGCGCCACGCCGTGGTAGGCGCCGTTCCACTCCCCCGCCGTGCGCGCGGCGACGTTGTTGGCCGTGGCGCCGGTGGCCTCGCCCAACGTCCAGTAGGCGGTGGGGTTGTCGTCCAGCACGGCCGAGCGGTAGTGCGACGACTCGCCGTACTGGTAGTCCACGCAGGACTCGGTGGTCAGCGGGGAGCAGACCTTGGTCAGCTTGTGGCCGCTGTAGTCGTAGGTCCACCTCGACGCGACGGTGTTCGCGCCCGGCGCGTCGGTCGACACCGAGACGACGTGCCCTCCGACCCAGGACAGGTGCAGCTGCCGGCCGCTGTGGTCGTCCTTCACCTTCGACACGTGCGTCGAGGTGCCGTCGTAGATCATGGACTGCGTGTTGCCCGAGGCGTCGTGCACCTTGACCAGGCGGCCCTGGGTGTCGAACACCCGCTTGGTGCCCTTGGCGTCGCGCAGCGTCCAGTCCGACGCGGTCCGGACCAGCGTCAGGTTCACGCCCGGCGGCGGCGCGTAGGTGCCGTCGGGGTTGCGGCCGAACCGCAGCTGCAGGCCCGTAACCAGGGTCACGACCACGTTGCCGTCGCTGTCGGCGGTGATGCGCTGGTCCAGCGGCGTGGTCCAGCCGGTGCCGAAGGCGCCCGTCGAGCGCGGGTCCTGGGAGTTGTAGGTGCGGCTGATCGACAGCGGCGGACCGGCGACGGAGATGTCGACGTCGACCGCGGTCGAGCCGAAGTTGCCCGCCTGCGGGTTCACGCCGGGCACGTCACCGCCGTCCGTGGCGCCCACCAGGCGCGAGGTGATCTCCGGCTGCGGCACCACCGGCGTCAGGTGCAGCGGCCCGAGCTTGCCGCTCTCGACGTTGTTGTCCGACAGCTTGACGTACCAGTGGCCGTCCTTGCTCCACGACAGCGGACCGCTCGGCGGCGTCCACGACGGGCTGTTCTGCCAACCGGAGTTCACGCACCCCACGGGCGCCTGGGGCGTGCCGCCGCACAGCTCGAACCAGTGCTGACGGCCCGCGTTGGGCCAGTTGTCCGGGTCGGAGTAGTTCACCCACAGCGTGGGCCGCAGGGTGTCGACGATCGCGTTGTTCGCCGGGTGGTTGCCCTTGATGGTGGGCGGGGTGTTGGGAACGCTGATCGTGGCCTCGAGCCGCTGCACGTCGCTGAACGGCCAGTAGTTGCCCGCACCCGCCTGCTCCATGCCCAGCACCAGGCGGTAGCTGCCCGGCGGCAGCTTCGGCGTCTTCACGTCGATCCGGACGCTGCCGCGCGTCCAGGTGGTGGCCGGCACGGTGAAGTGCCGGTAGCCGTGCTGACCGAGCTTGTCGATCATGTCCTCGCCGGCCGAGTTGTAGATCGACTGGCGCAGGCCGAACGACCCGCCCGCGGACCAGGTCGACACGCCCCAGTTGGTCACGTCGACGGGGATCGTGCCGTCGCTGACCGAGGTGACCGGGGTGCTGTAGCCGCCGTGGGGCAGCCCGTAGGTGGCGCCCTCCACCGAGTAGACGACGTCGAGGAACGGGATGGCGCCCGCGTTGGTCGCCTGCGCCGAGGACAGCCGCTTCCAGGCGTAGGAGTCGGTGTGGGAGGCGCCGAGCCGGAAGCCGTGGAACGCCTCGGTGCCGTGCACCCACCGGGTCATCCGGTCGCCGGCGATCGGGATCGACAGCCACGCCGCGGAGGTGCCGTGGGAGGCGTTGATCGAGCCGACCACCGTGCCGTCGTAGGACGGGCCGGGCCAGCTGGCCACCTCCGTGCCCCACGGCGAGGTGACCCGCTGCACGTGCAGTTCGCGCGCCTGCGCGGGGCAGCAGTAGGAGTAGATCTCGTGCAGGTTCAGCGTCGCGCCCAGCACGTAGTGGTTGCGCAGGTTGTTGAACGCCTCGTTGAAGTGCAGGAACGACGCCGCCACGTGGCCGCCGCCGTCGTAGGTGCCGACCTTGAGCTCGGACTCCGACCAGCTCGGGTAGGCCGGGGCGTTGGTCATGACGTAGGTGTCGTCGGAGTCGGTGTGGTCGCGGATCGTCGGGTCCACCACGACCGGGTAGACGCGCGCCGGGTCCTCGAGCCAGGCCGTGTCCAGCTCGATGCGCAGCTTCGTGGTGCTGCCGTGCCGCGAGAGGGCGTACTTCACGCCGTTGGAGCGCACGCCCTCGCCGGAGCGCGGGTCGATCTTCGAGTCGACCATGAAGCCGGGCGGGATCACGCCTTCGACGCCACCGCTGGAGGACTTCAGCAGCACCGAGCCGTTGGCCGGGTCCAGCTCGGCACGCAGGCCGCCGGTCAGCTTGAGGGTGAAGTCCCACACCGCGGGCGCGTCCGGCGAGCGCAGGACGATGTCCTCCTTGACACCCCACAGCGCCGGGGTGAGCTCCAGGTCGGCGTGCGGGCGGATGCCCTTGAACCTCGCCTTGCCCTGGCCGCGTCCCGGGTTCCGCAGGTCGTCGGCCTCCAGCACGACCGGGGCGGCCCCGTCGAGCGCGAACGACGCCGACGAGCCCTGGGCGAGTTCGAACGACACCAGCTCCGCGTCGTCGCCCTTGCCGCCGATGGTCACCGGCGCGGCGTTCTTGGGCTTCACGCGCCCGTTGCCGGTCCGTTCCAGGGTGTTCTCGACCGGCTCCAGCTTGCCGCCGGACTCCTTGAACCGGGTGCCGCCGAACACGCGCAGGGTGCGCGAGCCGTCGGGGTTGGCGTACTCGGTGGAGTCCGCCTTCCGCTTGGCGACGTCCTCCTTCGACTTCTCCGCGTCGAAGCCGGGCGGTTGCTTCGCCGGCTCCACCCGGACCGCGGGCACGCCCGCCACGTCGTCGCCGGGCAGGGCGGGATCCGGGGCGCTCACGCGCGTCCCGACCACCTCGGGACGCTCGTAGGGCCACCGCGGGCCGCCGTCGGGCGTGCCCGAGCTCTCGACGGCCGACGCGTCGCGCGCGTCACCGGCGAGCCCGGCCCGCTGCCCCGGCGCGTCCTTCGACGCACCGGCCGGCAACACCGGCTCCGCGGCGCCAGGCGTGGACCACGCGGGCAACCCCGCCACGGCCACCACGAACGCCACCACCACGGCCACGGCCTGCCGACCGGACCTCGCGAACCGCGAGCGACCCCGCACCCCTGCCCCTTCCCGCGTGCGCCACCGACCGGCGGACCTGGTGCGGTCCGCGGGTCGAGCGGGTCGACACGAGCCCGCTCCTGCGGATCAGCGGGAGGTCCGCCGATCGGCAGAGATCACACCCGACCGGGCGCGCGACAAGAAGCCTCCATTCGGAGCAACACGAGCCTCACTCGGAAACCTACTTCGTCGTTATCCCGTTGCCCGGCAACGGTTCGTGCGTGGCCACTGTGGACAATCGCGCGAATCGCCCCGCCGGCCGCGATCGTTACGTGACGAAGACGACACGGCGGCGGCGCCCGTCGACCGCCTGCCGGCGGCGAGTGCCGCCGTGGTGGCCGCTTGATGCCAGTGCCGCGCCGACGGGTCGTCGGACGACGTTGACTGGGGCCACCACGACGGTGAGCGAGTGGTTCAGCGGGCTCGACGGCGGCGCGCCGGGTGCCCGGCCGAGCGGAGGAGGAACAGGTGCACGGATCCGTTGACCGGTCGCAGGGCCGCCGGCCGAGCCGCGTGCCGATCACGATGGCGGTGGCCTGCGCGATCCTGCTCGGTTGCTTCGCCCTGGTGGCCGCGATCAGCTCGCTCGGCGTGGACGAGGACCGGGTCACCACCTTCGGCGTCGTGCTGAGGGTCGTGCTGGCGGTCGAGGGCGCGTGCTGCCTCGTGGGCGCGGTCCTGCTGGCGCGGCGGCAGCCCTCGGGCCGAACCCTGACCGCGGCGGCCGGCGCCGGCGCCTTGGCCTTCACGCTGGCGATGTTCCCGCTGGGCATCGTGGCTCCGGCGGAACTGGCCACCGCGATCCGGCAGGCCGGCGGCCTCGTGGTGCCGTTGGTGCTGATCGTGCTCGGCCTGCTCACGATGGTGCAGAGCCTCCGCCGCGCCACCCGTGACACGATCACCCTGCACCGCGCCGACCCGATCACCCACCACGCGCCGCGGTGGTGAGACGGCGACCAGCGGGTCTGTCTCGGCAGGCAAACCCGCCGGTCGCTGGAAAGCGCTTACCCATCAGCCCGGAACCGCCGCAGGAAAACTTGCTCGGACTGTCAGGTGCTCATGGGTACCGATGTGCTTGCCGGATCGATCACTGGTTGGTCGGCTTCAGCTTCATGATGATCTCGGACGCCTCCGGGCCGGCCCACAGGGCCGGGAACGCGTAGAGGTCCTCTGTCTCGCGCGGAAAGCGCTATCCACCTCCGGCCGACCTGCTCGGTCAGGCCGCTCACGCGGCCCGGTCGAGCTCGTTGATTCGTTTGGCGCCAACGGGTTCGGCCAACGATGCTTGAGCGACGGTAAGAACGCCCCGGCCCCGCTGTCAACAGCCGGATCGAAAAAGTTTCGGAGGTCGTCCCAGCCTCGCCCGAACGGCGTAGCGGCAGCGCCACATCGGCCTGCGGACTGGGAACGTTCACAGCTGCCTTTTGGGCAAGTTCGTATAAATGCCAACGACGGACAGCCTGTTTACACATGTGCACCCAAGGGTTACTGTGCACGTTCACAGTGCACCTCCTCGCCACTGTCCGCTGCCGCACCCTCCCCGGTCCCTGTCTCCAAGGAGTGCACCGCAGATGCCGGTGAACGACGGCCGAAGCCCCGGTCGCCCCGCGAGATGGGCGGGGATCGCCCTCGCCCCGCTCCCCGCCGCGGCGACCGCGTCCGTCCAGATCGGACCCGCGATCGCCGCGGACAACCCGTACCAGCGCGGCCCGGAACCGACGCGGACCGGCGTCGCGGCCTCGCGCGGCGCCTTCGCCACCGCACAGGTGAGGATCGTCGTCATCGGCATCGACACCAACAGCCCCAACGACTTCGACTTCGCGCGCGGCCGGCAGCCGCTGGCCGCGCTGGGCTACCTGACGCGGCGCAGCTCGGTGCGCGACCGGGTGGCGACCCTGCTGCCGGCCGGGCAGGACGGGACCAGGGTCACGATCACGTCCTGCGCCGGTGGCGGCGGCCAGAAGTGGGTGTTCAACGCCAACGGCACGATCACCACCCCGCAGTCCGGGCGCTGCCTCGACGTGGACGCCCGCGCCACGGCCGACAACACGGCCGTGGCGATGTCGAATCAGGTGTGGACCCGAAGGGCCTGAGACCTCTTCGGCCGAGCCAGCACGAAGGAGCATCGATGAAGCTGTTCTCCAGGTTGTCGTGGGCCACGGCGGTGACGACCGCGGTGGCCGGCGCCGTGGTCGCGCTGCCGGTGACCGCGGGCGCCGCGACGAGCCGGTACGAGGCGGAGTCCGCGCCCGCCGTCTGCGGCGGCGCCGTCGCCTCGAACCACACCGGCTACACCGGCACCGGTTTCTGCGACACGACCAACGCCGTGGGCAGTGCGGTCCAGTTCGCCGTGACCGCGACGACCGCGGGCACGGCGACGCTGACCTTCCGGTACGCCAACGGCAGCGGCGCGAACCGGCCCGGCGACGTGAGCGTCAACGGGTCGGTGGCCCAGGCCGGGGTCGCGTTCGACGCCACCAGCGCCTGGACCACCTGGGCGACCAGGAGCCTGACCGTCCAGCTGGACGCGGGGTCGAACACCGTGCGGCTGGCCGCGACGACGTCGGGCGGGCTGGGCAACGTCGACCACCTCGACGTGGTGACCGGTGACGACCCGGGTGACGACGGGATCATGCGCGGCGCGGACGTGTCGACGCTGCAACGGGCCGCGGACGTCGGCGCGCGGTACTACCACGCCAACGGCACTCAGGGAGACCCCCTGGACATCCTCAAGAGCGTCGGCGTCAACTACGCCCGGCTGCGGATCTGGAACAACCCGCGCAGCGGCTACAACAACAAGGACAAGGTGTTGCAGTACGCGCGGGCGGTCAAGGCCAAGGGCCTCAAGCTCATGGTCGACTTCCACTACTCCGACACCTGGGCCGACCCGGGCAAGCAGTTCAAACCCGCCGCCTGGGCCAACCACACCATCGGCCAGCTCCAGACCGACGTCTACAACTACACCTACGACGTGTGCACCAGCCTGAAAGACCAGGGCACCACGCCGGACAGCGTGCAGATCGGCAACGAGATCAACACGGGCATGCTGTGGCCCGAGGGCCAGGTGACCAACGGCAACTACTACAACCTCGGCCTCCTGCTCAAGGCCGGCTACAACGCCACCAAGGCGTGCAACAGCGGCACCCAGGTGCTCATCCACACGGCCAGGGTGGAGAGCGGCGCCCGCGCGTTCTACGACGGCATCCGCGGCCAGGGCGTCCAGTGGGACGTCACCGGCCTGTCCTACTACTGCTTCTGGCACGGCGGCATGGCGAACATGGCGAACGTGGTCTCGGACATGAGGTCGCGGTACGGCAAGCCGGTCGTCATCGTCGAGACCGCGTACCCGTTCACCACGACCAACCACGACAGCACCGCCAACGTCGTCACCTCGACGTGCTCGGGTTACTCGGCGTCGCAGTCCGGTCAGCAGGCCAACTTCGCGGCTGTGCAGAACACCGCCCGCAACGCCGGCGCGTCGGGCGTCTTCTACTGGGAGCCGACCTGGTACGCGGTGGCCGGCAACGGCTGGAACCCGACCGACATCGCCAACTCCGGCAACGAGTGGGACAACATGGCCGTCTTCGACCGGACCGGCCGCCTCAACCCGAACATCCGCTGGCTGCCCTGACCCGAGGGGTGGACGCTGGTCGTCCACCCCTCCCTTCAGGATCGCTTTATCAAGAAACTGGCTCTGGGCGTGGTGGCGGTCCTCGTGCCGGCGCTGGTCACTTTCGTGAGCACGCCCGCGGGCTCGGCCACGAACGGCTTCTACGTCGGCAACGGGCGGTTGCACGAGCCAACGGCAGCGAGTTCGTGATGCGCGGGATCAACCACGCCCACGCGTGGTACGCGTCCCGGACGCCCCAGGCGCTCACGGACGTCAAGGCGGTCGGCGCGGCGGCAGACGAGGTCGCGCCCCGAGCGCCACCGCCGGGGATGTGCAACCGTTCATCGGACGGGACGCGCCCGACCGGCATGGCGGTCCGCGCCGTGCTCGACGAGCATCAGCGGCACGTTGCCCGCGCGAGAGCGGCCCGCAGCCGGGCCGGACTCAGGAGACCTCCCGGTTGAACAGGCGGGTGGACCAGCCGACGGCCACGACGCAGGCGGCGAGCATGACGACGCCGCCCTGCCAGACCGCGGGCGCGGTGAAGTGGCCGGTGAACAGGGCGCGCAGGGCGTCGGTGGCCCAGGCGAACGGGTTCCACCGCGCCACGTTCTGCACCCACAGCGGCGCCAGGGTCAGCGGGATGAGCACACCGGCGAGCAGCGACACGGGCTGGCCGACGGTGTTGACCAGCACGCCCAGGCTGTTCTCGTTGCGCACCAGCAGGGCGATGGCGTAGGAGATGGAGATGCTGAGCAGGATCACCAGCGACAGCAGGGCGTAGGACACCACCAGGTCCAGCAGGTTCACCCGCAGCCCGAACGGCCACGCCGCGGCGGTGATCACCGCCGCCTGGAACTCCAGCAGCGCCACGTGCATCAGCGCCCGGCCCAGCAGCAGGCCGGTGCGGCTGACCGGGGTGACCCGGCAGCGGTCGATGATGCCCGCGCGCAACGCGCTGAGCAGGCCGTAGCCCGCGTACAGGCCGCCGAGCAGGCCCATCGCGACGAACAGGCCGGGCACGTAGACGGCGTAAGCGTCGCCGTAGCTCTCCACGCCCCGGCCCGCCATCGCGACCTTGAGGAAGGGCGCGAACAGCACCAGGAACGTGATCGGCTGGGCCAGCGTCAGCGCGACCACGGTGGGGTTGCGCGCCATGATCCTGGTCTCGAAGGTGAAGATCAGCCAGGTGTCGCGGAGCACCTTCACGCCGGCCGTCCTTCAGTCGTCCAGGGTGCGGCCGGTCTTGGCCAGGAACACGTCGTCCAGGCTGGGCCTGCGGGCCTCGATGGTGCTCGGCTCGACCCCCACGCGCAGCAGCGCGGCCGTGATCGACGGGATGGCGGTGGCCGCGCCGTCCACGTACAGGCGCAGGGTCGTGTCGACCGCCTCCACGCCGCGCACGTAGGGCTGCGGGGTCAGCACGTCGGCGGCGCGACGCAGCTTCTCGGCGTCGAGCTGGCCCGCCTCGTCCGGGGCCGCCAGGCCGACGGTCACGACGTCACCGGAGATCTCCCGCTTGAGGTCCGAGGGCGTGCCCTCGGCGACGATCAGTCCCCGGTCGATGATGGAGATGCGGTCGCACAACGAGTCCGCCTCGTCGAGGTAGTGCGTGGTGAGGAAGATGGTCATGCCGTTGTCTCGCAACCGCCGCACCTCGCGCCACATGCGCGCCCGGCTGGGCGGGTCCAGGCCCGCGGTGGGCTCGTCCAGGAACATCACCGACGGCCGGTGGATCACGCCCAGCGCGAAGTCCAGCCGTCGGCGCTGCCCGCCGGAGTAGGTGCGGACGCGGCGGTCGGCGAACTCCTCCAGGTCGAAGGTCGTGATCGCGGCGGCGGCCAGCTGCTCGGCCTCGGCCTTGCTCCGGCCGTGCATCCGGGCCTGGGCGACGAGTTCCTGCCGCGCCGAGGCGTCGTCGTAGGTGCCGCTGGACTGCGCGACGAACCCGATCACGTCGCGGACGCGCGCGGGCGAGCGCACCAGGTCCACTCCACCGATGCGGGCGCTGCCGCCGTCCGGGCGGACCAGGGTGGCCAGCATCCGCAGCGTGGTCGACTTGCCCGCGCCGTTGGGCCCGAGGAACCCGAAGATCTCGCCCACGCGCACCGCGAAGTGCACATCCCGCACCGCTTCCACGGCCTTGGCCTTGCGTCCCCGCTTGCGATAGGTCTTGCGCAAACCGCTCGCCTCGATGACCAGGTCCCGCCGATCGCCGGCGGCGGCTCGGTCCGACGCGCCGGGATCGCGCGCCGACAGCGTGGGGCGGGTGCTCATCCGCTGAGGCTAGGTTAGCTGCGGCGCAACGACAATCACGCTTTCGGACGCGTCGGCGCACCGCCGCGGGGAGTCATCGGCGCGCCGACGGCCGTGCCGATCGCCGACACCGGGCGCGGCAGCGGCGCGTGCTCGTGCCCGCGGTCCACTTCGGGCGGGGTGGGCGCGGATCAGGTCGGCCCGGTCGCGGGCGATCTCGACCAGGTCCACCGGCAGCGGTTCGGGTCTCCGCAGCCCGCGCGGCTGCGGCCCCGTGCACCGGGTGCGCCCGCCGCCGCGACCCGGTGCGACAGCGCCACCTGCCCGGCACGGACAGGGGCGAGGACCATCGGGACCCCGTAGCTCGACACCTCGTTGACCGCACCACCCGCGTGGCGGACCACGGCGTCCGAACGGCGCATCAGGTGCGGCATCCGCACCAGGTCACCGGCGATGACGTTCACGAGGAACGGCTTCGCGTCCATCCTCGAGGTCACGAACACGGCCCGCACGTCGTGGGCCGGCGGCGCGGGCAGCCGCGGCAGCCGTCCCGCAGCGCGTGGACGCCGGCCATGCCGGTCTCGGCGTAACGGCGGTAGGCGCGTACCCCGGTGGGGTGCACCGTCGCGTCCGGACCGACCAGTGGACAGACACTTCATGTCCACTGTGGACGGTCGCTTGACCGGTGGCGGGCATGGGGAACCGGTGGCCTCGCAGCGGCAGCACGACGAGCAGGAACCGCGCCCCCCGACGACGACAACACTCATTGACGTTCGCCAGGACGCGTGGTGTGATCCCGACTGTGACCGCGCTCGACGCGGTGTCGGCGCGCACGCCGGCTGTCCGCGTTCCCATCGAAAGCCTCGCCGAACCGCTGGGGTTGACCGACATCCAGGTCCGGCGGTTCCACGGGCTGGGCGAGACCGGCCTCGACCCGGAGCGGTCGCAGGCCGACCTGCCGCGCGCGGCGGCCGACGACGCCGTGACCTGGCAACGGCTCTGCCTGCCGGTGGACTTCCCGGTGGAGCGCGTGCCGCTGTCCAACGCACCGGTCAACGGCCACCTGTTCGGCGCCGACGCGTTCGCCGACCACGCCGCGGCGCACGAGCGAGGGCTGCCGCGCGCGGGAGTCCGCTACCTCGTGGGCGCGGTCGGCGCGGGCGCCGGGGCGACGTTCTCCGCGATGGTGTTCCAGCACTGGGTCCGTTCCGCCCTGGAGGCCACCATGACCGCACCCGACGCGCGGGGTGACACCGAGTCGCCACGCCACGGCCACCCACCTGAGCCACGTCTGCACCGGCACGCCGTTGTCCTTCGCGGTGTGCCGGTGCAGCGCCACGCCGTTCACCGCGCTGCGCCTGGTCCGCGACCGCCCGCCGCGGCGGGCGCTGGTGGTGGCCGTCGAGCAGGGCGAGTTGCCCTACGACTTGACGGCGACGCCGCCGCGCGAGCACCGCGGCGCCGCCCCGCTCTGCGGTGACGACGCGGGCCACCGCGTCACCGACCTCCGCCAGTTCCGGGACGTGGCCGGCGAAGGCCGTGCCGGAACCGGCGGCCCGGACGATCGCCGACCAGTCCGCCGGTCAGCCGCTCACCGGGGTGTGGCGGCCGGCCGACGCGCTCACCGAGCGGGGCCTGGTGGTGGCGGTCGGCGAGCACGACCGCGAACCGCGCTACCTCCGCCCGGTCGGGATCGAGGTGCGCTGACCGGAAACCGGCCGCACGACGAAGGAGCACGCATGATCCCCCTGTTCAAGGTCGCGATGTCCCCTACCGCGCCTGCCCTCGTCGAGAAGGTCCTGACCAGCGGCTTCATCGGGCAGGGCACCAAGGTGGACGAGTTCGAGGCGGCCCTGGCCACCCGGGTCGGCAACCCGAAGCTCGCCACCGTCAACAGCGCCACCTCGGGCTTGCACCTGGCCCTGCACCTGGTCACCGGCGGCGCGAGAGGCGGGGGCGGCGAAGTGCTGACCACGCCGATGACGTGCAGCGCCACCAACTGGCCGGTGCTGGCCAACGGCCTGCGCCTGCGCTGGGTGGACGTCGACCCCGCCAACCTCAACATGGACCTGGACGACCTGGCCCGCAAGATCACCCCGCGGACCAAGGCGATCATCGTGGTGCACTGGGCCGGCTACCCGGTGGACCTGCGGCGGCTGGCCGAGGTGCTGGACCAGGCGGAGAAGGTGCACGGCGTGCGCCCCATGGTGATCGAGGACTGCGCGCACGCCTGGGGCGCCACGTTCGACGGCAAGCACCTGGGCAACCACGGCAACATCTCGGTGTTCAGCTTCCAGGCCATCAAGCACCTGACCGCCGGCGACGGCGGCCTGGTCGTGCTGCCGGACAAGGAGCTGGCCCGCCGGGCGCGGCTGCTGCGGTGGTACGGCATCGACCGCGAGACCAGCGCGCGGTTCTCGTTCCTCAACGACATCCCCGAGTTCGGCTTCAAGTTCCACATGAACGACATCAACGCCAGCATCGGCCTGGCCAACCTGGACCACGTGGACGAGAACCTGGCCAAGCACCGGCGCAACGCCGCGTACTTCGACGCGGAGCTGGCCGACGTGCCGGGCCTGGAGCTGACCGAACGCGCGCCCGACCGCGAGTCGTCGTGCTGGATCTACACGATCAAGGTCGACGACCGCGACGGGTTCATGCGCCGCGTGGAGGAGGCGGGCATCATGGCCAGCCAGGTGCACGAGCGCAACGACGTCTACACGACGGTGCGCGAGTACGCCGCGCTGCTGCCCGGCTTGGACAGCGTGAGCGCGCGGATGGTGTCCATCCCGGTCGGCTGGTGGCTGACCGAGGACGAGCGCGGGCACATCGTGTCCACGATCAAGGCGGGCTGGTAGGGACGCGCGCCGCGCCGGGACCCGGCGCGGCGCTCACCTCCGGGAGCGCGCGAAGGCCACGAACCGGTCGTTGGCCTCGGCCGTGCCGACGGTGACCCGCACGCCCCGCCCGTCCAGGCACGCCACCAGGATGCCCGCGGCCTTGGCGTCGGCGGTGAACGCGGCGCTGTCCTCCCCCAGCGGCAGCCACACGAAGTTGGCCTCGCTGTCGGGCGCGGTGTACCCGGCGTCGCGCAGCCCGGCGACCAGCCGGGCGCGCTGCGCGGCCACGTCGGCGCACCGCCGCGACAGCTCCTCGGTGACGTCCGGGTCGAGCGCGCGCAGCGCGGCGGCCTGGCCCAGGGAGTTGGCGAAGAACACCATGCCGGTCATCCGCGCGGCCATCACCCGGTCCGCGGGCAGCACCGCGTAGCCGACGCGCAGCGCGGCCAGGCCGTAGGCCTTGGAGAAGGTGCGCACCACGCACACGTTCGGGTGGTCCCGGTACAGGTCCAGCGCGTCGGGGAAGTCCGGGTCGGTGACGAAGTGCCGGTAGGCCTCGTCGATCACCACCGGCACGTCGGCGGGCACGCGGCCGAGGAACTCCTCCAGCTCGGCGCGGCCCAGCGCGGAACCGGTGGGGTTGTTGGGGTTGCAGATCAGCACGCACCGGGTGGCGTCGGTGACCGCCTCGGCCATCGCATGCAGGTCGTGCCGGTAGCCGTCCATCGGCACGAGCACGCTCTTCGCGCCCGCGTTGGCGACGACCAGGGGGTAGCCCTCGAACGACAGCGCCGCGTGCACGACCTCCGGTTTCGGCCCGAACGACTGCACCAGGTGCTGCAACAACCCCGCCGAGCCCGGTCCGACGAGCACCGTCTCCGGGCCGACGCCCAGATGTCGGGCCAGCCCGGCGGTGAGCGCACCGGCCAGCCGGTCGGGGTAGCGGTTGAGCAGCGCCGCGCCCTCGGCGACCACCTGCCGCAGCGCGGGCAGCGGCGGGTAAGGCGTCTCGTTCATGGACAGGTCGTGCAGCCGGTCGGCGTCGACGGCGGTCATCGGACCTCGCTTCCCCTCGGGTCGGCCGCGTGCGGGTCGTGGGCACGCCGGTCGGCGAGCACGCCCAGCTGGTAGAGCCGGTCGACGAACGTCAGCGGCCGGACGTCCGTGCCGGACATGTTGCCCGCGGTGCGCCGCAGCAGCCGGGGGTTGGCCGCGGTGCGGCGCATCATCCGCGCGCCCAGCAGCCGGGGCGCGCCGGACAGCGCGGTGATCATGCGGGCGGCGTTGTGGCTGACCTTCGCGATGTGGTCCAGGCTCGGCCGCCGGGCCGCCTCGTACGCCGCCAGCGCCTCGTCCACCGCCGGACCCCCGTCCACTACCGACCGCGCGGCCGGCGCCCCTCCCAACGCCTCTGCCAACGCCTCTGCCAGCGCCTCGGCATCGGCCAGCGAGCTGTTGACGCCCTGCGCCGCCATCGGGTGCACGGCGTGCGCGGCCTCGCCGACCAGCGCCAGGCCGGGCACGGCCAGCCGTCCCGCCCGCAGCCGGGACACCCCGAACAGCTGCCGGCGGTGCAGGCTCGCCCGCACCGCGGGCGCCAGCGGCGCGAGCGCGGGCACCTCGGCGAGCACGCGGTCGACCCAGCGGCCCAGCTCGGCCAACCCGGTGGCGCGGAACTCGTCCGGCGCGACCTGGACGTAGAGCCGGCAGCGGCGGCCGGGCAGCGGGTAGACCAAGCGCAGGCCGCGCGCGGTGCGGTAGGCGGTCACCTCGCCGGGCACGTCGGCGTCGGCCACGTCGAAGGCCAGCAGCCGGTGCGGGTACTCGTCCCGGTCGACGGTGATCCCGGCGTCCTTGCGCAGCGCCGAGGACATGCCGTCGGCCGCCACGACCAACCGCGCGCGGACCTCGCCGCCGTCGGCCGCCACGCCCGCGACCCGCCCGCCCTCGCGCAGCACCCCGCCCACGCGCACGCCGCGGACGATCTCCACGGTGTCGGGCAGCGAGCGGGTGATCGCCCCGCACAGGTCCTCGTAGGCCGCGCACAGCACCTGCCGGTGCGGACCGGGCAGGGTGCCGTACTCGACGGTCAGCAGCGCGGCGCCGTCGCCGTCGCGGATGGCCAGCCGGTCCACCGGGCGCGCGTCGGCGGCCCTCAGGTCGTCCAGCGCGCCCCAGTCGTCCAGCACGCGCACCGCGCCGGGCTGGAGGATCTCGCCCTTGGCGGTCGGCGCGGGGGTGGGCCTGCGGTCCAGCACCAGCACCCGCAGGCCGGTGCCGCCCAGCGCCCGCGCGGCGGCCAGCCCGCCCGCGCCCGCGCCGGACACCACGACGTCGACGGTCCCTGGGAGCGTCATCGGACGGCGGCCCGGTACTCGCCCAGCGCCTTGAGCGCCACGGCCTGCGTGATCACGCCGTTGGCGTAGCGCATGTGGTGGCGGATGTAGTTGCACACCCGCGTGGGCTCCCAGCCGCCGTCGGGTTCGGCGACGGCCACCAGCCAGGCCGCGCCCCGGTCCACCGCGTCCGCGCCGGTTCCCGCCGCCAGCAGCGCCTGCACCGCCCAGGACGTCTCCTCGACCGAGCCCTCGGTTCCGTCGCCCGGGCCCCACGAGCCGTCGGGCAGCTGGGTGCGCAGCAGCCAGTCCACCGCCTTGCGCACGACCTCGTGCCCGCCGTGCCCGGCCCGCGCCAGCGCGCCGACCACGACGGCGGTCCCGGACGTGTGGTCGCGGTACCACAGGTTCTCGAACGTGCCGTCCGGGTTGTGCGCGGTGAGCAGCCACGCGGCGGCGGAGGCCACGGCCGGGTCGTCGGCGGGGCGGCCCGCGTCCAGCAGGGCCTGGACGGCCTGGCTGGTGATCGCCGGGCACGGCCCGTCGTTGGTGAGCTTGGTGTCGCGCACCCACAGGCTCCACGAGCCGCGCGTGTCCTGCCGCCCGGTCAGCCACTCCAGCCCGCCGCGCAGGTGAGCGTCCTCGGCGGCGCCGGGCAGCCCGGCCAGCGCGCTGAGGATCTCGGCCGACTCCAGCGTCACCGGCCAGCCGCGCCGGGTGGAGAAGCTCCAACCGCCCGCCGGGACGTCCAGGACGGTGAACGGCTCGGTGGTGCGGGCGGCGTGCAGGAAGTCGCGGGACGCGCGCAGCCGGGGGTCGGCGGCGTACCCGGCGGCGACCAGGCCGGTGGTGGCGTAGCCGGTGCGGGTCAGGTCGAGGTTGGCCACCGCGTCCCACGCGCCCTCGGGCCGGACCGCGGCACGCAGCCAGCCCGCGATGGCGGCGGCGATGTCGGGCGCCTCGCCGGAGCGGGCCAGGCCGAGCAGCACCAGCGCGGCCGGCCACGGGTCCTCGCTGAGCGCCCCGGTGCGGCCCTCGTGCTCGTACACCGCGCGGACCAGTCGCAGCGCCGCCGGACGGGCCAGGCGCAGGGTGAACCGGCGCACCGGCCCGGTGGGCAGCAGGCCGTCCTGCATGAGCGCCAGGCCGACGAACGGCGCGGTGCGGAACGAGATCAACCGCCGTCGCACCTTGTCGGCCAGCACGATCTCCAGCGGCAGCCGCCGCAGCGCCCCCGCCTCGGCGGTCAGCCCGGCCAGGATCAGGAACTGGCGGCACATCAGCGCCACCGCGCGGTCGCTCACCGCGTCCACGCCACCCAGCGCGGCCAGCGCGGCACGCCCCGCCGTCACGGCCGTCTCGCTGCGCTCCGGGGAGACGACGTGCAGGGCGGCGGTGGCGATGGCGGTGGGCACCGCCTCGCTGGGCGCGCCGTCCACCCCGCCCCAGCCGCCGTCGCCGCGCTGCCGGTCGCGCAGCCACGCCGCGCCGCCCGCGACCAGGTCGGCGTGGGCGACCGGGTCGGCGGCGTGCAGCGCCGTGATCGCGCCCGCGGTGCCCAGCACGGAGGCGGGCGGGTCGTCGGTGAACGCGCCGTCCGGGCGCTGCCGGGCCAGCAGCGCCTCCGCGCCGCGCTCCACGGCCTTCGCGACGTCGACCTGCGACACGGCTGTCATGTCTTGTCCTCCAACGGGATCAGGCAGCGCGAGCGAGCCTCGGACGGCCGCGACGTGCCCAGCTCGTGGCTGCTCCGCATCGCCGACTGCGTCCACCATGTCAGCGCGGCCAGCGGCAGGGCCAGCCCCAGTTGCCAGCCGACGCCCAGGCCGAGGCCGACGATCGCCGAGGCGAGCACGAGCCGTTCGACCACCAGCACTTCGTGGCTCCGCAGCGCGACGACCACCGGCACGTCCGCGCGCCGCCGGACCAGGGGCGCCAGCGCGAGCGCGCCCAGCGCGGCCACGACGGCCAGCGTCACCAGGTACGCCGTCCGGTCGCCGACCGCGGCCAGCAGCCCGCCCGCCACCGCCACGCCGATCACCGCCACGTACAGCGCGAGGACCGTCCACACCGCGAAGGGCATGCCGCGGCGCACCGGCAGCGTGTCGTAGCCGCCCGCGCGGTCGCCGTCCACGTCGCGCAGCGTGCCGACCAGGTTGGACGTCGTGTCGTGCAGCCAGAACACCGCCGCCAGCGCCACCACCGCGGCGATCCGCGACGACGGCCACGCCCCGGCCACGCACACCCCGTACACCAGGGCGATCGCGCCGAGCGCGCCGCGCACCAGGTTGCCCGCGATGCCACGCGCCTTGGCCCACCGGCTGTAGGCGACGATGCCGAACACGCCGAGCGCGGCGGCCAGCAGCGTCGGCCACCCACCCAGCACGGCGATCGCCGCCACCACCAGCATGCACAGCACACCGCACGCCCGGGCAACGCGCGGGCTCAACCGTCCGGACGGGATCGGTCGGTGCGGTTTGCCGATGGCGTCCAGGTGCCGGTCGAAGTAGTCGCCCAGGTAGTGCCCGCCCAGCCAGCCCGCGGTGGGCGCGGCCCACGCCGCGAGCAGCCGCCACGGGTGACCGGCCGCGCCGGCCAGGACCGCACCGCCGAGCCCGACCAGCCCGACGTACCAGAGCGTGTAAGGGCGCCACGTCTCCACGTGCGCCCGGACCGCCGTGCCGAAGCCCACGTCCTCACCCCCGGCCGTCCGGCGGTGCGCTCACCGCGCCCCGCTCGTGGTCCAGCGCGCGATGTCGGCCAGCGCGGTGGCGTGCGGCGACGGCGACAGCCCCGCCAGCCCGGCCAGCGCCAGCTCCACGTGGGACGCCATCCGCCGGTGCGCGCTCTGCACCGCGCCGGAGGCCGTCACCAGGTCCCGGACCCACCGCACGTCGCCCTCCCGGGCGGCGCGGCGGCCCAGGACCTCCCGCAGCTCCCGCCGATCGGTCTCGTCGGCCGCCTCGTAGGCCAGCAGCACCGGCAGCGTGGGCCGTCCGTTGAGCAGGTCGCTGTCACGGGGCTTGCCGGTCTGCTCGGGCGTGGCGACGAAGGCCAGCAGGTCGTCGCGGATCTGGAAGGCGATGCCGACGTTCTCGCCGTAGGAAGCCAGCATCGCGCCGGTGTCCGCACCCGCGCCGCCCAGCGTCGCCCCGATGTAGCAGGCGGCCCGGAACAGCGCGCCGGTCTTGAGGCGCACCATCTCCTCGTACCAGCGCGCGCCCTCCTCCGGGGCGCCGACGAGGCGCGACTCCAGCACCTGGCCGCGGCACAGGTCCCGGCCGACCTCGGCCAGCTCGCCGACCGCCGCCACCACGCGCGCGGGCGAGGCCGACCACGGTTCGTCCACAAGGGACTCGAAGGCGCTGAAGATCAGGCCGTCACCCGTGACGATCGCGTTCGGGACTCCGTAGGCGGCGTGCACCGACGGCCGTCCGCGGCGCAGGTCGTCGCCGTCGATGATGTCGTCGTGCACGAGGGTCGCGGTGTGGACGTACTCCAGCGCGAGCACGGCCGCGGTGACGCGCAGCGGGTCGCCGCCGACGGCCTGCGCGGTGTGCAGCGCCATCAGCGGGCGCAGCAGCTTCCCGGCCGGCACCAGGGCGAACCGCGCCATGGCAGCCAGTTCGTCGGTCGTCTCCGGCCAACGGCGGCGCAACTCCTCCTGGAGGAGCCGTCCCGACTCGCTGTGGGCCAGACCGTCGAGGAAAGTCCGATACTGCGGTGAGTCGGAAACGGTCATGCGCGTCCGCCCTTCGACAGGCGACAGGTTTGACGCTCAGCGTGACGGTAAGGCGCGGAGAAACCCGCGGCAAGACGGCGATCAGCGCAACGCCGCCCGGAACTCCATGAGCGCCAAGCCATCCGAGCCCGCGAACGTCCGCGCCGGCGCCAGTCCGACCGACGCGGCGAGCACGTCGTGCGCCGCGCGGTCGCGCTCCCTGCCGCCCACCTCCACCAGCATCCGGAGGTCGAACGGCGACAGGTGCGGCACGTGCGGCTCGGTGGGCAGCACCTCGACCACGAGCACTCGTCCGTCCGGACCGGCCGCTTCGGCGCAACGGCGCAGGATCGTCGCGGCGGAGGCGTCGTTCCAGTCGGTCAGCACGCGCGAGACGACGTAGACGTCCGCGCCCGCGGGCAGCGGCTGGAAGAAGTCGCCCTCGACCGTCTCGACCCGATCGTCCAGGTCGCTCTCGGCGAACCGCGCCGCCGCCGTGGACACCGGTTCGGCCCGGTCCACCAGCATCCCGCGCAGGTGCCCGTGCGCGGCCAGCAACTCGGCCAGCAGGGCGCCCGACCCGCCGCCGACGTCGGCCACCAGCGCCACCTCCGGCCACGGGTAGAGCTCGGCCACCTGCGGCGCGGTCGAGGCCTGGAGGCCGGCCATCAGCCGGTCGAAGTGCGCGCGGTACTCCGGGGTCGCGTCCAGGTCGGACCAGAAGTCGCGGCCGTGCACCGACGCGTAGCCCGGTTCGCCCGTGCGCACCGCGTGCGGCAGACCCAGCGCGGCCAGGTCCATCCGCGCCGGGAAGGCGTCCAAATCGAACCTCGTGCCGTAGCCGGTGTCGCCGCGGTCGCGGAGCAGTTCGCCCAGTTCGGTCAACGCGAACACGTCCGGGGAGACCTCCGCGAACACCTCGCGGTGGACCAGGTGGCGCAACAACCGGCCCAGCGCGTCGCGGTCGGCGCCGCAGCGCCGCGCCAGCGCGGTCAGGTCGGCGGTGCCGTCGGCGATCAGGTCGGGCACGCGGAGCGTGACCGCCGTGCGCACCGCCATCGGGGTGACCAGGTCGGTGAGCGCGTCCAAGCGCTCCCCTGCGTTCTCGGGCGCCATCGGCGCAGCGTCCTTCAACCGCACCACCGCAGTCAACCCGTGGACCAATGCCGCCGCGTGGCACAGAATGGCCCGATGACGAGTGTGACCGCCCCGGAAATCCGCCTGGTGTCCGGCGCCCTCGGCGCGGAGATCAGCGGCATCGACCTGAACACGTTGACCGACGACCAGTTCGACCTGATCCGCGATCGGCTGCTGCGTCACCAGGTGGTGTTCCTGCGCGGTCAGGAGAACCTGACGCCACAGGCGCACATCGACTTCGGGCGGCGCTTCGGCGAGGTGGAGCTGCACCCGTACCTGCCGCGGCTGGAGAGCCACCCGGAGATCGTCGTCATCGACTCGGAGGACGGCGCGAAGGTCGACGTGTGGCACACTGACATGACCTTCCACGAGAGTCCGCCGATCGCGTCGGTGCTGCACCTGATCGACCTGCCGCCCAACGGCGGCGACACCATGTGGACGAACCAGTGCCTGGTGTACGAGTCGCTGTCGGCCCCGCTGCGCGACCTGGTGGACGGCCTGACCGCGATCCACACCATCCGCGTGGGCACCGAGTTCTCCAGCCGCGCCGAGCACCCGGTGGTGCGCGTGCACCCGGAGACCGGCCGCCGCTCGCTCTACGTCAACCGCCTCTTCACCTCGCACATCCCCCAGCTGTCGCGCAACGAGAGCGACGCCCTGCTGGAGTACCTGTTCCGGTTCTCCGAGGGTCCGCAGTTCACCTGCCGCTTCCGCTGGCAGCCCGGCGACGTGGCCATGTGGGACAACCGGGTGACGCAGCACTACGCCGTCAACGACTACCGCGAACGCCGCCGGGGCCAGCGCATCACGGTGCTGGGCGACGTGCCGACGGGCAACCCGCCGCGCTGGGAGCACTACCAGCCGGCGCCGGGCGAGCGGTACTGGCCCGACCGGGTCAACGCGGTGGAGGACTACTGATCCTCACGCCACACCACCGGGAACTCCTCGATGCCCCCGTTGATCCGGTCGTGGCGCCACGGCAGCTCCTCGACCGGGATCGCGGGGGCGAGCCCTGGCAGGCGGCGCAGCAGCGTCGCGATGGACAGCTCGACCTCCATCCGGGCCAGCGCCGTGCCCAGGCAGAAGTGCGGCCCGTAACCGAAGGCCAGGTGCGCCGTGCGGGGCACGCGGTCGATATGGAACACGTTGGGGTCGCTGAAGATCCGGGGATCGCGGTTGGCCACCCACGGGACGGCCATGACGCGGTCCCCGGCGCTCATCGCGACGTCGCCGACGGTCACGTCCTCGGTGACGACCTGCACGCGGAACATGCTGCTGACTGCGGTGTACCGCAGGATCTCCTCCACCGCGGCGGGGATCTTCTCCGGTGACCGCACCAGCTCCGCCAGCTGCTCCGGGTGCTGGAACAGCACCCGCACGCCCGCGGCCGTCGAGCCGACCTCCAGGCCGCCGCGCAGCAACCCCATGGCCAGCACGATGATCTCCTCGTCGGACAGGCCGTGGTCGTCGCCTTCCTCCAGCCACACCGACAGCAGGTCGTCGCCGGGCTCGACCCGCTTGGCGGCCAGCTGCCCCGCCAGGTAGACCCACAGCGACTTCGCGGCCTCCGCGGAGTTGTAGTCCACCACCGAGTTCAGGCCCGCGAGCCAGCCGTAGAACTGCTCGCGGTCGGCGGCCGGCACACCGATCACCTCGCAGATCACCAGCAGCGGCAGGGGCGCGACGAGGCCGCTGACCAGGTCGGCGGGCCGCGGGCCGGCGATCATCGCGTCCACCAGCTCGTCCACCAGGGCCTGCACGCGCGGCCGGTAGTGCGCCATGCGGCGACCGCCGAACGCGCGGCTGCCCACCCGGCGCACCGCCGCGTGCGCCGCGCCGTCCTGGTTGAGGTCGCGCAGCGGCGGGTGGTCCGGCGGCGGCCGGCGCAGCACCCGGCTGAACCGGGGGTCGGCCAGCACCTTGACGCACCCGGCGTAGTCGAGCACGAGCCAGGCGGGCTCCCCGTCGGGCAGCAGCACCCGGCTCACCGGGTCGGTCTCGATCATGCCGAGGAGTTCCGGCGACAGCTCGCCGGTGAACGGCTCGAAGGGGTACCGGCGCAGTTCGGGTTCGACGGCCACGGCGGACAACACTGCGCCCGAAACCCCTCTGCGTCAACGGATTCCGCACGCCCCCCCGCGCGGGTTACCATGCCGGGTGCGCATTCTGATCTCGACGTGGGGCTGGCGTTCGCACTTCTACTGCCTGGTGCCGCCGGCGTGGGCGTTGCAGACCGCCGGGCACGAGGTGCTGGTGGCCACCCAGCCGGGGCTCGCGCCGGTCGTGGACGAGGCCGGCCTGGTCGCCGTGCCGCTGGGACCGCACCTGGACTTCGAGGCCGTGTTCACCGACCGGATCGGCAAGGTCGGTGGCAGCACCGGCGACGGCACGCCCGATCCGGACGGTCCGGCGATCACCCCGGACGGCGGTGTGGTCCACATGGCCGACGCCTGGGTGGACGACCTGGTCGCGTTCGGACGGTCCTTCCGGCCGGACCTGGTCCTGTGGGAGCCGTTCAACCTCGCCGCGGCCGTGGCGGCGGCGGTGCTGGACGTGCCCGGCGCGCAGGTCCTGTGGGGACCCGACCACGGCTCCACCCTGGCGTGGGACCACGACGGCGTCTTCGGTCCGCTGGCACGGCGCTTCGGGATCACGTCGTCGGACGTGCGCGTCGCGGGCGGCCTGATGATCGACCCGGTGCCCGCGCCGCTCCAGGTTCCGCTGCCCGTGCCGAGCCTGCCGATGCGCTACCTGCCCTACAACGGCACCCAGGTCCTCCCGCCGTGGCTGCACGAGCCGCCGAGCCGTCCGCGCGTGTGCGTCACCGGCGGCACGGTCGCCGGGCCGGGGCTGTCCGAGCGGGCCGATCTCGCGGACGTCATCCGCGCCGTGGCGGACCTGGGCGCGGACGTGGTCGTCGCCGTGGCCAAGGCCCACCGCGACGCGCTGCCCCCGTTGCCCGACACCGTGCGGGTGGCCGACACCCCCCTCGCGCTGCGCCTGGCGCTGCCCGGCAGCGCGGCGTTCGTCCAGCACGGCGGCGCGGGCACGATGATGACCGCCCTCGTGCACGGCGTGCCGCAACTGATCCTGCCGCAGGTCGGCGACGAGCACTTCAACGCCGAACGCCTGCTGCTGTCCGGCGCCGGTCTGGTGCTGGAGGAGCCCGACGTCGTGTCGGTGCGCGACAGCGTCGCCGCGCTGGTGGACGGGGGGCCGTGGCGCGAGGCCGCCGAACTGCTGCGCGACCGCATCCGCGCCATGCCAACCCCCGCCCAGGTGGTCGACCAGCTCGTCGCCTACGCCGAAGGAGGCCGCCCGTGATCCGCTTCCCGCTCCCGCCCGCGCCGTCGCTGCACCACCCGTCGCCGGAGTACGCGCGCCTGCGCGCCGAAGACCCGGTGCCGCGGGTGGAACTGCCCGACGGCGCCGTCGCCTACCTCGCGACCAGGCACGCGGACGTCCGCAAGGTCTTCAGCGACCCCAGGTTCAGCCGCGCCGCGGCCACCGGGCCGAAGGGTCCGGAGTGGGAACTGGGGTCGCTGGCCGACGACTCGCTGCTGGGCATGGACCCGCCCCTGCACACCCAGGTCCGCCGCGTGGTCGGCAGCGCGTTCACCGCACGCCGCGTCGAGGACATGCGCGCGACGGTGGCCGAGCTCGTGGACGGCATGATCGACCGCCTCGAGGAGGCCGGCCCCGGCGCGGACCTGAGCGCGCACGTGTCCGCGCCGCTGCCCATAGCCGTGATCAGCGGGCTGTTCGGCGTGGCCGACGAGGACCAGGACCGGGTCAAGGAGTGGTCGGACGCGCTGGTCGGCGACTGGAAGGCCGACCCGGGCCCGCCGCGCGCCGCGCTGGCCGCGTTCGGGGAGCTGATCGAGAAGCGGCGCGCGAACCCCGGCGACGACCTGATGAGCGCCCTCGTCGCCGCGTGGGACCGGGAGGACTCGCTGTCCGAGCGGGAACTCGTCTCCGTCACCGCCGGGCTGCTCGCCGGTGGCCACGAGTCGACCACCAACCAGATCAACCTGTTCGTCACCGTCCTGTCGAGCCACCTCGACCAGCTCGCCGCCCTGCGCGGCGACGACCCGCACGCCGTCGCGGTGGCCGTGGAGGAGCTGACCCGCTACATCCAGCTCGGCGAGAGCGGCATCCTGATGCCCCGGGTCGCGCTCGAGGACGTCGACCTGGGCGGCGTCCCGGTGCCGGCGGGCTCGGTCGTGCTGCCCGCCGTGGTGTCGGCCAACCGCGACGAGTCGGTGTTCCCGGACGCCGACCGGCTCGTGCTGACCCGCTCACCCAACCCGCACATCGGGTACGGCGCCGGCCCGCACCACTGCATCGGCGCTTCCCTGGCCCGCATGGAACTCCAGGAAGCGCTGGGCGGCCTGCTGCGCCGGCTGCCCAACCTCCGCTTGGCCGTGCCGGAGTCGGAGCTGCGCCTCAAGCCCGGTCTGGTGGTCAGGAGCTTCCGGGAGCTGCCGGTGACGTGGGACCGATAGCGGGCGCCGTCGGGTCGAACGCGGCTGCCAGCGCCACCTCCTCCACCGCGTGGAGCATCGCCTCCACCTGGTCGGTGGTGAGCACGGCCATGTCGAACACCATCTGGAGGTGGATCGTGCCGGGGCGGTCCTCGACGCTGATGAACAGCTGGTCGGGCATCGCGTCGAGGTGGCCGTCCCAGGACAGGAACGTCCGGGGCAGCTCGGCCCGCACCCGCTCCTCGGTGACCGGGTCGCCGTCGGCCAGCAGCTCCTCGGCGTCCGGGCGGGTGCTGAACCTCAGGTCGCTGATGCGGCAGGTGACCACGGCCGGGTGGCCGCGTTCGGCGTCGAGGCGGGCGATCAGGCGGTCGAGCTGGTCGGGGTCGTAGTAGGCGCGCATCCAGGCGGCCGTCGCCGCGTGCCGGGTCCGCGCCACCACCTCGTCCACCGTGCCGCCCAGGTCCAGCGTCACCACCGAGTTCTGGCTCAGCGTGCCGATCACGTCGGCGAAGCCGGGCCGGAACCGGTTGCTGACGATCACGTTGGTGGTGAGCGGGTCGACGCCGGTGGCGCGGCCGATCGCGATGGCCAACACGGCCAGCAGCACCCGCGCGGTGTCGGTGCGGGTGCGGCGGGCGATGGCCAGCACCGCCAGGTGGGCGGCGGGAGAGTTGAACCGGCCGTGCCAGTAGCGGTGCCCGAGCCGCCCCTCCGGGTACTTCGGCTCCCCGAAGGTCGCGGGCGGCAGGCCCCGGAGCCGTTCCTCCCAGTAGCGCATCGCACCGTCGCTGGTGCGCCTCGCCCCGGGGGTCTGCTCGCGGCGCGCGAGGTCCAGCCCGGTGACCGCGTCGGGGTCGAGCCGGCGGTCGGCCAGCTCGCCGATGCCCAGGCCGGTCATCAGCAGCAGCGTGCCCGTGCCGTCGGCGACCAGGTGGTTGACCGCGAACACCAGGTGCGCCGCCCGGCCGCGGTGCTCCAGCACCGCCAGCCGGACCAACCACGGGGTGTGGCCGTCGAACGGGGTCATCATCCACTCGAACCAGATCTTGTGGCTGTGCGCCCGGACCTCGGCGGGGTCCACGTCGTCGCCGAAGGCGGTCACCTCGACGTCGATCTCGCCGGACGCCACGACCACCTGGCACGGCTCGCCGTCGTCGCCGACGCCGAGCCTCATCCGCAGCGCGGGGTGGCGGCACATCATCTCGCCCAGCCGGGCCGCCAGCTCGGCGACGGTCACGCCCTCGGGCAACGGGTGCGCGCCGCTGTTGTTGTGCGGCCAGCCGGTCGCGCGCATGTCGCGCATGATCGCCTTCTGGCCCCACGTCAGGGGCGCGGTGCCCGCACCGGGTCCGGAGAAGGGGACGGTGACGCGGCGCTCACGCATCGGCGTGCCCGAGGACGGGGCTGACGTCGGGGCCGCCGAAGCCGACCGAGTCGGACATGACGGCGACGTCCGCGGTGGTCGGGCCCGCGTCCGCCAACGCGTCTTCGGCAGCCCGCAGCACGTGGTCCTCCTGTGGCGCGGACAACCCGGAACCGCCCGCCCAGACGACGTCGAACACCTCGCCGACCGGCGCGCCGAGCCCGATGCCGGTGACGGCGGCCCGCGTGGTCACGTCGCGGCCGAGGTGCTGATTCGCGGGGCGACCACGGCGCAGCACTCGCCGACGGTCAAGCCGGCGAAGGCCTCGGCCTCGTCGGCCTCGGCGGGGCCGAGCACGGTGTCCTCGCCGACCTCGTCGGTGCTGTGCTCCACCTCGGTGAGCGACTCCAGCAGGAAGTCGCGGATCTCAGAGGTCATGGTCCACGCGCCCCTTCCCTGCCGGTGAAGGGAGATTCTTTTGCCATCCGGTCCTGGCCGTCAAGCAGTCGTTTCGCCGAACCGGCGCCGTGGACCGCGCTCACGTCGGGCCCGGCATGGCGACGACCACGCCGGGCCTGGTGGCGCGCTGGGCCACGGCGAGCCGTCCGACCTCGTGGGACAGGTCGGACAGCGTTGCGACACAACTACAAGGGCCTCGTGTTGTGCGCGGTCAACCTCGACCTGCCCAACGGCACCGGCCCATCTCTCCGCACTGCGGTCGGGCCACGTGGTCGCGTTCCTTCCCGCGACCACCCGCGCGCCCCGATCTCCGACGAGACGGTCCTCCTGCTCACGACTTCGGGACCACGGGCAACCCGAGGACCGTCCAGCTGTCCTGTTCGGCGATCGCGGACGACTCCCGGGCCATCGTGGACGCCCTGGGCATCACCGCGGCCGAGCGCACCGCCACCACGTGGTGCCCGTTGCTGCTCGACTCCGCCGACCTGAGGCGACGACTCCACGACGCCGGTCCCGCAGGGGAAGGTCGCTCAGGACGGCCCCGGCCCTCCGTTCCCGGTCCTGAGCGACGCCGGATCCAGGTCGGCGAGCTGTCGGCGGACGCGCTCGGCGTCGGCGTCGCGGCCCTGCTGCCGGTAGAGGTCCAGCGCCTCCCTCCAAGCCGCGCGAGCCTGGGCGTGGTCACCGAGTGCGAGGTGGGGGTGGGCGAGGTTGTCCAGGGTGTCGGCGGCCTCGGCGGTGTTGCCGACGGCGTGGTAGAGGTCAAGCGCCCGCCGGTAGTGGTCGACGGCCCGGCGGTGGTGGCCGGTGTGGTGCTCGATCCAGCCGAAGCTGTCCAGGGTGTCCGCCTCGCCGTCGAGGTCGTCGTGGCGGCGGTACAGGTCGAGGGCGGCCTGGCAGTGCTCGCGGGCGACCTCGTACTCGCCCAGGCGGGCGGCGTGCCAGCCCACCATGTTGAGCGCGGTGGCCTCCCACACCGGGGAGCCGAGGGCGCGGAAGAGGTCCAGGGCGTGCCGGGCGTGGTCGAGGGCCTTGCGGTCGTTGCCGCGCTGCTCCCAGGCCCACGTGAGGGCGTGGTGGGTGTGGGCCTGCTGCGCGAGGTCGTGGTGCTGCCGGGCCAGCGCGAGCGCTTGGTGGAGGTGGTGGACGGCCCGCTCGTGCCGCTCCAGCTCGGCGTAAGCGTGGCCCAGGAGCCGGTGGGCGAGGACGTGCGTGCCGGGGTCGGGCAGGTGGGTGGCGGCCTCGGCCGCGGCCTGCCACACCACAAGATCGTCGTGGATGTGCCCGCGCAGGCGGTGGAACGTGCCCAGCGTCCAGGCGATCTGCCACACCACCCGGTGGTGGCGCCGGGCGACCGCGTCCTGCTGGACGGCCAGGAGGTGCAGGTGGTGGGCGTCCATCCAGGCCAGGGCGGTCGCGCGGTCGGGCAACGGGTGGGACTGGGCGCCGGGCGCGGGCGGGTCGAGCCGGATCGGCGGGCGGTGGGGGTTCAGCAGGTGGTCGGCGGCGTGGGCGGTGTGCAGGTAGAAGTCCGCCACCCGCTCCAGCGCGGCCTCCCGCGCCGACTCCGACAGGTGTTCGTCCGCGGTCGTGGCGTAGGCGCGGACCAGGTCGTGCATCGCGTAGCGGCCGTGCGGGTGCCGGTCCAGCAGCGAGTGGTCCTCCAGCACGCGCAGTTCCTTGCGCGCCTCGGTCGGGGTCAGGCCGGTGAGGGAGGCGGCGGCGGGCAGGTCGATGTCCGGTCCGGGCGCGATCCCGAGCAGCACGAACACCATCCGCTGCCGGGCGGTGAGGTGGCGCAGTGACCATGACAGCACCGCGGGCAGGCTGGCGGTGAGGTCCGTGTCGTGGTCGAGCATCTCCAGGCCCGCCTCGCGCAGTTCCGCGGCCAACTCGGCCAGCGGGAGCCGGGGACGGGTGGCGGCGTGCCGCGCGGTGATCGCCAGGGCCAGGGGGTGCTGACCGCACAGCCCGGCCAGCTCGTCGATGGCGTCGGGTTCGGCGTCGGTGCGGTGCTCGCCCAGCCTTGCGGCCAGCAGGGCGCGGGACTCCGCGGGCGTGAGCACGCCCAGGGGCAGGTGGTGCGCGCCGTGCCGGTCGATCAACGACGGCAGGCTGGTGCGGCTGGTGACCAGCACGGTGCAGGTGGGGTTGCCCGGGAGCAGCGGCACGACCTGGTCCGCGGATGCGGCGTTGTCCAGCAGCACCAGCGCCCGACGCCCGGCCATCAGGTTGCGGTACAGGGCGCCCAGGTCCGACTGGGCCCCGTCGGTGGTGGCGCCCAGGGCGGTGAGGAAGCCGCGCAGCGCGTCGGCCGGGTCGGTCGGCTCTCCGGTGGGGCTGAACCCGTGCAGGTCCACGAACAGCTGCCCGTCGGGGAACCGGTGCAGGTTGCGGTGCGCCCAGGCCAACGCGAGCCAGGTCTTGCCGACCCCTCCCACCCCGCCGACCGCCGAGATCGCAACCGTGCCGGTCGCCGAGATCGCCCCCGTCCCCGGCCCCGTCGCCGGGTCGCCCGACGTGTCGGCCCCGTCGCCTGGCGCCGCGGCCAGGGCGCGGTCGAGTTCGGTCAGCTCGGGCACGCGGCCGGTGAACGGCGCCGGCGCCGCGGGCAGTTGGCGGGGCACCACCGGTGACCGGTCCGCCTCGGGCGAGGCCAGGTCGGGGTCCGCGGCCAGGATCCGGTGGTGCAGCTGCCGCAGGTCCGATCCGGGATCGGTGCCGAGTTCGTCGGCCAGCCGGGTGCGCAGCCCCCGGTACCGGTCCAGGGCCTCGGCCTGGCGACCGGCGCGGAAGAGGGCGAGCATGAGCTGGGCGGCCACGTGCTCGTTCAGCGGGTGCTCGGCGGCGCGGTCGGTCAGCTCGGGCAGCAGCGCGGCGTGCCGCCCGAGCCGCAGCGCCAGGTCCAACCGGTCGGTGTCGGCGGCGAACCGCTCCTGCTCCAGCCCGTGGCGCACCGAGGTGATCCACGGCGTGTCCAACCCGAGCAGCGCCTCGCCCCGCCAGAGCTTGGCGGCGACCTCGGCCAGCTCCAGTGCGCGGACCTGGTCCGTCTCGGCGCGTGCCCGCGCGACCAACCGGCGGAACCGGTGCACGTCCACCGCTTCCTCGTCGACGACCAGCTCGTACCCGCTGGACCGGTGCACGATGGCAACCTGTTCGGTGGCGCGCAGGGCCCGGCGCAGGCGCGACAGGTAGCCGTAGAGCGTGTTCCGGCCGCCGGGCGGGACCCGGTCCCCCCAGGCCCGGTCGAGCAGCTGGTCGGCCGACAGCCACTGGTTGGCCTCGACCAGCAGCACCGCCAGCACGCACCGCTGCCGGGCGTGACCGAGATCCACCGATCGCCCGCCGATCCACGCCTGCACCGGGCCCAACACGCGGAACTCCACCGTCACCGCGGAACTCCCTTTCGCCGACCGGCACCCGTCATCCCGGTCTAGCAGGGGCTTCGCGCGGTTGCAGGTTTCCCGCAGGTTTTCGTTCGTTCGGTCGAGCAAGGTGGCGGACGTGGCGGACCGGAACGGCACGAGCTCACGACACGCCGGTCCTCGCCGCACCCCCATCACGGTCACGGAGGACTTCATGCGGTTACGGCAACGAACAGTCGCGGAGGCGCTGGGGAGCAGCATGCGATCGCGATTGGTGCGCGGCTCGACGGCCGCGGTCTTGGCCACGGCGATGGTCCTGCCGATGGCGGCTCCCGGCGCGCAGGCCGCCCCCGCGGCGGCGCCGCAGTCCGGTGAGGTGTCGGCGACCACGGTGCAGGCGATCGTCGCGGCGGCCCAGGCTGCCTACTCGGCGTACAAGCAGTTCGCGAAGGCGGGCATGTCGGTGGAGGAGGCGACCAGGCAGATCCTCAGCGCGATCAACTCGGCCAAGAACGAGATCATCTCCCACATCGACCTCATCGCCACCGCGCAGGCCAAGGCGTGCGCGCGGGCCGCGATCATCGACTTCGCGGACATCGAGCGGTTCACACCGGACACGCTCCAGGCGTTCGCCCGCGACGCCACCGCCTGCGTCACCTACATCGACAGCCTGCTCGACACCGTGGTCGACCCCGGCGCGATCGACCAGCTCGGGTTCGCCCTCGACGCGGTCGGCCCGGTGGCGCTGATCGCCCGCGGACGCGCCGGCCTGACCACGCAGGGCCTGGCGGACACCCTCGTGCACGGCAACACGACGGTGATCTCCAAGCTCGCACCGACCTGCAAGGGCGTGTACCGCGAGGGCATGCTCGAGTGGTACGGCTGCACCGCGTACAACGGCGACAAGGGCCGGCACGACACCTCCGCGCAGATCGCCGCGGACCTGGCCACTGCGAACACCAGTCGCCCGGTCGCCAAAGCCTCGCGGACAGTCCTGCTGTCCTGACCCGAGGGGTGTTCCCGCCCGCGGCCTTCCCCCCGACGGGCCGCGGGCGGGGGCTTTTCCCGGGCCGGGACCACCACCGCGGTCGCCCGGTGCGGAACCACGGCCGTTCAGTGCACGACGGCCCACATGCGCACGACCGGGTCCACCAGCACCTCCGGCACCGGGTCCGGCCGCTGAGCCGCGGTGACGCGCGTGTGGTTGCCGCAGCTGTGCACCACCTGGAGATCCGCACCACCCGGCAGCGCGATCCACAACGTCAAGGCGAGGACACGTCGTCTTCCCCGGCGTTCTCCACGGCCGACAGGACCTCCGCCCGCATCGCCACCCCGCTGGTGCGCAGCGCGACGGTAGCCCTCGCGTCCTCACCCGCCCGCGCCCCGATGCCCACGCCGATCGCAGCTGTCCGTGCCGTCGGTGCTGCTGCTGTTCACCGACTGCTGACTACACCTGCTCGCTTGCGACCGTTGTCGCGGACTGGCTGCCAGGCTGTTGGCGGTTCTCGAGCGTGATTCCGCACTTGCCGACCAGCGCGACACCGGTACCGATCGCCGTGACCACCGGAGCGGCCAGCGCCGCGACCAACCCGAGAGCCACGGGCACCTCCAGCACCACGTCCTCCTTGCTGTCACGCACGACCACACGGCGGTTGATGCCCTCACGGACCAGCCCGCGAACGGCGCCGACCACAGCGTCGACGGTGACACGGGGGTACTCGGGCGTGAATTCGCTCATGACTCTCCTCGAACTGCGGATGCCTGCTGACCCCTCCCAGCGTGCCCGCGGTCCGGCGCCCCGCCATCAGGGATCTCCCCGATCCCCGCCTGGTTCCACCCCCAGAACCACCGTGTCGGTAGTGTCGGGGACTGTTTCGAGATCACGAGGTAGACCCGCCAGCCGGTGCAGATCGACAACTACCGGTACAACGGCGACGACGCCGCCAGCGCGACTCGCCCGGCTGCGTCCACCGCGGTGTAGATTCCGCGCACCCATGACCGCTTCCGCGTGCGGATGACCACTGGATGATCATCCGATTCGGTTCTGCGGAAACGTCGTCAGGCGTTTGCCCCGACTGTGGTGGAGGTCAGGGCAGTCGGTAGCGGGGCCTACGGCAGGTCATCGGCGAGTGGGGTTGCCTTCGCTCCGCGGGAAGCCCGTGGAGCGGCGTGCCCGGTGGGGTCGGGCGGGTCGAGTGATTCGACGTAGTGCAGAGCGATCCCGGCCGCGTGTTGCATCGCGGCGCGGGTCCGCTCGGGCGGCTCGCCGAGTTGGAGGCTGGCCACGGCGGCGGCGCTGATGGCGCCCGTCAGCGCGCCGACGACGCTTGCCGCGGTGATCTCGTCGAGCGTGTCCGGGTACGCCCCGCGCAGCGCCGCGGCGATGCGGGTCTGCGCGGTGAACATGGTGTGCAGCACGCGGGCCTGAACGGCGGGCGTGGTGACCACCAGCCGGGCACGGAGCGCCGCCAGTCCGTTCGGCAGGTCATCGCCGGCGGTGTTGTCGATCATGCTCTTCGTCGCTTCGGCCAGTACCTCGCGCATCGGCGCGTCGGGTCGCCGTTCCTCGATGGCCCGCACGGCCAGGTCGATCCTCGTGCTGCCGTCGGCCAGCAGCACGTCCTCCTTGGTGGCGAAGTGCAGGAAGAAGGTGCGCTTGCTGACGTCGGCGGCTTCCGCGATGTCGGCCACGCCCGTCTGGTCGTAGCCCTGTTCGGTGAACAGGCGGACGGCGGCGTTCACCAGCGCCTGTCGGGTGAGCTGCTTCTTGCGTTCACGGCGTCCGACGTCGTCTGGCACAGGGCGAGCATAGTGCACCGTGTGACTCAATACACCGAGTGCATGAGTACACTGAGTGCATCAGTCTTCCGACTGGAGGACGTTGAGCGCGGAGAGGGGTCTCGTGATGGACGGGTTGACTGGTCGGACGGTGTTGGTGACCGGTGCGGGACGGGGGATCGGCCGGGCGGAGGCGCTGCACCTGGCGGCTGCCGGCGCGAACGTGGTCGTGAACGACCCCGGCGTGGAGATCGACGGGCGTGGCGGTGACGAGGGCGTCGCCGCCGCTGTGGTCGACGAGATTCGCGCACGGGGTGGACGGGCGGTGGCCGACACCGGCAACGTCGCCGAGTGGGAGGACGCCAAGCGCATGGTCGAGTTGGCCGTCGCGGAGTTCGGCGATCTGCACGCCGTGGTCAACAACGCCACCATCGAGGTCAACAAAGGGCTCGAACGGCTGACCGAAGCGGAGTTCGACGACGTTGTCGCGGTCAAGCTGAAGGGGACCTTCGCGGTGAGCCGCTGGGCCACGGCGTACTGGCGCGGACGGGTGGACGAAGGAGTGCGCACCGACCGCGCCATCGTCAACACCGCCTCGGGCTCCGGTCTGCTCAACCCCCTGCCCACGCAGACGAACTACGCGGCGGCCAACGCCGGAGTCGCGGCCATGACGACCGTGCACGCGTTGGAACTGCGGCGGCTGGGGGTCCGGGTGAACTGCGTCAGCCCGTCGATGGTGCGCACCCGGTTGACCGACCCGGTGCCGGGCATGGACCGGACACCGCCGGCCGGGGAACCGGACCCGAAAGACCCTGCCGTGGTGGCCCCACTCGTCGCCTACCTGGTCAGCGAGGACTGTCCGCTGACCGGCCAGGTCCTGTCGGTGCGCGGCGGCTCGATCGCGGTCAACCACGGCTGGACGCGCGGCGCGCACGTCGACAAGGACAGCGAACTCTGGACGGTGCCCGAACTCGCCGAAAACCTCACCGCGCTGCCGCTGGAGGACCCGTTCGACCGGCTGGCGACGGCACTCGGCGGCGCCCTGGGCATCCGGGGCCGCGACGAGTTCGAGACGATGGTCAACGCCGAACTCGACAAGAGCTGAGCGGGGCGGCCCGCGACGAGGCCGGCCACCGAAACGCCTGGTCAACGCCTGCGCCGCCTCGGCGGTCGCGGGCGTCGGACCACCCAGCGCCACCTGGGCCAGCACCGCGACCGCGGTCAGCGCGGCGACGCCCGCGGCGACACCCCACCAGCGCCACGCCGGCCTGCCCGCCGGCCGGCTGGCCGGCCGCGGCGAGCGCGAGCACCTTCTCCCGGTTGGCGGCGAAGCTCTCGCCGGTCATCGGCGCCGTGTCGCCGCGCACGTCCCGCACGACGTGGTCCACCTCGTCCTCACGCATCGCGCGCCTCCTCGGTCCTCAGCTTCGTCCTGGCCCTGTGCAGGCGCGTCCGCACCGTCTGCTCCTTGATCCCGAGCACCTCCGCGATCTCCGCCGTGGTCAGCTCGCCCCACGCCACGAGCAGCAGCACGTCGCGCTCCTCGGCGCGCAGCCCCGCGATGGCCTCGGCCATCCGCCGGGCGCGCACGTCCGCGTCCACGCTGTCCGCGACCCGGTGGTCGACCTCGTCCTGGGTGATCGACCCCGGCGACTGAGCGGTCGGGGCCGCCCGAAGAGCCTGAGCTCCGTTCGCCGCCGCGGTGGTCGAATGGTCCCGACCTTCGGCCGGCCGTGCTGCCGACGAACCTGGGAGCGTGGGTGGGGCTCCCCGCGTCCCCGGTGCCTGTAGGTGCCAGAACTCTGCGTTGGGATGCCGAGTTGCAGCGATCGCGCATCATGGGCGGTAAGGGCATGATCGTGGGACGTGGCGTTACGACTGCCGTACCTGATCTTCGTCCGGCTCGCCGGCTGGTTGGTCCTGCTCGGCCGGTCATCGGCGGCCAAGGACGTGGAGTTGCTGGTACTGCGGCACGAAGTCGCCGTACTGCGCCGGGCCAACACCGCCCGCGGCTGGAGTGGGCCGATCGCGCTGTGCTCGCCCCGCTGGTACGCCGGTTCCCCGACTGTTGATCGAGCTGATGGCCCGAGAGAACGCCGGCTGGGGCTGCCGCAGGATCCAGGGCAAGCTGCTCAAGCTCGGCCACCCGACAGCCGCGTCGACGGTGCGCCGCGTGCTGAAACGTTGGCGAGTCCCGCCCGCACGTCCACATCCTCGGCACCACCACCAACCCCGACGGCCCCTGGACCGCCCGACAAGCCCGCAACCCACTCGTGGACCTCGACGACCGGACAGACAACTTCCGGTTCCTCACCATCCTGCGAAACCTCGCCACGCCGATCTTCACCCGCGAACGCCCGATCGACGACCACACCGCCGCCGCTGTCCGCGCCTGCACGCTCGTACTCGGCCTCGACGCGCAACTTCACCACCTTCCCGACCACTACCGCCCCCATCGCCGCCGCAGTCACCACGCTCCAAGACCGCGCCGCGGCCGATCCACCCGCTCTGGACACCGTGCTGCTCGCGACAGGCTGACCCAGCTCGACCAGATCGGGTCTCGGAGCCGCCGGAAGGGGGACGAACACTGGGTTCGGCGACGCGCAGGGTGCGGATGGAGGGACGGCAGATCGCTCCTCTGCCAAGCGGAGGTTGGCCGGGTGATCGTGGCGTCGGCGTGTAGGGCGCGGTAGACGACGTCGGAGAGGTGTCGTTTGAGCACGCGGAGGGCTTCGAGTCCGCCGTCACCTCCTGCTCGGCGGCGTGCGAGCAGGGCTCGGGCGTCGGGGTGGCGGCGGGCTTGGGTGAGGGCGATGCGGGGCGGGGCGGCGTTGAGTCGTCGGTTGCCGGTGCGGCTGAGTCGGTGGCGGGCGCGGTTGGACGACCACACGGGCAGTGGCGCGGTGCCGTTGTGGCGGGCGTAGGCGTCGCGGGAGCGGAACCGGCGGATGTCGGCGGTCTCGCTGAGGATCTTGGCCGCCGTCAGTGGCCCTGTGCCTGCCGACAACTCCACCCATGCAGGTTGAAGCCGTGCGTGGCATGAGGGGATCGAGGAGCTCCTGGGTGCGGCCGCAGGTCCGCAGCGCCCTCGGCTGACGCGGCATGATGACCGACCGTGCCGCTTCGACTGGCCTACCTCGGTGTGACCAACGCGTTCGCCTTGCTGCGCCCGCTGCCCGTGAGCGATCGGGGCAAAGACACAGAGATCCTGGCGCTGCGGCACCAGATCACCGTCCTGGAACGCCAACCCGGAGACGCCCGTCCACGGTTCTCCCCCAGCGACCGGGCATTCCTCGCGGCACTGCTGCACCGACTCCCGGCCGCCACGCTTCGTCGACTCCGACTACTGGTGCGCCCGGAGACAGTCCCGCGATGGCACCGGAACCTCCTCGCCGGCCGCCCGACCAGCGGCTCTACCTGGTCATGGACAACTTCTCCCCGCACCGGCCCCCCGACGTCCGCGACTGGGCCGCCGACAACGACGCCGAACAGAACGCCGCCATCGGCTCGTTCATCCGTTGGCGCAACGCCCGAGCTCAACCAAGACCGGTTTCGCCACAGACCCACCCATCCGCACCTGGCCTCATCACCCGGCCAAGGCTGCGCGACAAGCCACCAGCCGCGGGTCGCGCGGTCCCGGCTGGGGCGGGGGCCATGGTGGAGACGCGCTGGGCCGTGGTGCGATCACGACGTGGGCTGTTCCGGATCAGGGGCAGACTGCACACTTGATCCTGCGCGTTGGGAATCGCATCACGGGCGTCCTGGCTGATGGCCTGAGGAGGCCCACATCAGGGGGTACATGACCATGTCGTACGACTCCACGCCAGACACTCTTTGGCATAGCCTGCGAGTCGCCGAGCTGATGGGCGAGCTGATCAAGGAGTTGCTTGACCGGTCGGTCCGACACGACCTGAGCAAGACCCGCGAGCCGGAGCGGGCAGTCTACGATGAGGTCGTGCCGCACCTGCGCGCCGCGACCTACGGCAGCGCGGAGTATCGGACCCTGGTCGACGCGATGGGCGAGGGGCTGCGACACCACTACGCGCACAACCGTCATCACCCAGAGCACTTTGCCGACGGGATCAACGGCATGACCCTGGTCGACCTGCTCGAGATGCTGGCGGACTGGAAGGCGGCCACCGAACGCACCTCGGATGGTGACCTCGCGGACAGCCTGACGATCAACCGCGAGCGGTTCCGTATCGCACCACAGCTGATGGACGTCCTGGTGAACACCGCTCGCCACTTCGGGTGGCTGACCACGGAGCCAGACCACGACGCAGCGCCCTGACACGGCGTGGCCCCCGAGATCGGGCAGTAGCCACATCATCGACGAGGCGCCCGAACACCCTCTATGCCGCTAATCGGGTGTTCGACAACGCAGCCTCGCGAATCGACAGCGCGTTAACCTGTTCCGCTTCTGCGCCGCTGTCGGCACCCCACCACTGGCAACGTGGTGGTCCCGCAACGGGGCAAGCGACAGGTGGAGCGCCAAGCGCGAAGCGGAGGACGAACGACCTGAAGGGTGCGTCGGGTAGCGGCCAGACTTGATCGCGAGGAGCCCGTGGGGCGGTCGAACTCGCGGACATGATCACGTGACAGCGATCAGCGCCGGCTCCTGCGTAAGGCGAAGGCGCCGAGCACGCGCTCCAGCCGCGCACCGGTGTCACCGACAGCGCTCTGGGCGGCGTGTGACGCCTTCTCGATCATCGGCATCCCGGCCAGCGCGAGCAGGCCGACCACCAGGAGCACGGCCAGGGTGACGCCCAGCAGGACGAGGTCCATCACGACCATCACCACGGTCGTCACCGAGCCGGTGACCAGTGCGACGAGGGCGTGCGTGCACACCTCGCGCAGCAGCGTCGTGTCACCGGTGAACCGCGACAGCAAGTCTCCTGGCTCGGTGCGTTGCACCGCGGGCACGCGCAACGAGAGCAGCCGCCTGGCCAGCCGTTTCCTGGCGACCAGCACGACCGACTCCGCGGCACGTTCCAGCAGGCAGTCACCGACCATCGCGATCGCGGCGCCCGCCAGCGCCAAGCCGACCAGCAGCGCCAGCAGACCGGTGATCCCGTCACCTGAGCTCAGCCGGTCCACCAAGCGCCTTGGCCGTCAGCGGCTGTGCGGCGGCGGCAAGACCGCTCAGCAGGACGAGCGCCCCTCCGAGAAGGATGGTGAGCCGCTGTGGTCTTGCGTACCCCAGAAGCGTTCGCCAGGTCGCGCGGTCGATCGGGGTGCGCACGGTAAGCAACTCCGTCTTCTTTGTTCGTGGCTGGAAATGCGATCCAGGCAGGCGACAGCGCCGCCGCGAACCGGCTCCACGAGCATCGGCCACGCCGCACGTCGCACGGCACCGGCGAACCAGCTGAACCTCCCAGCCAGGTGACCTGGCAACACCCGCCACCTGGGGGATGACGAAACGCCGAGTGTCCACAATGGTCCTGCGAACAGCAAGCTTCCTGTCCGTCACGCCGCCTCACGAAGCACGGTCACGTGAACTCGCTGCTACTCGTGATCGCGATCGCCATGTCGGTCCGCTCCCTCGCCGCGTCCCGGCTGGACCGGTGGAACCTCGGTGCACCGGTCGTCATCGTCGTGGCGGGTGTCGTCATCGGTCTGGTCAACGAAGGGTCGATCAAGATCGCGCTGAACACCCAGGCGATGTTGTACATGGCCGAGATCGTGCTCGCCGTGCTGCTGTTCGTGGACGCCACCGGGTTCGCGGCGGGCGGTTGTAAGGCAGCTCACCGGGGCTTGCGGCCAGGGTGCTGCTCATCGCGATGCCGCTCGGCTGGTGGTTGTTCCCCGGCCTGCCCTGGCCGGTGCACCTGCTGCTCTCCGGCGTGGTCGTTCCCATCGACTTCGCCCCCGCCGAACGGGTCGGGCGCGATCGCGGTCTGTCGTCGCGGGTTCGTGCTGCCCTTCGCGCTCAAGGCCCTCGTCGCCTGTCTCCTGCCCGGTGCGGCACTCGCGCTGCTGCTGACCTACACCGCCGCGGTCGCCGTTGACGGCAACGGGTTCGTGGCCTCCTTCGTCTGCGGCATCACGTTCCGCTACGTCCACCGTCAAGCCAAGGCCCGCCAGATCCGCAACGCTCCACAGGGCCGGGACCTGCTGCGCCGCGGGGCGCTGGACGAGGACTTCCGGCTGCTGGAGGACTTCACCACCCTGCTGACCATGACGCTGTGGTTCGTCGTCGGCATCACCGCCGTGGTGGCGTTCTCGGACGGACTGCCCTGGCAGGTCGCGCTCTTCAGCATCGCGGCGCTCACCGTCGTCCGCATGGTCCCCGCGCACCTCTCCCTCACCGGATCGGTGCTCACCCAAGGGGAACGTCTCCAGGTCGGGACGCTCGGGCCACGCGGCACAACATCGATCGTCTTCGGACTCCTCGCCTTCAACCGACTTCCCGAAGGGCCCGCCGCGGACACCATCCTGCTCGTCACCGTCACCGTGGTCCTCAGCGTCGTGCTCCACGGCATCGGCGCCGGCCCCACCGTCAAATGGCTGACACCCGCGAAGCCGGCTCGTCACTGAACTTCCACGTGGCCGACTTCTGGCACCCCACGAGACAAGGTGGATGAATGGTCGACGACTCAGCTTACCGCGCACATGCAGAGGAGCAACCGGAGCAAACCGCGGGTTTGGCTCGATGTGGAATCGTCGAGAGCGCGTGAGCCCGGTATTCCGAGATCAGCCCGCGACCTCCTCCAGGTACTCGACGGCAGTACACGACCGGGACCGGGACCGGTGCAGGTCGACAAGGCGAGCGTGCGCATGGCCGTCGAGTCCGTTCGTGATACGCGTCGTCGCGGACTGGTGTTCATTGCAACCTCCGACAACCAGCTCCATGCTGAGCAATGGTCGCAGTACGTCGAAAGGCCGTATGCCGCGGAGGACACCAGCGCCGCCCGCCGTGGGTACGCGACTCCCCCGTGCTCCCACTGCCCGGCAAGGTCCCGCCCTGTCCGCCGAAGTGCGGAGAGGGCCGTGCGGTCGGGTGAACTTCCGCCTATGCCCGTCGAGGCCCCGGTGAGGCGGTGCAACGCTGGATCCGTCTGTCCTCGGCCGGACGTGGGAGGTGTTCTCGGTGGCGACGCCCGAACCACAACTACCCGACAGTCCCGAACCCGCCGCCGGGAGCGGGTCCGCAGTGCACAACACCGTGTCGGGCACCGCTGGCCAACTGGTGCAGGCCGGTGTCGTCCACGAGGTGAACCTGCACGCGCCACCGCCGACGCCCGCAGCGGTCGTGCCGCGGCAACTGCCCGCCGCGCCGGGACCGTTCACCGGGAGGGAGGCGGAGCTCGACCGGTTGGACCGCGCCCTGGCCCCCACCGGACTGGACGAAGCAGCCACGGCTTCGCACGGCCACGTCTCCGCCGACCGGCTCGCGGGTCCACCTGTCGCCGGGGCGGCGGTGATGGTCTCGGCGATCGGCGGCGCTGGAGGAATCGGCAAGACCTGGCTCGCCCTGACCTGGGCACACCGGCACCTCGAGCGCTTTCCCGACGGGCAACTGTTCGTGGATCTGCACGGCTTCAGCCCCGCAGGCGACCCGACCGAGCCGGCGGCGGCGGTGCGTGGCTTCCTCGATGCCCTTGAAGTCGACCCCGGCCGCATCCCCACCAACCTTGACGCCCAAGCCGCGCTGTACCGCAGCCTGGTCGCCGGGCGACGGATGCTCATCGTGCTGGACAACGCCGCCACCAGCGACCAGGTCGTGCCCCTGCTGCCCGGCAGCCCGACCTGCACCGTGCTGATCACCGGCCGACACCGGCTCGCCTCCCTGATCGACCGGCACGGCGCCCGCCACCTGCCCCTCGACGTCATGTCGCACGACGAAGCGCGCGGCCTGCTGATCGCACGCCTCGGTGGGGACCGGGTGGCCGCCGAACCCGACGCCGTGGACGAGCTGATTCGGTTGTGCGGGCGGTATCCCTTGGCGTTGTCGATCACGGCCCGGCACGCCGGTACCCGCGCCGTACTGCCGCTGGCGGAGATCGTGGCCGATCTGCGCGAGCTGGGTCTGGACGCGCTTGACCACGACAGCGACCCCACCGCCAGCCTGTCCACAGTGCTGTCTTGGTCGCTGCGCGGCCTGACCGACCAGCAGCGCACGGTGTTCGCCCTGTTGGGCACAGCTCCGGGCTCCGACATCAGCTTCGCCGCCGCGGTGTCGCTCATGGCACTGCCGACAACGGCGACGCGCACGGCACTTCGTGCCCTGGAGGACTCGTCGCTGATCGATCGGCACGCGGGAGGTCGGTACGCGATGCACGACCTGATCCGCAGCTACGCCGCCGTGCTCGCCCACGGTCTCGACGCGACGGTCCGGCAGGCAGCACTGGAGCGGGTCGTGGACCACTACCTGCACACCGCCCGTGAAGCGGACCACCTCGTGGACCCCATCGCCATGCCGATCCGACTCGACCCGCCGGCTCCGGGCACGCGTCCCGATCTCTTGCGAGACGACGCGGCCGCGATGGCCTGGCTGGACGCCGAACACCTCCACCTGCTGGCCGCCCAGCGCACCGCCGCCGCCCAGAACCGCCACGACATCGTCTGGAACCTGGCCATGGCCCTCACAACCTTCCAGCACCGGCGGGGACATCTCCACGACAACGTGACCGTGTGGCGGGCCGCCCTCACCGCATCAGGACACCTGCCCGACCCGATCGCCCGCATCCGCGCGCACCGCAACCTGGGCACCGCCCAGGCCCGTCTGGGCGAGCGGGAGCAAGCCGTCGGACATCTGCGCCGCGCCCTCGCCTTGGCAGAGCACAACCAGGACACCAACCAACAAGCCGCCACCCACTACGACCTCGCGATGGCGTGTGGACTGCAAGGGGATGACCAGCAGGCGTTGCACCACGCCCGACACGCTCTGACGCTCTACCAAGAGGCAGGCCGATCGATGTGGGAAGCCATCACGCTGAACCTCGTAGGCTGGTACTCCGCCCAACTCGGTGACTACGACACCGCTCGGGCGCACTGCCAGGCCGCTCTCACCCTGACCCGGCAGTACGACAACCCCGCCGCCGAAGCCGACATCGTGGACAGCCTGGGCTGGATCGATCACCACACCGGTCGCCACCGACGAGCGATCAAGCACTACCTGCGGGCCTTGACCTTGTACCGCGGCCTCGGCACCACCTACGCGGTGGCCACCACGCTCGACAACCTCGGTCACCCCCACGCCGCGCTCGACCAGCACGACCAAGCCCGCGCGGTGTGGCAGGAGGCGCTCACGTTGTACCGGGAACAAGACCGCGGCACCGACGCCCTGCGCGTCCAACAACAACTCGACGACCTTGACCTGGCCGGAGCGCCGAGCAGGCCATCACCGGACACCGGCGGGGACACGACCGGCGGATGAGGCGCACGGGGTGCCATAACTCTGCGCGGTGCCCTTCGTCCTCGAAGCAGCCACCTGCTACGTCCACGTCGTCGGCACCACCACCGACCTAGATTGAACATGGAAACCCAACGAGCCCGCAATCTGCCCCATGGATCTGGACAACCGGGCAGACCAAATCCGGTTCCCCGTTCGAGACCGGGCCAGCCAGTTCACCACATCATTCGACGCCGTCCACGCCGGCATCGACAATGAGGTCCGTGAAAATGGGCAGCGAGTTCGGGACCGAATCCCGACCAACGCACCCCTGACCTGGCCGGGTAACGCGTCGTTGAAGTTCGGATCTTCTTGCCGATACGACTCGAGGATTCGACAGTGCCCCGGAAGGTGCCTTCCGGGTCGTTCTCGACCTCAACCACGGGAAGTCGGCGGATACCCTCGTACGCACTATCCAGCGGTGTGCGATTCGTTCGGCAGGCGAATCAGACCAGACCAGTAAGCGGTCGACCAAGTCGGCATTCAGCCGATGACCGGCAGCGCTTCGCGGCCGCTTTGCCGTGTTCATCGTCCATAAGACTATCCTTCCAACTGCCCATCTACGACGAGGAGACCCCTCAGACGTTCCAGCAGGGTGAGCATCGACGTCCGGTGCGTCTCCAGATCTGAGAACTTCCGATAACCCTCATGAAGAGGCGCGACGTTCTCGACCGGAAATCCTGGAGGAAAAGCCCCCCAGATTGCCATGATTGCCACGTACTCGCACGCATGAGCCATGACTTCGACCGTCGCGTGAACGTGCTCCAGAAGCCGACGTCCCGGGGCACTGCACAGCGGCTCTAGCGCGTAGAGCGCCGATTCGAATCGCGCTTTTTTGACCGAAAGCCGGTCGACCGCTTTCTGGAGGTCAAATTCGAGCATTCTCCTCGCTTGCTCAGACTGCAGTCGCAATACTCGCTCGCACGTCTCACGAATCTCATAAACATCAGTAAGGACGTCTTTGACCACGGCGTAGCAGTCCAAGAATCTACTCGTTCGCACCGCCTCCACCGAGTTGCCTATGGTAAGCGAGTCGATTGATTGCGACTGCACGACATTGCTATAGCTGCCACCGGTTATGATGTTGGCAGCAGGCTTGGCTTCCACGCCGGACGACGATCGTAAGAAGTCGTGGTGTGTGTCACCGGTCACGGCTGTCCCCCACGGAGTAAGTATTCGTCATCAATGCAAACAGTGCCGCCCCGACAGGTCGCCAGCATAACGCAGGTCATTGAGGCGAAGTCACGTTGCAGCGCAGTGGCGGGGATGCCAGCGGTCGCGTTCGAAGCAGCGCAAGACTGCCTTGACACTCACTCTCGTCACGGTCGCGACGAGCGAGCACGGCCAGGCCCATCTCGCCCCAGGCGCTGAGGCAGCCTCGGGTTCTCCGGCTGGAGGAAAGTGCTTGGCGAGTGCGGTCAGCAGTTCGCGTATGGCAGCGGCCGGATCGTCGCAGTAGCGTGCCGCCTTCGCGCGTGGCGCCAGGTGCTCGGCGAACGCTTGGCTCTCCATCTGCTCGACAAATACCTGGATCTGTCCACCGGAGCGGCCCGCGTTGACGATCCGGTGTGCCCAGGTGCTGCCGGACGCTCTTGCGGTTGCACACAGCACGATCGGCGTTCCGCCCGTGACGGCTCCATTGCCCAACCGATGAGCGACTCCCCCACGACAACGTCCCGTTGTGGGTAACGTCGTACCCGGCCTCACGCAGTGGTCGGGCCAACAACTCCGCTTGGGCGATCGGGACTTGACCCTGGATGTTGGACACCAGACACACTTGGATCCTGACGATCCGGGTGAACAGGAGTCCCGTTCAGGTGGTGATGAAGCACTACCCGCCGGAGTTCCGGGCCGAGGTGGTCGCGCTCTGCCGCTCCCGGCCGGGAGCCACGATCAAGTCTGTGGCCGGGGATCTCGGGGTCAACCACGAGACGCTGCGCGACTGGATCCGGCTCGACGACGCGCAGCGCTGTGCCTGCCGACAAGATCATCCACGCTGGTGAGAGGCGCGAACAGGGCACGGCTTCGGGATAGCCCCGGATGCTCGTGTTCCACGGTTTCGTCGACTGACACGGCATGATGACCGGCCGGACGCACCGTCGGATTCGTCACCGCACTCGACGGCCACGGCAGGCCAGCTAGTGGCGCGCCTCGGAGGGTTGACCCGGTAATCGATCGGTTGGGCTGATCGGCGAGGCTGGTCCCGCATGTCAAGTGCGGGAGGTGGTTGTGGCTCGTCGTCCGAGCGTGTTCGTGAGGCCGCTATCGATGGAGGAAGGCCGGAAGTTCCAGCGGGTCACCAGGACCGCGAAGGCCCCGGTGCATGTGACGCACCTCCGACCCGATCACCGATGACATCCGCTCGACCCTGAAGCTTCCGCGGAGGACAGAGGAACGCCGTCCACCTCTGGGGCCGAACGAGTGATCTGCTGTCGAAACCGTCACTGGCGCTCGCCGAGACGTCTCACCATGAGGGCTCTGTCACCTGCCGAAGGGTGAGCGATGGGAAGGTTGTGGGCTACGACGTCGATGCGCATCGCGGCGATGTCGGATGCGGTTGTGGCGTCACTGGTGGTGCTGCCACCGACCGCGCCGGCCGACCCGGTCGCGGCGACCGACTCCGTCAGGCCGATGGGCGAGTGCAGCTTGGGATTCCTGTGCGGTCTCGCGCGGAATGACCCGCCGAGGTCGTCCACCGTCAAGCTCGCCGAACTCGGCACGGGGTCGGAGCGGTGCGTAACCGATCAGGGAACTTTCACCTGCGGGACGTCCTGGCTGCCCAGCGACTGGACCAGCCGGCTGACCGGCGCCAAGGATGCCGACGCTCTGACTGTGGAGAACGCCGCCTGGACGTACGGCCCGAGCACCTGGTTCGCCGCAGGCGCCTGGCAGAGGATCTCCAACGTCGAATCGCGCTCGTGCGTCATGCGCGAAGAGCATCCGGCCTGCTACCAGAACTGACGGTCACCACCGCGCCGCTCTGCGAACACGGAACGCGTCGATGTGCGACGACACGAGCATCCGACCGCCGAGTCGTGGAGGCACACCAGGTCAGTCGAGGCGCGGGGTGAGCCTTCCTCGTCGTCGGGTGATCGAGCCGGAAGCTGTCGGGTGGGTCAAGATCCGAGGAGTGGTCATGTCTCGTACGCAGCGGCCGCTGGGCGGGGAAGTCTCCGCGGTTGTCGAGTTCGCGGCCGGGTTGAGGCGACTACGGGACAGGGCTGGTAAGCCCAGCTACCGGGAGTTGGCACGGCGGGCGCATTTCGCGTCCACGACGTTGTCCGATGCTGCTGGCGGGCGACGGTTGCCCACTTTGGCGGTGGCCCTGGCGTTTGTGCGCGCATGTGACGGGGACGTTGTCGACTGGGAGCAGCGGTGGCGAGAGGTCGCGGCGCAGGTAGGTGGAGAAGCGGGTGCGGCACCTTATGTCGGGTTGGCGGCGTTGCAGGTCGAGGACGCGGATCGGTTCTTCGGGCGGAGCTCGTTGGTGGAGGACATCGTCGAGCGGTTGGCTCGGAACCGGTTTCTCGCGGTCGTGGGGGCATCGGGGGCGGGCAAATCGTCGTTGCTGCGGGCAGGGTTGGTCGCTCGGGTTCGCGCGGAGGGACTGGGTGGATATTCGACTGTCACTGCTGTGTTGATGACGCCCGGGGAGCGGCCGGTTGCCGAGTTGGCGGCGCGTTTGGCGGAGTTCGGCGACGACGGCGAGCTGGTCGTTGTGATCGACCAGTTCGAAGAGATCTTCACGCTGTGCCACGATCAGGACGAGCGTGCTCGTTTCGTCACGGCGGTGGTGAGGGCCGCAGCCGACCGGACACGTGTTGTCATCGGGTTGCGGGCGGACTTCCTTGTGCACTGCGCGGACTACCCGGAACTGCGGGCAGCGATGGGGAACTCGCAGGCGCTGGTCGGTGCCATGACAGCCGACGAGTTGCGGCAGGCGGTAGTGGGACCGGCCGAACGGGCGGGGTACATGGTCGAGGGTTCCCTGGTGTCGGAGGTCGTGGCGGATGCGGCCGGGGCTGCCGTGCTGCCGCTGGTGTCGCACGCGTTGTTGGAGACGTGGCGTCGTCGTAAAGGCGGGATGCTCACTCTTGCGGGATACCGGGCTGCGGGAGGCATCGAAGGGGCGCTGGCGCAGACCGCCGAAGACCTCTACGGGTCGATGAGCGAGGACCGGCAGTGGATAACGCGTGAGTTGTTCCTGCGGTTGACGGCCCTCGGTGAAGGCACGGAGGACACGAGGCGCCGCATCTCGCGCGACGAGATCGACACCGGCGACGCGAACACGCGCGAGGTGCTGGAGGCCCTGGCAGGATCGCGGTTGGTGACACTCGACCAGGACACGGTCGAGCTGACACATGAGGCCTTGATCACGGCGTGGCCTCGGCTGCACCGTTGGCTGGTGACCGATCGGGACGGCCTCCGCACCCATCGCAGGCTCACCGAGGCAGTGCACACGTGGCGTGCCCTCGGCGAGGATGCAAGCGCCCTCTACCGCGGGGCGCAGCTGACCATCGCCCGCGAGTGGGCCGAGCGAATCGGGTACGGCCGCGAGCTGAACCCGGCTGAGCGCGCGTTCCTGGATGCGAGCGTCGAACTGGAGGCCGACGAGAGGAGGAGAACGCGTCGCCGCGTTCGTCAACTGCGGTTTCTGACCGCCGGGTCCATGGTCCTGCTGATGGTGGTCCTCGGTGTCGCGCTGGTCGCCATCGAGCAGCGCCGCGACGCCGTCGACGCACGACGAGTGGCGATCTCCCGGCAGTTGGCGGTGCAGGCCAACACACTCGTCGACTCTCGGCTCGGCACGGCGATGCTCTTGAGCGTGCAGGCCTACCGCAACGCGCCAACAGTCGAAGCACGGGGTGCGTTGCTCGGCATGTCGACCCGCAGTGCTTACGCCTGGGAGCTCGCCGCGCATGCCAAAGCGGTGTCGGAACTCGCCTTCACCCCCGACGGCCGCACGCTGGTCACCGCGAGCGCGGACCACTCGATGGCGTTGTGGGACGTGCGCGACCACCAACGAACCGGTTCACTCACCGATCACGACACCTGGCTGCGCGCACTAGCGGTCAGCCCCGACGGCGCCGTCCTGGCCAGTGGCGGCGACGACCGCGACGTGATCCTCTGGCACATCGCCAGCCGTGTTCGCGTCGGTACCTTGTCCGGCCACGTCGGCGCAATCAAGGAAGTCGCGTTCAGCCACGACGGGCGCCTGCTCGCGTCGGGCGGCACCGACGACACCGTCATCATCTGGGACCCGGCACGACGCACCGCCATCGCCCGGCTCACCGGGCACGGCGGCGCGGTGAACACCCTGGCGTTCAGCCCGGACGGGCGTGTCCTGGCCGCGGCCGGCACGGGAAACACCGTCGTGCTCTGGGATGTGGCGACCCATACCCGGATCAGAACTCTCGCCGGCCACACCGCGACCGTGCACAAGGTGGCGTTCGACCCGAGTGGCCGTTTCCTGGCGTCGGCGGGGGACACCGCGGTTCGGCTGTGGAACCTGTCCGACGGCACCCTGGCGGGGACGATGACAGGCCACCTGGACAACGTGCTGACGCTCGCGTTCAGTCCCGACGGAGCCACTCTCGCCAGCGCCGGCAACGACACGGCGGTGATGCTGTGGGACGTCGCCCGAGGCACTCTGCGAGCCCGCCTCACCGGGCACACGAACAGCGTCTACGCGCTCGCGTTCAGCAGCGATTCCACCCTGGCCACGGCTGGTGAAACCGGCTCGGTCATCGTGTGGGACACCAGCCGGACCTCGCTCGTCGAGCAGGCCGGGACTGGCATGACCGACCTGGCGTTCAGCCCGGACCGCAAGACCCTGGCCGCCGCGGCCGGGAACCGCACCACGTTGTGGGACGTGAGAAGTCGCCGTCGGCACGGCGTCCTCGTCGGCACGTCGGCGGTGAACGCCGCAGCGTTCGCCCCACACGGCGAGCTGCTCGCCACGGCGAACGAGGACGGCACAGTGACTCTGTGGGCGCCGGGGGACGGCATCCCTGTCGCACGACTGACCGGCGACGCGGGCGCTGTGCTGGACGTGGCGTTCAGCCCGGATGGCAACACCCTGGTGACCGGGGGCGCCGACCGCATCGCGGTCGTGTGGGACGTCGCCACCCACACTCGCCTGGCCACACTGGCGGGGCACACAGAGGTGATCAACGGTGTGGCATTCAGCCCCGACGGCCGCACCCTGGCCACCACCAGCCACGACTCGACCACGGTGCTGTGGGACACGGCGAACTGGTCACCGCGTGCTCAACTGACCGGGCACAGCGGCTGGGTGCGCAGCGCCACTTTCAGCCCGGACGGCCGCACCATCGCGACAGCGAGCAGCGACTCCACGGTCCGCCTTTGGGACACGGCAACCGGCGCACCGCAGAACACGCTCACCGGCCACCTCGACACCCAGTTCAACGGGGTCGCGTTCAGCCCGGACGGCAGGACGCTTGCGTTCACCAGCGGCGAGAACACGATCTCGCTGTGGAACCTCGACGCGGACGCGAACTGGGCTCGACTGGCCGGCCACGCCAATAAGGTCCGGGCCTTGGCATTCAGCCCCGACGGCCACGCGCTCGTCACCGCGGACACCGACACCGTGCTGTTCTGGGACACCGACGCCGACGAGACGGCCCGGCGCATCTGCGACACCTTCAAGCACGATCTGACCGACGCCGAGTGGAAGCAGTTCGTCCCCGATCTGCCCCGCACGAAGACGTGTTGACGTTGTCCGGGCTTTGGTGTCCGGACGGCCGACGAGCCGGGTCCGGACACCGCTGCGGTGTTAGACAAGAAGCGTGTCCAAGGATGGTTTCGTGTGAGCCGCAGACAGTTCACCGCTGCCCGCCCGGCGCGATACCGACCGTCTCGTCCCGGGGGAAACATGGAAGTTCGATTGCTGGGTCCGGTGGAAGTGCGCACGGGTGGTCGAGTAGTCCCGGTGGGGCCCCGGATGACGCGGACGTTGCTGGCTGTGCTGGCAGCGGAGGCGGGGCGTCCGGTCCAGGTCGACACGCTCGTGGCGCGGCTGTGGGGTGACCGTCCGCCGGAGCGGCCTCGACACGCGGTGCACGTGTACGTGGCCAGAGTGCGCGCGTCGTTGTCCCGCAGTGCCGTCGTCCGTCGTTCTGATGGGTACGTGTTCGACGTGCCGCAGCCGTCCGTCGATGTGCATCGGTTCCAGCAGTTGGTCGCGGCCGGGGAGTTGGACGCGGCCCTCAGCCTCCCCCGCGGCATTCCTCTGGAGGACCTGACGGGTTCCTGGGTGGAACGCATGAGGGTCACGTGGGAACGCAGGCGACTGGACGCCGCGATCACCTGGGCGCGGCACGAAACGGCGACCGGTGATCCGCACCGCGTGATCAGCCGGTTCGGAGACCTACTCGACCAGCACCCGCTCGCAGAGCCGTTGGCGGCCTCGTTGATGCTGGCCCTGCACGCCGTCGGCCGCCGGGCCGAGGCACTGCACGTGTTCGCCCAGACCCGGCAGCGGTTGCGCGACGAGCTGGGGGCTGAACCAGGTGCCGTCCTGCGGTCGGCTCACCTGCGACTGCTGAAGCCGGGTTGAGCGCACCCAGGTCACTGCACGAGGTATGCCTCGATCTCGGCCACCTGCATCAGGATGAGCCCCGATCCGGTCCAGCGGATCCTGGTCGTGGTACGGGCCGGGAACGAGGAGGTGATCAGCGTGGGAACGGCGCCCGCCGCTAGCTGAATCTCGCTCACCTGCTCCCAACCCGCACCGGTCCAGACATCGACCACAGAGCGTGACGGGAAGTGCGCGCCGTTCTCCGGTGTCGCGTCCTTGCGGGCGTAGAAGTCGACGCGGTTCACGGCGCGCGGCGTCGGGAACGACAGCTCGAACCACTCGCTGTGCGGTATCTCGAGGTTCGAGTACGAGCTCCACCCACCGGTGGTCGTGCTGTCGCGGCGACCGTCGAGTGCGAACCGCGGCGCCCAGCCCCACTCCTCCGGCGCGCTGCTCGACGCCGTGGGCGTGGCGTCGGAGGTCAGATCGGTCAGCACGCCGGTGGTGCCGAACCCGACCGACGCCCACTCCTGCCCACTGGTATCGCTGATCGTCTGGAGTGGCTGGAACCCGGTTCCGGTGGACCGAATCACCCGGGTGATCGTCCGGGCATAGCCGGAGTCGACCACGGCGACGAGATCCGCGAGGGCGTCGCCGTCGACATCGGTGGCGCCCAGCTTGGTCCGGACCGGGTCCGATGATCCCGTCGACCAGGTCGCCGACCGGAGGGCGGCGCCGTCCGAGAGCAACGCCCGGATCTCGGCGCGGCTGAACAGCACAAGGTCGTCCGGTCCCGCGCCGTCGACGTCACCGACGACGACGACGGGCAGGTAGGGCACCGGTGTGGGGATGGGCAGACCGCTCCACCAGCGGGTCGCGGGGTCGAACGCCGTCCCGGTCGAGGCATGCACCCAGGCGTCGCCGTCGAGTGAGCGCACGAGGTCGGCGCGACCATCGCCAGTGAGGTCGCCGGCACGGACACGACCCACGACGGCGCCCGTGTACCAGGGTTCCGGCGCCGTCAATCCGCCGGCGGTGGATCGCATGACGCGCACGCCGTCCGGTCGCGCCAGCAGCACGTCGTCGCGGGCGTCGCCGTCGACGTCGGCCATGATCACCTGCAGGGTGGTGAGATCCCAGTCCGCGGTGCCGGAGTCCCAGACCGGTGGTTGGGCGAACAGTGCCAGGCCGGCCGAGGTGAGCACGGAGACGTCCACTCGTCCTGCCGCCGGTGCGCGGACGACGACGAGGTCTGTCCGGCCGTCCGCGTCCGCGTCGCCGTCCGCCCAGCGGGACGATGCGGTCGGGAACGCCGAGCCGCCGTGGAACACCCGTGCCGCAGGAAAGGCACGATTCACGTCGGAGGTCAGCGGAGAGATCCACGCGGTCAACTCGCCTCCGACATCACGCACCTGGAGCAGGTCGCCCCGACCGTCACCGGTCACGTCGCCGGTGGTGCGGGGGTGCTCCGGAGCCGGGGCTGCGCGGAACCGGTAAGTGGCGGTCGCGCCCTCCTGGCCGGTGCGGTCCCGCGCCCGCACGGTGAGCACGGTGAGATCGTGGCCCGTGCCCAGCGGTGGCACCGGTACATCCACCGTGGTGCCGGAGGTGAGCGGTGCCCACACCTGTGGCGGCTCCGCGACGCCGTTGCCGACGTTGTACAGGAACCCCGCGACGTGCGTGTCCCCGGGCGCCGGTGCGAGGGTGACAACGGCGGGGCGGCCGACGATCGCCGTCGGCGGCGGGGACGGCGGGATCGTCGCGGTGTCCAGGGCGAGTTCGGTACTGGTCGCCACCGGCGGGTCGGGCAGCGCGTTGTTGACGGTGAAGGAGCAGTCCGGGCCCCACGGACCTGCGTCGGTCCCGTCGTGTCCTCGCACCGACCACGTGTACGTGCCACCCTCGGTGAACGCGGCCGCAGGCACCAGCGTGCTCACCGGCCCGGCGGCTGCGGGCGTCGACGCGGGCGGAACGTGCTGTGGCGCCACTCCCGAGAGCCGCCACTGCGCCGACACGTTGTCGCCGTCCGGGTCCGACAGCCTGGCCCGCAGGGTGACACCGGCGGTGCTGTTGAGGAATGTCGGCGTCGTCGTGCACGAGGGCGCCGGGTCGACCGTCATCGCCGTTGGTGCGACGGGTGCCCGGTTGTACTCGATGACGAACTTCGCCGTGCCGGGGAGGAACTTCTTCCACCGGTCCTGTGTCGTCTCACCGTTGCCGCTGCTGTCGCGGGCAGACAACCCCACGGTATACGTCGACCATTGCGCGTTCGCCGCGGCCTGTACGTCCCCGGTGGCGGGGAAGTTCATCAGTGGGGTCGCCGGCGTGGGGCAGGCATCCTTGTTGGCCGACTCGTACTGCGTGGACAGGTACGCCTGGAACGGGTTCGCCACCCAGACTGTGCGCGGGGCACTCGCGATACCCGCGGTTCGCCACGCGGTCACCGGTGTGTCGGCGCACGACCAGGAGTGCGCGAGGTTGATCGAGAACGTCGCCGAGATGATGCGGGTTCCGGCGACGGGCGCGATCGGGAACTCGAAGTACGAGCGGTAGGTCGCCCCGCTGTCGGGGCTGCGTCCGACCCGCGCGACTGACGTCTCGTTGGTGGCGTTGCCGCTGTTCGAATAGGCCCAGCGCGAGGCACCGGTGCCGTGACCCGACCGGATCTCCACTCTCCTGGTGCCGTCGGGCCGCGCGACCTCCCGCCACCCGGCACGTGGCGTCATCACCTCGACGGAGTGGCCGCACTCTGCCGCCACGGCGTCCGCGATCGTCGCGGGGACCGGTGAGGCGCAGGATGGAATGGCCGCCGAGTGCGGCTGCGGCGCGCCGACGCCGGCCAGCACGAGCGCGGCGCCCACCAGGATCCGCCTCACCACGGGAAGCTCCACGAAAGGCGGTCCGTCGTGTCGTTCCACATGTGTGCCGCACCGAGCTCCGGCGTGAAGGCCCAGGGCAGGGGCGGGACGGTGAGGCTGTACGCGTGGACGGAGCCGTCCGTTGACGTGGTCACCGCGCCCTCCCAGTTGCCGACGCTGACAGCGTTCGACGTGCTCTTGCCGGTCTGGGCGGCGTAGTCGCCGTCCGACACGAACCCGCTGTAGCCCCAGCCGTAACCCACCACCCCCAGACCGGTGGCTTTGGTGGTTTGTATGCCGAAGCGGTTGGCGTCGGCCACTACGCAGGCCGAGCCACCCACCGCCCACAAGGCCCCTACGCTGCCGGAAACGCACACCCCACCGCTCTTGATCGTCTGCGGTGCCGCTCCGATGTAGGTGGGTCTGGCCGGCGCAGGGCCGACCTTCGGTGTGGGTGTGGGCTGGCAGCTACGCGGCTGCGGTGGCCGTGGCGCCGTGCGTCCGCACGGCCCGAACTCGCCATCCTTCAAGCAGGATCGCCCGCCATCGATGTCGTACACGTACCCGTCACCCTTCCGGTAGCAGACGCTGCCCGCAGAGTTGCCCTCCTTGCACTGCGCGACGGGGCCCAGCACCGTCGTGCCCTGCCCAGAGCACGACATCGAGGGTCCCGAGATCGGGTGTCCAACCCCGTTCTCATAGCTGTCACAGCCGACGCGGTCCTCGAGCATCCCGCCGTTGTTGTAGTAGCGGTGGGTGCGGATGGTCCGGCTCTTCACGATCTTGGTCGTTCGGACGTACTGCTCACCGACGACCTCCCGGCGGTCCGCGAGGTGGGTCAGCCTCGCCTGGGACTTCTTGGGCGGTGGCGGGTTCGCCTTACAGTCGCCGTCCGGGCACATCGCCAGCCCGGTGGGGTCGCTGTCGGTGACCGGGGAAGATCCGGCGTAGGCGTACCCGTTCATCTGCCGGGGGTCGTCCGGTGCGAGCAGCGGGTCGACGGACAGGAAGCGGCCCAGTGCGGGGTCGTACTCGCGCGCCCCGAGGTGAACCGTGTCGCCGTCGTCCGTGCCGGCGACGAACCCGCGTCGGTCCGGCCACCGCACGGTGCTGCCGCGGTCACCGCCGAAGGGCAACGTACGTCGTTTGGCCACCGCCATGCTGCTGGCGTCGACGTTGACCCGGCCGGTGTTCTGGTGATCGGACATCTGCCACTGGAGGCCGCCGCTCGTCCGCACGGCGATCAGGTGCCCCGCCGCGTCGTAACTCCGCGTCGCGGTCACGGGCTTCCCCGGCTCGGTGTGGTACTCACCCGCATCGGTGTGCAGGGTGGTGCCCGTCGGCGACTCCTCCAGCAGCCGGTTCCCGTCCGCGTCGTAGACGTAGGTGGTGGCCCCGTCGGGTCCGTTGGATCCCTCGAGGTAGCCCTCGGCGTTCCACGTCAGGGTGACCCCCGGCTTGGCCAGGGTGTTGCCGGAGTCGTCGTACCCGAACGCCGCCGACGTCGTCCCGGCCGGCCCGGTGGTGGTCACCGAGGTCGGTGCGTGGGGACGAGCCTGGTCCGCTGCAGGGTATTCCAACGTCTGGGTGGTCGTGCCGGCCGCGGACCGCTCCACCTGCGTGCGCCGGTTGCCCGCCGCGTCGTAGGTCCAGCTCTGCCAGTACGGCGCCGGTCCGCCCAGCGCCGCTACGGCGGGCGCTGCGGCGCAGTCCCCGTTCTTCGGCGTCCACGCCTCTGCCAACCGGCCGAGGCCTTCGTGCCGCAGGCACTGCGTGTCGTCCGGACCGGCGCCGTATCGCGCGGTCCGGTCCGCGATCATCGTGATGTTGCCCGCGTCGTCGTACCGGTATTCCTCGTCCATCAGCACACCGGGGTCGCCGTACGCGGCGTGCGCGACGATGCGTCCGGTGCCTTCCTCCCGGCCCCATTCCTCGACCACGCTCTGCCCTCCCGCGTTCGCGCGGGTGATCCGGCCGATGCGACCGAGCCGGTCGTAGCCGACCGATCGGAGGTACTCGTCCGCGCCGGTGACGGTGGTGGGCAGCCCTAGTTCGTTGTACCCGTACCGCACCGTTTCCGCGGGCAGCCCGCCCTTCTCCGGCAACGTCGTCGTCGCGGGTGACCCATCGGGGTTGTAGGACCGGCCGACGGTGTAGGTGCCGGCCAGATCACCTGTCGGCACGGTCAACGTCGAGCCGGTCGCCCGGTAGGCGTCGTCGTAGGCGGTGATCGCCGTGGTGTACTCGGCGCCGCCGTGGAACCGGGTCGAGCTCGTCACGTGCCCGCGGGCGAGGGTGTCGTGCGTCCAGGAGGCGAGCACCGTCGAGCCTTGCCGGATCGCGGTCCGACGGCCCAGTTCGTCCCGGTCGTAGGTGATCGTGACGCCGCGTGCGTCGGTCGAGGTGAGCTGCGCATCGGTGGCGTCGTAGGTCGCGGTCACGGTGCCGCGGTCCGGGTCGGTCGTGCTGATGGCGCGGCCCCAGAGGTCGTACTGCCACGACCAGCGAGCACCCCCCGACGAGATCGTCGCCGGCAGGCCCGCTCTCGTGTAGGTGTAGATGGTCGCCTCGTACGCGCCGCCGACCGTGCCGTTGGTGTACTGGCGCAGTTCCGTCCGACGCCCGCGGGCGTCGATGAACGTGCTCGTCGGTGTGCCGCCCTTCGGCGGGGTGACGTCGGTGCGGTCGCCGCCATGACCGGTCGTCGTGCGCCGGCGCTCGGCGCCGTTGACCAGCGTGATCACCGCGATCACCCTTTCGGCGCCGTCGTACTCCCACGCGGTGGACGACGGGACGTTGCCGGACGGCAAGAACAGCGCGTCACCCGGCGCGGTTGCCACGACGTACGGTTCGAAGCGCCGGCGCACCAGCCCGCGGTCGTCGTGCAGGGTGTCGGTCACGACCGCACCGCCGCCGGCCGCGGGCGTTTGCGTCTGGCGGGGCCGAACCAGGCCGTCGTAGAGCTCGTGGCTCGTGAGGTAGCCGGTACCGGTGTGGTTCAGCCGGGCGGTGGTGACGGACGTCGGCCTGCCACCGTTGCGGATCTGGTAGGTGAACGTGGTGTTCGCTGTCTGGCTCCGGGCCCGGCCGGGCAGCCAGACGGCCGCCACTCGGCCCAGCCCGTCGTACGCCGTCTCGGTGCGCTTGCCGTTGACGTCGACGACTGACGTCGGCAGGCCCCACGCCGGGTCCACGGTCGTCGTGGACCTCCATCCCTTGGCGTTGGTCACCACCTCGGCCGTGACAGGTCCGCCGGTGGTCGGGACGTAGGACGTGGTGGTGCGCCTGTCGAGGGCGTCGAACGACTCGATCACGCGGCCGTGGACGTCGTGGACCGCGCGCGAGACCGCACGGTAGGTCGGGTTGCCGCCGTTCCACTCGGCGAGCCGCTCGACCCTCGTCTGGTCGCCCTGCCCGAGGCCGGCGCCGAGCACCGTGCTGCCGTCGTAGTAGGTCCGCACCCTGGACACCAGGTCGCGGGACCGGTCCGGGGTCGCCGTGCACACGACGCTCACGGTCTCGACGTCCGACGGGTAGGTCATCATGTTCCGCGAGGGGTCGGTCGTGTAGGCGGTGCGGGTGCACGTGTCGTCGGCGGCGGTCGCGGTGTCGCCCATGTCGTTCACCGCTGTGATGCGCCCGGTCGGGTTGGCTGTCCCGTCGTCGTGGTCGAACGTGTTGGCTGTCTTGGTGGTGCGCCAGCCGCGACCGCCGTCGAGCGCGACGCGCACGGTGGTCGCGGCCACCCCGGTGGCCCAGGCCTCGACGACGACGCCGTTGCGGTCGCGCCGCGCGGTCGGGCCGTGCTGCCAGGGGTCGGTCGTCGTGCGGGTCACCGGGTCGGTGCCGTTGTAGGTGGTCACCTCGCGTACCGCGCCCTGCAAGTGGTTGGCGTCCGGCAGGGAGACGCCTGCCGCGTCGGTCACCGTCGCGAGCCGCTTTCCGTTCGACAGCAGGTCACCGTCCATGCCGCGGAAGTACACGGTGTCGGTGCGGGAGCGGGTCCTCCCTTCGGCGCCGGACAACGTGCTCACCGTGCCGTACCCCCGCCACTGCCCCCAGGACTTGCGCGCCGCCGGGACGAACTCCGCCTCGTCGTAGTGCCACGCTGGGGCCCCGACGTACTGGTAGCTCTTCACGGTCGCAGGTGACCCGCCCGTGAGGTCGGTCTCGGTCACGCTCGTGACGACGTACTTGTTGAACCAGTCGAGAGTGGGCGTCGCACCACCGGCGTGACGCCAGATGACCGGGAAGCACCGCCGGTCGTTGCGGTCCGGCGCGGCGGGCATGGTGCCACCCAGCACGCAGTCGACACGCGAGTAGTTGACGCTCAGCACGCCTCCGAACTCATTGCGCACCGACGACAGCCGGAACCGCACGATCGGGTCCGTGGTCGACGACAGGTCGACCCTGTTGTTGAGCCGTGTGCCGTCGAACGTGATGTCCGGTAGCGTGGTGGAGCCGCCCACCAACCCCTCGTGTTTGAGACCGGCGAGCCACAACAGCTTCTGGTTGTGGTCACCGGGGTCGGAGAAGACGTGGTTGAGCGTCCAGCGATCGACCTCGGTCAACGTGTCCGCCCGGCGAACGGACGTGGTCACGGTGGCGAGCCGCTTCTGCGTCCAGAACGTCGGCGAGTAACGGTTGGGACAGCTCGTCGACGACGTGCAGAGCTGATCCATCGGGATGTCCGGCCAGTTGGCCGCGTTGGCGGTGCTGAGGGTGCAGGTAACGCCCTGGGTCACGCACCGGTCGGCGGTATCGAGGCTGACCCGCATGGGCGCGCCGGCGAACACCGTGTCACCGGCCGTCTCCTTGCGGGTGCCGTAGTCGATTCTGGACAGGGTGCCGCCGCGGACATACGCGGACACCGATGTCGCGGTCGCGTTGCGCGCGTAGTGGTTGATCTCGGGCGTGTACCAGTACGAGAGTGAGTTCCCGTGCGGGTCAACGACGTAGTCGAGGTTCCAGCGGTACGTCTGCGGGCACCACGAGGCGTGGAAGCCACCGGTGTTGTGGCAGGGCTCGCCCGTGTTGTCGCCGAACACCGGCACCGTCCACGCCGAGGCGGTCTCCGACCGTCCGGCGCCCCACCCAGGGAGCCGGTTGAGGCCGAAGAAGTACTGCATGCCCTCAGTAGTGGTGACCTTCCAGTACTCGCCGTCGTTGTCACCGTTTCCCACGCCCGTGAGCTTCTCGATCCGGGTGCCGTCGTCGTTGCGAAGCCGCCAGCGGCCACTCGAGTCCTGGATCAACTCCCCGCCGTGCCCCGGCAGGGAAAGCGTCGCGTTGTCACCGCCCCAGCACAAGTCACCCTTGCCCGGGTGGCCGACATCGGCGCACCCGGGGTAACTGCGCACGATCGAGCCGGAGCCGAGGTCGAACCCGTCCCCGGCCCACGACGGTTGGCTGTTCGCCGCCGCCGTGCGCCCGTCGAGGCTGCCTGCGGAGTACGCGAGGCCTAGTTGCGGCTCGGGACCGTTGGCCGCCGGGGGCACGCGCATCGGGTACGACCAGGCGAAGTCACCGCTGGACCCACCGGCCGACCAGGTCGCCGACGGCGCGAGGTCAGTCGCGGTGAAGTCACCGCCGGACCCGGAAGGGCCAGCGACGAGCGCGACGATGACGCCGTGCGAGGGGTTCAAGGTCACATCCATGGTGATGGCGCCGATGTCGCGGTCGTTCCTGCCGACCAGTGGCTTCGGGGCGCACTCCTCGCCTTCCGGCGTGATCAACGCGCACTCCGGCAGCAGGACCGGTCTGAGCCGGTCCGCCCACGCGCCGCCGTGGGCATTCCGGACATCCGCGTAGGAGACCTGAGTCGACACCACCGCGTCGCTGCTCACCCCGTCGGCGCGGCTCAGGCGCACGAGCGGACCTGGAGCACCCACCCGCGCCGCGGAAAGGCCCTCGAGAACCTCAACCCGCACCTTGGCCGGCGCCTTCGCCGTGCCGGACCGGCCGACCCGGATCGGCAGATCACCAGCCCGTGCCGCACCGACATCGGGCACCGCAACCTCGGCCACACCCGTCGACGGACGTGGCACGGCGGGTGCGCCGGTCAGCCTCGGCACGGTACCGGCTCGCGCCGCCCTGCTCTCTGGATAGGAGCCTGTCACCGGATCCACGTCCCGGAAGGCACTGGGCTCGTCCGCCATCGCGAGCGGGGCTGGCACCACCATGAGCGGCCCTGCCGCCAGGATGGCGGACAGCAGCAGCGACGGCCACGACCGCGGAGAGCTCCTCATGCCGATCACGATGTCGCGGTTGGCTCTCACAGAGCTTTCAGATAGCTCTCAAGCACCGCGATCTGATCAACGAGTACGAACCCGCGAGCTGGAGCGCTCGGCGGGGTCGGCGGTGGTTGTAGTGGGCTGACGACAAGGAACCTCCTCCCATTTGAGCAGGCTCCGGTAGTGGCCCACGTGGGCGTGCAGGTCGAGCGGTAGCCGAGTCGCGTCGACCCCCGAGGGCGTCGAGGAACCCCTGCAGGGCCACCTCGGTCGTCATGTGGGGTGTCAGAACTCTGCACTGGGACGCTGAGCTGCGACGATCGCGCACGCTGGGCCTAATGGGCATGATCGTTAGGCGTGGCGTTACGACTGCTGTACCTGATCTTCGTCCGACTCGGCCACTGGCTGGTCCTGCTCAGCCGGTCTTCCGCGGCCAGGGACATCGAACTGCTGGTACTGCGGCACGAGGTCGCCGTGCTGCGCCGGACCAACCCCCGCCCGCGGTGGGAGTGGGCCGATCGAGCTGTACTCGCCGCGCTGGTTCGCCGACTCGCCCGGCTGCTGCGTGAGCACCGGTTGGTGACACCGGGAACGCTCCTGCGATGGCACCGGCGCCTGGTCGCGCGGAAGTGGACCTATCCCAGTCACACCGGCCGACTCCGGTCGACGACACCATCGTGGCGCTGATCGAACGAATGGCGCGGGAGAACACCAGTTGGGGCTACCGCAGGATCCAAGGCGAACTGCTCAAGCTCGGCCACCGGGTGGCCGCCTCAACCTCGGCGACCGGGCAGACGGCTTCCGATTCCTCATCCGCGACCGGGCCGGTCAGTTCACCGCCTCGTTCGACGCGGTCTTCTCCGCTACCGGTATCCAGGTCGTGAAGCTCCCACCACGGTGCCCGCGAGCCAACGCCCACGCCGAACGGTTCGTCGAGACCGTCCGACGTGAAGCCACCGACCGCCTGCTCATCATCAACCAACGCCACCTGCGGACAGTGCTGGACCGCTACGCGGACCGCTACAACCACCGCCGCCCACACCGAGCCTCCAACTCGCACCACCACGACCGGACAGGCCAGCAGTAGAGCCGAGCTGCACGTCGATACGTCGCCGACCAGTCCTCGGCGGCCTGATCAACGAGTACGAACCCACAGCCGCCTAACCGCAGGTCAGGCCCTGTGGCCGACTACTGGCGCCCCACACCCACAGGTACTTCACGAGAACCGGGGGCGACGCAATCGGGCCCGCAGCTTCGAAGTGTGTAGATGCAATCTATGTAGATTCCATCTACACTAGTGTCCATGTCGGGTTTCGTGGGCAGACAGGCCGAGCTGCGTCTCTTGCGCAAGCGCCTCGAGCGGGTGATCACCTCACGGGAAGGTGCCGCGATCGCCGTCCGCGGACGGCGGCAGGTGGGCAAGTCCCGATTGGTTCAGGAGTTCTGCGACCGCGCCGACGTCCCCTACTTCTACTTCGCCGCCACCAAGGGCGCGTCCTCTGTCGAGTCGATCATCACCTTCCTCGCCGAACTCGCCGACTCGTCCCTGGCCGCCGGCCAGGTCGGCCCGCCCACCGGGGTCACCGGCGGATGGCCCGACGCGTTCCGCGTCCTGGGCGCGACATTGCCGGACACCCCGACGGTCGTGGTGCTCGACGAGTTGCCGTGGTTGGCGGAACAGGACGCGGTCTTCGACGGCGCGTTGCAGACCGCGTGGGACCGGTTGTGGTCGCGGCGCCCGGTGTTGCTGGTGCTGCTGGGCAGCGACCTGCACATGATGGAACGCCTCACCGCCTACGACCGCCCCTTCTACGGACGCGCGGACAATCTCGTGCTCGGACCGCTCAACCCCGCCGAGACCGGACAAGCCCTCGGTTTGGACGCGGTGGACGCCATCGACGCCCACCTCGTCACCGGTGGACTGCCCGGCATCATCCGCAGCTGGCCCCACGCCATGCCACCGGCCGACTTCCTGCGCAGGGAGTGCGACGACCCGGCCGCGCCCCTGTTCGGCGTGCCGGAGTCCTCCCTGCTGGCCGAGTTCCCCTCACCCGATCAGGCCCACCGCGTCGTGGAATCGATCGGCGGGGACAACCGCACCCACGCCAACATCGCCGCCACCGCCGGAAGCAACCAGGGACACATCCCCTCCGGGACACTGTCGCCGCTGCTGCGCCGACTCACCGAGGAGAAACGAGTCCTGGCGGTGGACCACCCACTCTCCACCAAGCCCGGCAAACCGGCCCTCTACCGAATCGCCGACAGCAACCTGCGCTTCTACCTGCCCATCGGACGTGCCGTCCAGGAACAAGCCCGCCGCGGACGCCCCCACGTCGGCGCCCGCGTCCTGCAACGCCAATGGACCAGCTGGCGCGGACGCGCGGTCGAACCACTCATCCGCGAGGCACTGGAACTCGCCGGACAAGCCGGCGAACTGCCCTGGCCCGACACCGCCGCGGTAGGCGGCTGGTGGAACCGCCAACACAACCCCGAGATCGACCTCGTCGGAGCCGACCGCTCCCCCGTCGCCGACCACATCGACTTCGCCGGGTCGATCAAATGGATCGGCAGCACCTTCGACCGCCACGACCTCCAAACGCTCCGCCACTCCGCCAACCACGTCCCAGGCTACGAAACAGTCCGCTCCGGCCTAGCCGTCGTGGCCCTGTCCGGAGTCGACATCGACACCGACGACGCCGACCTCGTATGGGGACCGCAAGAGATCATGGACTGCTGGAGAACCGGCTGAACAGTCCGACAGCCTGTGAGGTTCCCCTTGGTAGCTCGATGGCTTTCCAGACATGGTCCGATAGGGCCTGAAGGGAGCCGTCCGTGGCACCACCGAAGAAGTACCCCGACGAGTTGAGGTCCCGTGCGGTCCGGTTGTACCGGGAGTCGGACACCAAGCCGATGATCCGGCGCCTGGCCGAGCAGCTGGGCGTGCACCCCGAGGCGTTGCGGAACTGGATCCGGCAGGACGAGGCCGACCGCGGCGAACGGGACGACCGGTCCACGACCACCGAGTCGGAGGAGCTGCGCCGGCTGCGCAAGGAGAACGCGGAACTCAAGCGGGCCAACGAGACCCTCAAGGCCGCTTCCGCGTTTTTCGCGGCGGAACTCGACCCGACCCGGCGACGGTCGTGAAGCTCGTGCAGCAGCTTCGCGGCCGCTTCGGGGTCGAGTTCGTCCTCCGGGTCCTGGGCGTCGCCTCCTCCACCTACCGCGGCTGGGTGGCTCGACAGGCCGCCCCGTCCCGCCGCGAGCGCGACCTCTGGACCACACAACAAGCCCGCAACCTGCTGATGGACCTGGGCAACCTGACAGACGACTTCCGGGTCCTCATCCGCGACCGGGCCGGCCAGTTCACCACCTCGTTCGACGCGGCCCTCTCCGACGCAGGCGTCCACGTCGTGAAGATCCCGCCACACCGAGCACTGCAACTCGCGCCACCACGACCGGACCACCCGATCGCAGAGCCGGGCCGCACCTCGATACGCCGCCGACCAGTCCTCGGCGGCCTGATCAACGAGCACGAACCCGCGACCGCGTAAGCGCAGTTCAGGCCGTGCGGCCGACTATTGGCACCCCACAGCCGCCAAGGAGCGGTTCGCCGAGTTCGCCGACGCCTGGGGCGCCCGCTATCCGGCGATCGTCAGGCTCTGGGACAACGCCTGGGCCGAGTTCGTGCGCTTCCTGGCCTTCGACGTGGAGATCCGGCGGGTGATCTGCTCGACCAACGCCATCGAGAGCGTGAACGCCCGCATCCGCCGCGCGGTCAAGGCACGAGGCCATTTCCCCAACGAGCAGGCCGCGCTCAAGTGCGTCTACCTCGCGGTGATGAGCCTGGACCCGACCGGCACCGGACGCAAACGCTGGATCATCCGCTGGAAGCCCGCCCTCAACGCCTTCGAGATCGCCTTCGACGGCCGCCTGGCCGCCGGACGCAAGTAACCCTCTTCAACCCGAGTTACACCGGCTCGTTTGACAGACCCCTTCGACGCTCCTCGGAGGCTGGTCCACACGGACGAGTGAGTTTGGTAGCGCTCACAGTCGGTGGCTGTAAGTATCGAAATCGTTACAACTGTGACTAAGGGGTGGGGTTCGCCGTCGTGGATGGAGGGGCCGGGACGCCGTTGCACTTCATGCGCCGGGGACGACGTCCATCGCCTGTAGACGGGAGGCCACGGGTGAACACGACGCAGCGCTACGGGGATCTGGAGCTGTCGTTCCAACTGACGGGAACGGTTTTCGACCTCATCATCGGTCCTCCGCTCGTATACACGGCTTATAACCCGACCAAAGAGTGGACGCGGGAGTTGTTCCCCACCGGGCTGAAGATGGGGCCGGGGGGGATGACGGGCAAGACGGGTGTGTTGATGCTGAAGGACCGCTCTGCCGACCGGAGCCTGCTGCGGGACCCGGTTGGCTTTGTCAAGGTCGCCCAACTGCCCAGCAGCGTGCCCGGGTACCCCTGGGGGGTGTGGCGCCCGGTGCCTCCCGAGGGGTACGTCGCTCTAGGCGACATCATCGCCCCCTGGGAACAGGACGAACCGGCAGTGGACACCTGGGCCAGGACGGCGTGTGTGAAGCGGGGCGAGCACACCGACGGCCGCACCTACGTGCGTCAGGGCGAGTGCGGGACCCTGCTCTGCCAATCCAGTGGGGGCACGCGGGTGTGGTCGATCGTGACGCCCCCGTACCCCGACGGCGACGAGGACGAGCACCTGTACCTGCCGGTGGGCAACTTCACCGCCGTCACGTCGTCCGACCACCCGGCGCCGACGGACACCACGTGGATTCTGGACCTGCCCGCGGTGATCGACAAGAACGACGGCCCGGAAATTCCGGAGCTGACCTCTTACTCCCGGCCCCCGGCGCAGACGGTCATCACCGACCGCGAGGTCACCGTGCCCTACTACCTGGTGCACGATGCCGCCCGGGACGAGAAGTGGAAGGTGGAGAACTCCCCCTTCTACAAGCTGCGCCGCAAGCGCCACTACGAACTGGTGCTGTTCCGCGACAACCGCAACGGCACTGAGCCCCAGGATGAGTCGGAGTCGATCACCACCGGCGTGACCCAGACCAGCGGCGAGACCTTCAGCCAGACCACCGGTGTCACCGTCGGCGTCAAGGTCGGCGTCTCCGCCGGAGCCAAGCCCTTCGGCATCGGCGTGGAGACCACCGTGACCACCTCGGTGTCGACCACGGTCGAGATCGGCTACGAACGCCGCACCGACATCAGCATCATGCGCGAGGTCACCAAGACCCGCGGCCTGAGCGTCCCGCCCCGCAGCTCGGCCTGCCTGTGGATGGAACACCACACCCTGCTGCCCATCCGCGCCAACGGCGACACCCTCGGCGACCAGGCCAACCTCGGGTTCAACACCGACTACTACGTCACCGGCGAATACCCCTCCGGCTCCGGCCCGATCTACTGGGAGACCGGCGACAGCGGCAACCGCCGCAAACTGCCCGCCACCCGGCTCGCCCCCGACCTGCACGCCCGCCAGTCCATCCCCCACCTGACCCCCGAACCCAACCCCGCCACCAGCCCCGCCGAGGTCTGAGCCCGGCAGCGACCCGTCGGCGCTCGCCGCGCCCACACCGGCCGCTTCCCGCCTGCGTCCGTGCCACACGACCGCGCGTCGGCCGCCGGTCAAGCCCGACGGTCAGCCCGCGATCGGCGACCGTCGAGCATGACCGGCCTGCTCACGACAAGCTGCGACCAAGTTCAACGCGGCGGCCACAGTCCCTAGCAGCGTGTCGCACACGTCGATGCCCAGCCGCCGCGCGTGCCTGTGGGGTGTCAAAACTCTGCACTGGGACGCTGCGCTGCGGCGATCCTGCCCTCTGGGCCTCCGAGGCAGGATCGTGAGGTGTGGCGTTACGACTGCTGTACCTGATCTTCGTGCGACTCGGTGGCTGGTTGGTTCTGCTCGGCCGGCCGTCATCGGCCAAGGACGTGGAGTTGCTGGTGTTGCGGCATGAGGTCGCCGTGCTGCGCCGGGCCAAACCCCGTCCGCGGTGGCAGTGGGCCGATCGCGCCGTGCCCGCCGCATTGGCGGGCCGATTGCCACGACTGCTACGTGAGCACCGGTTGGTGACACCGGGCACCGTCCTGCGATGGCACCGACGTCTGGTCGCGAAGAAGTGGACCTTGTGCCGCTCGAAAATTCATCGCCGCTGGTAGAGCGAGAGCGCCGTCGTCTTTGGGAGCATGGCCGGGCGATCGTGTCCCTGCTGTACAAGACGACCCGGAGGTTGCTGTCCGTCCCGTCGGTGCTGCTGCGCAGCGAGGCGGTGAAGGACGCCGAGCTGCTCGTGCTGCGGCACGAGAACGCGGTCCTGCGCCGGCAACTGGCAGGTCCGGTCCGCTACGAGCCCGCCGATCGGTTCTGGTTCGCTGCCCTGGCCGGGCTGGTGGATCGCCGCCGGTGGCGGAAGGTCTTCCCGGTCACCGCGGACTCGTGGCCCGCAAGTGGGACCACTCCGCGCGTCGACGCATCGGACGCCCACCGACACGATCCGCGGTCAAGACGCTCGTGCTGCGACTCGCCCGGGAGAACCCCCGATGGGGTCATCGGCGGATCCTGTGGGGTTCCAGAAGTCGGCCGTAGGGTCTGACCTGGGGTTAGGCTGCTGCGGGTTCGTACTCGTTGATCAGGCCGCTGAGGACTGGTCGGCGACGTATCGAGTTGCAGCCTGGCTCCGCGGTCGGGTGGTCCGGTTGTGGTGGGCCGAGTAGTAGGGCTTGGTGGTCTGCGGTGGTTGTAGTGGTTCGCGTAGCGCTGCAGCACTGTCCGCAGGTGGTGTTCGTTGAGGATCTTGCGGACGGTCAGCCGACGTGGGGTCGGGTCAGCCGATCCATCGAGCGGATCCTCGAATTTCACTCCATCGAGTGGTAGTCGCCCAGTTGGCGTTGCTGTCCGCTGGCCCGTCCCTAATGTTGCGGTGTCCGAACCTGCAGACCGCAGTCCCGTCAGCCGTGCTTCTACGAGATGGTGATCATGTCGGGTGCAAGAGTCGCGCTGGTCGTCGCCAACGGCTCGTATGACGATGAGAAGTTCCGTGCGCTGCGCGCGCCGACGGCGGACGTGGAAATCCTCGCGTCGGTGTTGCGTGATCAGCGGATATGCGACTTCGAGGTGAACACGCTGGTCGACGAGTCGGCCGCTGTGGTGGCGGAGGAGATCGAAGGCTTCTTCGCCGACCGCCGCCGCGACGACTTGTTGCTGCTCTACCTGTCCTGCCACGGGGTCAAGGATCCCGACGGGCGGCTCTACTTCGCCGTGCGGAACACGAAACTGCACCGACTGGCGGCCACCGGTGTTTCGGCCCAGTTCGTCAACGAACAGATGAACCGGAGCCGGTCACGCCGGATCGTCCTGCTGCTCGACTGCTGTTACAGCGGTGCCTTCACCCGGTTCGGCAGCAAATCCACCTACGACATGCACGTCCGCGAGCGTTTCGACGGGCACGGTCGCGCCGTTCTCACGGCTTCGAACGCGATGGAGTACGCGTTCGAGGGCGAACAGCTGTCGATGAACGCCGCCGCGCCGTCGGTGTTCACCGCTGCGGTGGTGCAGGGTCTGAGCACCGGTGCGGCCGATCGCGACGGTGACGGCAGGGTGTCGGTCCACGACCTCTACGAGTACGTCTACGAATCGGTTCAGGAGAACACGACCGGAACGCAGACCCCCGGCATGTTCGCGAGCCTGCACGGGACCCTCTACCTCGCCCGTGATCCCCGTGCTTCCGCCCGGACGAGTCTGGAGTTCGTGCCGGCGCCTCCCTCTCCCGGCCCTGCGCTCGTCCCGGTCGAGCCCTCGGGCGCCGAGCCACGAGACCGACCGGGACGGGACTGGTCGAGGTGGCGGTGGACGGCCAGCACGGTGGTGTTGGTGCTGTTGCTCGTCATCGGGATCGTGGTGTTGCGCCCGTCGCCCGAACCGCAGTGGACGCGGCTAGCGGACCTGCCCACGCCATTGGAAGCGGCCGCGACGACGGCGCACCTGGGCGGTGTCTGGGTGGCGGGAGGGATCTCGCCCGACGCGGACCGGCGCAAGCTTGATGCGGTGCAGGTCTACCAGCCTCACACCGGCAAGTGGTCGTCCGGTCCTCGCTTGCCCGTGGCGCTGAGCCATGCGGCCCTCGTGAGCAACGGGCCACAACTGTATCTGCTCGGGGGCTGGGCACAGGCGGGCGCGGTGGCCGAGGTGTGGCGGCTGGACAGGCCAGACGGGCATTGGGTTCCGGATCAGCGGCTGCCCGGTCCGCGGACGGCCGGTGCGGCGGCATGGGACGGCAGCCGTGTGGTGTTCGCCGGCGGTGTGTCACCGGATCAACAGGCAACCGCCACTGTGTGGGCGTTGGAGCAGAACGCGTGGCGCGAACTGCCGCCACTGCAAGTGGCCAGGGAGAAACTGGCGGCGGTGACTGACTCGAACGGCACGGTGTGGTTCGTCGGCGGGCGGGACCGCAACCAGGGATCCGGATCGCTCTATGGCGCCGTAGACGAGGTGACCAGTGTCCGCACGCGGTCGTTGGGCTACCCGATCCCTGCGGTGGAGGCGCCCGGTGGTGTGTGGTGGCCGGGGGTCGGACCGTGCGTCGTCGCCGGATACTTCTCGGATGGGTTCAGCGACCGGGCCGAATGCTGGCGCGGCACGGGCGAGTCGACCCTGCCACGACTGCCTGAGGCGCGTGCAGGCGTGGGTGCCGCGGTGGTGGACGGCGTCGTGTACGTGGTCGGTGGCTACAACGACGGCGAGCACGGCTCTGGCCACGTCTTCGCCTTCAGTCCTTGAGGTGCCTCCGACCGTCGTCCGGAGAGATGTCGCCGGAGTGCGATCAGCGATGGTGCCGCGCTCGCGGTGAGCGTGATCGACATCCAGATCAGCGAAGCGACGTCGGCGCTGGTCAGGAACAGGCCGCCGGCCAGCGCCGCGAGCGCCGAAGCGGTCCAGACGAGGTGCTGGAGGAACGTGCGGAGGCAGTCCCGGCTGAAGAACTCGCCCTTCCCCGTCACGCGGTAGTTCAGCGTTCGTTTCGCGACCGCTGCTGCCGCCGCCGCGACGTAGACCGGCCCGGACATCGCCGAGATTGCCAGTCCCGCGAGCCCGAGCTCACGTCGTTCCTGCTCGGCAAGGTTGAATCGGCGCAGCCACAGGAACAACGCGAGCCAAGCGACCAGCGTGCCACTCCACAGCACCGGCCAGGTGCCGCCGCCGTTGGTCGTGTGCAGTCCTGGTAGCAGCAGGTACAGCCAGGTCGCCGTGTTGCCGCAAAGCCAGCTCACGGCCGCACCGGGGTAGAACATCTGCATCAACCCGTACGCCAAGCGTTGCCGGGGTGCAAGGCGGGGCATCAACCGCGGGCTGTGGCGCAATACGACGTCCCACACCCCGTAGGCCCAACGGCGTTGCTGGTTGAAGTAGTCGGTCCAGCTCGTCGGTCCTTCACCGATGGCCAGCACGTCGGGGGTGTAGACACCCTTCCATCGTCGACCCGTGTCCGGGTTCGTCGTCGCCACCACCGTCATGCCGGTGAGGTGGTCCTCGGTGAGCGAGTCCTGGTAGCCGCCGATCTGGCGCCAGGCACCGACCCTGTAGAGGTGGTTGGTCCCGATCAGCAGCGGCGCGCCCAGTCCGTTGCCACCGCGCTGCACGATGCCGTTGAACAGGTAGGACTGGGCGGCCGCCGCGTGTGGCACGAAGCCGTCCGAGCTGTTGCCGTAGACCTGCGGCGCCACCACGTAGCCCACGTCCGGGTCGCGGAAGTACCCGAGCGAGCGTTGCAGGAAGTCCCGAACGGGTACGTGGTCGGGGTCGACCTGGGCCACGATGTCGTAGTTCGACTCGTGCTCGGCCCGCCAGGCGTTGTGGTTGCCAGCCTTGGTGCGCCGACGGTACGGGCCGGATGGCTGGTTGAACTCCGCGCTGCCGGCGCGGGAGAAGTGCCGGACGCCAAGGCGGGCGGCCGTGGCGCGCACGGCCGGATCGTCGCCTTCGTCGAGAATCCACACGTCCACGTGGCCGTCGTAGGTGAGTCGGCGCATTGCGCGCAGCGTCGGCACCACGGTGCCCAGCGGTTCACTGGAGGGCACGATCGTCGTGAGCACGGCGATTCGCAGCCCAGGAGGCGGGGTTACGGGCACCGGGTCACGGGCGGCCAGGCAGAACACCCACATCGCCGTCGCCTGCAGGGCGCGGACCACCTCCACGACGATGACGAACAGCGCGCATACGCGTTGTGGCCAGGATCCTCCTGCCATCACGACCGGCAGGAGCCAGCTCAGGAACCCCACGGCCGCGACGGCGTTGCCCGACACGAGCAAACACAGATGGACCCGCTGCGGTCCGGCGACGACTCTTCGGAACCGCACCGTGGCCGCGGCCGTCTCCGGTGTCGTCAGCGGGCCGGCGATGGCCTCGAGCCCTTGGTAGCTGGTCAGCGGCCGGCGGAGCGCTTCACTCGGCGGACCGGTTGTGCGACCACTCATTGAGTACCTTCTCCAACTCGTCCGAGTGAAGCCCTTGGACATCGAGGGTGTGGTCGCCGATCCGCAGCTTCACCGAACGCGAGTCGTCCCGGTTGATCCACGCCCGGAGGGTCGCGAGCAGCGCGGTGAGCGTTCCCGACGTGGCCAGCGTGACCACGAGAGCCCCCGCCGTGATGGCGTCACCTTTGGCACCTGCCGGGGCGGGGCCGCCGGTCAGTGACTCGACGTCGACGTCGAGTTCGAGCAGTTCCTCCCGCAGCCCGGCGGCGGCGTCATCCACCTGCTCGGGCGTGCCATCCGGTCCGCAGTCGACACTGAGCACCATGGACGTGGACATCGGCAAACCATCCGTTCGGCAGTTCGGCTTTGTCCATTGGTGCGATGAGCGCTGGCAGCGATACGACACATGGCCCTGTTTCACCCTTTCGTGGTAACGGGCGTCGGTGCATCGCAGAATGGGTCCCGGTGGCACCGACCGCTTTCGTGCAGCCGCCGGGGCAAGTCGGCGGTGCGCCGGGCGAGACCCGTCCATGGAGCGCGTTGATGATCAGTAGCCATCTGCGTCCGTCCTCGTGCAGCGCGATCGGGTGGCGGGTATGTCGGGCGGCCTCGCCGGCGGCGAAGTAGCACAGCGGACGCGAGACCACCCGTTCGGGTGAGTCGTTGTCGGTCTTGTCCCGCTGACTGCCCCCGGTTCTGTCCCGGGGTGCGCCGCGTCCTCTTCTCGGCTGGCGATCCGCCAGCCGCCACAGGATGAGGAGGGTCAGAGATGAGCCCGTTAAGGTTCCACACCCCACCGCCGGACGATCGGCCGCCGCCATGTCCGTGCCTGCCCTTCCCCGTCCTGTTCCGCCTCGACCGGTAGGAATGAGGTTGTCCCCTTGAACCGGACGCCCTGATCCCAGACAGCGGTCTGGGGAAGGATGTTCCCCGTGTCAGGCAAGTCGAAGTCAACCGCCACCGCCGCTATGGCGAGGCCGGACTGCTCGACCGGCCCAGCGTCCCGCACCACCAGCCCACCGCCACCCCCGCCGAGGTCGTGGCCCGCGTCGAGCGGCTGCGCCGGGACCACAAGTACTCGGCCCGGCGCATCGCCCTGGAACTGGAAGCCGACGGCGTCCGGATCTCGGCGCGCACCGTCGGACGGCACCTGGCCCGGCTGTTCCTGGACCCGAACGGCGAGAACAACCGTCGCCCCCGCCGGATCGCCGCCCGATGGCCCGGCCACATGCTCCACCTGGACGTCAAGAAGGTCGGCGTGATCCCCGACGGCGGCGGATGGCGGGCCTGGTCGCGACAGCGACCAGGCCCGCCGGGTCGGACGCGCCAAGAACAAGGGTGCCCGCGCCGGCTACACCTACCTGCACTCCGCGGTCGAGGGTTCTCCCGCCTGGCCTACACCGAGACGCTGCCCGACGAGAAAGCGTGTGGGGTGCCAGAACTCTGCTCTGAGGCGTTGAACTGCGGCGATCGCGCACTACGTGCTGTAGGAGCATGATCGTGAGGCGTGGCGCTACGACTGGTGTACCTGATCTTCGTCCGGGTCGTCGGCTGGTTGGTTCTGCTCGGCCGGTCATCGGCGGCCAAGGACGTGGAGTTGCTGGTGCTGCGGCACGAGGTCGCCTTGCTGCGGCGGGTCCACCCCCGTCCGCAGTGGGAGTGGGCCGATCGCGCGGTGCTCGCCGCATTGGCGGGCCGACTGCCACGGCTGCTGCGTGGGCACCGGTTGGTGACACCGGGCACCCTCCTGCGATGGCACCGACGTCTGGTCGCGAAGAAGTGGACCCACCCGAAGCGCACCGGGCGTCCACCGGTCGACGACGCCGTCGTAGCGTTGATCGAGCGGATGGCCCGGGAGAACGCCCGCTGGGTCACCGCCGGATCCAGGGCGAGCTGCTCAAGCTCGGCCACCGGGTAGCCGCGTCGACCGTGCGCCGCGTGCTCAAGCGCCTGCGGATACTGCCCGCGCCCCAGCGCGACACCGACACCTCCTGGCGACGGTTCCTCCGCGCCCAGGCCTCGAGCATCCTGGCCTGCGACTTCTTCCACGTCGACTGCGCCCTGACGCTCAACGGGTCTACGTCTTCTTCGTAATCGAGGTCGCCACCCGCTACATCCACATCCTCGGAACCACCACCCACCCCGACGGGGCATGGACCCCCCAACAAGCCCGCAACCTACTGATGAACCTCGGCGACCAGGCAGACGACTTCCGGTTCCTCATCCGAGACCGGGCCGGCCAGTTCACCACCTCATTCGACGCCGTCCTCTCCGACGCCGGCATCAAGGTCGTGAAGACCCCACCGCAGTGTCCACGAGCCAACGCCCACGCCGAACGATTCGTCGGCACCATCCGACGCGAAGCTACCGACCGCCTGCTCATCCTTAACGAACACCACCTGCGGGCCGTGCTGCAGCGCTACGCGAACCACTACAACCACCGCAGACCACACCAAGCCCGACAACTCGGCCCACCACGACCGGACCACCCGACGGCAGAGCCGAACTGCACCTCGATACGTCGCCGACCAGTCCTCGGCGGCCTGATCAACGAGTACGAACCCATCACCGCGTAAGCGCAGGTCAGACCACATGGACGACTATTGACACTCCACAGACTGACGACCTAACGGCTCCGATCATCCGATGTTCATGACACCGGTCCAGTGATAGGAAGAGTGACCCTCACATAACTATTCCGCATAATTGCGGTCTATTTGCATGACTTATATCAGGTGAACTGGAACGTATTTTCATCAACCGCAGCCGTAACGATCCCCCGACACCCCACGATGACGGGTTGTGATCGTCAGAGATCGCAATCGGTTGAATGGTGGCGAAGTCGCAGATGTTCGTTGGTCGTTCCAACCTCGTGTCCCTCGTCGAGCAGTTGGTCCTGGTGGACGGCCGCCCGCCGACCGGTCTGACCCAGGAACCGCCGGTGCTCGTGATCGAGGGGTACGGCGGCACGGGGCGCAGCGCGTTTCTCGACACCCAGGCGGCGCGGTGGAAACCGCACACCCCTACCGCGCTGGTCAACGCCCGGTCGGCCGCCGACGCGGACGTGGATTCGCTGCGCCCGCTGCTCGTCGCGGTGATGCAGGGGTTGAGCGAGAAGGTCGGCACGTACGAGGTGAAGTTCCCCCGCGTCGTCCTCGCGTATGTGGCCATGGAAAGCCCGATCGAAGGCGACTTCGACGTCAAGCGCTCGAGGGACGAGATGAAGGCACGCCTGGTCGCCTATCGCGACCGGGACGCCTTGATCGGGTTGGTGGGCAGCGTCGTGCAGTCCTCGTTCGGCGCACTGGTACCTCAGTTGGGCATGGGTGACGCGTTTGTCGACGGAGTCGCGCAGCGCATAGTCGACCGGCTGCGCCGCGCGTCCCGGCTCGCCCGGTTCAGCTGGGACGAGGCGTTGCCGTGGTTCCGGCACCAGGACAACGGTTACGACTTCGACGAGTTCACCGCACTGGTCCGGCTGAGCAAGCAGGCGGCCAAGGACACCTCCGACGTGCGCGCCGACGTGGACGACCTCCTGATGGGCGCGATGCTCGCGGACCTCCGTGAAAGCCTCGACCGGGTGGCGAACCGGCCGTGGAACGCCGTCGTGCTGCTGGACGAGGGCGACACGGCCGCCGCCCGGTCGTTCGTGACGGCGCTCGTGGACCGGCGCCGTCGCCGCCACGGGCGCGAGCCCCGGCTCCCGCCCGACCCGCTGGTCGTGGTGACCACGAGCGCCGGCGCGCTGTCACAGGACCTCCCTGACGTCGACGCCGGTCACCCGTGGCTGCGCGAGGTGCTGGGCGACCTCACCGAAGCCGACGTCCACGACCTCGCCCGCGCCCGCCTCTGGCCGCCCGACCTGGGCACCCGGCGGGTCGCGGACGTGACCCATCGGCTCACCGGCGGTCACGCGGAGGCCACCGTCGCGGTCCTGGACGCCCTTGAGGACGACCACGGGCTCATAGACCGCGTGGACGAGATCTTCGACCGGCCGGTGAAGACTTCGCGGAAGACACTGGAGGCGCACCTGCTCGACAAGGTCGTGACGGGCATGGGGGCCGGGGACCACGTCGCCGAGGACCTCGCCACCCTGTCGGCCGCCCGCAGCCGCGGTGAGGCGACCCGGTTGGCGAAGCTGCTCCGCCTCGACCCGACCCTGGAGCTGATGGCCTCCCCGTCCCTGTGGCCGGACCAGGCGCTGCCGCGGTTCGTCCGCTACCTCGGGCTGCGCAGGCTCGCCGCGCGCACGGAAGGCCACCGCTGGACGGACGTCTTCACCGCGTTGCGCGACGAGGCGGTGCGACAAGGCGACGTGGTCGGCAGCCTGCACCACCGGCTCGCGCTCGGCGAGACGGCCGCCGTCGCCGCCGAGCTCACCGGGCTGCTGCCGGAACTCGGCGACACCGAGTGGCTCGAGCTGCTCGACTCGATCACCGCCACGCCCGCCCTCGCGCACCCCCTGGGCACCCCGAAGGTGGACGACCCCGTCCACCGCCTGCTCGTCACGAGCCACGCGCTGTCCGACTCCCGGCTCAGCGAACGCGCGGGTCTGCGCAGCCGCTACGTCGTCGCGGAGAAGGACCTGCGCTCCCTCGCGGGTTCGTCCGAGGCGTTCGTGTTGCGCGCACAGCACTACCACAAGCTCGCGGGACGGCTGGATTGATCCGCGTCGACCGGAAGGAACCGCTGCACATGTCTCAGCCGGGTAGGTACCGCCTGGGGGTCTGGCCCGTCGGCTACCACCCGAACCGGTACCGCAAGTGGTGGCGGCTGGCCGTCGTCGTGGTGGTGCTCGTCGGGGCGGTGCCCGCCGTGTCGCTCGCCCGGTGGCTGCCCTCTCACGTGGCCTGCCGTGACGGGTGGCCTTCGGGCGACGTGTGGTCGCAGGACGGTGAGTGCGTCGGCGTGACCGAAGGGCCCTACGACTTCGAGCTCGACCAGTTCACCAAGGTGATGGCCGTGATCGACCAGCAGAACCGGACGGTTCGCGACCACGGCTGTCGCGGCGACCACCCGATCGTGACCGTCGCGGTGCTGACCACGTTCACCTCCCCCCACGGCGGTGGGCGGATGGTGCAGGAGCTGGAGGGCTTCGCCGCCGCGCAGAGGCGTGCCAACGGCGCGGGTTGCCGCTTCCCCGTGCGGCTCAAGGTCGCCAACGCGGGCGGCGACGCGCAGGCGGCCGAAACCCTGGCGCGGCGGCTCAAGGACGACCCCTCGGTGCTGGCGGTCGTCGGCATGGGTTTGAGCGACCAACGCTCCGCGGACGCCGCCGACGTGCTGGGCTCGTCCGGTCAGCCGGTCCCGATGGTCGCCGACCTCATCACCGCCGCCGGGTTCGACGCGGACGGGTCGAAGGCCGACTCCCCGGACTTCGGAACCTGCGATCAGAACGCCACCTACCGCGACGGCGTCGGTCACGGCTACTTCTACCGCGTCGCACACCGCACCACGAAGCAGATCTCGGTGCTCGCGAACCTCCTCTCCGCCCCACCGGACCTGCTCATCACACCCACCGACGAGCGCGACCCGTACACGTGCACCTCGTTGCCGGTCGCGCGGAAGCTGGGCAACGACGTCCAAGAGGTCCGGTTCGACCCCCAGGACTCGCGGACCGTGGCGCAGGCGGCCGAACAGGTGTGCCGGCGTTCCGGCGGGGTCACCGCGTTCTACACCGCGCGCAGCCGCGATCTGGGACGGTTCCTGCACCGCATCGTGGACCAGCGGCACAACGGCCAGTGCGCCGGGCCGTCGGCCATCACGGTCTTCAGCACCTCCGACGCGGTGCGGATGCGCGTGCCCGAGGCGGAGAAGGAGCTGGAGGCGTCGCGGACGGCGGTGCTGGAGTCGGAGATGTTCCGGCTCGGCCGGCTGCGCCTGGTCTACACACCGCTCGCGGACGCCGATTCGCTCGAGGACAACCCGGAGTTCGGCACCCTCCGCCGCCAGTTCGTCGACCTGGGTTTCGAGGTCGCGCACCTGGAGGGCGGCTGGGCGGTGAACGCCTACGACTCCTTGCGCACCGTCACCGAGGCGGTCCAGACCCTGCGCGGCAACGAGCCGTCCCGCGCGCAGATCAACGCCGCCATCAACGGGATCAACGGGAGCAACAGGTTGCTGGGCGCCGGTGGGCCGATCGAGTTCGACAACAGCAACAACCGAACGAGCGACCCGGTCGCGGTCGAGCTGTGCCCAGGTCAAGGCGGTGGCAGGCCATTCAGCGTTCCCATCTCCAGTTCGGAGCCCTGCCGGTGACCTGTCGGGCCGTTCAAACCGGCCGCCTACCCACCCGCACCGGCCGCATCGGCATGGGCACCGCCGTGATCGAACCGATCATGTCCGGCGTCGCGCCCTGAGCGACGACGAGCCGTCGATGTCGGTAACGGTCACCGACCTGTGACACCGGGCACCAACCCCGCGACGACGCCAGCACCGGCCACAAGGAAGTGGATCGACACGCGGCGAACACCCCGACCCGCCCCCGGAGAGACGTCGCACAAGCCCTCAACCGACCCGAACGGGCAATCAACCGCACCCGCGACCTCTTCGGTGCGGCACGAAGTCCGCCATCACGGCCCATCCAGAGGTCGTGGGCGCGCCGCACGACTGGGACTTCTGGCTGATCGGTACCGAGGTCGACGACGCGGTCCGCAACCTGTAGAGCGACCCCGCACGACCTGGCCTGACCACCAACAATCCCCGCTACCGGATCTGGGTCGTGACCTGGGGACAACTGCTTGATCAGGCTGATCGGAGGGTCCAGGCGTTCCGCTCGGCGCTCGAACTGGTCTCCACGGACCAGACCAGCCGCGCCTACCTCCAGCGCAAACACGCGGAGATCATCCCGGCGCTGTCCTCGGCCGACGAGGCCGAATGACGTTCGCCGCGTTCAGAGGCGAGCCGCAAGCCGACGCGCCGGATGATTCTCGCGTGTCCTCAGCGGACGTCGGCTGTATGCTGTGCGGCTCGCGCCTGACTGGTCCTCCGCGAGCCGGACGTCGACGGCGAGAGTACGGGGCCGATGCAGTCACTTACGCGATACAAGATCCGAAACGCTGTTGCCGCGCTGCTCGTCGCCGCGCTGCGTGACCTGGCGGAGCGCAACGACGCCCCACAGGTTGGCGACCTGACGGACCGGCGGAACTGGTGGCGGTATGGCCAAGAGTCCTTCGTCGCCCTGCGGCCCAATGCCTGGCAAATGCCCGAGCGGGTCACCGTCGTCGGTTGGCTGAACACCTTCACCGAGATGACCACTGTTCGCGACGCGATCGACGCGGATCCCGTCCTGGGCGCCCGACTCGACACCATGGTCGGCACCGAGTTCTCGCTGAATCAGCGACCCCTCGACTGGCTCTTGGTGGAGCACTTGCTCGAACCCATGATCATCGCGAGCCGCTCGTACGAGTTCAACGAGGCGCTCTTCGAGCAACAGTTCAACCGACTGGACGCTGGCCTGCGGGCCGACACCATCCGCTTCGTCGAATTCATCCCGCTCAACGGCTTCACGTCGAGCATGGCCGACATCGCCTTGGTCGGCGGAGTGGCCCTGCGCCCGATGACTGACCGCCAGGTCAGCCGGGCCATCCAGGTCCTGGCGGTACCGGCGGAGTTCAGCGGCGGCCCCAACAGCGTGCAGGTCTCCAGGTTTCACCAGTGGGCCGTGATGCGGGAGCAGGGCTACCCGGTCCGGTCGTACAAGCAGGGCATGCCTGAGCAGCCGCAAGCTCCCGACTTCCCGAGGCTGGAGGAACCGGCACAGCGGTTGGTCACTGCTCTACGGATCGTGTGCGGTGGCTCTGTTGTGGCCACGCGTCCGATCCATGCCCAGCACGACGACGACTTCCCACCGACCGTGGCCGGCAGCGCTGCCCTGCCAGCCGTGGTAGCGGCCGACATCAGCCGGCCGACGCAGGTGCTCACCGACGAGCAGGTCGAGGCCGTACGCGAGGTGTACGAGACGCTCGGGAACCCAGCGGTTCAAGAGGAGCGGTCGTTGCAAGTGGCGTTGCGTCGATTCGTGTTCGCCGATTCCAAGGCCCAGCCAGAGGACCGGCTCATCGACCTCGTCATCTGCTGCGAAGCCCTGTTCCTCAAGCGACACGGGATCGAGGGGCCCCAGAAAGCCGCGCCCGCGGCTGTGAACGCTGCGCGGTTGCTGGCAGACGACCCGCTGCTGAACGTCGGGCGCACGCAGGTAGAGCGGCTCGTCAGGGCTGCGTACCGGTTGCGGAACGCGGAAGTTCATGGCGACCATCCCGTCCGCCGATCGATCACGCTCCTTGGTGGAGGAACCACCGAAGACCTCGCCCGGTTCGTTGAGGACCTCAGTCTCGTGGTTGGTAGGGCGCTTCACCTGGTGCTGAGCGAGCTGTCACGCCCAGCCGCGGCAGCCGGGTTGGTCCGGTGACGGTGCAACCGCCGGGATTGCTCGGCGCCGCAGGCCCGGCGCAATTCGAGTTCCTGATCCACTTCTATGGGCGGCCGACCTCGGCAGCCATGACGCCGACGGTGCCACAGGCGATTCGGGACCTGCAGCTGTGGCAGCGATTGCACAACGTCCTGTGGGAGGGCCAAATCCAGGGCTTCGCCCCGTTCGGCTCCGACTCGCCGATGGTGTGCAGGCGTGGGCCCAAGTCAACCACCGGACGGTGCTCATGACCTGAGGGCCTTGCGAGTCCATCAAGCCAAGTGTGCCATCGGTCGCCGATCTGGACGGCGTCCGGGGCGCCTTGACGGACGGCTTCGGCGTAGGTGGCCGAGCAGCTCGGCAGAGCATGAACACGCCGGATTCTCGCGCAGCCAGGCGGTCAGGGTCGCGGCCCTGCGGTCGGGCAGCACGTCAACGCGGCAATGGATGACCGCGTCGACGAGCAACACGGTCGCGTAGCGGCGACCGCGCCGCAGGGCGAAATCGTCGACTCCCAGCACCTCCACCTCCCTAATCGGCGGACCGCTGAGGAACAGAGGTGGTCATGGGTCGCGGCCGGGTCGCGGGGCGCGGCTTGTGGCGGGCACTGGGCCGTTAGGGGGGTGGATTCACCGATACGCAGCCCTGGCATGGATCACGTCATATGGTTCGGTCGTGGGTGGTGGAAGGGGGCTGGCGTTCGAGTCCTGGCGATTACGCATTCGGGACCGCGACGGTGCGGTCCTGGGTGCCGGCGTGCTGCTCGGGGACCGCACGGTGCTCACGTGCGCCCATGTCCTGCCACCCGACCACGAGGTGGTCGTGGACTTCGTCGGGCAGCGCGACGTGCCCTCCGCCCTGGCCCGGGTGGTACCGGGGTGCCTGGTGCCGCCGGGCGACGACCAGCGCGGTGACGTAGCCCTGCTGCGGTTGGACCACCCGGTCGACGCGGCGTTCGGCACCTCGCTGCGCAGGGCCGCGCTGAGCTGGAACCGGCCGGTGCGCACCCTAGGGTTCCCACAGGGCTTGGAGTACGGAGTGTGGACCAAGCTGGTGCTCGCCGCCGGGGTGGGTCCCGGCTGGGAGTGGGTGCAGATGAACCTCGTCGCCGGCGAGCCGCCGGTGCGGCCGGGGTTCAGCGGCGCCGGGGTGTCCGACGAGGAGACCGGCGAGGTGCTGGGCATCGTGGCGAGCGTGAACCGCCGGGAGTCCAGCGGCCTGTCCTGGATGCTGCCGGTCGAGATCATCCTGAGCTACCTGCCGGACCTGGAGGAGTTCGCGACCGGGAGCCGGGCCGTCGACCCCGGCTTCCACGCTGTGCATGCCGATAACCTCATCCACGCAGGTAAAAGGCATACGCAGCCCAAGCGTCCGAAGCGCTCACGGGCCACGGTTGCCATCCGCGTGATGTCGTCCAGCACGGCATGATGACCGGCTGTGCTGCTCCGACTGGCCTCCCTCAGTGTGACCAACGCCTTCGTTTTGCTGCGTCTGCTACCCATGAGCGACCGGGACAAGGACACGGAAATCCTGGCGTTACGGCATCAGATCACCGTCTTGGAACGCCAACTGGGCAACGCCCGTCCACGGTTCTCCCCCGCCGACCGAGCGTTCCTCGCGGCACTGCTGCACCGACTCCCGGTCGATGCGCTTCGTCGGCTCCGCCTACTGGTACGCCCGGAGACGATTCTGCGGTGGCACCGAGACCTCCTCGCCCACCGCCACGCAGCCCGTTCCCGCCCCAGGCGGCCCGGCCGACCACGGACCATCCGCTCGATCCGACTCCTGGTGCTGCGCCTGGCACGAGAGAATCCGACCTGGGGCCACCGCCGCACCCACGGAGAACTCCTCGTCCTCGGCATCAAGGTCGCCGCCTCCACGGTGTGGCAGATCCTCCGGGACGCCGGGGTCGAC